>JBCDIM010000007.1:0-85369 GCA_038749105.1 Planctomycetota bacterium
GATGGCGCGGATGGTCTTGCCGCCCGGGCCGATGAGCTTGCCGATCTTGTCGGGGTGGATCGAGGTGGTGAGCATCCGCGGGGCCGACTCGGGGAACGCGGCGGGCTCGGGGAGCTCGGCCTCGATCATCTCGATGATCTCGATGCGGTTCTTCTTCGCCAGTTCGAAGGTGGTCTTGATCTGGTCCATGTTGAGGCCACGGATCTTGAGGTCGACCTGGATGGCGGTGATGCCTTCACGGGTGCCGGTGACCTTGAAGTCCATGTCGCCGAAGTGGTCTTCCTCGCCCTGGATGTCGGTGAGGAAGACGTCGGACTGGCCGTCTTCATCGGCCTGGATCATGCCGATGGAGATGCCGGCGACGGGGTTCTTGATGGGCACGCCGGCGGCGAGCAGGGCGATTGTGCCGCCGCAGGCCGAGGCCATGGAGGACGAGCCATTGGACTCGGTGATATCCGAGACCAGGCGGATGGTGTAGGGGAAGTCTTCGACGTCGGGGAGGATGGGCAGCAGGGCCTTCTCGGCGAGCTTGCCGTGCCCGATCTCGCGGCGGCCCGGGCCGGTGATCCGCTTGGCTTCGCCAACGGAGAACGGCGGGAAGTTGTAATGCAGGTAGAACTTCTCGGCGTATTCGGTGCCGAGGCCATCGACGGACTGCTCGTCCTTGCCGGTGCCGAGGGTGGCCGAGACGATGGCCTGGGTTTCGCCACGCTGGAAGAGGCCCGAGCCGTGCACGGACTTGGGCAGCACGTGGGCGTGGCACTCGATGTGGCGGAGCTGGTCAGGAGCCCGGCCGTCGGTCCGCTTGCCGGCACGGATGATCTCGCGGGTGAGCTCTTCCTCGAGGTCGTGGATGGCGACGCTGACCTGCTTGCGGGTCTCGCGGTAGGCCTGGTGGGCGGCGTACGTGGCGGACTCATCGGGCTCGGGGAAGTTGTTCTGCACGAACTCGGCCTTGGCGGCACGGACGGCGTCGGCGCGGTCGGCCTTGCTGCCCTCGGTGGTCTTCGCGGCCTTGAGAGCGTCCTTCAGGTCGGCGTTGACCTTGTCGGTGACTTCCTGGGGCGGGACGACGGGGCCGCCGACCTTCTCCTTGCCGCACTTGGCCTGGAGGTCCTTGATGAGGGCGACGATCTTTTCGATCTCGCCGTAGCCGAGCTCGATGGCCTTGACCATGTCTTCTTCGCCGAGCTCGTAGGAGCCGACTTCGATCATGTTGATTCCGTCCTCGTGGCCGCAGAGGAGCATGTCGAGGTCGGAGTAGGCGTCCTGGGCGGCGGTGGGCATGACGACGAACTCGCCGTCGACGCGGCCGAGCCGGACGTTACCGACCGGGCCCTGGAAGGGGATGGAGCTGATGGCGAGGGCGGCGGAGGCGGCGATGCCGGCCAGGACGTCGGGCTCGTTCTGCCCGTCGTAGGCCATGACCCAGCACTGGATCTGGACCTCGTCGATGTAGCCCTTGGGGAACAGCGGCCGGATGGGCCGGTCGATGTTCCGCATGGTGAGGATTTCTTTCTGATTGGGGGCACCTTCGCGCTTCCGGAAGCCGCCGGGGAACTTGCCGGCGGAGGAGAGCTTCTCGCGGTAGTCGACGGTGAGCGGGAAGAAGTCGAGCCCGGGGCGGGGGTCGGCGTGGACGGCGGTGCCGAGGATGACGGTCTCGCCGTACTGGACGAGGACGGCACCGTCGGCCTGCTTGGCGACGAAGCCGGACTCGATGGAGAGGGTCCGGCCGGCGAGTTCCATCTCGACGCGGTGGGGGGCTTGGGACATGTCGGGTTTCCTTCACACGGTGTGGTGACAGCCCGCCGGTGCATGCCGCGTGGGGCGGTCGTGCAGACGGGTGAGGCCCGGCCGAGTGGAGGAGTGAAAGACAGAGGACTTCCCACAACGCTAAACCCGGTCTTGAACAACTTCCGGGGGGGGTGTGGGGGGTCGCCTGCCATCCGCTCCTTGCCGGTCCACATGACCGACGGCTGGGCGGGTGGGCCGAGGGCGTGAGCCATCGGCGACGGGCTTCGGAGGGATGAGTGGTGTGGGGCCACCCGACCAACCGGAGCCCGACGCCGATCGCTGACGCGACCGGCGGGGCTTACTTGCGGAGGCCGAGCTTGGCGATGAGGTCGAGATACGACTGGCGGTTGGTCCGCTGGAGGTAACGGAGCAGTCGGTTGCGCTTCGAGACCTGGTTGAGCAGGCCGCGGCGGGAGGCGAAATCCTGCTTGTGCTGCTTGAGGTGCTCGGTGAGCTCCTTGATGCGGTGGGTCAGGATGGCGACCTGGACTTCGGGGCTGCCGGAATCGGACTCGGTGCGCCCAAATTCTTTGATGACTTCGGTTTTGCGTTCGGCGGTGATGCTCATAGTCGGAGGATCGTGGGGTTGGCGTGGTCGGGGAGGGTCTCGGAGAGGGTCACCCGCGGGCTGAATAGACGGATACCGCCTCCCTGCCGCGGATCGCGGAGCGTAGCAGAACGGGGCCGACGGAGCAAGTTTTGGAGGTTCCCGCGGGTGGGGTCAGTTTTGGGCTCGGCAGCGGGCCAGGAAGGCATCGTACTGGGCGCGGGTGTCGATGCCGGGGTGCGGGGCGTCGGCCTCGATCAGGGCGATGCGGTGGCCGTGCTCGAGGACGCGGAGCTGTTCGAGCCGTTCGGCCTGTTCCAGGGGGGTGGGCTTGAGGGAGGGGTAGTCGAGGAGGAAGGCCCGGCGGTAGGCGTAGAGCCCGGGGTGTTTCCAGATGACGGGGTGCTCCCCCTCGCGGTCGTAGGGCATGCGGGAACGGGAGAAGTAGAGTGCGCGGCCGAGCCGGTCCTTGACGACCTTGACGAGGTTCGGGTCGTTGGGGTCTTCGTCGGGTCCGAAGGCGGAGCAGAGGGTCGCCATCGGGGTGTCGGGGTTGCGGGCGAGACCTTCGATCAGGGCGTCGATGACGGCGGGGTCGATCTCGGGCTCGTCGCCCTGGACGTTGACGATGAGTTCGTGGTCGGTGCCGAGGACGGTGAGGGCCTCGGCCAGCCGGGAGGTGCCGTTGGGGTGCTCGCCGGTCATGATCGCTTCGCCGCCGAAGCTGCGGACGGTGTCGGCGATGCGGTCGTCGTCGGTGGCGACGGCGACACGATCGACCCGCGACGCGCGTTGGACCTGTTCGACGACGTGCTGGATCAGCGGCTTGCCGGTCTCAGACAGCAGCGGCTTACCGGGCAGCCGGGTCGAGGCGTAGCGGGCGGGGATGAGGGCGAGGGCGTTCATGGCTGGGAATCTGGAAGTTGGAATTTAGAAGATTGGAATATCGCGCTGCCAGCGTGTTGCACACGCTTCCAGCTTCCAAATTCCAGCTTCCCACTTCTTATCACCCGTCCTTGAGCTTCTGGACCAGCTCGCGGATCCGGTCACGCTGGGCCCGGATGTCCTTGTAGTTGATGTCGGTCTTGAGCAGCTCTGAGGCGAGGCGTTCGGCTTCTTCGGCCATCTCGGTCTTCTGGTTGCTTTCGGCGACGCCGACGCAGGCGATCATCTTGTCGTACCGCATCTCCTTGGCGAGCGGATCGCTGGTGGCGGGGTGGAGCTTGATGCCGTCGTCGAGGGTTTCGATGGCTTCGTCGGACCAGCCCTTCTCGAGGTAGGCCTTGCCGAGGTAGTAGTGGGCCTGGGCCTTGTTCTTGGGGTCGTCCTTGGCCTGCTGGAAGCTGCCGATCGCGTCGTCGTATTGGCGGGCCATGAATTGGCGTTTGCCCAGCTCGAACTTCAGCGTCAGGTCGGTCGGGTAGTGGTCGACACGGTCGCCATATTCCTTGAGCTCGAACTTGAGCTTCTGACCCATGACCTGTTGGAGCTGTTGCTTGAGCGTGTCGTCCGGGCTCTTCTTGAGCTTCGCCCGGAGCTGACGGATCACACGGTTGAACTGCCGCATGGCCACATCGCCGGCCCGGACTTTGAACCGGTACTGCCCGGACTGCTCGGCGGTCCGCTTCAGCAGCGCGATGGCTTCCTTCTCAGGCTCGGCCTGCTCCTTCTTCAGCAGGGCATCGACCAGCTTCGTGACCAAGTCGGGGTCTTCGGGGTTCTCCTCCAGTTCGGATCGGCGGGCGGTGATCAGGCGGTCCAGCGCATCGCCCGATGAGGTGGTCGCTTGGGCGGCCCGTTGGAGTTCTTGTTCTTCCGAGCCCTTGATGTTGCCGCGGAATCCGTCACCCTCTTCGGATTTCTCCGAAGACTTGGCGGCGTACTTCTCGGCCTCGAGGTCTTTGAGGTCACCCAGCAGGGACGAGTCGTTGGGCTTCAGCGAGACCGCCCGGCGGCAGCACTCGATGGCCTTGTCGTACTGATGGATCGCATGGAAGTTGTCGCGGAGCTTGATCCAGACCTTGGCGTTCTTGACCGGCCCCATCATCTCCATGGCGATCAGGCCCGCGCGGTAGGCCACTTCACCGAGGTGTAGTTCGGGCTCCTCGGCTTCAGCGGCGGCGGCTTCGTCCATGAACTTGACATACAGGCTGTAGTTCGTGGGGTCGAGGCTGGCGGCTTTCTCCGCGGTGAGCATCTTGTCGACCTGTGACGGGCCGACCGACTTCACGCCCATCAACCCGGGCTTCTTGCCCTTGGCGAGCTTGCGGCGCATCGCGACCTCACGCAGTTCTTCGTGCCGGCGGAGGTTGTCGGGCTGGTGACGGAGCCCGCTGATGTAGAGCTCGACGCAGTAGTCGTAGTTGCGGGCGTCGGCGGTGGTCTCGGCGTGGCGGAAGAAAGCCTCGGCCTTGCGGTCCGAACGCTTGAATGCCCCGCTGCTGTTGCTGCCCTCGGTTTTTCCGAACATCGCCAAAAGAGTGACCTTGCCGTGAGGCGTGTGGAGCGTGATGGCCGTTATGCCGAGCGCCAGTTTAAGCCATGTAGACAGAAGCGTCAGGCGTCGCGGCCGATTCTCGGACGGGTTATGGTGTCGCAATGAGCAGCAAGACGGTAGCGATCCACGGCGCGGGCGGGCGGATGGGCCAACGGCTCGTGGCTTTGGCGGGCGACGCGGGCCTCAGGGTGGTGGGCGCGTGCGAGCATGACGGTCACCCGGCGCTGGGGCGGGACGCGGGCGAGCTGGCGGGGATCGCGTCGCTGGCGGTGCCGTTGAGCGCGTCGCTGACCAGCTCGGTGGATGTGGTGATCGACTTCAGCCTGCCGGACGGGACGCGCCGTGTCATCGCCCACTGCGAGGCGGCCCAGACGCCTCTGGTCATCGGGACGACCGGGCTGACCGACGACGACCAGCGGCTGATTGACGCGGCGGCCGAGCAGATCGCGGTGTGTCAAGCGACGAACTTCAGCCTGGTGGTGAATGTGCTGTGGAAGCTGGCGGCCGAGGCGGCGCAGCTGCTGGGCGAGGGTTACGACATCGAGGTGCTCGAGGCCCACCACCGCTACAAGAAGGATGCGCCGTCGGGGACGGCCCGGACGCTGGCCCAGCGGCTGTGCGACGCGACCGGCCGAGACTTCGATGCCGACGTCGTCTACGCCCGGCATGGCGACGATGCCCCGCGCCAGGCCAAGGACATCACGGTCCAGACGCTGCGTCTGGGCGATCACGCCGGCGAACACACGGCGTTCTTCGCCACGCCCGGCGAACGGCTGGAGATCAAGCACGTCTCGACCAGCCGGGACAGCTACGCGGTCGGTGCGCTGCGGGCCGCGGCCTGGCTCGTGGATCAGCCCGCGGGGCGTTACGACATGGCGGACGTGCTGGGGCTCTGATTCAGTCGCCGGGCTGATCTTGGCGCAGGTCGATCCGTTTCCACACGCCGGACCGGAACCGGGCGACGTACAGGCCGGCGATGACGGCGAAGGCGGCGACGGCCATCCACCACGGCCCGATGACACCGAGCCCCGGGGCCCACACCGCCACCGCCCAGCCCCCGCCGATCATCACGACCGCCGTGCCCGCCAGCATGATGACCGCCGGGACCAGCGTGTCGCCTGCGCCGCGCAGCGCGCTGGCAAACGTGAACTGTGTCGCGTCGAAGATCTGGAACACGGCCATGCACAGCAGCACCGACCACGCGACCGCCGTGACCTCGGGTTCGTCGGTCAGCAGCGTGACCAGCCACCCCCCTGCCGTGAGGTAGACCACCGCGACCGCACCGACCCAGGCGAGGTTGATCCGCCACGCGGTGTATGCCTGCCGCCGGGCGAGTTCGGGGTTGCCTTGCCCGATGCTCTTGCCGACCGCGGCGGCGCAGGCGAAGGCGACGCCGACGCAGGGCATGATTGCCAGCTCGAAGAACTTGAAGGCGATGTTCGAGCCCGCCATCGCGACGGTGCCGAATCGGCCGACCAGCAGGAACAGGAACACGGTGAACGTGGCGATGTCGCCGACGAGCTGGAACCCGGCGGGGAGCCCGATCCGTAGCAGCGGCCTGAGCAGTCTGGGCCGTGGCAGGAGGCCGTGGAAGGTGCCGAACTCGCGGCGGACTTTGGGGGCGGCCATGAAACCGAGCAGGACCAGGACGGAGACGGCCGCGGCGGCGGAGGTGGCCCAGGCGGCCCCGGCGACGCCGAGTGCGGGCGCGCCGAGGTTGCCGTAGATCAGGACCCAGTTGGCGAAGATGTTGAAGGCGTTGGCGAGGAGGGTGGCCCAGAACCCGGCCCAGGGGCGGTGGATCCCGGTGAAGAAGTTGGTCCACGCGGCGGCGATCACCGCGGGCCCGATGCCGAGCAGCCCGATCGTGATGTATTCGGCCTCCATCGCCGCCACCTCGGGGCTGTGCCCGAACGCCGCGACCATCCCGGGCACAACCGGCCAGAGCCCGAGCGTCAGCCCGCCCCACGCGACGCCGACCCACGCCCCCTGCCACGCATAGGCTCCGCAGCGGCGCTGCTCGCCCCGCCCCAGCGCCTGGCTCACGAGGGTCGAGACCGCCGAGGTGATGCCGAAGCCCAGGGCGATCAGGCAGAACAGCCCGATGGAGGCGGGGACGATCGCTGCCTGGGCCGCCGGGCCCAGGGCAGAGACCATCGCGAAATCGACCCACGACATCGCCGTCCGCGAGATCATCGACGCGATGATCGGCAACGCAAGGACCAGCAGTCCGGCCGCCAGGGATCGGCGGGTCGCACGCTCGGCTTCGGTGGGGGTCGGGGGAACAGACACGGGAGGGCCTCGACGGGCGAGCGGGCAATCTAGGCGGACCGGCTCCGTGTCGTGCGACGCGTCGGCCGGCAAAACTCCACCGGCGCGGGCTTCGCCTTACCCTGCCCGGAATGACCACTACCCCGCTCCGCGACTTCCTGGATCACCACTTCCTCCACTTCAACGCCCGGGAGCTCGTCGCCGCGGCCCGCGGATACGAAGCCCACCTGAATGCGGGCGGGAAGATGATGGTCACACTCGCCGGGGCGATGAGCACGGCCCAGATCGGACGCTCATTGGCGGAGATGATCCGACGGGACAAGGTGCACGCGATCACCTGCACGGGGGCGAACCTCGAAGAGGACGTGTTCACGCTGCTGTCGGTCAAGGAATATGAGCACTGCCCGGACTGGCGGGCGCTGAGCGCCGCCGACGAGCAGGCCCTCTACGACCGCGGCATGAACCGCGTCACCGACACCTGCATCCCCGAGACCGTGATGCGTCACGTCGAACACCGGCTGCACGCGGTCTGGGAGCGGACGCGGGGTAGCGACGAGCGGCTGTTTCCTTACGAGTTCTTCTACGAGGTGCTCGGGCAGCCCGACCTGGCGGAGCACCACCAGGCCGACCCCGCCGACTCGTGGCTGCTGGCGGCGAAGGCCAAGGGCATCCCGGTCTACACGCCGGGCTGGGAGGACTCCACGATCGGGAACATCTTCACGGCCTGGGCGATGCAGGCCGGGGCATCGAACCACGCGTGCCTGCGGGACGGCACCGAGCAGCTCGCGGACCTGGCCCGCTGGTACCGGCAAGCGAACGGCCAGCCCGAGGACGGCACGCCCGGCGAACCTATCCGCCCAGGGGTGGGGTTCTTCCAGGTGGGTGGTGGCATCGCGGGGGACTTCCCGATCTGCGCGGTGCCGATGATGATCCAGGATTTGAAGTGGCTGGACACGCCGTACTGGGCGTACTTCTGCCAGATCAGCGACGCGGTGACGAGCTACGGCGGGTACAGCGGCGCGGTGCCGAACGAGAAGATCACCTGGGGCAAGCTCGAGCCGGAGACGCCGAAGTTCATGATTCAGTCGGACGCGACGATCGTGGCGCCGCTGGTGTTTGGGTATGTGCTGGGGCTGTGAGCGAAGAGTCGGTCCGTAGCGGGACGCTTCGCGTCACCCGCTACACAGCCCGAGGCTTGTCCGTGGGGTACGCTTCGCGGCATGACGTTTCTGGTGTTGATGCTTGGATTGGTGGCGTGGCTGATCGCGTTGCCGCTTTGCGGTGGGCTGATCCGGTGGAGCCGGGCGCTGGGCCTGGTGGACGCTGGGGGTGGTGAGGGTCACAAGCCGACGGGCCGGATCGTGCCGGACACGGGGGGGGTGGCGGTGTACCTGGCGGTGGCGGGGCCGATGACGGTGGCGCTGCTGGGGGTATGGCTGCTGCCGGCGAGCGCGTGGGCGTCGATGGCGCCGTGGGCGACGCAGCACCTGGAAGGGTTGCGGGGGGTCACTGCCGTCGGGGGCGGGCTGCTGGTGATGCTGTCGGCGGTGCACCTGATGGGGCTGTACGACGACCGCCGGCCGCTGGGGCCCTGGCGGAAGCTGGGGGTGCAGGCGGCGATCGCGGTCGGGGTGGTGGTGTTGTGTGAGACGCGGGTGCTGCGGCTGATGGATGACTGGGGCGCATGGGGCGTCGGGCTGTCGGTGGCGGTGAGCGTGGCGTGGGTGCTGGTGATCGTGAACGCGATGAACTTCCTGGACAACATGGACGGGCTGTGCTGCGGGGTGGCGGCGGTGGCGGGGTCGGTGTATCTGGCGGCGACGCTGATCGCGGGGCAGTGGTTTGTGGCGGGGCTTTGTGCCTTGCTGGTGGGTGCGTTGCTGGCGGTGCTGGTGTTCAACGCGCCGCCGGCCAAGGTGTATCTGGGTGACGGCGGGTCGCTGCTGGTGGGGTTGATCCTGGCGGTGGTGTCGATGCGGACGACCTACACGGTCACGCCCGGCGCGGAGGTGGCGGGCGGCGGGGTGATCGCGTCGCTGACCGGTGGCGTGGGTGAATCGGCCGCCGTGGGAGCGGGTGGGGTCGGTGGGGTGGCTGGGGTGGAGACGGGTTGGCATGTGCTGCTCATGCCGTTGATGGTGCTGGCGGTGCCGCTGTACGACTTTGTGTCGGTGGTGGTGCTGCGGCTGCTGCGGGGGCAGAGCCCGATGGTGGGGGACCACAACCACTTCTCGCACCGGCTGGTGCGGCGGGGGCTGAGCCGGCCCGCGGCGGTGGCGGTGATCTGTCTGGCGACGCTGGCGACAGGGCTGAGCGGAGCGATGCTGACGACGCTCGCCCCGTGGCAGGCGTGGCTGGCGGCGGGTCAGACGCTGGCGGTCTTGGCGGTGCTGGCCGTTCTGGAGCGGGGCGGCACCTGACGGCCCGGTCACGGCATCTGGCGGCTTGATCCGCTTACCAAAGAAAAAGCCCCGGCGATGGCCGGGGCTTTGGGGAGAGTGGTCATATTCAGGCTGTTGCGAAGTGACTCAGCGGCCTTGCTGGAAGGAATCCGGGTCGTCACGGAGCCCGGGGTAGAGCAGGTCTTCCTCTTCGTTCTGGATGACGATCGTCGGCTTGACGAGGATCAACAGCGTCCGCTCTTCCTTAACGGTGGAAGTGTTGGTGAACAGCCGGTTGAGCACCGGGACCTTGGACAGCACCGGAACGCCGGCCTCGATCTCGGCTTCGTTGACGATCCGCTGACCCCCGAGGAGGAGTGTGCCGCGGTCGGGGACCGAAACCGTGGCCCGGACCGTCGTGATGGCGACCTCGGGAACCTCGATGTTCGCCGTGGTTGTGATGGGCTGGCCTGTCCCGTCGTCGGTGCCGATCACGGCGGTCGCACTGACCGGGAAGGTTCGGAGGGGCTCGTCGACATCGGCGAGGGATGGTCGGACTGTGAGGGTCACGTACCGTCGGTCGGCCGAGGTGGTGCCCTCGACGTCGAGAACGACACCCTCGGAGACAACCGAGACAGTCACGTCGAAGCCGGCCGCGTCGGGAACCGGCTCGAGGTCGGAGACGAAGGCGATCTGACGGGCGACCACCACATAGGCGCGTTGGCCGTTGAAGAAGGTGACTCGGGGAGCGTTCAGGGCCGTGGACCGCTGGTTAGCCAGGGTGGCGTTGACCAGGAGGTCGACCTCGAGGTCGTCGAGGAAGGAGACGCCGAGGCTCAGGGATCGCCCGGTCCCGCTGTCGTTCTTGTCAAAAGCGTCGCCGTTGGTCAGTGGGCTTAGACCGGCGATCGAGGAACCGAGCCGCTGGGCGAGGGTGATGCTGTCCTGGGCGATTTGGATGGGCCCGAAGTCGCTGTTGGCGGGATCGGGCGTGTAGCGGGCATCGATATCGATGCCGAATTCTTCGAGGAAGTTCTGATCGACAGTGAGGAATCGGGATTCGACAGAGATCTGGATGGCCCGCTGCTCGCGGAGCTGGGTGAGCAGGTCAACCGTTTCGCGGTGGTTGTCGGCGGTGGTCTTAATGATCAGGCTGCCGTTGAGCTCACGGATGGTGGACTCCTCGTTGAGCCACTCGTCGGGATCGCCAACGGAGTCCTGGATCAGCTGCGTGAGCTGGAGGATCAATTCTTCGCGGGTGGGGCCTTCGTCCTCTTCTTCGTCTTCTTCGTCTTCAAAGATGCCTTGGTCCCCGCCACCGCCGCCGCCACCACCCCCACCGGAGTTGGTGTTAGAGAGGGCGTCGGTGAGGCTGAAGGTGGGTGCATCCGTGAAGTTGGGTACCTGCACGAGCAGGTCGCGGATGTTGTAGACGCGGACATCGGTGGAGGCCTTGAGGTTCCGGACCGTGTCGATCACCACGATGCCGTCGATGATCGAGTAGCTCACCGCGTCGTCGATGGACTCGGCAGAGGCTTGGTCCAGGACGAGCTCGAGGAGCTTGGCGGCGGGGATCTTGCTGAGGCGGAGCGTGATGGGTTTGTCTTGGGGGACACCGGCGAGGTCGAGCGCGGGCCAGTTGGGTGCGAGGTTGGCACCGGTCTGACGCCGGATGAAGTCGAAGATGTTGTCCAGCTGGGTCTGGTCGTACGCGGCGTCAACCAGCGTTTCGAGCTGGGCCGAGGTCTGGCGGTTGCCTTCCGACTCGCCACCGGTCTGGTCCAGGGCCGCGAGGCGGCGGATGGTGATCGCCGGCCAGTCGTCGGGGTAGGTCTGGAGATCGACCACGGGGATTACCGCTTTCTGATTCTCGACGGACTGACGGCCCGACTGGAGGCCGAACGCGCTGCGGGCCTTGCGGAACTGCGTGACGACGTCAGCCTCGTTGGTGAGCTGCAGCAGGTACTGGGCGGTCTCGTTGGTGGGGTCGATGAAGACGACCTGTTCGAGAATGCGGATCGCCTCGGGGTATTGTTGGCGTTGCCGGAGCTCCAGAGCCTGGCGGATGAGCGTGTCGATCTCTTCGACACGGCGGGTTTCTGCATCTTCATTGGCCTGCCGGTTTCGGTTGGCCTGGTCTCGGGCGATGGCTTGGGCATCGGCGACCTGCTGGGCGACCTGCTGGTCGGTGATGTTGGCTTTGAGCTTTTTCGCGTCGTCGAGCAGTTCTTCGAGCTCTTCGGGGTCGGCGGCCTGCCGTTCGGCGAGGAGGGCAGCGGTTGCCTGGTCGATCGCGGTTTTGGCCTGATCGAACTGAGCCGCGTCGCGGGCCGACTGGGCCTGGGCAATCCCGGCGTTGTACCGGGCTTTGGCGTTCTGCCAGCGCAGGGCGAGGTCCGTGCCGGCCACGTCGATCGGAGCCACCTCGGCGACCTGGTCGTCTACGGCTTCTTCGGCTTGGACCTTGAGGGTCAGGGCCTGAGCGTTAGCGGCGTCGAGCCGAAGCACGTCGGCGGCCAGCTCCTGGACGGCCCGGTAGTTCTGCTGCTGGAACGCGGCTTGGGCGGCGGCGAGCTTGGACTGCACCGCCATCTCGGTGGCCTTACGCATCGCGTCGTCGCTCTGCCGCCTGGCTTCGGCGGCTTCAAGCTGGACCTGGCTCTGGGCGAGCTTCTCGCGGAGCTTTGCGGCTTCGGCTTCGGCCTTTTCCTGGGCAGCTTGCGCCTCGGCCAGCTCGGCATTGAGCTCACCGTCTGCGGCCTCGGCGGGGCCCGCTTCGGCGGCGGCTTCCTCGTCCTGAGCCAGGACTTCGAGCTGCTCCGCGTGGGCCTTGGCACGCACGGCCATCATGCCAACGGCCACGGCTTCATCGATCTGGGCCAAGCGGTCTGCGTCAAACCACTCCAGCTTGGCTTGCGAACTCTTGACCAACCGTGACTTGTCTTCGGCGGAAGTCAGCCGGTCTGCGGCCACGTCGGTAGCGGCGGAGCTAATGACGGCTCGCACGGCGACGGGGCTGTTGCGGAGCTGTTCCTGGATGGCGGCGAGCTGATTCCGGGACTCGGACTTCTGTTCCGGGGTCGCATCGGGGTGCCGCAGGGCGTTGAGATAGTGAGAAACGGCCGAGCCGAGCTTGTGGGGCTGCTCGGACATGAGCCGGTTGGCTTCACGCAGAGCCTCGTCTGGGGTGGTTGCGTGATCGGCGGCGTGGTGCTTTGGATCCGGACTATGGGTTCCGTGGAGATCGGCTTGGAGGGCGGGTGTGGTGAGTAAAGCAGACGTGCTGATCAAGAGGGCGGCGGAGAGACGGGGGATCAAGGCAGAGCCTCCAGAGCAGGGATTCGGGCGGGGACGTGACGGGAATCATCGACGGGTGTCGAGGACGGATCCGGGCCCGGGGGAGCGGGTCCTGGGCGGGCCTTGGGGGTTGGCCCAAACTTGCCCGGGGTCGGGCCACAGCGTGTAACGCGGCGCGTGCGTACGTCGTTTACTGCCGCCATAGCCTAATGGCGTGGTCGGCGTGTCGCAAGGTCTGTTTTACAGCGAGGTAAGGTATTCCCGGACGCGGTGTGGGTGGCGTGTGGTGGGGTGCATTCCTATCGGGCTGAGGCAGACTGGGGTTGTATGACGGGGCACGCATTGAGTGCTGGCCCGCTATCGTTGGGGCATGGATGTGCTGGTTACGGGTGCTGCGGGCGGTCTGGGGCGTCGTTTGGTTGAACATCTCCTTGCTGAGGGCCACGGTGTGACGGCATCGGACCTGACACTTCGGCCCGATATGCCGGTGCAGCTGGACATCACGGACCTGACGGACCGGATCGCGGTCAGCCGGCTGTTGTCTCCCGGTTTTGATGCGGTGATCCACGCGGGTAACCACCCGAACTTCTTCTCGGCCCGTCCCGCGGAGCGGCTGTTGGCGGAGAACATGGCGATGAACGCGAATGTGTTCTGGTCGGCGCTTGCGGTCGGCGTGAAGCGGATCATATTCATCAGTTCCATCCAAGCGATGCTGGAGGCCGATGTCACGCGATGGCGTGCCTGGGATCGTCCGAGAGCGGGTGAGGACTCTCCGGCGGGCATCCCGTGCTTGCCCCTCACGGGTAGCGCGCCGGGCATCCTGGGCAACAACAGCTACGGCATGAGCAAGGTCTTTGGCGAGCAGACCCTCCAGGGGCTCGCTCGGCACGACCCTGAGCTTCGTGCGGCGTCCTTACGCTTGGCTCACGTGATGCGTCCGTCCCAGCGTGAGCGGTACACACGGAAGGGCGGCCATCGGCAGGGGTTTCGTCGCGAGGCGGGGACCTACGTCGATGCCGATGATGCGGCCAGGGCGTGCCGCTTGGCGATCGAGCACGTCAAGCCCGGTGCGCAGACCTACCTCATGGCCCGGTCGCCGCAGATCACCGGCATGAGCGATGAGCAGATCCGAGAAGCGTACTTCGACGATGTGCCGCTCCGGGGCCCGATCGGTGGGCCGGGGGGGCTGGTGGACCTGATCCAAGAAAAAGCCGATCTCGGCTGGGAGCCCACCGACGATCGGCTGGAGATGCCGCCGCCCGCCGGATGACCGTCCGAATGAGCCTCACGCACCGACCACGCGGGCTTCAACCGCCCGCCCGCGCATCACTCCGCGGGTGTCCACGATCAGCTTGGCGTGCTTGCCTACCGCGTCCCAGTCGATCGCGTCGTGGTGTGTGGCGATCAGGGCGCAGTCGTAGTCGGCCAAGCTTTCCGGGGTCAGCGGGACCGACCGCATCCCAAGGTCGTGACGGCGCATCTTGTGCGTCGCCGGGACGTGGGGGTCGTGGTAATCGACGGCTGCGCCCAGGGCGGCGAGCTGTTCGATGAGCTCAAAGCTGGGGCTCTCGCGGATGTCATCTACATTGGGCTTGTACGCCAGCCCGAGCACCAGGACCTTCGCGGCTTTGACCGCCTTGCCGTCTTCGTTGAGCGCGAGCATCACCCGCTGCACCACCCACGACGGCATGTCGTGGTTGACCCGCCCGGCCAGCTCGATGAACTCGGTAGGCCGGCCGACCTCCTTCGCCTTCCACGTCAGATAGAACGGGTCGATCGGGATGCAGTGCCCGCCCAGCCCCGGCCCGGGGTAGAAGGCCTGGAAGCCGAACGGCTTGGTCTTCGCCGCGTCGATCACCTCCCACACGTCGATGTCCATCTCCGTCAGGATCACCTTCAGCTCGTTGACCAGCGCGATGTTCACCGCCCGGTAGACGTTCTCCAGGATCTTGGCGGCCTCGGCGATCTCCGCACTGCTTACCGGGATCACCTCCGCGATCGCCGAGCGGTAGAGCGCCGTAGCCATGGCCCCGCTCGTCGCGTCTAGCCCCCCCACCAGCTTGGGGATGCTCTGCGTGGTGTGGTCCTTCCGGCCCGGGTCCTCCCGCTCCGGCGAGTACGCTACGAAGACGTCCTCGCCCACTTTTAGCCCGTCGTCCCCCAGCAGCCGCGGCAGCATTACACCGCGCGTCGTCCCCGGGTAAGTCGTCGACTCCAGCACGATCAGCTGGCCTGGCCGTAGTGTCCGGCCGATCGCTTCAGCAGTCTTCTCGACATACGACAGGTCCGGCTCGTGGTGCTCGCCCAACGGCGTGGGCACGCAGACCAGCACCGCGTCGGGTTCGCCAAGCCGGGCAAAGTCGTCGGTCACCTCGAACCGCTCGCTCTCGGCCATCGCCGCGACGAATCCGTCGCCGAAGTGCTTGAGGTAGTTCTCCCCCCGCCGGAGCATCGCGATCTTCTCCGGGTCGATGTCGAACCCGATCACCGAGAACCCCGCGTCCCAGAACGACCGCAGCAGCGGCAGCCCGACGTACCCCAACGCCAGCACGCCCACCTTCAGCGAACGGTCCGCGACCCGTGATTCAAAAGCCTCGAGCTCCGGCATAGCCCAACAATCCTAACCCGCGACCCGGACCCGCGTCGCCTGCACGCCCAGCCGATCACCCACGTGCAGCAGCGGCGGCTGCGTGCCTAGGTCCATCCCGACCAGCCGGGCCATGTCGTTGGTCGAGATCTCCGCCTCCGCCAACCGCAGCCGCCAGGGCTCGTGCCGGATGTCCGCCCGCAGCACCCGGCCCTTCCATGGCCCCCAGCTCGCCTGCGTGAAGAGGCTGTACCGCTCGGTCAGGAATGCCTCCAGCGACCCCGCCTCCGAGGTCTCTGCTGTGGAGCCGGGCACCCCTCGATACCGCCCTTCAAACAGCGCTCCGGGTCCGCCCCACCGCTCGCCCTTCACCCGCTCCGACCGGTACGCGATCCAGCCGTCTTCCTGCTGTGACATCGCCATCACCGCATTGAAGTACGGCAGGCAGAACGCCGACCTCGCCATCCGCACGCCCGTCCAGCTTGCTGCGTCCAGCGAATAAAACCACACGCCCCGCCGCCCTTTCACCCGCACATACGTCCGCAGGTTGATCTCCGGGAACGTGCTCAGCGGCCCCCAGGCCGGCAGCCCCCGCAGCCCGATCCCCCGCATCCCGAACGGGACGACGCCCAGGTACGCCACCCCGTCGTACCGGTCCAGCCCCACCCCCTCCGGAAGCCCCGCCTGCAGCCGGGCCGCGTCCGCCTCGCTCACCGGCCAGTGGGCGAACAGCAGGTCGTGCCACACCATCTTCATCCAGAATCGACCCCATCGCCCGGTCGCTCGCTCCATGCCAAAGCCTACGCCGCCCGGAATATCTCCGGCCGCCGCCGCGTTAATCTTCTGCGGCCCGATTGAACCCCCCCGCCGACGGGCTTACCATCCGCCACGCCGAGTAAGCCACAGACCACTTAACCATCCATCAAGGAGCCAGCCATGGCAAGCGAAGCCGTTGTCGAATTCACCGACGCCAATTTCCAGTCCGAAGTCCTCGAGTCCGACACCCCCGTGGTCGTCGACTTCTGGGCCGAGTGGTGCATGCCCTGCCGCATGCTCGCCCCCACCATCGACGAGCTGGCCGACGACTACGAAGGCAAGGTCAAGGTCGGCAAGGTCGATACCGACGCCAACCGTGAGGTCGCCGCCCAGATGAGCATCTCCGCTATCCCCACCGTCATGGTGTTCAAGGGCGGCGAGATGGTCAAGCAGTTCGTCGGCGTCACCCAGAAGCAGGAGTTCGTCGAAGAGCTCGCGAAGCACACCGACTAACCCTATCCCATACCCCCCCTCGCAACCTCCATAAGCCCACAGCGTCTTGCTGTGGGCTTTTTCACGCGCCCACGCTGCCCACTGGAGGGCGCAGCCCAACGGCTCGATAGAACGCATACAGACCTGTTTTGCTGGAAAAGACACGCCCATCGGGTATCACTACCAGGACGGGTCACCCCCACCCCCGGGAGGCAGCCGATGCTCAGAACTCTCGCCGCACTCTCTGTCGCGGTCATCCTCGCCACCAACCTCCAGGCCCAGGCCCAGCCCCAGGCCTCGGCTACGCCGGACCACCGCACCGACCCCCAGACGCTCCACCGCGCCATCACCGCTGCGCTAGACGCCAATCAGCCGGCCAAGGCCCAGGTGCTGCTTGAACGCTGGCGTCAGCAGGACCCCCGCGACGCCACCTACCTCCAGCTCCAGGCCCACGTCTACAACCTCCTCGGCGCACCCGCCGCCGCGGTCGAAACCGTCACCCTCGCCCTGCGTGACCCCGACCTCCCCGAAAAGATCCGCGTCAACCTTCAGCTCATCCGCGCCGAGTCGCTCATGCTCTGCGGCGACTTCCTCCCGGCCTACCGCGAATACACCCGCCTCTTCCTGGGCCCCCACTTCCGCGGTGAGCCACGCCAAGAACTCCTCGGGCAGCTGCAGGCCGCCCGCCGGGCGCACTTCGACGCCAGCGTCGTCCCGCCCGCCCCGCCCAAGCTCGCTTACACGAACACCCCCCAAGACGTCCCGCCCGACCTCGCGTACCTCATGCTGAGCAATGCCGAGCCCCGAGGCCGGACCGCTCGGCCCAGCCGTGCGCTGGTGGACTGGGCCATCGCTGCGGCCCAGGCCCACCCCGAGTCGCAAGACCTCGCCCGGTTCGCTGTGCTGCGTGCGCTGCGAACCGGCCACCGCGGAGTCAACGAGCTGTTCGAACTCCCCGGCTACCAGGCCCTGCCCAAGCTGTTCCATGAGCGGGTCGATCGCCAGCGGCGAGGCCAAGCCCCCCCGGCTTTCGGCGAGCCCGGGCCGAACGATGCGCCCGACGCCACCCGCGACCTCACCGCCGAGACCGCCCCCGCGTTCCTCGCCGAGCTCCGCCAACGCCTCGCCGATTCCGAGCCCCAAGCCCAACGGCTCATCGAGCAACGCGATGAACTGCTCGCCGACATCCAGGCCGTCCACAAGACCCTCGACGCCATCCGTGTCCGCAACGGTCTCGCCGATGTCCTCGCCCGCGCCGAAGCGGACTACTTCGATCTCCGCGAACGCGTCGACGCCTGGCACGCTGCGGCCCAGCTTCTGGTTGAGCCGTTCGACCGATGGGAGTTGCAGCGCACGCTCAACCGCATCCAGAGCAAGACGCTGGCCGCTGAAGCCGAGCTGTCGCCCGTTCTCCAGGCCCGCCAGAACCGCATCCAGGCCCTGCGGCGTGACGCCGAGCGCATGCCCCAGCCACGCCTGGATCAGCTCGCTGAACGCTGGCTCGAACGCTACCGGCAGGTCCGCCCGCTGATCGCCATCGAGGAGGCCCGCGCTGCCGAGGATTGGCAGGCGGTCATGAACCACGCCGAGGTCTGGCTCAGCACGCGACGCAGCCTGCCCAACCGCTGGGTGCACCACGAACGCTACGACGCAGCTATGGCTCTAGGCGACGAGTTGTCTGCGACGGACGCCGTGCTCCGGATCACCGCCGACGATGACCCGCCCTCCGAGCGCTGGGAAAGTTGGTTCGCCACTTCACGCAACCAGGCGCTGCGTCGCATGATCGAGGCCCGCAAGGCGATCGACGCGGGTCGGCCGGTCGAGGCGGGTCGGCTGCTGACCGACGCCAGCCTCCACCTGCCCGCCGAACCCGAGGTGCTCCGGCAGCGCTACCGGCTTGCCGAGATGTTCGGCAACGCCCGCGCCAAGGTCGAGGTGCTCCGTGACTACCACTACCTCTACGAGCCGCTGCCCATCCCCGAAAACGAAGCGATGAACCTCGCGTTGCAGGCCCACGACTGGGCCTTCCTCCTCGCCCTCAGCGAGCCGCTGGTCGGCTACGACGACGAGGCCACCTTCCACCACTACGCCGCCGCCCAGGCCCTCAACCTCCAGGGCATCGTCAGCCGCACCTGGCCCCTGGTACGCGGCTCCCGGTTCGCGCTCGTGGGTGACGACATCCACCAACGCTTCGGCAAGACCATCGCCCGTGGACCCCTCAAGCTCTCCGCCGAGACCCGTAAGCAGCACCAGGCCACCCTCGCCGACCCCGATAAACCCCTCGCCGACCGGGTGTACGCCGCCAGCATCCTCCACCGCGACGGCACGCCGAAGCCCGTGCTGCCCATCCGTGCCAGCGACCCGCTCTACCTCGCCCAGCAGGCCAAGACCCCCGCCGAGGTCGTCGCCAAGCTCGGCCCCGGCCAACGCATCCACGTCGGCGGCGAGGCCTGGATCGACGTGCCCCCCGCCGGGGCCGCCGCCCTCACAACCCTCCGCGTCCACGGCGGCAGCAACGACGCCATGACCCGGCTCCACATCGACAGCACGGACGACGCCTTCCTCGACGACAAGAAACAGCCCTCGCTCCGCCTCGTCGAGGTCCGCAACGCCAACCTCCGCTTCAGAGCCACCACCAAGCTCACCATGGGCCCCGACAGCGCCCTGACCGTCTTCCGCGGCGGCCTGGACAAGCTCCACCGCTTCGCCGGCCACGGCCTCGTCCAGAGCAGCGCCCTGGTCCTCTACCACACCGCACCCACCGCCCAACTCGAGCTCGACCACACCAGCTGGCACCTAGACCTCTACGGCGTCCCCGGCACCCTCGCCGGTCACGTCACCGCCCGCCATGGGATGCTCATGATGCGCAGCCCCCGCGTCACCGTCCCCGCTGGCGCCCGCCTCGACCTCCACGACATGGTCGTCGGCTGGAGCTTCCCCAACCACGACAACACCCCCCGCCTCCTGGTCCGCGACGGTGCAGACTTCGCCGCCCGCGACACCCGGTTCGTCAACCTCGGCAACAACCACATCTTGCTCCCTGCCGGCACCCCCCTGCCCGGCTGCACCACCATCGGCGAAGACGCCCCCCTCACCATCGGCGGCCAACCCACGCAGGCCCCCACCCACCGCAGCATCCCCAACACCTTCACGGGCAACACCCACACCGCCCGCAACGTCGGCGAGCTCTTCGCCGCCGCCGACAAGGCGAAGCGCGGCGACACCATCGAGCTCACCGCCAACGCCTACGAACTGCCCCGCACCCTGGAGCTGCCCGACGGCGTTCGGCTCCAATCCGCGAAGTTCGGGCGGACCGTCGACCTCGCGATCGTGGCCGACCCCAAGCAGAGGCGCCGCATCCTGAACGTCACCGGCCGGGCCGTCCGCCTCGAAGACATCCGTTTCTGGATCCGCCCCCGCCGTGAAGGCGGATTCACCGTCGCCGGCCTCCGTGACGCCACCAACCTCGGCCTCGTCGCCAATGACGCCACCGTCCTCATGCGCAACTGCGGCTTCTTCTCCCACCACAGCATCGTGACGCACTACGGCATCTCCGCCGAAGGCGAAAGCCTCGTGCTTGCAGACAAAGCGATGCTCCACGGGCCCGGCCGTGTCGGTACGGGCTCGAGCCTGGTGCTCAACGACGCCCAGGTCGTGAACAGCGAGGCGTCCGTGTTGGGCTCCGGCGAGCTGCGTGCGCTCATGGCCGACGAGCTGGCCGATCCCCTGACCCTCTCTGGCAAACAGCTCGCGCTGCGTTCGGGGGTGCTCGGCATGCGTTTCCGTGACGGCGGCGGCGACCCGCTGGCGAAGCTCCGGCACGCTCGAGCGGTCGAGGCCCGCGACGAAGTCTGGGGCCAGGCCCGTACCGACCTGGTCCGTGAATGGGACGCCGCGGCCGACGTCGACGCCCGCGGCGAAGCCGTCAAGCGGTTTCACCGCCGGGTGCTGGCCGCCGACCTGTCGGAAGACCACACCCACCACGCGGCTGAGGACTTCGCGGCCAAGGCCCTCAACCCGCTGTTCCTGAAGCGGACCAACGAGGCGGGCCGGCACTTCTTCAACGCCCGGCTCTCCCCACGGCTGCTCATGGGCAACCACTTCCACCGCCGGGTGAAAGACGCTGTGGGCCAGACCGCGACCGGCTGGCAGGCGGTCGGGCTCCAGGCCTCGCAGGCCGAGAAAGACCGGGCGGTCGCCTTCTTCCGGACCTTCCCCCCGGGCAGCAAATACCACACCCTCGCGCGGAAGCTGCTCGATGAGGGCAAGCCGTTCAAGGAAGTCCAGGCCCAGGTGACCCGTCGGCAGGCGCTCGACCAGCAGCGGGCAGACGCCGCGATCCGGGCCGCCCGACAGGCTCAGCTGCGGGCCCAGCAGCAGCGGCAGGCCACGCAGTGGCAGCGGTTCGAACCCGCCCCGCCGCCCCGCCGCACCTGGCAGGACGCCTACGCCGCCTACCGCGCTACCCGCCCGCCGCTGATCTCGTCCCGGCAGATGAATTTCGCCCGTCAGAACGAGCTCCGCACCATGCGTCAGCAGAACTGGACCATGCAGCGCAACGGCCTCCGGCCCATGTACGACATCCCCGGATGGTGACCCCCGGTTGGGTGTCTGCCCGACACCCCTTGGCTCGCCCAAGCCCCGTCTCCACCCAGCCGGCGTACACTCCGCGCCCACTCATCACCCAGCCGCACGCGGCGTCGAGGAGCCACCCGCAGGCGCTCCGACACGGCCCGTGTTTTTAGGAGTACGCCCGATGAACCCCGCCGCCGAATACGCCCCCACCCCCGCCCGCCTCGACTGGTGGCTCAACGCCCGGCTGGGCGTGTCCTACCACTGGGGCCTCTACTCCATCGCCGCCCGCGGGGAGTGGGTGCGCTCCAAGGAGCAGATGTCGCTCGCGGACTATCAGCCCTACTTCGATGGCTTCACCGCCGACCGCTACGACCCCCGCGCTTGGGCCGAGGCCGCCAAGGCCATGGGCGCGGGCTACGGCATCCTGACGACCAAACACCACGACGGCTTCTGCCTCTTCGACTCCCAGCTCACCGACTACACCTCGGTCCACAGCCCCGCCGGCCGAGACCTGGTCCGCGAGTACGTCGAGGCCTTCGCCGACGCGGGCCTGCGGGTCGGGCTCTACTACTCGCTGGTCGATTGGCGTCACCCCGGCTGCCCCGCTTTCGGCGACCGACAGCACCCGCTCCGACGCGACGCCTACCTCAAAGGCCAGGCCCACGACTGGGACCGCTACGTCGAGTACATGCACGGCCAGGTCCGCGAGCTGCTCACGAACTACGGCACCATCGACCTGCTGCTCTTCGACTTCTCCTACTACGAGTACACCGGCGAGAAGTGGAAGGCCGCCGAGCTGGTCGAGATGATCCGGTCGCTGCAGCCCGACCTCGTGCTCAACGATCGGCTTTCTTCTGCGGCGGCCGGCAACATGAAGGCCGCCGACCCGCCGCCGTGGGCCGGGGACTTCGACACCTGTGAGCTCAACTCGCCGCATGGCGCGATGCGCAACGCCCACGGCCAACGTGTGCCCTGGGACCTCTGGATCACGCAGACCAACAGCTGGTCGTCCCACGACGGCGACCGCGAGGCGAAGACCGCGCCCGACATCATCCGCGCCCTGATCAACTGCGTATCCAAGTCGGGCAACCTGACCCTGAACTTCGCGCCCACCGCACGCGGTGAGCTGCTCGCCGACGCCATCGCTCTGCAGGACCAGGTCGGGCAGTGGCTCAAGGTCAACGCGGCGTCCGTCTATGGCTGCGGTGCCGCCGACCTCGAACGCCCCGACTGGGGCCGATGGACTCTCTCCGCCGACGGCAAGACGCTGTACGCCCACATCACCGAGCAACCGATGGGCCACCTCACGCTCCGTGGCCTCCGCGGCAAGGTGCGCAACCCCCGTCTGCTCACCACGGGCCACGAGGCGGTCGTCGGCGACTTCTGGAACCCCAACGTCCAGACCTTCGGCGAGCCCGACGACCTGTTTCTCAACCTCCGCCGGCCGATCCAGGCGACCTACCGCATACCCGACCCGGTCGACACGGTCGTCGCTCTTGAGGTCGTCCCCGAGGCAGAACAGGCCCAGGTCCGGGCCGAGCAGACCCGAGACCCCAGCCTGCGGGTGGTCTTCTGAGTCAGGGCTTGGCTCGCACTTCGCCCTCGCAAGGCCCGCCCGCACACCGATACCGCCCGCCCGGGCCGACACGGCCCGGCTCGCCCTAAACTGCTCGCATGCCCATCACCTTCAAGCAGCACACGTTCCCCAACGGCCTGACCGTCCTCGCCGAGGCCGACCCGGACGCCCACACCTCGGCCGTCGGCTTCTACGTCAAGACCGGGGCCCGCGACGAGACCGCCCCGCTCATGGGCGTCTCCCACTTCCTCGAGCACATGATGTTCAAGGGCACCGCCCGCCGCTCGGCCGAGGACGTCAACCGCGAGTTCGACGAGCTCGGCGCCGACTACAACGCCTTTACGTCCCACGAGCAGACCGTCTACTACGCCCACGTCCTGCCCGAGTACCTGCCGCGGGCCGTCGACCTGCTCGGCGACATGCTCCGGCCGGCCCTGCGCACGGACGACTTCGACATGGAGAAGAAGGTCATCCTTGAGGAGATCGGGATGTACGACGACCGCCCCGAGTGGCGCCTGCAGGACACGCTGCTCGAGTCCTACTTCGGGCAGCACCCGCTGGGCTATCGCGTGCTCGGGACCAACGACACGATCACCGCCCTGACCGCCGACCAGATGCGGACCTACTTCGAGCACCGCTACAGCCCCGACAACATCGTCGTGGCCTTGGCGGGCAAGCTCGACTGGGACGCGACCCTGGCCGACCTCGAAACGCTGTGCGGCGGTTGGAAACCGACCGGGGCCGACCGCCCGCCGTCCGACGTGCCGGTGCAGACCCACGAACAGGACATGACGGATGAACGCGTCAACCGCCACTACCTCGCAACGCTCCTGCCCGCTCCCTCGGCCCAGGACGAGCTCCGCTACGCCGCCCGCGTGCTCGGCGACCTCATCGGCGACGACGACGGCTCCCGCCTCTACTGGGCCCTGATCGAGCCCGGCCTCGCCGACGAGGCCAGCTTCTCGTTCATGCCCATGGACCACGCCGGGGCGTACATGGCCTTCCTGACCTGCGACCCCGACAAGGCCAAGCCCGTTGAGGAGACGCTGCTCGCCGAGCTCGCCAAGGTGAAGGACACGCTCAAGGCCGGCGAGATCACCCGGGCGGTGAACAAGCTCGCCACCTCCGTCACGCTCCGCGGCGAACGCCCCGCCGGCCGCATGCACCGCCTCGGCGGCGAATGGCTTTACCGCCAGCGCTTCATCCCCCTCGAAGACGACCTCGCCCGGCTGCAGGCGGTCACCCTCGACGAGGTCGTCGCCGTCCTCGACGCCTTCCCGCTGGAGCCCCGCACAACGCTGCGTCTTGGTCCTACTTGAGTCTCCGTAGCTCGGATATCACAGAGATTTGCAGACGCAGAGACACGGAAGTGTTTTGTCCACAGATGGACAGGATGAGACAGGATTTGGAAACACAGTATTGGTGATGATGTGTTTTCTTCCACCCTGTTTCATCGTCCTTATCTGTGGACTTTTTTCCTGAGTCTCTGAGTCTCCAAACCTCTGTGATATAAACGCCCCTCCCCAAACCATGAATCCCATCCCCGACATCCTCGACGACCTCCGCCAGGGCAAGATCGTGCTGCTCATCGACGACGAGCAGCGCGAGAATGAGGGCGACCTCATTGCGGCGGCGGAGCACGCGACGCCGGATGTCGTGAACTTCATGCTCCGGGAGGGGCGGGGGATGCTGTTCGCGTCGCTCGACGGAGCCGGGTGTGATCGGCTGGACCTGCCCCCGCAGGCTGCGGTCAACACCAGCCAGCGCACCACGGCCTACACCATCACGGTGGACGCGGCGGACCGCCATGGCGTGACCACGGGCGTCTCCGCCGGGGACCGCTCGACCACGATCCAACTGCTCGCCGACCCCACAGCCACCCCGGCCGACTTCGATCGGCCCGGCCACATCCAGCCGCTCCGGGCCCGCGACGGCGGCGTCCTGGTCCGCACCGGTCACACGGAGGCCAGCGTCGACCTCTGCCGGCTCGCCGGGCTCGCCCCCGCTGCGGTCGGGATCGAGGTCATGAACGCCGACGGCAGCATGGCCCGGGCCGACGACCTCCGGCAGCTCGCCGAGACGCACGGCCTGCGCATGTGCAGCGTCGATGACGTCATCGCCTACCGCCTCGAACGCGACCGCCTCATCGAACGCGTGGCCGAGCAGCCGTTCACGAACGACCTGGGGACCTTCGACCTGATCGCGTACCGCTCGGCGGTCGACCCGATGCCGCACGTCGTGCTGACCTGCGGCGGGCTGGGCAAGCATGACCGCGGGTTGGACCACTGTGCCGAGCGGGACGAGCCCGTGCTGGTCCGGATGCACTCGCAGAACTTGCTGACGGATGTGTTTGGTGACGCCCGGGACCCACGCCAGCAGCCGCTGCGGACCGCGATGCGGATGATCCAGGAACGCGGCTGCGGGGCGATCGTGTACCTGCGTCACGAGGGCATGGGCCGGGGGCTCGTGAAGCACTTACAGACCGACACCCGGGCGGGCCAGGACGACCCGGACCGGCCGCGCTTCGGGCAGAGCAGCCCCTCGCCGGGCCCGGACTCCAGCCGGAACCAGATGGACTACGGCATCGGCTCGCAGGTGTTGCGCGACCTGGGCATCCGTCGGCTCGAGCTGATCACAGACCACCCGTTCACGCCGACCGCCCTGTCGGGCTTCGGGCTAAGCATCGAGCGGTTCGTGCCGATCTCATCGGCCGAGTAACAGACGCCCCCAGCAGCGGGTGACGATGACCTGATACAGCGATAGCCGCTGCAGATGGGTGTCCGCAGCTTCTGGGCGATAGCCGTGATCGCTGGGGTCAGTTCTCGTCGGCCCGTCGGTAACCGCTGTAGCCGCCGGCGGAGGTCTCTTCGCCGGCGACGCTGTCGTCGGAGCCGCTGGAGCCGACGCCGGCGCGTTCGTAGCGGCGATAGCCGCCTTCCTGCGTGGCGGGGCTGCCGGGGGAGACCGCAGTGGTGGAGGCGTATTTGCCGTTGTCCTTTCCGGAGCCTCGGGGGCGGGCCTCGTTCATGGTCAGCGGTCGGCCGTTGAAGGGCTTGCCGGCGAGTTCTTCGATGGCCTTGAGCCCGGCCTCGCGGTCGGCCATTTCGACGAAGCCGAAACCGCGGCTACGGCCGGTCTCACGGTCAAAAACGATCGCGGTCTTGATCACTTCGCCATAGGGGGCGAATAAGCTCGCCAGGTCGTCCGCAGACGTGGCGTAGGGGAGGTTTCCGATGTAAATGTTAATCACGGTCTGTGATCCGTTCTGAGATACCCAGGAAGAGAACGACTGACCACGGGCCGTCTGGGTCAACGGCTGTCGGGATCAAAGCAGGCCGGTGCAGGGAGCACGGGCGATGGGTTGAGGACTTACTCATGGGGCACGCTCATGCCCCTTCCCCAACTAGACAGTACATCTCGCCCAAACAGCCGGCAAGACTGTTAACGGCGTTTTATTCACATTCCGATAGCTGCTGTCCACACAAGTGATACCTGGTAGACGGCTTAGGGTTCAACTCAGGAGCTGCTCGAGGTCTTCCCGGCTGAGGTTCGACAGCAGGTTCTGCTCGCCGCCCACGATGGCGTCGGCCAGCTCGCGTTTGCGGGCCTGGAGCTCGAGGATCCGCTGCTCGACGGTGTCCTCGCAGATCAGACGGTAGGCGAAGACCGGATTGGTCTGCCCGATGCGGTGGGCCCGGTCGATGGCCTGAGCCTCGACGGCGGGGTTCCACCACGGGTCCAGGATGAACACATACTCGGCCGCGGTCAGGTTGAGCCCGACGCCGCCGGCCTTGAGCGAGATCAGGAAGACCTGCAGGTCGGGGTCTTCTTGGAACTGCTGGACGATCTGCTTGCGGTTGCGGGTCTGCCCGTCGAGGTAGGCGTAGCGGACGCCGAGGGTGTCCAGGCGGTCGCGGACCAGCCCGAGCATAGTGGTGAACTGGGAGAAGACCAGGGCCTTGGAGCCGGAGTCGATGATGTCGGCCAGTCGGCGTTCGAGCTCGTCGAGCTTGGCCGAGGCGATCGCGGGGTCGGGGTCCTGGAGGATCCCGGTGAGGTTCTGGCGGTCGATGAGCCCGGGGTGGCAAGCGGCCTGGCGGAGGCGGAGCAGGGCCTCGAGGACCATGAACGAGGCCTTGCCGAGGCCCTGGGACGCCTGGGGTTCCCCGGCGTCGCTTCCGGGGGCGGGGGCGGCGGCCTGGGCGTCGAGGCGTTTGGCGAGGGTGCCGCGGTAGTAGTCCCGGAGCTGGTTGTAGAGCTTGCGTTGTGCGGGCTCCATCTCGCAGACGATGGTCTGCTCGGTCTTCTGGGGGAGGTCAGTGAGGACCTGCTGCTTGGTGCGGCGGAGGATGAACGGGCGCAGGGCCTTAGCGGTCTGGACCAGCGGATCGGCGGGGGGCGGGGCCTGGGTTGGGTCGATCAGCTCGTCCTCATCGTCATCGGTGAGTTCGATACGGCGGGGGTTGATGGGCTCGAGGGGGGCTTCGCCTCGGCTGCGGATCAGGTCGCCGAACTTGCCGCTGCTGCCGAGCATGCCGGGGTTGAGGAACTCGACGATGGACCAGAGGTCGCCGAGGTGGTTCTCGACGGGGGTGCCGGTGAGGGCGAGGCGGTGGCGGGCCTTGAGCAGCCGGGCGGCCTTGGCGGACTGGGACTGGGGGTTCTTGATGGCCTGGGCCTCGTCGAGGACGGCGTAGTCGAAGTCGAGGGTGGAAAGGTGCTCGATGTCGCGGCGCATCAGGCCGTAGGACGTGACGATCAGGTCGTAGTCCTGGAGGTTGTCGCGGAGCTCAGCGCGTTCGGGGCCGGTGTAGCCGGCGACGCGGAGCTCGGGTGTGAAGTGCTGGGCCTCGTCGATCCAATTGAAGATGACCGAACGGGGGACGACGATGATGGACGGCAGGTGGGGCAGCGCCTGGCCGTTGCCTTCGGAACCGTTACTGTTGCCGTTGCTGGCGGAAGGGGCGGGTGGGGCGTTGAGGGCGGCGAGCTTGCGGTTCTGGAGCATCGCCAGGACCTGGATGGTTTTGCCGAGGCCCATGTCGTCGGCGAGGATGCCGCCCATGCCGAACCAGCGGAGGAAGTCCATCCAGCCGAGCCCGAAGCGTTGGTAGCTGCGGAGCTCGCCCTGGAAGGGGCCGTTGGGGTCAAGCGGGTTGATGCCGTCGAAGGCGTGGAGGCGTTTGCGGGCGTCGGCGAAGGCCTGGTCGAAGCTGATGAGTTCCTGATCGTTGAGGAGGGTGTCGAGCAGGGCCGCTTGTGAAGAGCGGAAGCGGAGGTGGTCGCCCTCGATGCGGGCGAGGCTGGTCAGGAGGCCGTGCTCAGCAAGCCACTGCTGGGGGAGCAGGCCCTGGGAGCCGTCGCCGAGCTCGATCATGGTGCGGCCGGCGCGGGCGGCGGCGAGGACCTCGGGGAGGGAGATCTCCTGTTCTTCGCCGTCGTCGCGCTTGAACTTGACGCCGCCGCGGAGCTCGAACCAGTCGATGCCGGAGGTGATGGAGAGGGACGGCGGGCCCGCGGTGCGGATGGCCTGCTGGTCGGCGAGGACCTGCCAGCCGCGTTCGATGAGGTCGCCAACGACATAGGGGACGTGCTTGATGGGGACCAGGAGGGTGTCCTGGGTGGGGCTGGCGATGGGGCGGAGGCCGAGGGACGAGGTGATGCCGATGGCGTCGCGTTCGGAGCGGCGGTCGCGTCGGATGAGCCGGCCGGTGTCGGTGGTGGCTTCGGTCAGCTCGGCGTCGCCGGGTTCGGTGTCGTCCGTCTCGGTCTCGGTCTGGATCTCGGTGGTGGGCTCGGTGAGGACTTCGGTCGCGGTATCGGAATCGGCGGCGGCTTCCGTGACGGGCTCGGTGGTCTCGGCGGTGTCTTCGGTGGGGTCGTCGTCTTCGCCGGGTGGGGTGGCGTTGCCGATGGTGACGAACCGGCCGGGCTGGGAGGGGTTGATGGGCTCGTCGGCGTAGATGAACGAGAGCCGGCCGAGCAGGTGGCTCTTGGCGGTGGTGGGGGCCAGGGCGATGGGCTGGACGGACTGGGCGGAGCCGGGGCTGAAGAGTTCGAGCCGGGGGACGGGCTTGAGGCGTTGTTCGGATCGGCCGACGCCGTCGGGCAGGTCGATCTCGGGCAGCTGGGGCAGCATGTAGAGGCGTTCGAGGAAGCGCGGCAGGTCGGCGTCTTCCACGCGGAAGCCCGAGGCGTCGGCCTCGTCGTCGGCGTAGCGATCGCGGCGGTCGCGGAACTGGCTGACCCAGCGGAAGGCGTCGTGGTCGTCGAACGCGGAGGCCTGGCCCTCGTGGATGATCAGGCCGTCGGTCCCGCCCAGGACGAGGTCGGGCGTGGCGACGGCCAGCGGCTTGCCCTCACGGCGGAGCTGCATGTCGACCCAGAGGTGGCCCTCCCGTTCTTCGCCGACCAGCCAGGCGGTCCAGGGCTGGTCCTTGCCGGTGCGTCCGCGGTCCCAGGTCAGGGGGGTCTCTTCGCCGTCGGTCTCGGTCTCGACGAAGGCGCGGCCGGTCTTGATCATGCGGCGGAGCAGGCGTCTGCGGGCGCCGGCGGCGACGCGGTACATGGCGTGGGACCGGGTGATCTCGAGGGCGTCGCTGGACTCGTGGGCGGTGACCCAGGTGGCGCCGACGAGCAGGGCGCAGAGCTCGCGGTCGGCGGGGTCGTCGAAGCCGCGGATGAGGTCGGGGCTGATCTTGAGGGGCTTGGTCTTGGACCAGCCGGAGCTGATCATGGCGCGTTGGCGGACCTCGATGACCAGGCCGTTGTGCCGAGCGGAGGGCTCGGGGAGGACGGTGTAGCAGACCTGGCGTTGGGCGGGGAAGACGGAGTCGCCCTGGACGGCGTGCTCGTCGGTGGCGGGCCGGAGCATGGAGAGCCGGCCGACCCAGTCGGGGTCTCGGCTCTGGATCGGACGATCAGACTCTTCGCGTTTGCGGGCCTTGGGTGGCCGGGGCTGGAGGGTGACCAGCTTGTTCCAGAGGTCGATGTCGTCGTCTTCGTCGGAGCGTTCGATGGTGACCAGCAGGGCCCAGATGTGGGGGCAGAACGCGCCGTCGAGGAAGGTCTCGCAGGTGCACTCGGCGACGGCGTGTCGGCCGTCCTCAGCGAGGGTGACCTCGTGCGGCGTGCCGTTGTCCATGACGGTGGCGGCGGCGAGGAGGCCCTCGGCGGGTTCGTGGCGTTGGACGTGGCCGCCGAGCTGGAGGGCCCGGCCTTTCATCCGGTCGGAGCCTTGGAAGAAGGGCGACCAGGCGGTGAGTTGAGACATCAGCTCCCCATGCTGGGTAAGGGACTTGAACGACCCGCGCAACACGAAATCGCGGATCGATAAGGGTAAGCGAACCCACGCCGAAGGGCAATCCGCTGGCGTGTGTTAGCGGACAGGATCGATTGGACAGACGAGGGTGCGGGTGGGGGTGATGATGCGGGCGATGCGGCGGTCGTGGGGCTCGCTGGGGAGCTGGTCGGTGACCTGGGCGTCGTAGACCAGGGCTGTGGCGGTGGCGTGGAGGTCTTGAGCCAGGAAGCGGTCGTAGTAGCCGCCGCCCTGGCCGAGGCGGTCGCCGGCGGGGGTGACGGCGAGGGCAGGGAGGAGGAGGGCGTAGGGCGTAGGTCGTGGGTTGTAGGTGGCTTCGGGCGGTTGGAGCGTGTGGTGGGGGCCGGGCTCGAGGGCGTTGAGGTTGGTGATGGGGGTGGGTACGAGCTGGTCGGCTTCGATGCGGGGTAGGAGGACGGGGGTTTGGCGGGCGAGGAGGCGCTCGATGAGCGGGCGGGTGTCGAGCTCGTGCTTGGTGGCGAGGTAGAGGAAGACGGGGGTGGTCGCGTCGGTGAGCTCGGCGAGGACGCGGTCGGCCAGCGCGTGGGCGGCGGTCTTGCGCTCGGCGTCCGGGATCGCGGCGCGGAGGCCGCGGAAGTGGCGCCGCAGTTGTGCTTTGGTCGGCATGAGCGGATGGCGTTAGCCGAGGCGGATGGGCTTCGCGTCGGGCGCGGTCGGGTCGTGGTGCAGGTAGCGCTTGAGGACCGCGACGGCGGCGTAGATCACGGGGGTGTCGAGGAGTGCGGCGAGGAGCTTGAAGACGTAGCCGGTGGCAATGAACAGCCAGAGCTGGGGCCAGATCGGGGCGCTGGCGTCGACGGGGAGCGCCTTGGCGTAGAAGTGGGTGATGGTGATGACGGCGAAGGTGTCGACGAACTGCGAGACGAGGGTCGAGCCGTTGTTGCGGAGCCAGAGGGCCTTGCCCTTGGTGAGGTGCTTCCAGAGGTGGAAGAGCTGGACGTCGACGAACTGGGCGACGAGGTAGGCGATCATGGACGCGGCGACGGCCCCGAAGGTGAGGGTGCGGATGACGTAGAAGGCGTATTGCGGGTCGGTGGGGTCGGGCAGGCCGGTGGTGGGGTCCATAGGCGGGACGGCGGGCATCGCGCCGCCGAGCCAGAGGAAGCCGAGGACCATCCCGTTGATGAGCAGGCCGACGAGGACGAGGAAGTTTGCGGTCTTCCGGCCGTAGAACTCGGAGATCAGGTCCGTGCAGAGGAAGGTCAGCGGGTAGGGCAGGACGCCGACGGCTAGTGCAAAGGCGATCCAGCGCATCTGATCGGCGGGGGGCCACTGGCCCCACAGCAACGCGCCCGTGTCCCTGTCGTAGCTGGCGAGCACGATGAACCGGGAGATGCCCAGGATGTTGAGCATCGCGAGGCTGCCCAGGAAGACGCCGCTGAGCAGGAGCAGGACGTAGAGTCGGCGGCGGAGGATGGCGTCTGAGGCGGGCATAACGGGTTTTGAGCTTACATGGGGGCCGGGCCGGGTGCGATTCTGGGTGTGCGGGGGGTGCCTGTGAGCGGCCGTCGGCTCTGGGGTTGGGCCTGTCCCAGAGTTGAGGATTCACGGGCCGCCGCGTGGTGGGGCCGATATAGTGTGGGTATGGAAGTCCCGTCCAAAGTCCTGCGCAAGCTCGCGGCCGAGTCGGGCTATCCCGTGGACGCGTACCACTTCGTGCAGCGGGGCCTGGACTTCACGGTGCGGTCGATCCACGGCGAGTTGGATGACGACGACGATCTCGATCTGCCGGACCTGCCAGAAGACGTGGGCGATGCGTCGGAGCACCCAAGGCACGTCACGGGCAAGCAGCTGTGCCAGGGGCTGCGGAGCTACGCCATCCAGGAGTACGGGCTGCTCGCGCGGCCGGTGCTGGGGCGGTGGCGGGTGCGGTCGTGCGAGGACTTCGGCCGGATGGTGTTCGCGATGGTCGATCACGGGCTGATGCACAAGACCGACCACGACACGATCGAAGACTTCAAGGGGGTGTTCGATTTCGCCTCGGCTTTTGACAGCAGCCTGACCCTGTCGGGCCGAACGCGGACGGACGAGGCGCAGGCTTGAGCGAAGACCGGGACGACCAGCATGCCCCCGACGCGGTGGAGCCGGACGGGGAAGAGCAGTCCGAGGCGGCGGGTGATGGCAGCATGGCGGCGGATCAGGATGGTGCAGCGGGGGATGATGATTCGCGGTCGATGACCGAGCGGCTGAACCTGATGGGGGTGGCGGACCCACCGGTCTGGCGGCGGCGGTGGTTCCAGCTGCTGCTGGCGTTGCTGGTGGTGGGGCTGGCGATCGAGATGGTGGTGCCGCCGGTGTTCGGGCTGATCCACGCGGCCCGGTCGGTGGTGGCGCCGCTGGTGCTGGGGCTGACGCTGGCGTACGTCTTCAACCCGCTGATCACCTACCTGGAGCGGGAACGGAACGTGCCGCGTCCGGCGTCGGCGGCCGGCCTCATGGTCGTCAGCGGGCTGGTGGTGGTGGGGCTGTTGGTGTGGCTGGTGCCGGCGTTGATCACGCAGGTGGTCCGGTTGGTGCAGGCGACGCCGGGGTACATCGCGGCGTTCCTCGAGTGGGCCAAGGTGGACGTCGAGCAGGCGAAGGCGAGCGCGACGCAGGCGGCGGAAGACCTGGACCTGCAGAGCATCGACTACGGGGCGGTGTCGTCGGCGTTGCTCCGGGCGTTGAACACGGGGGTCGGGGCATTGGCGGGCGTGCTGGGCTGGTTCACGGCGGTGGGCCTGATGGTCGTGGTGGCGGCGATCTGCTTCTTCGTGTTTGTCTGGAAACTGGGGCCGATCCGCGACTGGTCGAAGCAGTTCATCCCGGCGTCGCACCGCGACGAGGTGCTGGGGCTGCTGGTGAAGATGGACCAATCCGTGTCGGCGTACATCCGGGGCCGGCTCATCCAGGGGCTGATCCTGGCGGTGATCCTGAGTGTGGGTTGGGGGATTGCGGGGGTGCCGTACTTCCTGCTGCTGGGGTTGGCTGGGGGCGTGCTGGGGCTGCTGCCGTATCTGGCGGTGGTGACCTGGCCGTTGGCGGTGCTGCTGGCGTGGATCGATTCGACGACCGGCGGGAGTGGCTTCAGCTTCTGGGCGGTGCTGTTCTGGCCGACCGTGGTGTACATGATCGCGCAGCTCGTCGATGGCTGGGTGGTGGAGCCGGTGGTGCAGGGTTCGGCGACGGACCTGGACCCGCTGACCGTGCTGCTGGTGGTGCTGGCGGGCGGGGCGATCGCGGGGCTTTTGGGGCTGATCCTGGCGGTGCCGTTGGCGGCGTGCGGGAAGATCCTGCTGAAGGACGTGGTGCTGCCGCGGCTGCGGGCGGTGGCGGCGGAGAACTGACGGCGGGGTGGCGGGTCTTGGTGGGTGGGGGTTCGAGGCGTATGCTTGAGGCATGAAGAAGCTGATCGCTACCGGTCTGGTGGTCGTTGCGTTGGGCTGCGGGGAGTCTCTCGCACAGGAAGCTGCGGGTACAGCGACGGGTGGTGCAGCGGGTTCGGAGACGGCCGCGACGCCTGTGGTACCACCCGGAGTGACGCTGAGTCTGGACCAGACGCCGTTGCGGCAGGCGCTTCGGGTCTGGTCGGTGCAGAGCGGTCGGCAGCTGGTGGTCACGTCGTGGCCGGCGATGGAGCTGGGGGGCATTGACCCGGAGACGCCGATCACGCTGCGGGGGGTGGGGATGCCGCCTGGGCGGGCTTTGCGTCTGATCCTGAGTCAGGCGTCGGCGACGGCAGCGGTTGCGGCGGGTGGCGTGGGTGGGGTGGGCACGGCCGAGACAGAGCTGATCTACCGGGTCACGCCGTGGTACGTGGAGGTGATGACCAAGGCGATCGCGAACCGCCGGCCGACGACGCGGGTGTACTACATCGGGGACCTGCTGCACGAGGTGCCGAACTTCACCGACGCGCCGACGTTTTCCCTGACCGATGCTCTGAGCAACACGAACTCGGGCGGGGGTGGGAACAGCGGTGGCGGCGGCGGGGATCGAGGCCTTTTCGATGACGACAACAACGAGGACGAACAGGTCGGCACGACGCGTCGGTCGCGCGGCGAGGCGTTGGCGGGCGTGATCCGCGACACGATCGAGCCTCTGATCTGGCGGGCCAACGGCGGCGAGGTCGGGGCGATCACGTACCGGCAGAACCACCTGATCATCCGGGCCCCGTTCTACGTGCACGACCAGATCGGCAAGTCGATCCCCGCGGTGCGTCGGCCGACGGCGAACGGGACGCGGACGGGGGTGACGACGCCGCTGGTCGGGAAGCCGGTCTCGGGCATCGGATCAAACTGACGCGTAGGGCACTTGGGTGGATCAGTGCGCCCTGGAAGAGAAAACGTCGGTTCAATCGTCGCCGACTTCGACGGTGTAGTTGGGGCTTTCGCGGGTGATCTGGATGTCGTGGGGGTGGGACTCGGCGAGTGACGCGCCGGTGATGCGGACGAACTGGGCTTTGCTGCGGAGGTCGTCGATGGTCTGGACGCCGCAGTAGCCCATGCCGGCGCGGACACCGCCGACCATCTGGTAGACGAAGTCTTCGAGTGGGCCGCGGTAGGGGACGCGGCCCTCGACGCCCTCGGGGACGAGCTTGCCGTTGCCACCCCCGGAAGAGACACCGGTGAGGGCTTTGATTTTTTCGGCCTGGCCGTAGCGGTCGGCGGAGCCGGCGACCATGGCGCCTTCGGAGCCCATGCCGCGGTAGGTCTTGTAGCGTCGGCCGTGGTGGATGACGAGGTCACCGGGGGACTCGTCGAGGCCCGCGAAGAGTGAGCCGAGCATGACGACGGAGGCGCCGGCGGCGAGGGCTTTGGAGATGTCGCCGGAGTGCCGGATGCCACCGTCGGCGATGACGGGGACGCCGGCGTCGTTGGCGACGCTGACGGCGTTCATGATGGCGGTGATCTGGGGGACGCCGACGCCGGAGACGACGCGGGTGGTGCAGATCGAGCCGGGGCCGATCCCGACCTTGACGGCGTCGGCACCGGCGCTGATCAGGTCGGACGCGCCCTGGGCGGTGGCGACGTTGCCGGCGATGACCTCGATGCCGTAGCGGGCTTTGACGGCCTTGACGGTGTCCATGACGTTGGAGGAGTGGCCGTGGGCGGAGTCGACAACGATGACGTCGACCTCGGCTTCGATGAGGGCACCGACGCGGTCGAGCTGGTGGACGCCGACCGCGGCACCGACGCGGAGCCGGCCGCGGTCGTCGCGGCAGGCCAGGGGGAACTGGCTCTGCTTGGCGATGTCCCGCATGGTGATGAGCCCGGTGAGCTTGCCGGCCCCGTCGACGAGCAGCAGCTTCTCGACCTTGTTGCGGTTGAGGATGGACTCGGCCTTGTCGAGGGTGGTGTCGGGCGGCCCGGTGACGAGGTTGGAGGACATGACCTCGTGGACGGGTTTCTCGTCGTTGTCGAGGAACATCATGTCACGGCGGGTGATGATGCCGACGACTTTCTCGCCGGGCTGGCCGTCGACGGTGACGGGGACACCGGAGATGTGCTGCTCGGCCATGAGGCGGCGGGCCTCGGCGGACGGGGCGTCGGGGGGCAGGACGACGGGGTCGGTGATGACGCCGTTGGCCGAGCGTTTGACCTTGGTGACCTCGCGGACCTGTGCGGCCACGGAGAGGTTTTTGTGGATGACGCCAAGGCCGCCCTGCTGGGCGAGGGCGATGGCTAGAGCGGCCTCGGTGACGGTGTCCATCGGGGCCGAGAGCAGGGGGATGTTGAGGCGGATGCCTCGGGTGAGCTGGGTGGAGGTGTCGGCCTGGGCGGGGGTGATCTCGCTGCGGGCGGGCAGGAGCAGCACGTCGTCGAACGTCAGGCCTTCGGAGATGATCTTGGGTTCCATGCCCGATTGTGGGGATGGTGTCGCCCCGCGTCAAGGGGGCGGAGGGCCTGAGCGTGTGAGATTGGGGTAAGACTTAGGCGAAGGGGCGGGCAGCGGATCAGTTCTCGCGTTGCTGCTTGGCGTAGGCGAGGAGGTTCGCCATGAATCGGCTGGCGGTGGGGGTGGCGTAGCCGTCGATGCCCCACCAGCGGACACCCATGAGCCCGAGGCTGACGTCCTGTCGGCTGAAAACGACGGCGTCGCGTCGATCGACCTGGATGACGGTCATGCTCAGGGCCCGCTGTTTGCCGCGGGCGAGCACGCTGGTGGGCCGCATAACCACAGAGCGGATCGGCTCGGCACCCGGCACGCCCCGGCCGCGGGTGATTGGCGAACGGGAGCTGAGCCGGCGGACCCGCTCGCCCAGGGCCTCGCGGATCGCCTCTTCCATCGAATCGACGAACTGGCCCCGGCCGCCGAGGTTCTCGACAAACACGGTGCCGCCCTTCTCGACGAAGGCTTTGATGGCAGCGGCCTCGGCGGCGCTGAGCTCGACGGCTTCGACCGCGGCGAGGTGGAGCAGCGTGGCGTTGCTGTTGCCCACCTGTGCCAGGGGCATCTGCTGAACGGTCAGGTCGAGCCCGGTGTCGTTGAACAGGCGGTTCTTGAAGGCGGTCATGGCCTGGGGCTCAATGGTCCGGTTGTCGGCCCCGCCGACCCTGGCCCGGACCACGGTGACCCGTCCCTCGGTCCCGCGTGTCTGCCGCGCGACGAGTGGTGATTCGAGACGGGGCCGCATGACGCCACGCTCGGAAGCGGTCGCGTACAGGTTGACTGCGAACGCCCAGGCGGGGTCGTCGCCGGGGTTGGTGTCGGCCTGCCACCGCATACCCCAGTCGGCTCGGGGCATCACGATGAGGTCGCGGGCCCCGTTGTTGAGGGACATCACGCGGGTGCTCGCCCCTCGGGATACGGGCATGATCAGGCCCATGAGCGGGTGCTCGGGGCGGAGCGGCTGCATCCTGCCTAGCCTGGGGTACATGCGTTGGGCCAGCTCTTCGACGGAGCGGGCAAAGGTGGTGCTGTTCTTTTCGGGGTTGGCGACGATCATCCCGCCGTGATCGATATAGGCCTTGAGCTTGGCGACCTGGGCGTTATTGAGCTCGAGCGGCTCGCGCCCCGAGAGGTAGAGGATCGGTGTGCTGATCCAGTCTTGCCAGTCGCTCTCGATGGGGACGACGGACCAGCCCAGGTCGTTCTCCCGGTATTCGGACATGAACTGGTTGAGGAAATACAGGTCGTTGGGGCGGTTGTTCCAGGCGTAGCGGGGCAGCTCGAGCTTGTTGATCCAGAGCGGGACGTTGCCGCGGGCCAGGAACATAAGGCAGAAGGCGGCTTCAGCCACGCCCTGGCCACGGTTGGAGTTGACCAGGTTGGCCGCGATGGCTTCGAACCAGTCTTCGCCGGAGAACCGGCGTTTGCCCGAAGCGAGGGCAACGCGTTCGATGCCGTAGATGTAGTAGCCGCCTCCGCCGTGCCCCCCGCCGCGCTTGGAGCTGGTGACCGGGCCGTTGCGGTCGAGGTAGTTGATGCCGCGCTGGATGGCGGCGGTGATGTTGGGCTCGGGCGTATCGCGGTCGCGGTGGAGCTGCTGCTGGGCGATGTAGAGGACGGTGAGCCCGGCACAGGCCATGGTCTTGCGAGACTCTTCCTCGGTGCTATAAGACCAGCCGCCGTCGCGGCGTTGCTCGTCGAGGAAGTGCTGGACGGAATTTTCCCAGAACGCTTGGCGGACGCGGGCCCCACGCTTGACCGCCTGCCAGATCGCGAGCACGCCGTATTGGGTGGTGGAGTTGTCGATCCGCCGGATGACGCGGCCGATCCTGGGGCGTGTTCCAAACTCGTCACCCGAGGTGACCCGAGGGTTGGGGTAGACCCAGTAATTGAACCGGCTGCGGTTACCAGTGCTGCGCAGGAGGTTGCCGGCATCGGACTCAAGCTGGCTCATGAACTGTTCGGGCAGGTAGGACCAGACGTGGGCCCGCAGGGCGACGCCATAGGTCCCGTGCATGTCGTTCTCACGCAGCCAGTTGATCGCCTTGTCGACGCGTGGGTCTTGCTTGGACTCGCCCGAAACCAGCAAGGCCAGGGTATTCAGAGCGGTCGGCCCTCCGAAGTTCTTGATCTCTCGCGGGTCGTTGGCGCCTTCGGGGTGGTATGAGGCGTGATGCCAAATCCCCTCTTCCGTCTGGAGGTTGTAGATACGGGTCTTGAGCCGTTCGATCTTCTTTTCGACCGCCTCGTGGGTGAGCTCCTGAGCAGTAACACCGGCGGCGACCGCCCATCCAACCAAACCGATCAGAATCAAGTGAGGGGAAACACGCATAGACAATAGATTATAACGCCATAGAGCCCCAAAACCATGGCTGCGGGACGGACGAGGAGGCGACGACGGGGCGATCAGGACGCCGAACGGCCGGCCACTGGCGGAATCCGCGTGGCCTGGGCCTGGGCGATCTCGAGGCGTTCGGCGACCTGTTGCATGCTGCCGGGTCGGCTTGGCGGATCGGTGGCAATGCAGTCCATCACCAGCGTCGAGAGCGCGGGGGGCACCAGATCGTTGTGCTCCACCGGTGGAGCCGGGCTCTCGGGCCGCGATGCCCGCACCTGCATCCCCGCCTCGCCCTTAGGGATCATGGTCGGGACATAGTGGCCCGTCAGCAGCCAGTACATCGTGGCCCCCAGGTTGAACACGTCGGTCTGTGGGGTGATCGCCCGCCGCTTGACCTGTTCGGGAGCGATGTAGTCCGGCGTGCCCTGGATCCGCTCCTTCACCGTCCCGATCGCGCACGACTGCCCGAAATCAATCAGCTTGATCCCCCCATCCCGGTCCAGCATCATGTTGTTGGGCTTGATGTCCGCATGCACATACCCCGCCTTGTGCATGGCCCCCAAAGCTTCGGCTGCCTGGATCATGATCTCGCAGAACCGGTCGATGTCCTCGACCTGGAAGGCCTCGAGGGTCTTGCCCTCCACAAGCTCCATCAAGACCAGCACCTCCGAGGTCCGGATCAGAGCCCGCTGGCGGATGAGTTTGAAGCTTCGACGGATGCGCGGGTGGTCGATCGCCGACGCGACCTCGTGCTCGTGGATCGCTTGATCCAGAAACCGTTGATCACTCGGGCCAGTCTTGGTCACCCGCTTCAGGCAGAACTTCTCGCCGGTCTCGTTGCACACTTCAAACAGCGTGCTCCCCGCCCCCTTCCCGAGCGTCTGCAGCACGTCGTAGCCAGCAATCTGATACGCAATACTCATAACAACAGCCTACTGCCCGCATGCCGCCAAAAATGCGACGATTGCCGGGCTTTGCGGCAGCCTTGATGTCCTGCAAATGACCGAATAACGGATACTCACACGATACTCGCTATCCAAACACCGGGCAAACGATTAGGGCTGAATATCGACAGGCTCAGGGCTTCAGCAGCTTCCTCATGGCTCAAAGGCCGGCTGCCATGGCATCGTCGCCCCAGAGCAACGCACCGGCGTGGACATTCTTTCACCCTATCCGCCTAACGGAACCCTATCGATATCAGGACAGTCTGGTGCCCTTCCGCTCACCCGGCTGTCTCTGCAGGTCGCGGCTTATCGGAGCAGGCTGTTTTCAAACCAAGGCACCGGGAAGTGGGGGTTGGTCCCGGCGGCTGCTTCGGTCGGCTGGCCCACGCGTAGGAACACCCGCTCGGCGGGGATGCCGTAGCGAGCCTGGAGACGCCGAACCAGCCACACGAGCTCGCGTAGCTGCTCGTCCGTTGCCGGCCGGTTGGCGGTGTCGCCAATGAGACAGATCCCGATCGCGTTCTCGTGATACCAGTCCGCGCCTCGGCCCTCGCCCAGATACGCCCCCGCCGACTGGGCGTGCCAGCGATAGCTGGTCGTCGTCCGCCCGTCGCGGTCCCCCGACCCGTTGTTGATCACCATGTGGTAGCCGCTGTCCGATCGACCGGCTGAGCGGTAGATGTCGTCGAGGTCCGTCAGCCCGCCGAGATGACCACGGCTGTCATGAATGACGATCGCACGCCAGCCACGCTCCGTGTCCGCACGCTGGAACTGAAAGAGCATCTCTTCGGGCGAGCCGCTGCGACCGGGGTGATCGACCGACGAAAGCGTCACGCCCGGCCGGGGCACCCCGGCGTCCGGCTCCAGCCACAACAGCAGCCCACTGACCAGGGTCATTCCCACGATCAAAGAGCTGAGCACCGCAATGTTTCGTTTATCCGGCATCTTCTCCGACCCTTCCCTGGTCGAATCAGGCGGCACAGCCCCCCCTCGAAGGCTAGACGCTCGATGGCTGCGGGTCTTTTGCCCACGTCTTCGTACTTTTCGACCAGATGCCGAGGCCACTTTGAAGTTTGCCCCCTCCCGGGGCGATAAAAACCGGCTCAGCAAGCCTAGCGGTCGTCCGGCGGCGTCAGCCGGAGGCGCAAAGCCTTGCGGTCTACTCCGAACTCATCCGGCTCATCCGTGGGCCGGAACTCCCCCCGAAGCGCGAGATAGCGGTCGTACTGCGTCCGGTCTCGCTTCTCGGTAAACGGCGATCGCGCACAGCCCCAACCCCCAAGCAGCATCAGACAGACCCCCACCGCCGCCGCCCATCCGCCGATCTTCTCCCATATGTGCCGCTTCCGTGCGTCCATCTCTGGATCCTAACCCGCCGCACACCCCCCCTCAACCCGCGACGGCCCCTCTGCCGGCAAATCCTGCAAGTTCTCGGCTGAGCCTCGCTCATCGTCGCCCGCCCCAGCCGATCCGCCCCCGCCCCGGCCCCCGGCCCCCACGCCAGACAACGCCGACCCCAACGCTCTGGCTACCCGCCACGACTCCCACCACCACGCCCCCATCACCAGCACGACCACCCCGGCCGCCGCCTGCAACGCCCAGAGAAACACCTCGCCCCGTCCCCACCACGCCGGCCGCCAATCCAACGCCTCCGCCGCTGCCATCCCAGACCCCATCAGCATGATCACCGCGGCCGCCACCGCACACCGCCGCCACGCCCGCCGCACCGCCGCCGTCGCCAGCGTCGCCCCCCGCGTGCCGCTCCGCACCGCCAGCCCGTACACCCACCGCCACCCGCTGAGCACCCCCAGCCCCCCGACCACCACCCCCGTGCAGATCAGCCCGTCCCATACCCGCCAGTGCCCTTTGAGCGGGTCCCCCACCATGAACCCGCCCAGCAGGCCGAACACCAGCAGCAGCGCACCCGCCATCGTCCACCACCGTCCCACCACCCGGTCGCTGATCAGCCGCAGCGACCAACCGCGGCCGACGCGCCACCGCCCGCGCTCCGTGGACCCCGCCCCCGCACCCGCCCCTATCCCAGGCTCCGGCGTGCACAGCCGCCACAGCCCCGCCGCCGCCCACAGCATCCCAAACGACCCACCCAGCACCCCCGCTCCCGCCACCCGCCGGACCCCCTCCCAATCCACCCGCGTCAGCCCCGTCACCCCCGGCCCCACCAGAACCCACCCCACCCACCTGCCTTGCCCCGCGTCGCCCGAGAGCAGGACATGCCAAGCCCAGCCCGCGGCCACCCCCGCCGTCACCCCCATCGGGAACCACCACACCCCACGCCGCAGCCCCTTGGCCCCCCGCTGAAGCCGAGACACCCACCGCGGGTCCGCTCGGTCCAATAGCCGTGCCGGCTCCACCGCCGTCATCCCACAGCCACACTCCGGACACCCGTCCGCGACCACCAACCCCGCCAGGTCGTAGCCGCACGCCACACACGTCCCCGCGCCGACCGCCCCCCCTTGCTCGTCCGCCACCACATACGACCGGACCGGCATCACGCTTTCCAGCATGTCGCACCTCGTATCCAAGCAAACCACACAGAACGTGAGCCACGGCCCTATCCCGACCATCCATCCAACGTGCCGCGACCCCCAGCGGTTCAAACGCAAACCGTATCGCACATCAAACATCGCACATCGAACATCACTCTAAACTCGCCCCATGGCGGACGCCGCACACCCATCCCATGACCCTGTTGCGCTGCGAGACGCCGCCCTCGACATCATCGCCGCCCTCCGTGACGCCGGCCACACCGCCTTTCTCGCCGGCGGCTGCGTCCGTGACGCGCTGCTCGGCCAAACCCCCAAGGACTACGACGTCGCCACCGACGCCACCCCCGACCGCGTCCAACAGCTCTGGCCCCGCTCCAACGCCGTCGGCGAAGCCTTCGGCGTCGTCCTCTGCTATTCGGGCAAGACCCCCAATCGCATCACCACCGAGGTCGCAACCTTCCGCACCGAGTCCACCTACTCCGACGGCCGACGCCCCGACGCCGTCACCTTCACCACCGCCGAGCACGACGCGGAGCGGCGCGACTTAACGATCAACGGCCTCTTCGCTAGCCCGAACCTCGAAAACCCCAACGAGCCTGACCAAATCATCGACTTCATCGACGGCCAGGCCGACCTCGGCGCTCGTGTCATCCGTGCGATCGGCGATCCCAACCGACGCTTCGCCGAGGACTACCTCCGCATGCTCCGGGCCGTCCGCTTCGCCGCCCGCCTCCGCTTCACCCTCGACCCCGCGACCGCCGACGCCATCCGCCAACACGCCCCCAAGCTCGACCGCATCGCCCGCGAACGCATCGGTGACGAAGTCCGCCGAACGCTCATGGGCCCGAACCCCGACCTTGCCGTCGAACTGCTCTTTCAACTCGGTCTGTTCGAGGCGGTCCTTGGCAGATCCTTCAACACATTAACCACTTGGTTTGAGAGGCTCGACCCGGAGACCGACTACGCCTCCCGTTTGGCTCTACTCGGAAAAACCTTGTCTCCACCTCCGCCACTCGACGGTTGGCGATCCAAGCTCTGCCTGACCAACGCTGAAGACCAGGCGCTCAAACAAACCGTCTCGCAGTTCGTCAATCGCGGTGACAGCGACGCCGACCAACCCATCGCCCTACAAAAACGCTGGTTTGCCCACCCCCGCACCGACCAGGTCCTCCGCCACTGGGCCACCGTCTTCTCGCCCGAGCAGGCCGACGACGCCCGCCAACGCATGCACGCCCTCGCCAATGACGGCATCGGCCTCGCCCCGCCCCCCCTGCTCACCGGCGACCACCTCATTGCTGCAGGGTTCACCCCAGGCCCCGCCTTCAAGACGCTGCTCGACGCCGTCTACGACGCCCAGCTCGACGGCCGAGTGACCACCACCCAGCAAGCCCTCGCCCTGGCGAAGCAGTCCCAGCCTGCCCCTTAGCCCCCGTGGCCTCCCCGATCCCTAAACTCCATTCCGCATGCTCGAAGAGCTGATCGAAAACGCCGCCGCTAAGACGCCCTACCTCATCTTCGTGGCGATCTTCCTCGCCACCGGGTTCGGGCTCCCCCTACCCGAGGACATCCCGCTGATCGTGGCGGGCTACATCTGCGGCGTCGCCGAGGGCGACCACCCCAACCTCTCGATCATGATCCCGGTCTGCTTCCTCTCCATTGTCGGCTCGGACTGCATCCTCTACCTCCTCGGCCGACGCTACGGGCACCACATGCTCGAGTGGCGCTTCGTCCACCGCATCATCTCCCGGAAACGCCTGTACAAGGCCGAGGCCCAGATCCAGGAGCACGGCGGCAAGTTCGTCTTCGTGGCCCGCTTCCTGCCCGGCATCCGCGCTCCCGCGTTCTTCGCCGCCGGCGTCTTCAAGGTGCCGTTCTCTCGGTTCGTGGCCTACGACGGGCTCGCCGCCACGGTGTCGGTCCCGACCATCATCCTGTTGGCGTACTGGTTCGCTGAAGAGCTCGACGCCGTGAAAGAACACGTCCGGCAGGGCAAGGCCGTCGCCATCGTGACCGTGGCTGTGGTCGTCATCTGCTTTACAGCGTTTAAGCTCTGGGCTTACCGCCGTGCCAAGCGCCTGGACACCGATGACCCCGGGCCCTCCGTGTAATCCCCAGCCGCCGTTCCTTGCGGACGCACCCCTGCGCCGCCTATTCTTTGGGCTATGCCCACGCGAACCCCCTCGCCGGACGCTATGGACCTCCGCGACACCTACCGACGCGTTAACGATCAGATCGCCGAAGCCGCCATCCGTTCCGGACGGCAGCCCGACGACGTGCTCATGGTCGCCGTCACCAAATACGCCTCCGTCGATCAGATCCAACGCATCGTCGAGATGGGCCACATTGATCTCGGCGAGTCCCGGGTCCAGCAGCTCTCCCAACGTGTCCCCCAGATCGACGAGTTCCTCGCCCGACGCAAGACCCTGGCCGGCGCGATCCCGAAGTCGTCCGAGGCCGTGCCCGACCGCGTGCGTTGGCACATGATCGGGCACCTCCAGCGCAACAAGGTTAAGCAGGTCTCCCCGCTGGTCGACCTGATCCACTCGGTCGATTCGCTCCGCCTCGCCGAAGAGCTGCACAACTACGCCGCCCGCAAGGACGTCATCCTCGACGTCCTGCTCCAGGTCAACGCCTCCGGCGAGGGCAGCAAGTCCGGCGTGGTCGCCCCGGCCGTCCTCCCGCTCGCCGAGCAGCTCGACACCATGGTCCACCTTCGCCTCCGCGGCTTCATGACCATGGCCCCCTACTCCGAGAACCCCGAAGACGCCCGACCCACCTTCGCCCGCACCGCAGATCTCTTCCACGACGCCAAGAAGGCCAAGCTCGGCGGCGAACACCTCACCGTCCTGTCCATGGGCATGTCCGGCGACTTCCAGGTCGCCATCGAAGAGGGCGCCAACCTCGTCCGGATCGGCCGCGGCCTCTTCGGCGACCAAGAGGCGCTATAACGCCTCCCCTTTAGCCCCGGGCTTTGCCCGGGGGCACGCGGCGAGCCTGATGCCGCCGCGCACCAAATTCTCACCTTATCGGGCACCCCACCCGCCCCCACGCCCCACCCGCGGCAATACCATCCAGCTATCGCCCCCAATCGCCGATGGTCTGGTCGGCCTCTCTACGTTTGCTTCTCCTCTGAAAACCGCCGGATAACTCCAGCCATGCCCGAGCTCAAACGCACCGACCACCGCTTCCTCGCCGACGACAAACGCGTCATGGCCCGATTCTTCGGCGTCGGCTCCGACGACCGCGCCAAACGCGTCATCCAGCGCGTGCTCGACCTCGGACCCGAAGAAGCCGAGGCGGCCCTCGAGAACGTCCTCCGACGCTTCGCCCCCCGGCACCGCGACATCGAGGCCGCCTTCGAACGCCACTTCGGCTACATCCAGCACCACCCCGCCGACCCCGACGCCCTCTCGCTCCCGCAGCGCCTGCTCATCGGCGCCTACTTCACGATGGAATACTCCATCGAGTCCGCCGCCCTCTTCAATCCGTCCATCGTCCCCCACCCCAACCAGGCCGGGCTCCCCAAAGGGCACCTCCGTTTCATCATGTCCCTCCGCGCCACCGGCGAGGGCCACGTCTCTTCCATCGTCTTCCGCACCGGCGTCCTCGATGCCAAGGCCAACGCCACCTTCGACCCCGCGCCACGCTTCGCCGCCAAGATGCGCCTCAAGGTCGACCAGAACTTCGACAAACACCTCTTCCTCCTCAAGCTCATCGAGATGGGTGCCTACACCGATGTCGCTCAGGTCATCCTCGACGAGCTGCCCGACCCCTTCTCGCTGCCCGTGCTCGACCAGAAGATCGCCGAGGTCCGCCAGCGCGAAGAGCGGCCGCACCCCTTTTCCGAGACCGCCGACAACATGCTCTGGCTCGCGCGTTCCAACTACGGGCTGGTCGTCCCCGAGAACGCCGACGCCTCCGAGATCGTCATCTTCCCCACCTCCGAGAACGAGTCCCGCGGCATCGAAGACCTCCGACTCACCCCCTTCATCAACCCCGACGGCTCCACCACCTACTTCGGCACCTACTCGGCCTACAACGGCTTCAAGGTCCTGCCCCAGATCCTCGAGACCAACGACTTCCACACCATCAAGGTCCACACCCTCAACGGCAAGTACGTCCAGAACAAGGGCATGGCCCTGTTCCCCCGCAAGATCAACAACCTCTACTACATGATCTCCCGCCTCGACGGCGAGAACATGTTCGTCATGAAGTCCGACAACCCGTACTTCTGGAACGAGTCCCAACGCCTCTGCGAACCCCTCTACCCCTGGGAGTTCGTCCAGATCGGCAACTGCGGACCGCCCATCGAAACCCCTCAGGGCTGGCTGCTCCTCACCCACGGCGTCGGCCCCGTCCGCGAATACGCCATCGGCGCCTGCCTCCTCGACCTCGACGACCCCACCAAGGTCATCGGCCACCTCCAGTTCCCCCTCATCACCCCCAACGAATCCGAACGCGACGGCTACGTCCCCAACGTCGTCTACACCTGCGGCGCCCTGGTCCACGCCGGCCAGCTCGTCATCCCCTACGCCATCTCCGACTCCGCCACCACCATGGCGACCACCCCCCTCGACGCCCTCCTCGACGAACTCCTCAACAACTCCAACGCCTGCCCCCTACCCGACCGCCGCATGGCCCCGCGTTAGAACGACTACCGGCCGCGTTTTTTTCGTATTCGCTGATCGCTTTCCAAAATGAACACGGCATCGGATTATTCTTACTGGCATGGCTTGCAGAGATAGAAGAAGGATCGTGGTAGCGGCAGCTTTTCTGGCCGTGCTTGCTATCGTGAGTCCGGGGTGCGAAGACCCTGGAGAAAGCGTTCCGGTCGCTCCGAGGCAAGTTGAGCAAGATTTGTTCCGAGCGGGCCCGGAACGAGCCGGCCTCTTCCCGCCCGGGGGCCCAACGGTCTTGAACGAGGTGGTTTGGCAATTCGAGGCAGAGGATGGCGTCAATGCCAGCGTGAACTCATCTCCAGCGATCTCAGACGGCTTGGTCTGCTTCGGTAGTAACGATGGCTGCTTCTATGCACTAGATGTCAACACCGGTAAGAAGGTATGGGCGTTCGACACAGGCGATACCCTGTTTTCCTCCCCGACGATTTCCGCCGGCGTGGTCTACTTTGGCAGCAGAAACGGCCACCTCTACGCGCTCGATGTTAAGAGCGGGAAACAGAAGTGGAAGGTCCGCGTTGGAGGCGAAGTCTTCTCATCCCCAGTGATCTCGGGCGGTGGCGTTTACTTCGGATCTATGGATGGTCACCTCTACGCGGTCGAGACCAAGACCGGCGAGGTCAAGGGCAAGTTCTGGGCCGGCGGCGGGGTCTGGTCATCTCCAGCCATCGTGGACGGTGTGATCTACTTCGGGAGCGACGACGGCCACCTCTACGCCATCGACATCAAGACCGGCAAGAGGAAATGGAAGTTCCTCACGGGCGATGCCGTCAAGTCATCCCCTGCGGTCTCAGGCGGTGTGGTCTACTTCGGGAGCATGGACGGCTACCTCTACGCGGTAGACGCTAAAACCGGCGAGAAGCGATGGCGGTTCCATGCACAACACCAGGACTACCCCTACGACGACAACGGCGCGGTCATGGCGGGCGTGATCTCGTCACCCGCGGTTTCCGGAGACAACGTCTTCCTGACGAGTTTCGACCGGCACCTCTACGCGATCGATAGCAAGACCGGCGAAGAGAAATGGAAATTCAGGACCGGAGACGGCATCTTCTCGTCTCCCGCGATCTCAGGCAGCACCATCTACTTCGGTGGGGCCGAAGGCTGGCACGGCCATCTCTATGCGGTTGATACTGAAACCGGCCAGCAAAAGTCGAAGTTCAAAGCAACGGAGCTCAGTGTCTGGTCATCGCCAGCGATCGCGGACGGCGTGGTCTACTTCGGGACAATGGAAGGGCATCTGTACGCAGTGAAAGAACGGGCCGAAACAGCAGACGCTCCCACTCCAAATCCTGCGCAGCCTTGATGCTCTATCGGCTGCGAACAAACGATACCCAGGACGCCGCGCGGAGAGAGCGGCCCATCGCTAGCTCACCGACATCGTCGGCCTCATCCCACCCGCCCCGCCCATCATCGCCTTGAGCTGTACCTGCTCCTCCACCGCCCGGCACACGCCGGTGAATGACTCCGCCAGCCCGTCGTCCTTCGTGAAGTTCGCCGATGGGTCGCCCGCATCGCAGTGCCGTCGCAAAGCTGTGTTGATCGGCACCCCACCCAGGAACGGCACCGCAAGTTGGTGGGCCAGCATCTCCGCCCCGCCCTTGCCGAACAGGTCGTACTCCTTGCCGTCGTCCCCGATGAAGTACGACATGTTCTCGACCAGCCCGAGCACCGGGATGCCCAGCTTGTCGAACATGGCATGCGCCCGCTTCGCGTCGTCTTGTGCCACCTTCTGCGGCGTGCAGACGATCACCGCCCCGGTCAACGGTAACAACTGCGACATCGTTAAGCACACGTCCCCAGTTCCGGGGGGCAGGTCGATAATGAGGAAGTCGAGCTCGCCCCAGTCGGTCTGCGTCGCCAGCTGCTTGAACGCCCCGTGCGCCATCGGGCCGCGCCAGATCAGGGCTTGGCCGTCTTCGACCAGGTCGCCGATGGACATCGCCTTGATGCCGTGCAGCTCGAAGGGGATCAGCGTCTGGCCGACGGCTCGCGGCTCGTAGCGGTCCGACCCCAGCATCGTCGGCACCGACGGGCCGTAGATGTCGCCGTCCATCAGCCCCACCTTGCGCCCCATGCGGGCGAGGCCCACCGCCAGGTTGATCGCGACCGTCGACTTGCCCACGCCCCCCTTGCCCGCACCCACCGCGATCACGTGCTTCACATGGGGCAGCGGGTTGCCCTCCGAGGCACCTTCGCCGGGCGACGCCTGTGGTTGTCCCCCACCCTCACCTCCCATCGCCGACAGCGACGTGCTGAACACCACCTCCACACCGCCGAGCCCACCGCCCACCGCATCGGCCGCCTGCCTGACCGTCTGCTCCACCAGTGCGCGTAGCGCCTCTTGCCCCGGTCCATTGAGCCGGTCCACCTTCAGCCCGATCCGCACGCTTTTCGCCCCGTCTTCACCCTCCAGATCGACCGACTCGACGCGGTTCAGCGTTACCAGATCGCGGTGCAGCTCGGGGTCGTCGATCGTCGCCAGGGCGTCCAGGATGGTCTCTCGGCTGAGCATGGTCCCGAAGCATAGCCCGCTATCACAGCGCCGGCCCCGGCCGGGATCGGCAGCACGCACAAACGCTGCAATAGACCGGTTGCCCGGTGCGTTGCTCTGCAGCATGCAGTGGCTGGGCATACCGGCCAACCTTACCCCCCGAATAACCCCCGAATAACCCCCGAAAGGACTTGCCATGACCCGATCTCGAAACACCCCTCGTTTGCGTTGGATCCTCCCGGCCTTCGCTGCGGTGGCCTTCATCGCTCCCACCGGGCTTACCGCCCTGGCCCAAGACGCCGGCCCCGGAGACCGCCCGGATCGCAGCGAACGCCGAGCCGAGCGCGATGGTGAACGCAAAGAGCGGGGCGAAAGGGGCGAACGTGGAGAACGCGGCGACCGCAAGCGGGGCGCCGCGATGAAGGCCCTGTTTGAAGGGGTCAATCTCACCGAGCTGCAGCGTGAGGAGGTCAGGGAGATCATGGCCCCGCTCCGCGAAGAAATGGACGCCTGGCACGCCAAGGCGAAGGAGGTCCGCGATGCCAACCGGGCCGCGATGAAAGAGGCCCGTGAGGCGGGCGACCGCGAGGCCGTCGCCCAAGCCCGCACCGAGGCCAAGGCCAAGATGGACGCGTTGCTGGAAGAACGCCCGAAGGTCGAGCCTTATCTCGACGAAGTCCGTGGCGTGCTGACCGCCGAGCAGCAGGCGACGTTCGATGACAACCGTAAATCCCTCGAGGCCAAGATGGCCGAGCGGCGCGAGAAGATGAAAGAAAAACGCGAGAAGCGTGGCGAGCGTGGCGAAGGCCGCGGTGAACGCCGCGGACCCGACGGCGGACCCGAGTAAGCCGCCCTCTCGCTTTGAGTCGAACGCTTCAGCTTTACACCCCGGCCTCAGCGCCGGGGTGTTTTCATGCCTGCCCGGCTACTGCACCAGCCCCCGCGTCAGCTTCATGAAGGCGGTTTCGAGGTTGACTTTTTCCTCTTCTAAGCGTGTCAGGTCGTAGCCCGCACCCACCAGCGCCGCCGCCACTCGGCCCACGGTCGTCGGCCCGCCGCCATCCGCCCCGCCAGCCCCCGCGTCCGCCGACCGGTCCAGCAACACCCGCAGGTGCTCGTTCTCCATCTCGACCCCCACCACACCCGGCACCGTCTTGATGACTTCCATCGCCGGTGCCCGCCTACTACCGACCCCCACATGCAACACTCCTGCGACGCCGCCGCCACCCTTGGCCCGCTCCAGGATCTCCGCGACCGTCCCCGTGAACTTGAGCTCCCCCTGCTCGATGATCGCCACCTTGTTGCACAGGTCGGCCAGCTCTAAAAGGATGTGCGAGCTGATCAGGATCGTCTTGCCCATCCGGTGTAATTCTTTCAACAGCTCGCGCATCTCGATCCGCGCCCGCGGGTCCAGCCCCGACGCCGGCTCGTCCATCAGCAGCACCTTCGGGTCGTGCAACAACACCCGCGCCACCGACAGCCGCTGCTGCATCCCCCGCGACAGCGAGTTCACCTCCGCGTCGGCCTTGTACGTCAGATCGGTCAACGCCAGCACGTCGTCGATCACCGCTTTGCGTTGCTCGCCCGTGATCCCGTAGGCCGACGCGAAGAACTGCAGGTACTCCGTCACCACCATGTCGTCGTACGACCCGAAGAAGTCCGGGACATACCCGATCATCGCCCGCACCTGACGCGCATTGACCGGCCCGACCGACAGCCCGTCGATCCGTGCCTCCCCCGACGACGGCTTCAGCAGCGTGGCGAGGATCTTGATGCAGGTCGTCTTCCCCGCGCCGTTGGGCCCGATGAACCCGAAGCAGTCCCCCGCTTCGATCTCGAGGTTGAGGTTCGACAGAGCGGTGAGCTCCCCGTACCGCTTCGTCAGATTGACCGTCCGAATCATCGCCATGGTGGGATCAGCAATAAGCAGTGAGCAACACAGTAAACCAACAGTCTGCCCGGTTTCTCACTTCCAACTTCTAAATTCCAGCTTCTAGAAATCATAAATCCAACGCACGACCGTCAGGCTCGCTTCCGTCGCGTCCCCGCCCAGCGGCTGCCCGTCCAGCGTCATCGGCACGGGCAGCGGGCTCGCCTCGAGGTAACCGATCACGATCAGTCGACGCTCCTTGGTCAACGTGGTGAGGTCGATGCCCCGCAGCAGCGAGCGCTGGATCACCGAAGCCCCCCGCATCGCTTGCGCCCGGATATGCGGGTGCGGCAAGGCGTCGTAAAAACTCGCCACGTTCATATCCTGCGCCACCAGCGGCGTCTTGGCCGACCCCGCCAACTCCGCGGTGTCGGGCTGGATCCCACCCACCTGGCGACGCCCCACCTCTTCGCCCAGGAAGCCTTCGTTCGCTGGGTTCCGCGTCTGCATGTCCACCACATCCACCGCCAACCTCCGTGCGACCCCTCGATCCCCACCGCTGCCCAAACCCGCCAACTCAATTGCTTCACCCGGCCGCCACGCCCGCGGCAGGCTGACAAACATCGGCTCCCCACCCTCACCCGAACACACCACCACCCGCACGTTCGTCAACACCCCCGGCAAATCCTGCGTCACCCGCCCCACCAACCGCCCCTGCGCGTTCAGCCCCACCCCGTCGGCCGTCACCGTCCACCCCGCCACCGTCGGCCCCAAGTAGTCCACACGTAACCGCTTCGATGTCGCCCGCACCGGGACCGCAGCAGCCTCCGGCGACGCGGCATCGACCCGGTACGACCGGATGTCCGGGTACGGCCGGATGATCCCGTCCAGCCCGCTCCCTGGGCTCGCCAGCGTGTCGTGCGCCTCAAACCCCAACACCGACGCCCCCTCCGGGTTCCCCACCCTGACCGCCGCCTCCCCGAACCGCGGCACAAACACCGACGCCCAGCTCCGCGCCCGGGCCGGTCCACCGTTCCCGTCCAGGTCCAACACCGTCATATGCGCGATCCGCTGGTCCCCCGGCCGGAGCAGCGCCGCGCCCCCCCACGTCAACGCCCCGAACCCTGCGACCACCACGACGAAAACCAACCAGTTCCACGCCTCGTACTTCCGGCTCCGCAGCACCCAAAACGCCACCGGCCCCGCCACCAACCAGTACAGCCCAAATACCACAATCGCCAGCAGCAACGCCGGCGCCGCCGTCCCCGTCATCGCCAGCCGGCCGTTCAGCCAACGCTCCCCCAGCTCGTTCTTCGACAGCATCGACGCCACCCGCAGCTGCTGCGGCGGCGCCAACCGACGCTGACGCTCCACCTCGGCCGGCAAAAGCACCGGGCCCTTCCAGGCAAACACCCGCTTCCATAACGGGTGCATGTCCCGTGGGCTCAGCTTCGCCTGCACGTCCTTCGACGCCACGTCCAGCCCCATCACCGTGACCCGCCCGAACCCATACCGCCGTGCTACCAACAGCGGGGCCCCCAACGCGTCGGTCTCCACCACCTTCGGTCCCCGTTCCAATACCGACGCCCCGTCTCGAAGGCCCGTCAAGCCCAGCATCGACACCGGCTCTGTCCCCGACACCGGACGCCCCACCCACAACGGCACCGCTCCACGGACCGCCCGTGTCCCACCGGTTTCGAACGGCATCAGATCCCCCAACGCGGACGCCGACCAGGGCTGCCCCGCCAAGGGCAAGACCACCACCAGGTGCCCGCCCCGGTACACCCACTCCCGCAGCGCGCCACGCGTTCCGGCACTCATCCCCGTCCCCGCGGGTGTGCCCCCGTCCTGCCCCAGCCACACGATCGCCTCCAGCCCCGACATCCCGTACCACCGGTCCGGCAGATCACCCAGCGTCATCCCGCGCACGATCCGCAGGTCTTCGTGCCGTGTCGTGTGGCCCTCAAACCGGTCCAGCCCCACGCCCGCCGAGCCCAAGACCCCTACCAACGCCGTCCCCGGCTCGGCGACGTTCCGTTCGAGCGGCACGACGGAGACCTCCCCCAGCACGCCTCCCACGCCACCCGCGACCTCGGCCAAGCCCGCAGAAGCCGAAGGATTCTGCGCGGCTCCCGCCCCGCCACTATCCGCCTCCTCTACCACCGCCAATGCCTGTACGGTCCACACCGCCTCCCGGTCCTCCTCAAACGGCCACGCCGCGTACAGCCAGACCGACTGCTCCGTCTGCACCGAGCTGGGCACCACGGTTACCCGGCGTTCGCTGAGTACCCGATCCCCGTCCTCGTCCCGCAGCTCCCACCGCAGCACAACCTCCTGAGCCACCGCCGAAGGATTGCTCACCCGCACCCGCATCCCGGTCCAGCCTCCGGGACGCACCACCCCTGCCAGCCCAAGGTCCGACGCCCGGTCCACCCGCAGCTCGATGCCTGACTGCTGGCCCATTGCGCTGAGCCCCACCCAACAAGCCACCACCCAATAGACCACCACCCAACAGCTCCAAAGACGCGTCCGCATCCACGCACTTTAGCCCGCTGCTCTGCCATGGGGTTGCGCGGCTTCCCCGTCGCCTGCCGCGCACAGGCCATTCCGATAACGCCGGCCAGCGCGGCCGTTCACTCCGCTCCACCCGCCCCGCCGATCCCACGGGCATGCCTCTAGCCCTCTGGCTCCTGTTCGGCTTTCTCGCCTTCGCCTTCGCCCGCACCGTCCTCGCGGTCGTGGGCTGCCGGCTTCACATCCATACCGCCCGGCATGACCTGATCGTCGAGACCAAGGCCAAGCGGATCGAATACCTCCGTGATCTGGCGATACGTGAGATCGAAACGCTGCGGGCCCACGGCGTAGACACCGAAACGGACGAGCCGCCCGCGACTCAAGGGGCCGACGAGGCGGATGAGGGCGAGGCCCAAGGCGAGACGGCCCCCATCGCCACGCTCACCCCCGAGCCGGAGCCAGCCCTCCAGCAGGCCGCCTGACACCCCCAAGACCCGGCGGTTGACCCCAAGCTCAGCACACCCGCGACGGCCCAGCCGTCTGAGGTATTCCACAGCCCGATAACGGCGCTGCGGCGCGGCTATCATGCGTCTTCGACGGCACCCCACATCCCGACCGCACCCCGCCCCGCCCCGCCCCTTCCCCCGCCCACAGGAGCACGCATGGCCCTCCGCAATTCCGTCGAACTGCTCACCCTCAACCTCAAACTCCTCGGCAAGCAGACCCGCAAAAACGTCCTGCTTTCCACCGGCGACGCCCCCGACAAACAAGCCCTGCTCCCGTCGATCAAGCGCCTCCTCGCGCTCCCGATCGACCTCTACGCCACCCCTGGCACCCACACCTTCCTCGCCGACCACGACATCGCCTCCACAGAGGTCCACAAGATCACCGACGGCCGGGCCCCCAACATCCTCACCCTGCTCAAGTCCAACTCCTTCGACCTCATCGTCAACATCCTCACCGGCCAGGTCGACTACGACGAGCAGTCCGACGCCAAGCTCATCCGCTCGCTCGCCATCGAGAACGGCATCCCCCTGGTGACCGATGTCGAGGTTGCTCAGAAGACCATCGAGCAGGTCGTCATCGACACCGAGAAGGGCACCTACCGCTACAAGCTCGCCGACGACGAAGAGCCCTGGAACCTGCACCTCCGCTTCCTCGATCGGGCGGCGCAGCTCGGCGGGCTCACCAACCACCACGCGCACTTCGACAAGGCCTACCTCATCTCTTACGACAACCTGAAGCTCTCTCAGGTCGACATGCAGAAGAAGTGGGACCTCTACAAGTACCTCAAAGAGAACTACACCCTCGCCGACCTGACCGAACGCATCTCCCGTGGGCTCGACAAGATGATCGACCAGGGCGTGACCTACTGCCGGACCATGGTGGACGCCGACGCGACCGTTAAGCTCTTGCCGATCAAGGCGGCCCTCCGCGTCAAGGAGATGTACGCCGACAAGATCCGCTTCGAGATCGGGATCCAGCCGCTGCAGGGCGTGCTCGAGGAAGACTCCTGGAAGGTGGTCCAGGAAGCGTGCGAGATGGCGGACTACGTCGGCGGCCTGCCCTCCAAGGACCGGCCCACCCCCGAGAAGCACATCGACCGCATCTTCGCCCTCGCCAACAAGCTCGACAAGCCCGTCGATGTCCACGTCGATCAGGAGAACAACCCCCGCGAAGACGAGACCGAGCTCCTGGCCCGCAAGACCATCGAGCACGGGCTCCAGGGCAAGGTCCAGGGCGTCCACTCCGTCTCGCTGGCCGCGAAGTCCGAAGCCGAGCAGGACCGCATCATCCAGCTGTGTCTTGACGCCGACATGGGCATCATCATCTGCCCCTCGGCCGCGATCAGCATGAAGCAGCTCGACATGGCCGCCCCGCTGCACAACTCCATCGCCCCGTTCCCCAAGCTCCACGCCGCCGGCGTCCGCACCTACCTGGGCGTCGACAACATCCACGACCTGTTCATGCCCATGGTCGACGGCGACCTCTGGACCGAGGCCCGCATGCTGATGGAGGCCTGCCGGTTCTACGACGTCGACGCCGTCACCGACTGGGCCTGCCGCCCCCCCGTGACGCAGCCCACCGCCCCACCCGCCTCCCCCGAGCCCGTCGCAGTCTGACGCCGGCCGCGATACACTCCCCGATCGTCAAAACCCCGTTTAGCGGGGGCATTCATGCCCCACGCCGACCGACCCTACGCCCCCGACCCTACCCGCGTCTTCCATGCTCAAGTTCTTCCGCAAATACAACAAGCTCATCCTGGTGATCGGCGCCTCACTCCTGATGGTCGCCTTCCTCATCCAGCCGGTCCTCTCGATCTTCCTGCCCGACCCCCGCAACCAGCCCGTCGCCGAGGCCCACGGCCAGACGCTCACCGTCTCGGACCTCCGCTCCGCCAGCCTCGAGCTCGACGTGTTGCGTGACCTGGGTGTCCGCTCGCCGTTCTTCCCCGAAGCCGACCGTGCGCTCGCCGAACAGGGCGTCCGTCTGCCGCTGCTCGACGACGAAGAAGACTGGCTGCTGCTGCTGTCCAACGCCGAGGCGCTGGGCATTGTTGCTGGGCCCACGCAGGTCGGCGCGTTCTATCAGGCCCAGGGCATCTCCGCGGATACCCTCGCCCGCCTCGCCACCAACCGCCGTGTCACCCGCGCCTTCATCGACCAGGCCGTCGGCCACTACATCGTCTCACAGCAGTACCTCGACCTCGCCTCGGGGGTCCTCTACCGCAACGACCCCGGCCTCCCCGCCACGCCCGCGCTCCGCTACCTCACCGAACTCACCCGCTCTGGTAACGCCCTTGTCCTGCTCCGCCAGATGCTCCGAAGCGGCCAGGCCTCCCAGCAGATCGGCAACCTCATCTTCCTCCAGCAGGAGGCCGAGAACGGGATGCTCGACGCCACGGGTCAGCAGCGTCTTTCTGAGCCCTTGATCGCTTACCGCACCCAGCAGGCACTGGCTACGCTCAGCGCCCAGATGCTGCTCATCCCCAGCAGCCCGAGCATCGACGCCGAGTTCGAGCCCACCGACGCCCGCCTCACCGAACTCTTCGATCAGCACAAGGACGAAGCGCCAGGCTCCGCCGAGCCGTTCGGCCTCGGATATCAGCTCCCCGCCCGCGTTCAGTTCGAGGTCCTCACCATCCGCCGCGACGACGTGGTCAGGGCCGTCCGCCAGACCATCACCCAGGACGACATCCAGCAGGCCTACGCCGAAGACCCCCAGCGCTTCGACGGCTTCCGCCTCGACGACGCCTTTGACAACGCCGCTGCCACGCAACCAGACGCTCTATCCGGCCGTCGGCCCACCCTCTCCCGCAACGCCCGCAACCGCATCGCCGACGCCCTGGCCGAGCAGCGCGCCGACGCCCGCATGGCCGACATCCTCACCGCCGTGCAGTCCCGCCTCGCCCGAGATGTCCGGCAGGCGCCCATCAACCTCTCCGGCGTCCGCGACACCAGCAGCCTCACGCCGACCCCTTTCCAGGAGGTCGCCGACGCGATCGCCGAGAACCCCGACTTCGGCGTCGAGCTCCGGGTCGAGGACAACACCGACCGCTGGACCGCCATCAGCGATCTGGCCGGCATCGTGCCGATCGGCGAATCGTTCTCTCCCGACACCGGTCAGGAGTTCACCGACTACGTCGCCGCCACCTACGAGCTGCAGCCCCAGCCCGAAGCCAGCGACGAGACCGCCCCGCCCCTGCCCCCCGACACCCTGCAGGTCAACCTGCCCAGCCTGCCCCTGTCCACCGAGGACGGTTCCCGTCACATCGTTCGGATCACCGCCGCCGAGCCCGCCCGTGCTCCCGAGTCTCTGGATGTGGTCCGGGATCAGGTCGTGGCCGACGCCCAGCGCCTCGATGCTTACGACAAGCTGCTGGCCCAGCGTGACCAGCTGCTCGCTCAGGCCGCCGAGAGCAACCTGACCGCCGTCTCCGAGCAGCACACCGACGCGTCGATCACCACCCTCTTGAACGTGACGCCGACCGACCCGGCCTCGGAACAACCCCGGCCGCCGGACCTACAGAACCTCGGGCGGCACAGCCCGTCCGTCGAAGCCTTGTTCTCTACCGCGCGGGCTCTGGGCATCGAGGGAGCCAGGAGTGCCCCGGCCGCCGAACGCCTTATCGCTGTACCTATCGATGATCAGCAGGCGTTGGCGGTGTTCTTGATCGAGTCGTTCTCACCGCTCACGCCCTCGGCCTTCGCCGACGCCGTGAACGATCCCCAGAACATCCGCCGCACGCACCTCAACATCAAGGCCCAAGCCGCGACTACCGACCCGCTGGCGGGCCTCCGCGAGCGGGTGGGCTACGTCGAGCGCTGACCGTGATGGAGCGCTGGCTCGGGTGGGCCCCGGCCGATTGACGCAGCCGTCTCGGCGCTTCCGCTAGCCGAGCGGGTAGCCGTACCGTGCCAGGTGATCGCTGAGCTGTTCGTTGAAGGCGGCGATCTGTTCGGCCGTCAGCCGATCTCGCCACTGCCCGGACACGCCCTTGCGCATGAAGGTTGCCCGTGACCGATCCCCCGATTGCTCGAACCGCTTCTTGGCTTGTTTGAAGCTCTGATTCTCGACCGCTTGGCGGACCTGGTCCGCGGAGCGTTCCAGCCCGAGGTGTTTCAGGATGCTCTGGGACTCCTTCACCGTGTCGGCCAGCAGGTCTTCATATCTGACCACATGAGCGCGTCCGTCGTTGACATAAGCCTCGAGATGGCTGAGCCAGGAAGCCTTGCACCAGCCGTTGACCCTTTCGTTGCCTTCTAGGACCGCCTTGACCATCTCGGTCCGCATCCGGTACTGGCCGATCAGGTTCCAGTGCAGCTTCACCACGGACCGGGCCACCGGCTTGCGTTGGAGTCGCCCCCAGCGCGGCGGCCCGAGCCTGAAGTAGTGCACCCCGCTCACGCAGATGTCCCGTGGGTCGCGCAGCACATAGATCACCTTCTCCGGCTGTTTCTCGACCGCGTCCAGCTCGCTGAGCTGATGATGGCTCTTGTAGCAACCGAAGTTGCTGACCCGCTCAGCGTGCTCCGTGGCGATCTCGTCGAGATCCGAGTCCCAGAACCCCTTGACCGGGCAGCCAACCAGCTCGGCGACTAGCCGCGTCACCCAGGTGTTGCCACTCTTGGGGTAACCCACAATGACGATGCTGCGTTCATGCATGGCCGATGCGTCTCAGACCCGAAAACGAGCCGGTTCAGCCTACTGCTGCACCGGCCGTGATCTCGCTCATCGGCGTCACAAGGGCCAACGCGCCCTTCCCACCGTCCTCGCCCTCGACGCTCGCCGCCAGCAGCATCCCCTGCGACACCTCGCCCCTGATCTTCCGCGGCTCCAGGTTAGCCACCACGACGATCTGCTTCCCGACCAGGTCCGCGGGGTCGTAGAACGCCTTGACCCCCGCGCAGATCTGACGCCGCTCCTCGCCCACGTCGATCTGCAGCTTCAGCAGCCGGTCGGCGTTGGGATGGGCCTCGGCCTCGACAATCGTCGCAACCCGCAGGTCCAGCTTCAGGAAGTCATCAAACGTAATTGATTCTTTAAACGCCATGGGCCTGTCGCTCGTCCTATTTCGGTGCCGATATCAAGGCGTAACATAGTCCATCGCTGACCCCCGCGAGCCGGGGCCGCCTCGGCCTCTGACCAACCCCCACGACATGCCCGCCCCCGCGTCCAAACCGTCCACTCCGCCGACGCCTAAGCCGAAGCGTGGCCCTGTGCGCCGCTGGATGCGACGCCTCGCCCTCGCCGCTATCGCCGCCACCCTCCTCCTCGCCCTGGGCCTGGTCCTCGTCACCCGCCCGTTCGTGCTCACCCCCCTGCTCCGCCACCAGCTCGACGGCTACTTCGACACCACCCTCACCCTCGACCACGCCCAACTCGCCCTCGACGGCACCCTCACGCTCACCGGCATCGCGGTCGATACGCCCGGCGACGACCCGACGTTTACCCGCCTGTACGAAGCCGACCGCATCGTCGTCAACCTCGACCTCCGTCGCGTCTTCGCCGGGCAGCACCCGATCGTCGCGGTCCGCCCGGTCAACCCCCGGGTCTACATCACAGAGGACCTGAACCGGGGGGTGTTCAATTACGAGATGTGTCGGCTGCCCGAGGCCGATGAGGACGCAGAGCCCAAGCCCCTGCCGCCGCTGCCCGCGATCTATCTCGACAAGGCTCAGGTCGTCCTGCGTGCCATCGATGACGCTGGCGTCAAACGCCTCGAGACCGTCTACCTCGAGGGTGAGCTCTCGGCAAACACCGCCGACCCCAACGCCTACGGCTTCGCACTCCGCGAGCTGCCCGACCCCGACGACCCGACCCCCGCGACCGCCGTGTTCGGCCAGTTCCACACGCAGCAGCTCACCGGGAACCTCAGCGTCCGCAATTTCCGGTTCGACCCCAGCCAACGCTTCCTCCTCCCCGCCGCCGCCCGCGACTGGTTCGACCGTACCGCCCCCGCAGGACGCGTCCCCCTCGCCGACATCACCGTCGCCCCCGACCAAGACGGACAGATCGCCGTCCAGTCCGCCGCCTTCCAGACCGCCAACCTGACCGCCACCCTCCTCGCCCCAGGCGCGCCCGGACCCTTCCTCATCGGCGGCGTCAACGGCAGCACCCGCTTCGTCAACAACCAGATCCAGGTCACCAACCTCCAGGCCAACATGCTCGGCCTCAAGCTCACCGCGAACGGCACCATCCCCCTCGACGTCGATGGCCCCGGCGACCTCGTGGTCGATGCCGAGCCATTCCAGCTCAGCTGGCTCCTCCGCACCCGGCTCCGTATCCTCCACCCCCTCGTCCACGAGCTCTTCGACGACCTCCGACCCACCGGGCGATTCGCCGGCCAAGCCCGCATCTCCCGAACCGCTCAGGGCCAGCCCCTCCGGATCGGCGCCCGCCTCGACCTCCTCGACGCCGCCATCCGACACCACGAGTTCCCCTACCCCGTCCTCAACGCCAGGGGCACCGTCCGCGTCGAAGACAACATGGTCTACCTCGACAACCTGACCGGGAGTAGTCCCGCGGGAAGCCCCATCATCCTCAACGGCTTCACCGACATCCGGCCCGGGGGCCCCGTCCAGATCAACATCGCCGCCCGCAACGTCGACAAGGACGCCCACCTCGATCGGGCGCTCAATCCCCGCGTCCGCAAGCTGGTGGACAGCTTTTTTTCGATCGCCGAATACGACCGCTTGCTCGCCGAAGGCGTCCTGCGTCATCCGCCGATCGATACCACTGCCGGCTACTACCTGCCCGCACCACCGGCAAGCGACGACAAGTCCCGCGAGCGGGGCGGTGTCGGCCCCGAGCCCCGCCCGCTGCCGCCGAACCCCAACGCCCCGATCTTCACTCTCGGCGGCCGAGCCGACACCGACATCGAGGTCTTCCGCAACTCGGACACCCAGAAGATCTCGACCCGCATTACGATCGCCTCGACTCCCGGCGGGCCGGGCATCGGGCTCCTCGACGAACGCTGGCCCTACCCCATCACCGCACGCTCGGGCACCCTCGTTATCGCTCCCGGCGAGGTGCTGCTCCAGGATGTCGACGTCGTCTCACCGACCGGTGGCACCGGCCAGATCGTCGGCCGTATCGACCTCTACCCCGCCCCCGACCACGACCAGATCGACGTCCGCCTGGCCCCGCTGGACCTGCCCCTCGACTCGATCTTTTACGCCGCCATTCCCGCGGGGCAGCGCGGCTGGGTCAGCGACCTCAACATCCGCGGACGCATCCAGGGCGACGCAGAGATTTTCACCCGCGACGCCGGCGACACCGACTTCCGTGTCTTCGCCCGACTCGACCAGGCCACCGCCGCCCCTCACGAGGGCCGATTCCCGCTCGAGGATGTGCACAGCCGGTTCGTCCTCACCGGGCAGCGCTTCGAGCTGCGCACCTTCACCGGCAGCCGCGACGACGCCCGCATCGCCATCGCCGGGCAGGCCGACTGGCTCAACGATCGCACGACCTGGGACTTCACCCTCGACGGCGAGTCGGTCCCCGTCACCCGCGATCTGATCGACCTGATCCCGCCGGACCTCGACGCCCGCCAAGACATCCACGACCTGCTGGATACCTACCACCCCGAAGGCCAATTCGACACCACGATCCGCTGGGCCCAGCCCGATCCGCAGCCCACCGAAGATGTCGACGCACTCTTCGACGCTTCGCCACCCCCGACCGTCGAGCTCCGGCCCAGCACCCTCACCTTCGACTACGGCGGCGACCGACTCACCCTGACCGACATCACCGGCAAGGCCGTCGTCGAACCCCACGCCGTCGAGCTCCTCGACCTCCAGGGCAACCACCCCCACGGCACCATCAAGCTCCATGGCACCTACGCCCTCGAGCCCACCCACAACACCCGCGTGACCATCACCGGGCACGCCGACCGGATCGATGCGTTCGAGCGGGCCGTGCTCCCCCCTGCCGTCACGGACCTGATCGACGACGCGCTGCTCCAGGGTGCTTACCGCATCCGCTCTGCCCGCATCACAGCGACGCCCTCCCCCGCCACAGACATGCTTGACGAAGACGGCAAGCCCGTGCGCGACATTGAAGTCGTCACGAACCTCGCCCTCAACGGGGCCTCCCTCGACCTCGGCAGCGAGATCTCCCACCTCCAAGCTGAGCTCGAGCTCACCGTCAACCAGGCCGCGGATGCCCGGTTCCCCACGATCACGGGCTCCGCCCTCGTCCCCTCCCTCCGCGCCAGCGACCGTCTCGTCGAACGCCTCACGGCCCGTTTCATGACGCGCGACGATCCCGAACATCCGCGGCTGCTCATCCCGGACATCCGCGGTGTGTTGGCTAACGGCTCGGTCGTTGGCAGCGCTGCCCTAGACCTCGACAGTGAGGACGAGCAGGCCGGCTACTCGCTCAAGCTCGCGATCAATGACGCTGCCGCCGAGCCCGTCTTTACCCCGAACCCTCCTGACCCGCCCGCCAACCCGGCCCCGCCCCCGCTTCAGCCGTATGCCCTGGTGATCCCCACACCCGTCGAGCGAGATCTCGCCAACGGCCTGGTCTCCGCGAGCCTGATCCTTGTGGGCAAGTTCGATAACCCGCTGGCAAAGACCGGGCGCGGCCAGTTGAATGTCCGCGACGCCACCATCTACGACTCACCCGTGGCTCTTGCGGTCCTTCAGGCGATCAACCTCCGCTTGCCGTTCTTCGCGCAGCCGTTCGATCGGGCGGATGCCAAGTTCCTGATCGAGGGCGAGACGGTCTGGATCAGCCGAGCCGCCCTCGAGTCGCCGTCTCTCGCCATTGTTGGGCTTGGGAAGATGTCTCTGCCCGAGCTTGATCTCGATCTGGAGATGGCCGTAGCCACGCCCGAGGACGCCCGGAATATCACCCCCCAGCTGATCACCGCGATCCGCAATCAGCTCTTCGGCATCAGGGTCCGCGGCACGCTGGACGACCCCAAGGCCACCGTCGCTCCACTCCCCAACTTTTCCAAGCCGCTCCCTAAACTCCCGCCGCCCTGAGCCGCAACGCCTCACCCGCGCCCGGCGAGCCGCATCCAGTCCACTCCGGCCAGGGCGTCCACCACCGCCGCGTCCAGCCGCCCCTCCGCCACCACCGCGTCCCGCTCCTTCACCTTCGGCACCCGGGCCAACACCGGCAGCCCCGTCATCCGCTCGATCCACGCCGCGTTGCTCACCAGGCTCGGGTCCGCCGCCTCCTCGACCCCGCTGGTGTCCACCCCGTTGATCACCACCCCTAGCACCGCCACCCCCGCGTCCCGCATCACCCGCACCGTCATCGCCGTGTGGTTCAGCGTTCCCAGCCCCGCCCGCGCCACCACCACCGCCGGGTAGCCCAACGCCCCCATCAGCTCCAGCACCGTCACCCCCGGCCGATCCGGGTCGATCGGCACCATCACCCCACCCACGCCCTCGACCAGCAAGACATCGTGGTGCACCGACAGCCCATCCAGCGACCGCCCGATCGCCGAGAAGTCGATCGACTCCCCCAACTCCAACGCCGCCGCCGCCGGCGCCAACGGGGCCTTGAACCGGATCGGGTTGATCACGTCCAGCGCCTCCCGGCAGTCCGCGAAGTGCGCCAACGCCTCCGCGTCCTCGTGCACCAGCCCCTCCCGGTCCTTCCGGCAGCCGCTCCCGAACGGCTTGCACACCCCGACCCGATACCCCCACCGCCGCAGCGCCGCCGCGATCCCGCAGCTCACCACCGTCTTGCCCACCCCCGTATCCGTCCCTGTAACAAACAACCCCGGCCGACGCTGCCCCGCCACCCGCACCGCACCCGCCAGCTCCTCAACCACCGCCAACGCCCGCTCACGGCTCATCGCGCAGCCCCCCTCGACCCAACCGCATCGCCACCAGCCCCAGCTCAAACAGCCCGTACAACGGCACCGCCAACACCAGCATCGAGATCGGGTCCGCCGGCGTCAGCAACGCCCCGAGCGCAAACGACCCCAGCAACGCGTATTTCCGGTACCGCGCCAACAGCCCCGGCTCCACCAGCCCGCTGACCCCCAGCACGAACATCACCACCGGCAGCTGAAACCCAATCAACACCCCCACCATCAGCAGCACCACAAACGACAGGTACGCCTGGATGTCCAGCAGCGGCTGCAGCCCCGACGGCCCCGCCACGGGCAGATACCGCAAGGTCTGATCCCCCACCCGCACCCGCAGCTCGTTGCTCGGCAGCGACACCCACGCCGACCCGCTGCTCACCGCCTCCGGGTCCCCCTCCACCAACGGCAGGCTCGCCAGCCCTTCCACCGACTCCCCCGTTGCCGTTGGCTCCACCACCGCCTTCTCGCCCGACTGCCCCGTCGCCAGCCGGGCCACCAGATCGATCAGTGAATCCCCACCACCGTCCCCCGGATCGATCGGCGGGAACGTCGTGGTGAAGAACAACAAGAACGCCAGGCAGATCGGCAGCAGGACGTAGTACATGAACGCCACCGCCAGCCCTGCCATCACCGTCGAGAACGGTGTCAGCGCATACACAAACCGCCGCTCGTGCGTGTACAGCCCCGACGCCACGAACCGCCAGAACTGGTACAGCACCAACGGCGTCGCCACGATCAGCCCCGTGATCAGCGACACCTTCAGATAGACTGCAAACCCCGTCGCGACGTGCATCCCGTACGCCTGGGCCGGCAGCCCAAACTCCGACAACGCCCGCCCCAGCGGCCGCAGCAGCCAGCCCACCAGGTCCTTCCCGAAGAACAGGCTCCCCGCCGCCGCCAGCCCCACCGCGATCCCCGCCTTGATCAGCCGGCCCCGCAGCTCGTCCAGGTGATCGCCCAACGGCATCCGCATCTCGTCCACCGCCGCGTCCCGCTCCGCCGACCCGACCCCCTCGTCCGTCACCAAATTGTCGAAGTCCTGGTCCAGCGCCACGCCCCGATTGTGAACGCCCCACCCCCCCACCGCAAACCATGCGTCCCGCACCGCCATCCTCGGCGAGCCGGGCCGTGTCGGACCGGCCGAACCCCACACCACTTTCTCCGAGCCCATCGCTCTACACGATGAGCATCGCGTCCCCGTACGAGTAGAACCGGTACCCCTCCGAAACCGCTTCCCCGTACCAGCCCAGCAGACGCTCCACCCCCACCCCCGGCAGCGCCGCGACCAACGCCAGCAGCGTCGACTTCGGCAGGTGAAAGTTCGTCAACAGCATGTCCGTAAACCGGAACGCAAACCCCTCATCCGGCCGGATGAACAGCCCAGTTTCCGCCGAGTAGTCGCCCTCCATCGACGCCCACTCCGCGGGCAGCGACTCCAGCGTCCGCACCGATGTCGTACCGACCGCCAACACCCGGCCGCCCTGCCCACGCACCCGGCGCAGCGTCGCCAGCGTCGCCCCCGGCACCGTGATCGGCTCGGTGTGCATCGGGTGCTCCTTCAGCGACTCGCTCTTCACCGGCAGGAACGTCCCCGTCCCCACGTGCAGCGTCACCTCCGCACGCTCCACGCCCAACCCGTCGATCCGCTCCAGCAGCCCCGGCGTGAAGTGCAGCCCCGCCGTCGGCGCCGCCACCGATCCCCCTCCCTCGAAGCCCACGGTCTCCGACCGTGGGTCCGCGTTGCCCAAACCGCCCCCCTCCGCATACACCGTGTTGTACCGCTCTGCATCCCCCGCGACCTCTTCCACCTCCCCCCGCTTCCGCCGCGCCTGACGGATGTACGGCGGCAACGGCACCCCACCGACCCGCTCCAACGCCGCCGCCGCAGGCAGCCCCACCAACTCCGCGTCCCCCTCGACCCGCACCGTCCACGCCCCGCCCCCCAACGCCTCCTCCAGCACCAGCGCCGCGTCGTCCAGCTCCACCGCGTCGCCCTCCACCAGACGCCCCCCCGACTTCAGCATCACCCGCCACCGCCCATCTCCAGCGTCCGCCAGGAACAGCCCCGTCACCCGCCCGCCCGTACCCCGCCGGACCCCCTCCAGATACGCCCGCACCACCCGGCTGCGGTTCACCACCATCACATCCCCCGCCCGCAACACGCCCAGCCCCGGCAGCTCCGACACCCGCGTGTGCCGCACGCTCCCTGTCGCCCGGTCGCACACCATCAGCCGGGCCGAGTCCCTCGGCTCCGCCGGCTGCGTCGCGATCAGCCCCTCCGGCAGCTCGTAGTCCAACGCGTCCGTCCGCATCGCCACACCCTACCCCGCCGAACCCCGTGGGGCCCACCGCTCTCAGCCCCGTCTCCGCGCTGCCAATCCACACCATCCCGCACACTCGCACCCGCCCCCCAGATCAGCAAGCGCACGTCACGGCACGACTTACCCCAAGCCGCCGCCAACCCGCCCGCCCCGTGTCTCACTTGCTCCATGCGGCTCGTCGGCCCCCACCCCAACCTCACCATCGCCCGCTTGGACCAGCTCCAAGACGCTCTGCCCATCGCCCACCCCCATCCGCACCCGCACCCGCACCCCCACCCCACTCACCACGGCCCGCCCGCCGACCGGCTCGACCTCAGCCCCACCTGCGCCAGCCTCGCCTGCCCGCCCTGCGTACCCCCGGACATCCCCCCCGACGACCCCCGACTCACACCGTCCAACACCGACCCCGCGGAGCCGACGCCGCCCATCCTGCCCCGCCTCTCGCCGCACGCCGACGAACCCGCCAGCGAGCCACCGCCCCGTGTGCACCCGCTCTACGTCCCCATCATCGTCCCGGCCCACCTCATCGACGTCTTCGCGTAACCCGACCGCTCCGCGATAATGCCCCGATGCCCCGCGTCCGTCGGCCCACCCCCCGCAAACCCCCCACACCTACCCAAGCCCGCCGGCAACGCCGACGCCGGCGGATCATCGTCGTCACCCTCGCCCTCGCCGGCGTCTTGCTCCTTGCCCGCCTCGACCACCTCGGCCTGCTCTTCGCCCCCGGCTCGGACTTCGACCGCTACCACGGCCAGACCTTTACCGTTCTCCGCGTTATCGATGGCGACACCCTCGTCATCGACGCCCCCGACCCCACCCAGTCCCCCGCTCGTCCGCATACCCGCGTCCGCCTGTGGGGCATCGACGCTCCCGAGACCGCCAAGCCCCAACGCAACCTCCCCGCCGAGCGCGGGGCTGCCGCCGCCACCGCGTACCTGGAACAGCTTGCGATGAATCAGCCGATCACCCTGTACCTCGAGGCCCACCGACCCCGCGGCCGATTCGGTCGACTCCTCGCCCACGCGGCCGTCTCAGACACCCACTCACCCGCATCAGACGCCGACGCGCCACCCACGGGCTTTGCCCAGCGGTCGCTCAGCCATGCCCTGGTCGCCGCCGGCCTCGCCAAAGCCGACGACACCTGGCCGCACGGGTTGACCCGGCAGCTCCAGGCCGCAGAGGATCACGCCCGCGGGCAACGCCTGGGGATCTGGTCTCGCGGGCCCATCGACATCCTGGCGTTCAAAATCCCCGCCGATCACCCGCGACCCGTCATGCCGGCCGCGATAGACTGAAGCAGCCCGGCCGACCCCGTCACCCGAGACTCAGGACCCCCGCGTGATCCGCCCCCGATTCGATCCCTACCAGCGTCATGACCCGCGTGAACAGATGATCCGGGAGACCAGTGCGTTCCTCACCTGGGCCTTGAGGGAGGAACGTGACCTGCCCCGCATCCCCCGCCGACGCGTCGATCGTGGTGGTTTTGCCGAGCTACTCCGCCGGTCTGCGGCTGCTCGCGCGGCCGTCCAGCACTGGTGGTCCCGCACACTCGGCTCCTGAGCGGCATGGCCCCGAGAAGCTGCCGCGACCCTGTGTAGGCCAGGCCCACCGCGTCCGATAGCCGCCGAATGATCTCCGCCTGACATGCCCATCCGTCGTGAGCGTTGTAGAACCCTCGCCCGCCGCCCGACATAATCACAGTACAGCGATGCCCTGGGCGACCGTTTCCGGGCCCTATCCTTCCCGCCCCACCGCCTCTTGCTAGAACCCGATCTCACCCCGAGCCCGCCATGAACCACAGCGCCGATGACTCCACCCCGCAAACCGACGCTCAGACCGAAGCGTCCCCCGATCCGACGCCCGCGGCCGAGGCCAGCCCGTTCGCTCCGACCAAGGCGACCGTGAGCGGTGGCTACCGCTGGCGTCCCGGGCTCATCGCGCTGTTCTGCATCGGCTTCGGGTTCTACGCCCTGTATGACGGCTTCATCGCTTACCCCAACCAGATCGAGCAGTACGACAAGCTCGAGCTCATTATCGAGAAGGCCGAGGCCGGCGACCCTCAATACACCAACTGGCGTAGCCAAGAGGCATGGACCCGCCTCGCCGAGAAGCACGGCATCGAGGGCAGTATTACCGAGACCGAGTCCTACAGCGACCGGACCCAGGGCGATGTCGTCACCCAATTCATCATGGCCGGGATCGTGTTCCCGATCGGGTTCTACGCCCTGTACATCTACATCGCATCGGGCTCGCGCTTTGTAGAAGCCGACGAGCAGGGCGTCCGCGATCACAAAGGCCAATCGCCGCTCTGGTCTGAACTCACCGGTATCGACGGGCCCAAGTGGGACACCAAGGGCATCGCTCGCTTGGTGTACAAGACCGCCCAAGGCGAAGAAGGCAGGATCCTCCTGGACGACTGGAAGTTCGACACCGAACCCACCCGTGCGATCTACCGCGAAGCCCTCCGGCACACCGACCCGGAAGCCTACGCCAAGGAGATGGAGCGCCTCGCCGCCCGTGAGGCCGCCCAGGCGGCCGCCGAGCAGGCCGCCGCCGAAGCCCCGCCGGAACCTGGCGACGCGGACCCACCGGACCGTACGCCCACCTCGGCCGCCTAGCCCGGGTCAACGCCTCGGATCCGGTTGCGGTCGGACCCGTGTTTGCCGTTTGACACCCCCCCGTCGCCTGTCATAATGCCCGGTCCGACAGCGGCGTTCCCTTCGCCGTAGGCCCCATTGCCGGGCTTGTAGCTCAGCTGGTTAGAGCGCACCCCTGATAAGGGTGAGGTCGCAGGTTCGAATCCTGCCAGGCCCACTTTAAAGACCCGCCAAGTCGATGACTGGCGGGTTTTTTGTGCGCATCCCATCGCGTGAGTCCCTTGGCGTGTGATTGCTGAGCCCGGTGTTGCGCGGCTGTTGGGCATCCTTTAGGAGGGACCTTGACAAATCAGATTAACAGAGTAATCTTTGATTATGGGAGTAATCAGACCGACTGAGGCTTCCAGCCGCGCCTGTTGAGTCAAGGAGTCGCCTTTGCCCGTCAGCATGCTGGATATCGCGAAGTACGCCGGGGTCTCCCGTCCGGTCGTGAGCAAGGTGCTTAACGGCGGGAAGACCAATATCCGGATCAGTAACCAGACCCGGGAGCGCATCCTGGCCGCAGCGAAAGAGCTGGGCTATCGGCCCAATCTGCTCGCCCATGCGGTCAGCCAGGGCAAGACCCACGCTGCGGGCTACGTCTGCTACGAGCTCGACGGCGTTTACACCACCGCCGGCAGTTCGCTGGTCCTTTCCGCGGCCAGCCGGGTCTTGGCCGAGCACGGCCGACACCTGGTCTTCTCAACGATCAGCGAGTCCCAGCTGCGTGACAACGAGCTGCCCGCGGTCTTCACGTCCGTCCTCGTCGACGTCCTGGTGCTCGACGGCACGGGCGTGCTGCCGCAGGAAGTCATCGAGATGGCGCAGCAGCACGAACTGCCGTGCATCACCGTGAACGTCCGGCAGCAGTTCGACGCCGCCTATCCAGACGACTTCAACGGCGCTCGGGAAGCCACCGAGGTCTTGCTCGACCTCGGCCACCGGTCCATCGGATACGCGGGCGTGTACAACGACCAAGACCAGGTACAGCACTACAGCGTCCACGACCGCCGGGCAGGTTACGAGCAGGCGATGCTCGACCGAGGGCTCCCCCCGCGTGTGATCATGCGTAACCACCACAAGGGCGCATCCGGAGACCACCAGGCCCTCCGAGCCGCGATGTCGGGAGACGACGCCGTGACCGCGTGGGTCGCTTATGAGGAATCGACGGCGATCGATGTCTACCTCACCGCCCAGGCGATGGGCTTATCCATTCCCAAAGACATCTCGATCATCGCCATGCATCGTGGCGGTGACCGGGCCCGGCTCGGACACATGACCTGCACGTCCATGCTCCTTGGCGAGCCACGCCTGGGCACCGCAGTCGGCGGAATGATCCTCAAGAAGATGGCCGACCCCCGGGTGACGCTCCCATCGGAAGAGGTCGATTTTCTTTACCACGCCGGGACCACCCTGGCTCCGCCGCGTGACTGATTTTGTGCGGCCAAGAGACCGGCCGCCACCGCTTCTTTTTCAACCCCTTTGAGGAGGACTCCATGATTCAGTATTTGAAGTGTTTACAAAGGGCCGGAGCACCCGTGGCCTTGTCTGCCATGCTGCTGGCTGGCACGGCTTCGCAGGCGGCGCCGGTCGTCCTGGCTGACCTGACCACCGACGCCGGGGCACTGCCCAACGGTTTCACCACGGGCTGGTTCAGCGGCGGCCTCTTTGATACCGCTGTGGATGGCGGCTGGGACGCCGGCGACTACGACTGGCAGATGGGCCAGCAGCTCGGCACCTCGGGCATCGCCAGCTTCGCCCCAGGCAGCGTCGATCGCGCCAATTTCGGGAACGTCGCCGGCAAGTGGCAGTCCAGCTCGAATTTCATTGTGTTCTCCCGCGCCGTCTCGCCCGTCGAGTTCACCACCGCCGTGGGCGCACTAACCGTCTTTTCCCTGACCTTCGATGAGTTGGCGGTGGATCAGACCGCGACCGTCTCGACCGATTTCTCCGCGTCGAACGGCGGCGATATCGACTACCAGGTCTTCTTGGGTGCATCGGCGATCGACCCCGCCGTCAATGTCGGGGTGGCGGCCCCGGCGGCTCCGATCACCAGCTCGAGCTTCACGCTCAGCCAGGGCGACACGCTCTACTTCGTCATCGACTCCAACGGCAGCGGGGGAGGTGACAAGCGTCAACTCAATATCACCGTCTCGGGCGAGCCGGTCTCCACCGTGATCCCCGAGCCGGGCTCCCTGGCCCTTACCGGCCTCGGCACACTGCTGCTGATCAAGCGTCGCCGTGGGCGATGACCAAATCCTCCTGGCGTGCGGGCGTGAGAGCACTCGCAGGCCTTTGACTCATGAGCGTGGCGGTTCGGGTGCACTAGCTCTGGCCGAGTTGCGTCTCAACGAACGGACCGTCGCCGGTGCGGGTGCGGGTGCGGGTGCGGGTGCGGGTGTGGGTGAAGTCGCGGCTTACGCGGACTCCCGTTCCCGCGATGGCCTAAGGCAGCAGGCCAGCCGGCACGCGCTGCATCTTCCCCGCGCGGTCTACGCAAACTAGCGTCGTCTGACCTGTCGCCAACACGTCCACGCTGGAAGCGTCTTCCGCTGACCCACGACGCCGCACTTCATACCGGTGCTCGATCTTCGCACCGACCACGGGCTCCGCGAGCACCCACACCTCCAGCTCGTCGTCATAGACCGCCGGCCGGTGGTACCGCAGGCTCATCCTTGCCACGACAAACAGCACCCCCGAAGCCTCCAGATCCTTGTACGCAGCCCCCTGCTCCCGCAGCAGCTCCGTCCGCGCTAGCTCCAGCCACACCGGATACACCGAGTGGTGCGCGACATTCATCGGGTCGCACTCGGCATATCGGACCCGCACCCGCACGACCGTCTCCATCGCCGTCTCAGCCATCTCCGCAACGTATCGCATCGATCCCCAGCGTGTCGCGGGTGCACCGGAGCCGTCCGATCTGCGATACTGCCGATCCGGCCTGGCTCTTGTCAGCCGTGTGTTCCACCCCCCCGCCTGATCAGCCGATACCCCATTAGCCATGGCTCAGACCGTCATCGACTGCCAGAACATCAAGAAGCGGTACCGCCTGGGCCAGACCGCCTCACCGGACACGCTCCGCGACGCCCTCAGTGGCGTCCTGCGCCGCGGCGGGCGTAGCGGATCGGATGCCGCTTCGGCCGACACGCCGACCCCTGGTAACGACCGCGACTTCTGGGCCCTCAAGGGCGTGAGCTTCAAGGTCGAGCGTGGCGAATGCCTCGGCATCATCGGGCACAACGGCGCCGGCAAGTCCACACTCCTCAAAGTCCTAGCCCGCATCACTGAGCCCACCGCCGGCCGCATCGAAATGCATGGCCGCGTCGCCGCCCTCCTCGAGGTCGGCACCGGCTTCCACCCCGAACTCACCGGCCTCGAGAACACTTACCTCAATGGCTCGATCCTCGGCATGACCCGAAAAGAGGTCAAGGCCAAGCTCGCCGACATCGTCGAGTTTGCCGGCACCTCCAAATTCATGGACACGCCGGTGAAGCGTTACTCCTCGGGCATGCGTGTCCGTCTGGGCTTTGCCGTTGCGGCCCACCTCGACCCCGAGATCCTCATCATCGACGAGGTACTTGCCGTCGGCGACGTGAGCTTCCAGAAGCGGTGCCTAGGCCGGATGAAGGACCAGATCGACGCTGGCCGGGCGGTGATCTTTGTTAGTCACCAGATGCCTTTTGTCTCGAAACTCTGCAACCGTGTCGCCGTGATGGACCATGGTCAATTGGTAAGCACGGGCAATCCTTCCGGCATGATCAAGCGATATTTGGAACTGCAATACCAGGGTGAGTCTCCGCTTGATCAACCCAACGACGCGGATGATCCGGACTTGGTGCTCCGTTCGGCCAGCTTAAATGACACCGCCCTGCCTGGCGAACTGAGCCTGCCGATGGGCAGCCCGCTGGATGCCCGGTTTACGTTCGGCCGGCCCGACGAGTCTTACCCCGGCTTCCGCTGCGGGCTGCACTTCTCCACCACCGAGGGCGTAAAGGTCTTGTCTTACCTCCTGGCCACGGAACTTAAAGAGCTGCCCGATCAGGAAGGCCGGTTCGAGGTCCGTTGCCGGGTCCCCCGTCTGCCGCTGACTTCTGGCCGATACGAGGTCAGCATCGGGGCTCGCGACAACACCCGTGTCCTTCTGATGCCACGCAGCTTCGGAGCCGTCGAAGTCATCCCCGAAGATTCTTCGACCCCGGGCATCATCCCGCGCTACGGTACCCACGGTTACTTCGTCGACCACGCTGAGTGGCAGCTCGGGGCGACAGTCCGATGAGCAAGCGCGTCGACTTCCTGGTCATCGGTGCCCAGAAGGCTGGGACGACCGCGCTCTATCACTTCCTGCGGCAACACCCCGGCATATTCATGCCCGATCGTAAGGAGGTCGGCTTCTTCCACAAAGACTCGAACTTCGAGGGGACGCCCGGTCCCGACCGATATGCATCATACCACGAGTGGTTCGATAGCGCACCGAATGGCACCGTGTGGGGCGAGGCGACCCCCGAGTACCTATACCATCCCAAGACCGCCGAACGTATCCACGCATACCGCCCAGACATAAAACTCATCGCGCTGCTGCGTGACCCGGTCGAACGGGCGATCTCGAATCACGCCATGCACTTGAGCCGTGGTATGGAGCGTGAAGGGTTCGCGGGGGAAGTGGCCGCCGAACGACAAAAGATCGCAGAAAGCAGCACTGCGCTCGATGAGAAGCGTTCTTACCTGAGGCGGGGGCTCTACGGGGCACAACTCGCCCGGTTTTATAGTCGGTTCGATGCGTCACAGCTACTCGTGCTCCGGGACACCGACCTGCGCGATCGCCACAAAGACGTACTGCTACGGGTTTACGCCTTCCTCGATATCGACCCGCCCGAGGAACTGCCGGCCCCACAGCGGGTCTTCGGCGGGGCCGAGCCTCAACCGATCCCGCGTGAACTCGATCTCGAACTCCGCGAGCTGTTCCGCCTTGACTTGGAGCAGGCCGAGCAACTCACCGGCCTCGACCTAACGGCATGGATGTCTCCCGCAGACTCGCCACCGCCCACCGTCAGGCCGACCGAGCCATTAACGTCGCATGCCACCCAGCCGAACGCTGAGTTCTTACCCAACCTGTTCGTGCTCGGTGCCGCTAAGTGCGGCACTACGGCCCTGCATAGCTATCTTTCCCGTTTCCAGTCGGTCTGTATGTCTGACCCGAAGGAGCCGTTCTTCTTTGAGTGTGAATACGATAAGGGGTTGGCGTTCTATCGGCAGGCCTACTTCGCACACTGGGCCGGTGAGCCGGTCATCGGGGAGTCGCGCCACCGGAACCTCTTCCTCCCGTATGTGCCCGAGCGGATTGCCGCGGTCAACCCGGAGGCTCGCCTCATCGTGCTGATGCGCAACCCGGTCGAGCGTGCGGTGTCGCACTGGAACCACTACCACAGCCGGGGTGTTGAGCGGCTGAACTTCCCCGAAGCAATCGCGGACGACCTGGACCGGATCGCGTCCGGCCGAGACCTGTCTACCGAATCCGAGCGAGCCGCTCATTGTGCACGAATGTTCCCAGACGAGCTCAAACGCGAGGGCATCGGGCTGTACCGTACCTACATCGATACCGGTTACTACGCCCGACAAATTCTGAGATACCTTGAACACTTCCCGCGGGCTCAGCTCTTGCCCGTGCTCTACGACGAGTTGGTGGACCCCTCAGGTCTCACGCTGGCTAAGGTGCTGGCCTTCCTGGGAGTCGATCCGGGTCCGATCGGGACGCCCCCGCTCGGGCAGCGGAACATCGGGGTTTACCAAGGCAGGCGACGCTACAAACGGTTGATCACCTTGGGCGTTCACCTCAATAAACGGCTCCGCAACCGCGGCACACCCGCCTGGCTCCGCCGGACGATCAAGGGCGGCCTAAAGACGAGGCTCAACTCGGGGGCGTACACGCCACCTCCCGACCTGCTGGCCCGTCTATACACCCACTTCGAGCCCCATAACCGCGAGTTGGAGTTACTCCTACAACGCAGACTGCCAGCGTCGTGGTACGGGACAGCAGCTGTATCGAAATAAGATAGCGCTTCGATCAAAAGAAAAAGACCGCCGGTAAAAACCGGCGGTCTTTTTCAATAATGATTTTGATGTCCACTAGGCGGACAGCAACGGATCAGGGATCACCTTGATCAACGAGGTTACGACCACCTTCAAGCACCATGGCAGCGTTGTCCTCGGCGTCAAACGTACCGCCACCTTCAACGACGTGCTGACCAGCCGTGCCGGCATTAAAGATGTTGTCCGTGGTATAGACTTCGCCAGAACCATATTGCATGTTCTCAATGTCTTGGGTTGTCTCGAACGCGGTCGAGTTGTCGTTCCGTACCACGGTGCCACGCCAGTCACCTTCGTTTTCCTCGGTCCAGGGTGAAGAAATCGCGGCGTCAGCATCCGTACCGGTGTTGCGGTCGGAAAGGACGATCGCACGGGTGTTGAGCGTCTCGCTCCACTCGTCACCACGTGTGTCGGAGGGGGGATCACCTGCATCGCCCATGCTCAGATCACTGGCGCCAAGAGCAGCACCGCTACCTGCATCGGTCTGCAGCATGAGTGACGCGTAAGAAACGTTCGCATCGGCGGTGATATTCATGTCGATGACCGACTCGGTCTTAGCGGTGTCTACGGGGTTGATGATGTACTCGGGCGTGAAGGTATTAGCTTCCAGCATAATCGCAAGCCTCGTGATGGTGTTGAATCCGTTGAGGTCTGATGTGTACTTGGTATTGTCCGCGTCCTGGTTTAAATCTACGTCACCGCCGACCGAACCGCTACCAAGAAGCCCTGGGAAGTTGGACTTATTGCCCTGAGCGAAGATGACCATGCCCTGCTGGATACCGCGGAGCTGGGTGGAGTTGGTCGCCTGCCGAGCGGACCGACGGGCGGCACCGAGGGCGGGCAGGAGGATGCCGATGAGCAGCGCGATGATCGAGATGACCACGAGCAGCTCAATGAGCGTAAAACCTTGTTTGCGTCGTTGCATGTGTGAGCTCTCCAAAAAATGAGCAGTGTTAAGGGTGTCGCTCGGTCTGGGGGGCTTCGACGCTTGCCCGTAAACACGGGCGTTTTAGACGGTAAGGAACGATAGCAGAGCTATTGAGAGCGTCTGGAGCCGAGACTTGGCCGAACAGGCCGGTGAGCGACGAGAGATCGACCGAACCATTCGGCCGACGAGGGAAGAACAGGATTTCCGTTGGGGGTAGTAAGCAGCCAATCGAGCCAGCGATGAGGACTCAGGGACGGCGAATCCGAAGGGGAGGCGACGAATTCGGTGGCTGCAGGGACAACGGGCGAGGTTGAACCTAGCAGAGTCAAAATAGTGAAACTTTGGGGATTTGTCAATGGATCCGCAGGGTGTGGAAACCCGATTTAAGGGGCCCCTGGGCGGCTGGGATCAGAGGTTGGCGTAGCGGCTGACCAGGTCGGTGATGCGGGGCTGTTGGGGCTGCAGGCGGATTGAGCGGCGCCAGGCCTCCATCGCTCGCTGCTTCTGGGTGGCGTTATCGCGGTCGCCCTCGATGTAGAGGGTCATGTAGGCGGCGCCGGTGCCGTTGAGGGCGGCGATGTCGTTGGGGTCGATGGACAGGGCTCGGGCGAAGGAGCGGAGCGCGTCTTCGTACCGGCGGAGGCGGTACTGGGCGACGCCGAGGCGCTCGAAGGCGGTGGCGGAGGCGGCGGGCCCGGCGCGGAAAATCAGAGTGTTGAGTGTGTTGATGGCCCTGGCGTGGTTGCCGAGCCGGATGTGGGCGTCGGCGAGGCCCAGCAGCACGGGCTCGGCCATGTCGCCAAGCTCCGCGGCCTGGCGGTAGGCGTCGACGGCGTCCTCGAACTGGCCGAGCAGGGCGTAGTTCGAGGCGAGGTTGGCCCAGTCGGACTGGGAGTCGGGGTTGAGCTCGGCGGCCCGCAGGGCGTGGGGCAGAGCGGCGGCGGGGTCGTTGAGCTGCATGTAAGCCGAGGCCAGGTGCCGGCGGACCTCGGCGTCGTCCGGATCGATCGGGATCGCCCGGAGGTATGAGCTCACGGCCTCGCGGAGCCGGCCCATGAGGTGGAGCACCAGCCCGTAGCTGGCGTGGGCCTCGAACGAGTTGGCATCGGAACCCACCGCGTTTTCGTAGGCCTGCGAGGCCTGCTCGAGGTCGCCGCGGTCTTTGTAGATGCTCCCGACGCCGAGGTGGGCGGCGGTGAGCTTGGGGTTGACCTCGATCGCCATGGCGAAAGCGACCAGGGCCTGTTCGTCGTCGCCCTGCTCGCGGTGCTGTTCGGCCTCGTCGACAAACGCCAAGGCACGGGCTTCACGGACCTGCTGGCGGTAGCTCTGACACCCCGGCAGGAAGGCCAAGGTCAGGAACAACGCGGCGCAGGCGGCGGCCATCGGGACGGACTGGGCGGGGCGTCGAAGCATGGGCAGCAACAGGTCGGGGTCAGGGGGGCGGCGGAGGATGCCGGCGTTGGTCTTATCGGGGTCTACGCCGGACGGCAGGGTCCGGTTTGCGGTCGGCCCGCTCCGACGCGGTCCTATGATAAGACTTTCGGCTAGATCAACCCCGTGCCTCAGCCCAGCCGAACCCCTCGATACCCTTGCACGCCCATGAAGATTGCCCTGGCCCAGATCAACCCGACCGTCGGCGACGTGGCCGGCAACGCCCAGCGGATCGCCGACGCCATCGCGCGGGCCGCCGACGCGGGTGCGCGGCTGGTCGTATGCCCCGAGATGGCCGTTCTGGGCTATCCGCCGAAGGACCTGCTGCTGAAGCCTGCGGTGCTCGATCGCTGCCACGAGGCGGTTCAGCAGCTCGCCGAGCGGTGCACCGACGGGGTCGCGGCGGTGATCGGGCTGCCGGTGCGTTCCGATAAGCCGACGGGCCGGGCGCTGCACAACGCCGCCGCGGTCTGCGATCAGGGCCGAGTGGTCCACACCCACCTCAAAAGCCTGCTGCCCACCTACGACGTCTTCGACGAGCAGCGTTACTTCGAGCCGGGCCCAGGCCTCGACCTCACCGAACTGCCGGTCACCCCCAGCGCCAACAACGCGGTCCGCCTCGGCATCAGCGTCTGCGAAGACCTCTGGAACGACGGCCGATTCTTTAGCCGACAGCTCTACCACGACAACCCCATCGACCAGCTCGCCGGCCTTGGGGCCCAGCTCTTCGTCAACTGCTCCGCTTCGCCCTATACCGTCCGCAAGCACAGCTTCCGGCTCCGCCTCATGTCCGGCGTCGCCCGCAAGCACAGGATCCCGCTGGTCTACTGCAACCAGGTCGGCGGCAACGACGGCCTGGTCTTCGACGGCTGCTGCTGCGTGTTCGGTGCCGACGGCACCCTGCTCGCCCACGCCAAGGCCTTCGAGGAAGACCTGCTCGTCGTCGATGTCCCCCTCGATTCGCACGAAGCCGGAGAACCCGACGCCGTCGAAACCACCAACGGCCACTTCGACATCGAGACCACCTCAACCCACAGCAACGGCCAAACCGCCCACGCACCGATCACCCGCGTCGCACCCGGCGTCGAGATCCCCCAGCACGCCACCGCCCTGCTCCCCTCCGCCTACCACGCCCTGGTCCTGGGTCTCCGCGACTACTGCCGAAAGTGCGGCTTCCAGTCCGTCGCTCTCGGGCTTTCCGGCGGCATCGATTCGGCGCTCTGCGCCGCCATCGCCGTTGATGCCCTTGGGCCGGACAAGGTCATCGGTGTTGCTATGCCGTCCCGGTACTCCTCCGATGGCTCGAAGTCCGACGCCCAGGCCCTCGCCGAAGCCACCGGCCTCCGCTTCCACACCGTCCCCATCGAGTCCGCCCACGCCGCCTACGAAGCCTTACTGCCCACGGTCCTCGGCGGCCAACCCAAGGGCCTCACCGAAGAGAACCTCCAGGCCCGCCTCCGCGGCGTCCTCATGATGTCGGTCTCCAACGACACCGGCGCACTGCTGCTCACCACCGGCAACAAGTCCGAGCTCGCCGTCGGCTACTGCACCCTCTACGGCGACATGTGCGGCGGCCTCGCCGTCCTCTCAGACGTCCCCAAGACGATGGTCTACGACCTCGCCCGCTGGATCAACACCCCCGACTGCCCGCTCTACCAACGCTTCAACGGCCCGGTCATCCCGCCCGACTCGATCAGCAAACCGCCCTCCGCCGAGCTCCGCGCCGACCAGCTCGACGAAGACTCGCTGCCGCCCTACGACGTTCTGGACCAGATCGTCGAACGCTACGTCGAACGCGAACAGTCCGCTGATGTCATCGCCAGCGAGACCGGCTTCGATCCCGACCTTGTGCTCCAGATGGTCCGCCTGATCGACCGCAACGAATACAAGCGCAGACAGGCCGCCCCCGGCCTCAAGATCACCGGCCGGGCGTTCGGCTTCGGCCGACGCATGCCCATCGCCCAACGCTGGGATCATCAATCGCCCGCAACCGCCACGCTCTAGCGCTAGGCGTTGTCCGGCGGCACATGGCCCGCCGGCTGTTCCTCGCTTTTGCCGTCGACGGGTGAATCCTTCCGCACCACGTCCGCCAGCGTCCGGCCCTCCAGCCACTCCCGACGCGCCGCATCGAGCTCGCGCAGCAGCCCCGCCACGGGCCGCTCCTGTTCGGTCCATTCCTCGCCCCGGTCCAGCAGCGACGCCACCCCGATCCGGTCCGGCGGCCGCCCCAGCGTGTACCGCGCGGTCACCCCGTCCGCCGCCTCCGCCTTCATCACCACCCCCGCTGCGGACAGGTCCTCCAAGACCGCCTGCACCCGCACCCCGCTCAGCCCCAATCCTTCCTCCAGCTCCTCACCCGTCACCGGTTGGCCCGCTTCAAACCCCTTCGCGACCAACGCCGCGACCTCCAGCCGGCTCACCGGGTCGTAACCCCCGACCTCCTCGTCCCGCTCCGCCATCTCGCGCTGCAACCGCTCCCGCGGCAGCGTCTGCAGCGTGTGCGCGACCTCCAAGCCGAACAGCACGATGATCCACGTCACATACACCCAGATCATGAACAACGGGATCAGCCCCAACGCCCCGTACAAAGCTGATGTCCCCACCGCCTTCGCCACATACAGCCGGAACAACCCTTTGCTCACCTCCCACGCGATCGCCGCCACCAACCCCCCCGCCAACGCGGAGCGCAGCCGCAGCCTGCCGTTCGGCATCAGCACATAGATCAACACCAGCAACACCCAGGTGATCCCCAGACTGCTCAGCGGCGACATCCACGCGGCGAAGAACCGCAGCACCCCTGCGCCCGGCAGCGAGTCCGCCCACTCCAGCGTCCGCTCCACCATCAAGAACCCCGCACCCAGCAGCACCGGCCCCAGCGACAACACCGCCCAGTAGATCGGCACGCGCAATGCCCACCGCCGGCCCTGCTCTGCCCCCATCACCACATTGAAACACCCCTCGATCGTCACCAACAACGACAATGCCGACCACACCAGCAGCACCGCCCCCACCACCGAGATGCTCGCAAAGCTCACGTTCTCGATCCGCTGATTCAGGTCTGACAGCAGCCCCTCCACCCGCGCCGCCAGCTCCGCACGAGCCTCCGCCTCCAGCTCTTCCGCCGCACGACGGGCCCGCTCTTCCTCGGTCTCTTCCCCCGTCGCCTCGCTCTCAACCTGGGCCGCGAGCTCATCCTCCGCAACCGCCGCGTCGGGCATCGTCGCAGGTTGCGTGGCCTGCGTGGCCGCCGCCCTTTCCTCAAGCCCCGCGAACGCGCCGTCGGTGATCACATCCAGGTTCAGGAAGTTCACCACCCGGGTCTTCAGGTCGAGCTCCGCCTCGTCAAACCCGCCGAACGCGTTGACCACCAGCAGCCCGCACACCGTCAGCGGGATCAGCGAGAACAGCGTGCGGTACGTCAGCGCCGCCGCCATCTGCGCCGCCCGGTGACGCCGAAGCCGACGTGCCCCGTACCCCAACAGGTCCAGCAGATAACGCACCGACCGGTGTCGCCACGCCTCCCCCTCCGCAAAGTGCAAGACCCACCCCATCGCTCGGCGTATCCATCCCATCCCCCCAATCGTACCGCCTTCTCACAACCGCCCCACCACCGACCGCACCCCCCTGCCCAGCAGCTCCCGATACGCCGCCAGCCCCAGCACCTCGTGCGGGTACACCACGACCACCACATCCACCCCGCCTGCCCCATCACTAACCCTCGGCCACCCCTGATGGTCCAACCGGAACGCCTCCCGCAGCAGCCGCTTGATCCGGTGTCGTTTCACCGCCGTCCCCACCCGTCGCCCGACCGACAGCCCCAGCCGGTGATGCGTCAACCCATTGCTCAACCCCAGCACCGCGATCGGCCCCAGGTTCTTCCGGCACTTCCCCGCGTACACCGCATCGAACGCCCGGCTGCCGCTCAGCCGCATCCCCCGTGTGAATTTCGACCTTTCACCGACACGTTCCATCCGCTCACCCTACCCCTCAGAGCCTCTGGCGTCCCGTCCTGGAGGCTGTCGTCGAACGCTCAAGCCCCCAGCCGCAGCGCCATCTGTTGGGCAGCCGCATAGCCAGGATTCACCCGCAGCGCCATCGCGTTCGCCACGGCGGCCCGGTCCCGCTCGCCCAGCGCCGCGGTGCATACCGCCAGGTGGTGCTGCGTGTCCGCCCGCCTCGGCCGACGGTCCGCTTCGGCCTGCAACGCCTCCGATGCGGTTCGCAGCAGCCCCGCCATCGGAGACCGCTCCCGCGCCCCCGACTGTGCGGTGAGATACGACCGCACCGCGTGGTACGCCGCCGCTTTGACCCACACCGACGCCAACGCCGAAGCACGCTCGCCCGCCGGCGCGACCGACCGAAGCGTCGCCATCGCTCGCTCCGCCAGACGTGTCCGGCCCGCCAAGGACGCACACGTCCAAAGCCCCGCCCAACCGGCCACATCCATCGTGTCCCGGCGTACCGCCCGCCAGTACCACCACCCCGCACGCACCACTTCCGCCCGCTGCAGACACACCGACCCCTGCCAACGGCACCCCGTCGCATCGCCGCGTTCGTCCACCCGGGCCGACGCCCACGCTTCGGCTCGCGCCAAATCGCCCTGCCCCAAAGCCAGACCCATCCCCAGCTCCCAAGCCTCGTCGGACAACCCGCCCGCGTCTTCCATGCGTTCGATCATCCCCCACGCCTCACCGACATAACCCCGCTCGATCAGCAGCCGCAGCCCCGCGACGTCGTCGCTGACCCGGACCGCACCGTCGTCGGTCGTGTAGATGCACTCGCTCACGCGGCCACCTCCTTTTCTAGCGCTTCCGCAACCCCGCAGCCCGGCTCTTCCGTCCGCCACGCCTCGAGCCGACGCATCGCCTCGCCCGCTTCGCCGTCCTTCATCAGCCGGCGGATCAGCGCCGCCCGCACGTCCGGGTAGTCCGGGTGCGCGTCGCTGATGCGCGCCAAGACCACCGCCGTCGATTCGCCGCCGCCCGGATCAACCCCCTCGACCTCGTCCGGCTGCCGCGAGAGCAGCAGCCCCAACTTCTCGTCCGTCGGCTGCTCCGCCAAACCCCGACGCGCCCAGGCGTTCGCCCCCGCGTGGTCCCCCAGCAGCTCGCACAGCCGCGCCATCGCCCGGCACACCATCAGCCCATGCCCCGCACGGATCAGGTCTTCCGCCGCCTGCTCAAGCCCCGCACGCAGCAAACGTGCCTGCCCCGACCCCTCGCCATCCCCCATCAACCCCAAGCCAGCGACGACCGATTCCAGCACCCCAGGATCCGCCATCAGTTCCGCCCGCAACCGATCAATGCCGGCCTCATCCGCCTCCGGCAACGCATCGCCTTCCACCGGGTCCGCCCGCTCCAACCAGCCCAATGCCTCATCACCGTCCTGGCCCCCACGCAGCGTCCTCACCGCTGCCATCAGTTTCTGGTTCACCCCAATCCCCGCGGCTTCGGTCAACAGGCTTTCCGCCGCCGCGTACTCCCCCCGCCGTGACATCCACGCCGCCAACGTCGTCCGCACCACCTCCGGGCAGCCCGGCTCCCGCTTCATCCCGTGCAGCATCATCTCCGCCTCCGCCAGCCGACCCGACTCGGCCAGCCCCTGCGCCTCACCCATCCGTTCAAACACCGACGTCATGTCAACCCGTGGCGAACCCATACGACAGCTCCATAGATGGCTCTAACACGTTCTCGGACACCCGCCGCCCCAGACGCCACCCCACGACACGCCGCACAACACCCCCCTCGGGTTATCGGATGCAATCACCACCAGACCCGCCAGCCCCGGCTCGAAGCTCTGGCCCGATACCCCTACCCCATCCCCGCCACCACCATGTGGTCCCGGTGCACCACCGCGCCGTACCCCGGCCGACCCAGCACCTTCTCGAATTCCCCCGTCCGTCGGCCCTTGATCAAGGCCAGCTCCTCCGACCCGTAGTTGCTCAGCCCCCGCGCCACCTCTCGCCCCTGCCGGTCCCGCAGCATCACCACGTCCCCCTTCGCGAACGCTCCGGTCGTCTGCACCACCCCCGCCGCCAGCAGGCTCTTGCCCTTGCTCACCACCGCCTGCACCGCCCCGTCGTCCAGCGTCACCGTCCCGACCGGTCTCGCCGTCATGCCCAACCACCGGCTCCGGCTGTCCAGCTTCCGCGCCGCCGGCGCCACCACCGTGCCCAGCCGCTCGCCGCTCAGCACCCGACCGATCACGCCCCTATCTCGGCCATTGGCGATCACCACCACCTCCCCCGCCTCGGTCACCAGCCGGGCCGCCTCGAGCTTGCTCCGCATCCCTCCGCTGCCCCACGCACTCTTGCTGCCTTCCGCACCCCCGACACCACGCCGGGTCAACGCCAGCATCCCGACCACGTCATCCACCCGGTCCACCACCGCCCCGCCCTCGTCCAGCAGCCCGTCCACCGACGTCAGCAGCAGCAGTACCTCCGCCCGCAGCGCGTTGCACGCCATCGCCGCCAGCAGGTCGTTGTCCCCGAACCGGATCTCGTCCACCGCCACCGGGTCGTTCTCATTCAGGACCGGCACCGCCCCCATCCCGTGCAACGCCGTGATGCAGTTCCGCACGTTGAGGTACCGCTCCCGGTCATCGAAGTCGCTCCGCGTCAGAAGCACCTGGCCCGCCGCCAGCCCGACCTTCTCGAACGCCCGGTGGTACTGCGACAACAGCCGACGCTGCCCGATCGCCGCCAACGCCTGCAGCTCCGCCACGTCCTTCGGCCGCTTCTTCAGCCCCAACGCCCCACACCCCGCCGCCACCGCCCCGCTGCTCACCAGCGTGACCTCCACACCCCCCTCACGCAGCTCCGCGATCTCCTTGACCAGCCGACCCACCAGCCGCGTGTCCACCCGAGGCCCCTCCGACGTCTGCTTCGTCACCAGGGACGACCCCACCTTCACCACCACCCGCTTCGCTTGCTCGATCACCGTCTGCCGAAGCTCCATCGAGGGCATCAACGCACCCCCCGCAACATCTTCCATCTTTCAGCTTTCATCTTTGGCACCGGCACCCATCATCTCCAAAACCCACGCCGCGTGCCGCCCCGCCGAACCTCCATCCGCTTGCCGCGCCCGGATCACCCCCCTTCCCCGCTCAGCCAGCGCCGCCGCCGCCTCGGGGTCATCCAGCAGCCGCCGCACCGCACCCCACGGATCGTCCGTCTCCATGATCCCGTCCGCACTCTTGAACGCCCCCATCACCGCCGAGAAGTCCTTCGTGTGCGGCCCGACCACCGTCGGCTTCCCCAAGCCGACCGGCTCCATCATGTCCGAGCCATACAGCTTCCCCGTGAAGCTCCGCCCCACCACACACACATCCGCCAACGCGTACGCCTTCCGCAGCTCCCCGATCGTGTCCAACAGGATGACGCCAGCCATCCCCGCCTCCAAGCCCGCCGCTTCGGTCCGCCGCACCACCGCAGTCCCCCGTGCCCGCGCCGCCTCGGCTACCCCATCAAACCACTCCGGCTTCCGCGGCGCGATCAATACCCGCACCCCCTCAGACACCCCGTCCAGCGCCATCGCCTCTTCCCCCGGGGCCGTCGACCCCCACACCACCAACGGCTTGTCTCGATCGATCCCCATCGCCGCCGCAAACTCATCCGCACCCTCCACCGCTTCCGGGGGCTCCACGCGTGCCGCGTCCCACTTCATCGTGTCCAACACCGCAACCTTCCCGGCCGGCACGCCGACCCCGACAAACCGCTCGGCGATCTCCGCCGTCTGCGCCGCGACGCCCCACAGCCGACCAAAACTCCCGCGCACCAGAAAACCGACCCGCCGATACCCCCGGTAGCTCCTTTCCGTGAGCCGCCCGTTGATCACCCCCACCGGCACGCCCCGCTTCCCGCACTGCTCCACGAAGTTCGGCCAGACCTCCAGCTCCACCAACGCCACCGCGTCCGGACGCACCGCATCCAGAAACCGCCGCACCGCCCCCGAAAAGTCCAGCGGATACCGCACCACCCGGTGCCGATCGCCGTAGAGCTGCTCCGCCCGCGCGACCCCCGTGTTCGTCGTCACCGCGATCAACAGCCGCAGCCCCGGCACCGCTTCGAGCTCCGCCACCAACGGCCGGATGAGGTTCGCCTCGCCCACCGACACCGCACAGATCAGTAGCGTCTTCTCGTCCGCCCCCCCCTCACCCCCCTCACCCCCGACGCCCCCCTGCACCCAACCGAACCGCCCCTTCCAATCCGTCCGCCACTTGCCCGTCCGCAGCAGTGACCACCCCCACACCGGCGACGACACCGCCCCCACCACCGCGTAACACAGATCACGTCCAAGACCCATC
>JBCDIM010000008.1:0-83277 GCA_038749105.1 Planctomycetota bacterium
CCACGAACTGCCCATCGAGCTCACCCCCGGGTACTACGGCTTCACCGACGCCGACATGGACAAGCAGTTCGTCCTCTCGTCCACCCTCCCCGGCGACACGACACGCACCCTCCGCGACATCCTTGAACAGCTCCGCAACACCTACTGCCAGAACCTCGGCGTGCAGTTCATGCACATCGACAACCTCCAGGTCCGCCGCTGGCTCCAACGCCGGATGGAGGAAACCGAGAACACGATCAAGCTCTCCCGCAAAGAGCAGATCCGCATCCTGACCCGCCTCACCGACGCGACCATCTTCGAGGAGTTCATCCAGAAGAAGTACATCGGGGCCAAGTCGTTCTCGCTGGAAGGCGCCGAGTCGCTGATCCCGCTGCTCGACCTGGCGTTCGAACGGGCCGGCGATCAGGGCGTCCAAGAGATCGTCGTAGGCATGGCCCACCGTGGACGCCTGAACGTCCTGGCGAACATCCTCGGCAAGTCGCCGCAGAAGATCTTCCGCGAGTTCGATGATGTCGACCCCGAGTCCCAGCTCGGCGGCGGCGACGTCAAGTACCACCTCGGCTACTCCTCCGACTGGCGCACCCGCTCGGGCAAGAACATCCACCTCTCGCTCTGCTTCAACCCCTCGCACCTCGAGTTCGTCAACCCCGTCGTCCTCGGACGCATGCGCGCCAAGCAGGACCGCTCGGGGCTCGGCACCCGCGGCGAACGCGGCATGTCCCTGATCATCCACGGCGACGCCGCCTTCGCCGGCGAGGGCGTCGTCCAGGAAACCCTCAACCTCGCCCAGCTGCCGGGCTACACCGTCGGCGGCACGCTCCACATCGTCATCAACAACCAGATCGGCTTCACCACCGGGTCGCACGACGGACGCTCCACCCACTACGCAACCGACGTCGCCAAGATGCTCCAGTCGCCGATCATCCACGTCAACGGCGAAGCCCCCGAGGCCGTCGCCCAGGCGGTCCGGCTCGCGATGGAGTTCCGCCGCGAGTTCAAGCGAGACGTCGTCATCGACATGTACTGCTACCGCCGCCGCGGCCACAACGAGGGCGACGAGCCGGCGTACACCCAGCCGGTCATGTACCGCACGATCAAGAACACGCCCAACATCCGCAAGGCCTACCTCGATCAGCTGCTCAAGCTCGACGGCGTGACGCAGCACGACGCCGACCGCATCGCCGAGCGCCGCACCGAACTGCTCGAGAAAGAACTCTCCGCCGCGCGTGACGAGAACTACATCCCAGCTCAGAAGAAGCCCCGCGGCCTCTGGGCGGGCTACTCCGGCGGGCCCGAGCCGGACCCCTCCGTTGAGCCGCCGACCGCCCTGCCGAAGAAGCGGCTCGCCAAGCTCCTGAACAAACTCACGCACACCCCCGACGACTTCAACCTCCACCCCAAGCTCAAGAAGCTGTTCAAGCTCAAGACCGAGATGGCCGCCGGCGACCGCCCCCTCGACTGGGCCGCCGCCGAGCTGCTCGCCTTCGCCTCACTCGCCGTCGACGGCCACCGCATCCGCCTCACCGGACAGGACTGCCAACGCGGGACCTTCTCCCACCGACACGCCGTCCTCCACGACTTCCAGAACGGCGAGCCCTACATGCCCCTGGCCCACCTTAGCGAAGACCAGGCCCCCGTCGACATCTTCAACTCCCCCCTCTCCGAGGCCGGGGTGCTCGGCTTCGAGTACGGCTTCTCCCTCGACTACCCCTGCGGGCTCACCCTCTGGGAAGCCCAGTTCGGCGACTTCGTAAACGTCGCCCAGCCCATCATCGACCAGTTCATCGCCTCCGCAGAAGACAAGTGGCGCCGCCTCTCCGGGCTCGTCATGCTCCTGCCCCACGGCTTCCACGGCCAGGGCCCCGAGCACTCCTCCGCACGACTCGAACGCTTCCTCACCCAGTGCGCCGAGGACAACCTCCAGGTCACCTTCCCGACGACCCCCGCCCAGTACTTCCACCTGCTCCGCCGGCAGGTCGTCCGCAAGTGGCGCAAGCCGCTGATCGTCATGACCCCCAAGGGCCTGCTCCGCCACCCCCGGTTCATCTCCTCGCTCGACGACCTGGCCGAGGGCGGCTTCCAACGCACGCTCGACCACCCCGACAACAACCCCAAGACCGCCAAGCGCGTCCTGCTCTGCTCCGGAAAGGTCTTCTACGACCTGCTCCAGCACCGCGAGAAGAACCAGCGCGACGACGTCGCGATCCTCCGGGTCGAACAGCTCTACCCGCTGCCGACCGAAGAGCTCCGGCAGCGCCTCGAGTCCTACGCCGGCAAGCCCATCTTCTGGGTCCAGGAAGAGCCCGCCAACCAGGGGGCTTGGCCGTTCATCCTGACCCAGTTCGTCCACCACCTGAACAACGCCGACGACGGCTTCGACGTCGCGCTGGTCTCCCGCAAGCCCTCCGCCAGCCCCGCGACCGGCTCCGCCGGCGCCCACGACATCGAAGAGAAACAACTCCTCGCCCAGGCCTTCGGCGACACCGAATAACTCGTCTCCCATCCCATGCCGCATCGCCATAGGATGCCGAGTCCATTGCTATCCCGTCCGCACCCTCAGGTAAGACCCCAGCCATGCCCATCGACCTCATCGTCCCGGAAGTCGGCGAATCCATCACCGAAGTCGAGATCGGCCAGTGGCTGAAGAACGAAGGCGACGCCGTCACCAAAGACGAGCCCCTGGTCGAGATCGAGACCGATAAGGTCACCCTTGAGCTCCCCGCCCCCGCCGACGGCACGCTCGGGCCCATCACCCACCCCCAAGGCCAGGCCGCCTCCGTCGGCGACGTCATCGGGTCACTGCTCGAAGGCGGTGCCGCCGCGCCCGCGCCGGCCCCCGCCGCCGCCGAACCCGCGGCCACTGCCGCGTCTAACGGCTCCCCACCCGCCCCCGCACCCGCATCTCCTGCCCCGGCCTCTCCCAGCCCTGAGATCCCCCGTGTCATGCCCGCCGCCCAGCGGCTCATCGACGAAAACCAACTCGACCCCGCCGCCATCAAGGCCACCGGCCCAGGCGGTCGCATCCTCAAAGAAGACGTCCTGAACCACCTCAGCGGCGTACCCGCCGCTCCTCCCGCCCCTCCTGCACCTGCCGCAACCCCCGCTCCCCCGCCGCCCCCCGCCGTTAAGCGAACCCCGGCACCCGCCGCGCCGCCCGCGCCCCCATCCGAGCGTGAAGAGTCCGTCCGCATGACCCCCCTGCGGCGCACCATCGCCGCCTCCCTCGTCTCCGCCCAGCAGACCGCCGCCCTGCTCACGACCTTCAACGAGGTCGACATGACCGCCGTCATGGACCTCCGCAAGACCTATAACGCCGTCGCCAACAAGAAGACCGGCGAAGGCCTCTACCAGGTCACCCACGGCACCAAGCTCGGCTTCATGTCGTTCTTCGTCAAGGCCTCCATCGACGCGCTGAAGCTCTTCCCCGCGATCAACGCCGAGGTCCGCGGCGACCATATCATCTACAAGAACCACTACGACATCGGCATCGCCATCGGCGGCGGCAAGGGCCTGGTCGTCCCCGTCCTCCGTGACGCCGACCGCATGTCCTTCGCCGACGTCGAAAAAGCCATCGGCACCTACGCCAAGGCCGCCCAAGCCAACAAGATCAAGCTCGACGACCTCCAGGGCGGCACCTTCACCATCACCAACGGCGGCGTCTACGGCTCCCTGCTCTCCACCCCCATCACCAACCCCCCCCAGTCCGGCGTCCTTGGGATGCACGGCATCGTCCGCCGCCCCATCGCCCTCAACCCCGGCACCCCGGCAGAGTCCATCGCCGTCCGCCCGATGATGTACATCGCCCTGACCTACGACCACCGCATCGTCGACGGCCGCGAAGCCGTGACCTTCCTCAAACGCATCAAAGACGCCATCGAAGACCCCACCCGCATGCTGCTCGAGGCGTAACCAACCGACGGCGTAACACATGATGATGCCGAGCCCGAACGGGGCACAACAGCGTGATCGATTGCCTGCGGTGCTTTTGCTTGGCAGCTTTGTCATGCTGCTGCTGTCCATCGCGGCTCACGCCAAGCCGGCCGACGCCGGCACCGAAAAACCCGAACGGATCACCGGCATCAAGGACGTGCTGCGGGCGATCCCCGAGCAGGACCGCCGGGTCTTCGAAACCGAACCGCCAGACGGCAAGAAGCTCTACGAGCTGGATCGCCAACTCACCCGGCAGCTGCGTGACGTACCCGTTGAGTTCGAGGGACGGATCGCTTCGCGCATGCTGAGGCGCGGGCAAGGCCGGTTCACGCACTCGTTCATCGGTGAGCGGGTCGTCTTGAGCCGGAAGCCGCGAATTGTTTGGACCTGGCAATACGAAGTCGAGACCACGGAGGAGCACGCACTACGGCGTTGGAAGCCGGGCCGAAAGATCCCGGTCCAGGGCCCGCTCGAGCAGGTCCGGATCCGGTACCTGTTATCCGAAGACGGCCGCGAAACCCGAGACGCCAAAGATCGGGAGCACGAGATCGTGATCTCGCTGATGGTCAAGGCCCAGCCGGCCAACGACTAGTCCGACACCTCCAGCCTTATCATCACGGCATGCACGTCGCGTTCCTCGCCAACACCGCGTGGCTCGATGAAGAGCTCGCGCAGCTGCACCACCTCGTGGTTGGGCTTATCGATGAGTCGGTGCGGGTCACGCAGGTGCTGCCGAGCGGTCGGGCGGAGGGCGAGGTCAGCGCGTTCGGGCGGCGGGTGTCTTGGCACGAGGGTCGACGGCGGTGGCGGCACCGTGGGCGGCTCATGGGTCTGAAAGACCAGCTCATCGCGAACGACGACATCGATGTGGTGCACGCCTTGGACGGACGACTCTGGCTGATCGGGGCGGACCTGGTTGACGCGTTGGGCGGCGTCGGGGTGTACACCGCCAACTCCGGCGCGGACGTCGCGTTGGCGAGCCGGCTGATGCGGAAGGTGGACCCGAGCCGGGCGGCGATCGTGGCGACCAGCGGGCCGATCGCCGAGGCGATCCGGGACGCGGTGGACGGCCGGCTGCCGGTCGAGGTCGGCCCCCCCGGGGTGCACCACGCGCGGTCAAAAGACACGGCGGGCCCAACCGAGGAGGCACCCGCCGAGGATCGGCCGTTTTGCGCGGTGGTCACGGGTGATGGCCGGCTGGACCCGCACTACGACGCGTTCCTCGCCGGGGCTGCGGAGTTCGTCAAGCAACATCCCGAGACGCAGCTGTTCTGCGACGGCATGGGCAGCGACCAGCACGCGGTCTGGCGGGCGGCGCGGGACGCGGGACTGCTGTCGAACCTGTCGCTGATCCCACGCCGGCTGGGTCATCGCGAGCTGCTGCTCCGGGCGGACGTGTTGATCCAGCCGCAGCCGCTGGGGCGCTGCCGATCGCTGCACCTCCAGGCCTTCGCCGCCGGCGTGCCCCTCCTCGCCGCGCCCGACCCGATGCTCGACCACCTGATCCCCGACACCACCGCCCGCCTGGTCAACGCACCGCTCGGCTACGTCACCAAGCCCCACCGCCGAAGACGATCCACAAAACCCAGCTCGCCCGTCACGACCGACGCCGCGGCCGGCTCCGCCCTCGCCCACGGCTGGCAGGACGCCCTGGACTGGGCCCACAACCAGCACGACGCCCGCCAAGCCCTCGGCCGCTCCGCCCGAGACTGGGCCAAAGAACACCGCGTCGCCGCCGACCAGGTCGACCAGCTGATCCGCCTCTACCGCACCCTCACCGGGCAGAGCATCCCCTTCCCAGGCGCGGCCTAACTGTCGCCATCCAACCAGCGCACCCACCCCGTCTCCAGGTCGTAGACCGACCCCACCACGGTTGCCGACGACGCGGCCGGCCCAATGCGACGCAAACCCTCGGTCAGCCGAGCCACCGACGCCCGCACGTTGCTCTGCACCGCCTCATTCAGCACCGCTTCGCGCGGGGCGTCCGCACACCGATCCAACACGGGTTCCACCGACGGCCGAAGCCGACGCACCAAGGGCTCCAGGTGCCCCGGCGCGTCCGGCGTGCCCGGCCGAAGCGCATCCAGCGTCACCGACACCGCCCCGCACCCCCGGTGACCCATCACCACCACCAACTCCACGCCCAGCTCCACCACGCCATACGCCACGCTCGCGGTCACCTTCGGCCCCACCGCATGCCCCGCGACCCGCACCACGAACAGCTCCCCCCAACCCTGCCCCAGCACCATCTCCACCGGCACCCGCGCATCGCTGCACCCCACCACCACCGCCACCGGGTCCTGTGCCCCCAGATCGGCGGGCGACACCACGTGCCCCTGCCTGGCCTCGCCCCGCACATACCTTGCGTTGCCCGCCTTCAACCGCTCCAACGCCTCGTCCGCTCGCATCACTCCGCCCCCACCCCACCCACTCCACCCACCGCGGCCTCAACCGCCATCGCCGACGCCTCCGCCGACAGGTGATGCTCGATCCCGAGGTCGCCCCGAGGGTCGTCAGGCAGCGTGAAGCTGTAGAACCCCTGCCCCGCCGGGTAGTCCTTCGAGGTGTAGCAGGGCGAGCCCGCGTTGATGCAGGTGAACGGCACCTTCGGGTCGTCGCCCCGGTGCAATGCCCACGGCCGATGGATGTGCCCGTGGCAATACACCACCCGGCCCCGGCAGCGCGACAACGCCTCGCGCATCGGCGTGTCCTCCGCCATGTCGTGCGACGGCGCATGCAGTACGCCCTCGGGATACACGCACGGGTAGTGGCACAGCACCAGTAAGCCCTGGTCTTCGGTCACCCCCCGGATGACATTCAGCGCACTGCTGAACTGATCGCGCCCCAGCCGACCCCGGGCGTGCAGCTTCTGCGGGATCACCGGGTCGAGCGCCAGCAGCGACCAGGTGTCGCTGAGCCGTTCGTGGTGCGGGAAGCGCGCCGGAATCAGCCCCTTGAGCTCGGCTTCCACGCGCCCCGCCCGCTTCGAGCCGAACGTGTAACGGTCGTGGTTGCCCGGTACATAGACCGACCGCCCCGCCGCTTCGGTCAAGGGCCGGACCGCCTGCCGGAACGCCCGGAACTCCGACTCCAGCGACGTCGTCGTGACGTCCCCCGAGAACAGCGCGACATCGGGATGGAGATCGCACGCCTGCTGCACCAGGCCTGGCAGCAGGTCGTGCCGAAACCGGTGCCGCCGCGTCAGCACAAGATTCGTAACCCCCAGCGCCCGCTTAGACAGCAGCAGCCGACGCGGGCTCATCCGATACCGGAACAGATGCACATCACCGATCAGCACACAACGCATGGCGGGCAGGATAATGCACCCGTAGCATGAAACGCGGCCCCGGCCATACCCGTCAGCCTTTGAAAGTCATAGGAGCTTTCTGATGCCACCCACGCAACCCGCCCGCCTCGCTGCCCAAAATCGCCTTGGCAGGATGGCCCTGTTCTTCCTGCTGCTCACCACTTCGCAGGCGTTTGCAGAGCCCGAGGCGAGGCCCGCGTACCCCGGCGGCTTGAAGGCGCCAATCGATCTACGGCTCGAAGACGTTGAGCTAAACATCGCCATCGACAGCGTTGCCATGCAGGTCGGCCTTGACGTGGAGTTCGATCAAGCCGCCCTGGATGCGGTTGGCGTGAGCCCTGACCAACGGGTCGGGCTGCGGGTTTTCAGGGTGCCCGCGGCACGCCAAGCGGCCCTGATCGTGAGCCAGGCCGGCAGCGGGCGCGCCCGGGTGTTGACCGATGGTCAGACGCTGCTGATCACCAGCGACACCGTCGCCGAGCAGAAAACCCAAGGCCGACGCGGCCCCGCGCTGCCGGGCCAATGGACCGTCGTTGGCCTCAGCCCCGCCTACGAGCAGTCCCCCCGCTGGCTGGCGGGTGATCGCGTCCGTCCCCAACCGCTCCCCCTCGACAAGCTGCTGGAGACCTTCTCGGTGTTCTCAGACGGGCAAGCGACCGCGAAGAATCTGCTGGAGTTCTACCAAATGATCTCCAACCTCAACATCGTGGTCGATCCGGTCAGCCTCCGCTTGCTCAACACCAGCCTCAGCGACGCCAAGCTCAACTACCAACTCCGACACGCCTCGGTCCGGCAACACCTCGAACTCTTTGCCCTGGGCTTGACTGAATCGGGGCAAGCGGAGGGGCCGTCGCTTGGGGTCGCGCTCGATGCATGGGGCACACTCATCCTGGCCAACGACGCTCGTCTCCGCCTCTTGTGCGGGTTCGGTGAAGACCACGATGAGGCCAGCGGCCTGTCCTACGCCGAACGCCTAGCCTGGCTGGAGTCCGCGGCGTTCGACAACGAACCGCTCGCCCAAGTACTCAAGACCGTCGAGACCTGGGCCGGCCGCCCGGTCGTCGCCGACTGGGACGACCTCCAAGCCCACGGCATCGCCCCCGACACGCTCGTCCAGCTCAACCTCCATCCCCACCTCGCCAACGACGACGACATCTCGCCCGAAGCCCTCCTGCATTTCCGAGACCAGAGCGACACCGAACGGCTTGCCGACCTCGCCAACGCCCCCGCCGGCCGGCTCATGCACCTGCTCGCCGCCACCCTCGGCGATGGCTCCGCCCGCTTCGTGCTCGACGGCGACACCCTCCGACTCACCACGCCCCAGCACGCCGTCCGCCTGCTCACCGTTGCCACAGGCGACGCCCGCCGTTACGCCCTGCCGCACTGGGGCGTCGGCACCGACCTGCCCTACGACCCCGATGAAGACCACCCCTACCTGACCCGCAACGCACGCCGGGCACCCACCCTCGACGAACCAGCCCGCCGGACTCACCTGCTCCAGTTCGTACGCGACCGCATGGCCCTCCGCCTCCTCATCGACCCGCTCAGCGACGCTGAAGCCAAGCTCAACAACGCCCCATCCCTCCAGCTCAACGACGCCACGGCCGCCGCATGGCTCGACGCCCTCGTCGCCGATACGGGCCTCGCCTGGAGCGTCGATCCCAGCCGCACCCTGATAATCGCCACGCCCAAGCGTCTCGAATTGCTCGCCGCGCCCTACGGCGTCCTCCGCGAGCCCGTCCTCATCGAGTTGGACTAAACACCCGCGTCACATGCACGCCGAGGGCTCACACGCCTCGCCCGGCAGCGCCTCCTCCACCGCCACACCCGGCCCGTCCTCGGCGTAGTGCCGCTCCAGCACCGCCCGCCAATCGTCCAGCGACCGCACCGCGATAAACGCCGACTTGATCGCGTCGTGCTCCGGGTGATGCCGGGCGAACTTGATCCCGAACTTCCGCATCATGCGCGACGCGGCGTGCTCGCCGTGCAGGGCCGTCGAGAGCTCGAAGTGTTCCAGCAGCACATCCCGCTGCTGCGCGATCGTGGGTGGCAAGACCGGATCGCCAGCCATCAACGCCCGGGCCTGCGCGAACAGCCACGGGTTGCCGATGCACCCTCGGGCCACCGAGACCCAGTGCACACCGGTGTGCTCCAGCATCCGGAACACGTCCTCGGCCCGCCAGATGTCGCCCGACCCGCCGAGCACAAACCCGCTCCCCCCGGAATCGCCCGGCCCGCCGAACAGCCCGTACTCCACCGTGATCTCCCGCAGCGCGTCCCACCTGCCCGGCCCGATGTACTTCTGCTGCACCGTCCGGCAGTGCACCGTCGCCCCGGCGTACCCCAGTTCCATCACCGCGGCGAAGACTTGATGGAACGCCGCGACCATCTCCGGCGTCTCGTCGTAGCTCCGCCGCAGCTTCACCGTCAACGGCACGTCGTCCCCGACCGCGTCCTTCACCGCCTTGAGGATCCCGATCGCCTCGTCCGGCACCGACAGCAGGTGCCCGCCGCGTGCCTTCTTCTTGATCTTCTTCACCGGGCACGCCAGGTTCACGTCCACCGTGTCGTACCCCAGCCCGACCAGGACCTTCGCCGCCGCCGCGATCGTCTCGGCGTGCGAGCCCATCAGCTGGCCGCAGATCGGGTGGTCGTCGGGTGAGAGCTCGGCCGCCGCGAGTCCGCGCCCGCCGTTGAGCAGGAAGTGGTCGAGCATCGCCTCGGTGATGCAGTACGGGCAGCCGTGCCGCCGCGCGACCATCCGCATCGCCGCGTCGGAGTAGCCCGCCAGACCCGCCTGGTAGAACGGGGCGTCGATCGTGAGTTTGCCCAGCCTGAGCATGCCCGCCATGATACGGCCGTGCCCCACCCCCCCCACAAGCCCCAGCTCGCCGCCACGCTCCTGCTCGTCACCAGCCTCGTCTGCCTGCCGACCACCGGCTGCCAGACCCGTGGCACCTCCGCGACCCCGAGCCAGGTCGAGGAGTGGTCCGCCTGGCGTTACCCCGCCGACGCCGAGTACGGCCGGGACTACAACCTCACCGTCGTCCAGGACCGCGGCGGCATGACGCTCACCAACCGTGAACCCAACCCGATCCGCGACCACGAGCTCTGGATCAACCGCGGCTACGCCCGGTCGGTCGCCTCGATCCCCGTGGGCCGGCCCACCGCCGTCGCCCTCACCGGGTTCATCAACCGCTACCAGGAGCCGTTCCCCGTCGGCACGCTCCTGGCCCCGGACAAGACCCAGCAGGTCGTCGCGGTCGAGTTCTACAACCCCCGCACCCGGACCCGCCACAAAGCCACCGTCTGGCCCCCCGGCGACCGAGCCCTCCAACTATTGCCATGACATCGACCCTTTAGCCCTGGGCTCTGCCCGGGGGGGGACGCGGCGGGCCCGATACTCCGCGTCAGCCGCTACATTCCTGCCTCCGAGATACACCGCCCTACCGCAGCCATCCCACCCCCGAGACCCTCATGGCCCAACCCACCCCCCTCTCCGCCGCCGAGCTCTGGAAGAAATACAAGCGCAACCTCACCGCCTGCGGCAGCCTGGGCATCCGGCTGGACGTCTCCCGCATGGGCTTCGGGCAACGCTTCTTCGGCAAGTGGGCCGAGCCGATGGCCGAGGCCTTCGCCGCCATGGACGCCCTGGAACAAGGCAGCGTCGCCAACCCCGACGAGCAGCGCATGGTCGGGCACTACTGGCTCCGCAACCCCGAGCTCGCCCCCAGCGACGAGCTCAAGACCGACGTCGTCCAGACCCTCGCCGACGTCAAGGCCTTCGTCTCGAAGGTCCACGACGCCGAGCTCACCCCGCCCACCGGCGGCCGGTTCTCCGACCTGCTGCTGATCGGGATCGGCGGCTCCGCCCTGGGCCCCCAGCTCCTGGCCGACGCCCTGGGCTCCAAGAAGGACCGCATGCGCGTCCACTTCCTCGACAACACCGACCCCGACGGGTTCCAACGCACCCTCGAGAACCTCAAGACCCGCCTCAAGAACACCCTCTCCGTCGTGATCTCCAAGTCCGGCGGCACCCCCGAAACCCGCAACGGCATGCTCGAAGCCCAGGCCGCCTACGCCGCCCAGTCCCTCGACTTCGCCAAACACGCCGTCGCCGTCACCGGCAACGGCTCCAAGCTCGACGGCGTCGCCGAAAGCCAAGGCTGGCTCGCCCGCTTCCCCATGTTCGACTGGATCGGCGGACGCACCTCCGTCATGTCCGCCGTCGGCCTCCTGCCCCTGGCCCTCCAGGGCATCGACATCGACGCCTTCCTCGATGGCGCCAAGCAGATGGACGACTGCACCCGCATCCCCTCGGTCGAAGACAACCCCGCCGCCCGACTCGCCCTCATGTGGCACCTCGCCACCGATGGCAAGGGCAAGAAGGACATGGTCATCCTCCCCTACAAGGACCGCCTGCTCCTGTTCTCCCGCTACCTCCAGCAGCTGGTCATGGAGTCCCTCGGCAAGGAGCACGACCTCGACGGCAACACCGTCGAACAAGGCATCGCTGTCTACGGCAACAAGGGCTCCACCGACCAGCACGCCTACGTCCAACAGCTCCGCGACGGCGTCAACAACTTCTTCGCGACCTTCCTCGTCGTCCTGCAAGACGTGCCCAACGTCTCCCGCTACCACCCGATCGCGGTCGAAGAAGGCGTCACCAGCGGCGACTTCCTCACCGGGTTCTGGCTCGGCACCCGTCAGGCCCTCTACGAGAAGAACCGCGGCTCGGTCAGCATCATCTGCGACAAGCTCGACACCAAGACCCTCGGCGCACTGATCGCGCTCTACGAACGGGCCGTCGGTCTCTACGCCACGCTGGTCAACATCAACGCCTACCACCAGCCCGGCGTCGAAGCCGGCAAGAAGGCGGCCGGCACCGTGCTCGACCTGCAAAAACTCGCCGTCGCCCACCTCCAGTCCAACCCCGACGCGAAGCTGCTGCCCGATGAGCTCGCCGACGCGATCGGGCAGCCCGACGCGGTCGAGACGATCTTCCACGTCATGGAGCACCTGTCCGCCAACCGGCAGGGTGTCCGCCGCATCCGCAGCCGCTACACCGCCCTGTAAAGCCGCCACCGGTGGTGGCGGCCGTGCCCCCGGTGCCTACGGGTAATCATCACCGTCCTGATAGCATGAACCGCATGAAGCGATCCCTCCTCGCCACCGTCCTCCTGGCCGCCACCTGCTCGCTGCCCGGCTGCATCAGCCCGACGTACGTCAACATCCCGCCGCTGCCGTCGGACACCGCGTTCAACAGCCCCAACACCCGAAACATCCACGCCATCAGCGAGGCCGCGATCCAGGCCATCGCTCGGCTCGATGCGCCGCTCACGCCGATGCCCTACGAGTTCATCCTCGCCGCCGAGTCGTCCCCCGAGAGCTACGCGGCCGTGGCCGAACGCCTCGGGCCCGACGCGCTGATCCCCGGCGACGAGCCCGTACCCGGCACCCTCACCTACGAGGTCCGCCAGATCGCCGTCCGCGTCGGCGAAGCCCGTGTCGACGTCGTCCGTGAACGTGACAACGGGCGTTGGGAGATGGTCGAGGTGCAGCTCAAGCTCGTGCCCATCTCCGGCTGGGTCGTTGACTACACCCGCCCCCGCCGCATCGCCGTCACCCCGCCGGTCCGCCCCGACCTCGAGCTGTTGCCCGACGTCATCCCCGGCGACCCCGCGACCCAACCCGCCCCAGCCGCCGCACCCACGCCACCCTCCACCGGACCCGCGACGCAGCCGATCTAAAACAGGCGCGGCATCCCCATCGCCCGCCGCCACGCCGAGAGCTGCCCCAGGTGTAGCGAGACGTGCCCGGTCAGCGAGAACGACAAGAAGTCCCCCACCGTCGGGAACGGTTCACCAAGCGGCCCTCGCGTCGGCTTGCCCAGTTGCTCGGCCGTCGCCGACTCCAACGCCGCGATGTACCGCGCATTCGCCGTGTGCCAGGCCCCGACCAATACGTCCTTCGATCCGTACAGCGACGCATCGCCGGAGACCTCGGACCCGATCCCGTACCGCTCCGCATAGTGTTCCAGCTCCCGCGTCCCGCCCACTTCCGCCGAGTGCGCGTCCGATGCATACGCCAGATGACCAATGATCCATGCCGGGTGGTTCATCCCCGTGCACGGCTGGCTGCAAAAGTCCTCGGCCGCGATGTCCTTCACCAGGTCATCGCTGTACCCCTGCATGAACCTCAGAACGCGGATTTCTTTCTCGTGCATCCTCAAACGATACCGCCCCCCGGTGTCGGCGTCGCCGCACACGCATGGCTAGCGACTCAACCACCTCTTTGAGCAGCAGCCGGATGCCCTGCCCGCACTTAGGCGAGTTCCTCAAGGCCATGCTCTGAAAGCAGCTCCGGCAGGTTCACCGGCTTCCCGGTATTCATGGAGATCTCCATCGCTCGCAACACCGCGACAACCCGCAACCCGTCCTTGACGTCGGGGAACTCCACCGGCTTCCCGTCGAGGTGCTCGGCAAAGCACTCCAGATAGTTCTGGAACTCTCCCGCGTGATGGCCGGCCCCGCCCCACGGGTAGTAGTAGCTGTGAAGCTGAGGGTTCGACAGCTTGCGCGGCCCCTCGTCGTAAAAGTTGGTGTACACCTGAAAATCAGGGAAGTGTGCGTTAACGGCCGCTTCCGAACCACGAATCGTGCACTCGATCGAGCCTTCAGCCTCAGGGTGAGCTGTCGGCGTGCCATAGAACCCGGAAACGGTGTGCGGCTTCCCGTCGCGGCCCTTGAGCACGAAGTGGTAGTTGTCCGGCACATCGAACCCCCGGCCCTGCATCGCGGGGCTCACCGACCCGTAGCCAAAGACCTCCTCGGGCATCCCGGCGTACCAGTACACCAGGTCCGTGGGGTGGACCAGGCCCGTGTAGATCCAGTTGTTTGCCCCGACCCTGCCCCACTTGCCGCTCGTGCCCACACGCTTGTCGCCGTGGTAGTGGGCCTCGACGGTCTGAATCTCGCCCAGCCCCCGCTCTTGATAGATCTCTCTCTGCTGCATGAAGGTCGCGAAGAACCGACAACTCATCCCCACCATCAAGCTCTTCCCGCTCTTCTCAACCGCATCAAGCAGCGCACGCCCTTTCGCAAGATCGTCGACCAAGGGCTTGGTGCAGATCACATGCTTCCCCGCCTCCAACGCTTTAATGCAGTGATCGGCGTGCATCGGGTCGGGCGTGTAGATCGCAATGACATCGATATCGGGGTCAGCCAGCATCTCGTCGTATTCGAGCGTGTAGCGACCGACCGAGTACTCCGACATCCGGAGCTTGCACAGCTCGTCATCGAGATCGCAGATGCAAGCCGTCTCCCACACCGCGCTGCGCTCACAGCCGAAGAGAATGCTCTTGCCTTCGCTGACTCCCAGTACACCAAGACTCCGACGTTTTGCCATGACTTAGAAACCTTTGAAAAGCGAATCAATCCAATCCGTTCAGCTCCGGGCACAGCCGCACCCAGTAATCGCCTGCCTCCGCGTCTTTCGCCTTGTTGTTACGCCAACCCTACACGAACTGCGGAACCTGGAACTTGCTGAGGCATGAATCGACACAGCATGTCGAGCTCAAACAACGCCTTACCAGTGTGACTAGCCGAAGCCCTTAAGCGATGAAATCAAGTCCAACAGGATCCACACAAAGACCAACGGCACCAAGATGAGCAACAGCATTACGACGATCAAGACCGCGACGGCCCAGCCGGGCACCTTCCGCTTCCACCACGGAACCTGTTCGCGGTTCTTATCCCTAGTCGCCATCACACGGACCCGAAAGAACTATTCCACCGTCACCGACTTCGCCAGGTTGCGCGGCTTGTCGACGTCATGCCCACGGGCGACGGCGGCGTGGTAAGCCAGCAGCTGCAGCGGCACGGTCGTGAGCAGCGGCTGCAGGGCGTCGGCGATCGGGGGGACGGGGAACACGAAGTCGGCGTAGCGGTGGATCGACTCGTCTCCCTCGGTGGCGACGGCGAGGATCCGGCCGCCGCGGGCTTTGACCTCTTCGATGTTGGAGATGACCTTGTCGTACTGCGAGCCCTGCGTAGCGATGAAGACGACAGGCATGCCCTGGTCGATGAGGGCGATGGGGCCGTGCTTCATCTCGGCGGCGGGCATGCCCTCGGCGTGAATGTAGCTGATCTCCTTGAGCTTCAACGCGCCCTCGAGGGCTACGGGGTAGTTGTAGCCGCGCCCGAGAAACAGCCAGTTGTCGCGGTCCACGACCTGGGCAACCGCGTCGCGGATCGCGTCGGAGTGCTGCGTGACCCGGGCGATCAGGTCCGGCACCCGGTCGAGGTCGTCGAGGTAAGCAGCCACCGCGTCGGCGGCGAGGTAGCGGCGGCGGGCGGTGTAGAGCGCGATCAGCGTGAGCACCGCGACCTGCCCGATGAAGGCCTTGGTTGAGGCGACGCCGATCTCGGGACCGACGCGGAGGTAGACGCCGGCATCGGTCTCGCGGGCCATGGTCGAACCCACGACGTTGACCGCGCCGATCGAAAGCGCGCCGCGGTCCTTCACCTCACGCAGGGCCGCGAGCGTGTCGGCGGTCTCGCCGGATTGGGAGATGGGCAGCACGACGGTCCCGTCCTCGATGATCGGGTTGCGGTACCGCAGCTCGGAGGCGTACTGGCAGCGCGCGGGGAGCTTGGCGAGGTCTTCGAAGAGGTACTCGCCGATGAGCCCGGCGTGGTACGCGGTGCCCTGCCCGGTGAGCAGCATGTGCTTGGCCCGCACCAGGTCTCGGGCGTAAGCGGTCAACCCGCCGAGCACGACACGGCCTTCGCGCAGGTCGATCCGGCCGCGCATGCACGTCCGCAGCGCCTCGGGCTGCTCCATGATCTCCTTGAGCATGTAGTGCTCGTAGCCCGCCAGCTCGATCTGTTGCAGGTCGAGTTCTAATTCGGAGACCTTGGACGACACCGGCTCGTTGTCGATCGTCGTCGTGCGGAAGTCGACCGACCACGGCCCGCCCTTGACGTCGTGTTTATCACTGGGTCCCGCACACAGCCGGGCGACCTGGTAGTCGTCGAGATGGATCACTTGCGTGGTGTGGGCGACGATCGCGGAGGGGTCCGACGCGACGATGTACGCGTCGTCCGCCAGCCCGATCGTCAGCGGCGAGCCCTTGCGGGCGGCGATGAGGGTGTGCGGCTCGTTCGTGCAGATCACCGCGATGGCGTACGCCCCGGTGACTTCCTTGAGGGCGGCCTGCACCGCACACTCGAGGTTGCCCGGCCAATCATCGCCGGCATCGACCGGGGCGCCCTCGTACAGCTGGGCGATCAGCTTGGTCAGGACCTCGGTGTCGGTCTCGGAGTAGAAGACGTGGCCCTTGGATTCCAGGTATTTCCGCAGCGCGGCGTAGTTCTCGATGATGCCGTTGTGGACCAGGGCGATGTGGTGGCCGTCGGCGGTGGTGGCGGTGTGGGGGTGGGCGTTGTCTTCGGTGACGGTGCCGTGGGTGGCCCAGCGGGTGTGGGCGACGCCGAGCGTGCCCCGGCCGAAGTCGCGGCGCTGCTGGACCAGGTCTTCGAGCACGGCAACGCGCCCGACCGACTTGGACAGCACGAGGTTCCGGGGTGCGTAGGCCGCCGTGTCTGCTGAGGCGTCCACCGGGGCCATCACGGCCATGCCGGCGGAGTCGTAACCGCGATACTCCAGGCGTTTGAGGCCTTCCAGCAGCAGCGGGGCTGCGGGCTTATGGCCGACGTACGCAACAATTCCACACATGGGCGAACCTTTAGATTCTTTGCTCGGATCAGCTCAAATGATAGTTGGAATCCGCGAAAATCCGAGCCGAACCGCGGAAGATCGGACATTCAGAGGATCGGCGATTACCGGCGATGCCGCTCAATAACCCGGCGGGGGCGGCGCGTATTCGTCCTCGTCGTCTTCAGCGTAGGGTCCGCCGGGGCCCGCCCCCGGCATGTCGCGGGGGTGCTGCCCCACCTCGACGGTGATCGTCGATCGGATCCCCCCCCGGCCGTTCCAGTCGGTCCGGAGCATCATCCAGACCGGCTTCATCGCGGCCTCCAGATCGTCGGCGATCCGGTTGGTCACCGCCTCGTAATAGATCCCGGCGTTCCGGAACGACTGGTAGTACAGCTTCAGTGACTTGAGCTCAACGCAGTCGGCACCGGGGATGTACTGCAGCGTCACCGTCCCGAAGTCGGGGTGCCCGGTCTTGGGGCAGACCGAGGTGAACTCGTCCGCGGTGTGCTCGATGACGAAGTCCCGGTCGGGGTTGGGGTTCGGGAAGGATTCGATCAGGCTGGGGTCGGGGGCGGTGGGGTCGGGCATGGCGGGTCATGGGTCCTGGGATGGAGCGGCATTATGGCAGGTCGGTGGCCGGGGCGGCGAGGCGGCAGCCCGAGCTTGTTAGCATGTCCGCCCGTGAGCGAGCACATCACCCCCGACGACGTCCGAAAGGTAGCCAAGCTGAGCCGGCTGAAGCTCAGCGACGAGCAGGTCACGCACTTCACCGGCCAGCTCGAGGCGGTGCTCGGCTATGTCGACAAGCTCAAATCGCTAGACGTCGAAGGCATCGAGCCCATGCCCCACGCGCTCGATCAGACCAACGTCCTCCGCGAAGACGTCCCAGGCCCCGCGCTTACCCACGACGACGCCCTCAAGAACGCCCCCGCCGTCGAAGAAGAGAAGTTCTTCGGCGTGCCCAAAGTCATCGGTGACGGAGGCGGCGCGTAAGCCATGGTCAGCACCCAGGACCACACGCTGACCGGGCTCCGTGACGCGATCGCCGCCGGCGAGGTGTCGCCCGCCGACGCCACCGCCGCCTCCCTCGACGCGATCGCGCAGCACAACCCGACGCTCAACGCCTACCGCGAAGTCACCGCCGACTACGCCACAAAGCGCGCCGCCGACCCCGAGCTGAGTGGGCCGCTCAAGGGCGTGCCCATCGCCATCAAGGACTGCATGTGCCACACCGAAGGCACCACCGCCTGCGGCTCGAAGATGCTCGAGCACTACCGCAGCCCCTTCACCGCCACGGCGGTACAACGCCTCGAAGACGCCGGGGCCGTGGTCCTGGGCAAGTCCAACATGGACGAGTTCGCGATGGGCTCGTCCACCGAGAACTCGGCGTTCGGCATCACGAAAAACCCTTGGGACCCCACCCGCGTACCCGGCGGCAGCTCTGGCGGTGCCGCTTCGGCCATGGCTGCGGGCCTCGCCGCCGCGACGCTCGGCTCCGACACCGGCGGGTCCATCCGACAGCCCGCATCGCTCTGCGGCATTGTTGGGTTCAAGCCGACCTATGGCCGGATCTCCCGCTGGGGCCTGGTCGCCTTCGCGTCCAGCCTCGACCAGATCGGCACCTTCACGCGGACCGTCCCCGACGCCGCCCTGCTCAGCTCGGTGATGTTCGGCAACGACCCGAAGGACTCGACCACCGCCGACGTCGCCGTCCCCGCCGAGCTCGCTAACCCCGCCGCGATCGATACGCCGCTCGATAAGCCCACCATCGGCCTGCCCAAGCAGTACATGGTCGAGGGCGCGAACGACCCCGCCGTCGAACAGGCCCTGCAGCAAGCGATCGATCTGTACAAGTCCCAGGGCGCCGAGCTTGTCGAGGTCGATCTGCCACACACCGACTTCGGCATCGCGACCTACTACGTCGTCGCCACCGCCGAGTGCTCATCCAACCTCGCCCGGTTCGACGGCGTGCACTACGGCCACCGCGCCGCCGACCCCGACGACCTTATCGACCTCTACGCCAAGTCCCGCTCCGAGGGCTTCGGCGACGAGGTCAAACGCCGGATCATGCTCGGCACCTACGCCCTGTCCTCCGGCTACTACGACGCCTACTACAACACCGCCCTCAAGGTCCGCCGGCTGATCCGCCGCGACTTTGATGCCGCCTTCGAATCCTGCGACGCGATCCTCTGCCCCACCGCCACCGGCCCGGCGTTCAAGATCGGCGAACTCACCGACGACCCCTTGGCGATGTACCTCAACGACGTCTACACCGTCCCGGCCAGCCTCGCGGGCCTGCCCGGCATCTCGCTCCCCGCCGGCTTCGCCGAGCGTGAAGGGAAACAACTGCCCGTGGGCATCCAGCTCATCGGCAAGGCCTTCGATGAGGTCACGCTGTTCCGGCTCGCCCGGCAATTCGAAAACAACACCGACCACGGCACCAAACGCCCGGCCAGCATCAACTGACCTGCCCCCTCACCCCCTCTTCATCTCGGGAGAATCCACGTGAGCCAAGACGCCCCGGCCTACCTCGGCATCGACCTCGGCGGCACCAACATCCAGTGCGGCGTGTGGCAGGACGACAAGCTGCTGGCCCGCGACGGCGCGAAGACCAAGGCCGACGGCGGGGCTGAGGCGGTCATCGGACGGATCGTCAAGCTGACCGACAAGGTGCTCGAGGCCGCGTCGATGAAACGCAGCGAGATCGCCGGACTGGGTATCGGCGCACCGGGTGCGATTGATGTGTCCAAGGGCGTCGTGCTGCGGGCCCCGAACCTGGGCTGGGAGGACTACCCGCTGGAGAAAGTGCTCGAGAAGGAGACCGGGCTGCGGGTCGCGGTGGATAACGATGTGAACGCCGGGGCGTGGGGCGAGTACAAGGCCGGCGTCGCGCAGGGCTACGACCACATGGTCGCGATCTTCGTCGGCACGGGCATCGGCGGCGGCCTCGTGCTTGATGGGAAGCTCCACCACGGGCATTATGGGACCGCCGGCGAGATCGGCTTCGTCTCCGTCGCCCCAGGCCTGCCGCCCGGCCAACGCGGCCTCGAAGACTTCGCCTCCCGCACCAACGTCGTCCGCACCATCGTCAAGCTCATCGAGTCCGGGCACGACAGCGTCGTCACCGAGCTGGTCGACGGCGACTACTCGCGGGTCCGCTCCAAGGTGCTCAGCCAGGCGTACAAGGCCGACGACCCGCTGACCGTGGATGTCGTGGACCACGCGGCCGTGCTGGTGGGGACCGCCGCGGCCAGCACCGTCACCCTCCTGAGCCTCAACGCCGTGGTCCTCGGCGGCGGGCTGACCGAAGCGATCGGCAAGCCCTGGGTCCAGAAGGTCCGCAAGACCTTCGATCAGCTGGTCTACCCCGATCAGCTCCGGGACTGTAAGGTGCTGGCGAGCACGCTCGAGGACGACGCCGGCGTGGTCGGTGCCGCCCTCCTTGCGGCCGCTAAGCTGGAGGCCGCAGCTCCATGACCTTGAGGCTGGCGGAGGCGTGAAACCGCCGTTAAGCTTGCGGAAATAGTTAATGACCGCGGTTCAAGATGTTAAAACAGGCAAGCTAGGGGTTGATATTTTTGCCCTCATTCGCTAGAAACTGGAGGAACGGCACCCGGTTAGCCGACGAGTTTTAGGCCGAGGGTAATCCCTTCCCATTCAAATAGCTTTCTCCCCTCCGCCCCGTTGTCGCTTCGGCGACAGCGGGGTTTTTCTCATTCCTGCGGCGATAACGTCCAACCTACGCACCTGCTCCGACACCCTCCCGCATGACCGCCGTCCTAGCCCTCAAGCCGAACCCACACGCTGCGCGTCCTCGGCCCGTCGAACTCGCACAGATACACGCCCTGCCAAGTCCCCAACCGGAGCCGTCCGCTCTGCACCAGGACGGTCACACTGCTGCCCATCATCGACGCCTTGACATGCGACGCCGAGTTGCCTTCGCCGTGGCGATAAAAGGGCTGCCGCCACGGCACCATCTCGTCGAGCTGCAGCAGCATGTCGTGCACGACGTCCGGGTCGGCGTTCTCGTTGATCGTGATCCCCGCCGTCGTATGCGGGACAAATGCGGTCAGCGTGCCGTCACCGAGCCCGGCCTCGTCCACCAAGCCCTGGAGCTCGCGGGTGATCTCGACAAAGGCATCTCGGCGGGGGGTCGGGACAGACAGGGAAGGCATCCCGAAGACAGTAACGGCTCATCAATGACCCGTCAGGGCGACAGGTTCCCGCGGTCGATCCGCGGCGTCATCCGCGTCGGCAGCATGTAGTTGTTGCCGCGGTAGGTGTGCACTTGGCCCGAGACGACAAACACGGTCGCGTCCCCATGCCGCGCCACGACGTCTTCCATGGTCTCCAGAAGACGGCACGCCTGCATGATCATCGGGGGCTCAGGCGTCCCCGCAGCGTCGGCTTCAAACACAAACAACGCCAACGCCTGATCCGGCGAACGCACCAGCCGGCCCGCCCGGTTGATGATGAACTCCCCTTCGCGACGCAGCGTCGGCCTCGGCTCGCCCGGCGCGACACCGATCACCGCCGGGTCCGGGTCCACCGCCCCTGCCGGCACACCGATCCGGGTCGGCACCTCACGCACCGCCGCCTGCGTCGCCGCCGGCGTCACCCGCACACCGCCACGGCCCGACTCCATCAATTCCCGAAGCACGTCTTCTTGGCTGCCGACCTCCGCCGCCGTGTCGGGCTGTGTGGCCGGTGCCGTCCCGCTGGTTTGCGCTAACGCAATCGCTGTCGATAGCGCGATCGCAAACGCCGAGAGAGCGATCAGGAAACGGGGGATCAACATGACGAGTCTCCTGCCCGGACGGCCAGACCAACGGCACGGAACACTCCGTGCCCGAACTGTCCCACCCCCGACCCCACCCCCGACCCCAAGTATCGGCGCAAACCCGGATCACACAACACCCAACCCGCGCGCATCGCTTTAGACCCCCATCCAATGGCCTAACCCCTCGATCACCCCGTCCGCGCACCGCGCCTCGGCCCGGTACACCCGCTCGCCCGACAGCCCCGCGAGTTCCGGCTGGTGGTTCGCCACCACGATCGCCCGGCCGCCGCAGGTTAGCATGGCCGTGTCGTTCCCCGAATCGCCCGACGTGATCAGCCGGTCCAGCCCGAACCCCAAGGCCTCAGCCAGGTGCACCGTCGCCGAGGCCTTGCTCACGCCTGCGGGCAAAACGTCCAGATCTCGGTTGGAGCTGTAGATCACGTCGCAGTCGTAACCCGCCGACGCCAGCCCGCCCCGGATCGCCTCCAGCTCACGCTCACCCGCGTCCCGGAGATAAAAACTCGACTTGTTGGCCGACTGATGCTCCTTGGCCTGCACCTCGACCCCCGGAAGCAGCTCCGGCACGAACCGGCGCACCTGCTCACCCGACCACGGCCGATCCAGCGACGCCAGGTACGCCTCCGCGACCCCCGACCAGCCCCCCTTCCGCACCGCCAAGAACTCCGTGCCCATCCCCCCAATGATCCCGTCCGGCTCCGGCAGCGGCGTGTGCTCCACCGAATCCAGCTGGCTCGCCACAAACCGCGACGAGTTGTAGATCACCGCCAGCTCGTCCCGGTGGGCCGCCACGAACGCCGCAAACCGGATCGTCGACTCGTACGCCCAGTCGTCGTGATCCAGCAGCGTCCCGTCCAGATCCGATACCAACAGCCACATCCGACGGCTCCTCTGGCCCACCTCACCGACAACCTACCGCCTACAACCTCACCCATCACACCGAGATCAGGCTCCCCGCCTTCGCCAGCCGGATCACCTGCTGCGCAATCCCGATCCAGGTGAAGTCCGCCCGCGCCCGGTGCGAGCCGTCGTGGATCATCCGCTGGACGACCTTCGGGTGCTGCAGGATGTGGTGGATCGCCGAGCCGTACTCGTACGGGTCGAACGGGTTGGCGTACAACGCGTTGAGGCCCCAATCCAGCCGCTCCCACAGCCCGCCCTCCGTCGTCACCACCGTCGGCGTCCCGCACGCCATCGCCTCCACCGCCGTCATTCCAAACGGCTCATACCGGCTGCACAGACAAAACACATCCGCCATCCGGTAGTAGTCCGGCATCTGATCGTCCGGGATGTAGTCCCCGAAGATCACCCGGTCCGCGATCCCCAGCTCATCGCACAACGCCTTGAACCCCGCCACCATCTCCTGCTCGGCTTCATTGGGCTCCGTCGACCCGATCGCCAGCATCAGCTTCGCGTCCTCGTGCCGTTCCAGCACCGGCGGCATCGCCCGGATCAACAGGTCATACCCCTTGTTCCGCGCGATCCGCCCCAGCGCCAGCACGATCCGCCCCTCCAGCCCGTACTGGGCCTTGAGCGCCTGCTTGCTCGCGTCCGACACCGGAAAGTACTTCGTGTCGTCGTACCCCGGCGGGATCACCGTGATCTGTTCCCGCGACACCCCGTACTCCTGCCCCATCAGGATGTCCCGCTGCTGCGTCGTCGTCGCGATCACGCCGTCGCAGTCGCGGAAGATGATCCGCTCTTCCTTGATCCGCTTCTTGAAGTTGTATTGCTTCTCCAGCTGATCCGGGTCGCCGTCCATGTTCTGCCGCTTCCACGCCCCGATCGAGTGTGGCGTGTGGATGTGCGGCACGTTCAACGCGTCCGCCAACCCCATCCCCGCCAACCCCGCGTCCCAGTAATGGCTGTTGATGAAGGCGTACTCGTCCTTCCGCTCGGCGAGCATCTCCACCGCGTTCTCGATCCACTCGGGGATCTCCTCGCACAGCACCTCCTTATCGATGAATGCGTCCCCGCCGCACGGCACCCGCAGGATCTGCACCCCGTCGTCCACCTGCTCCTGCTCGGGCTGGTCCTCGAACTGCCGGGTGAGGATGTCGACCTCGTAGCCGAACTTCGCCATCGACTTGGCGAGCTCCAGCACATAAACCACCTGCCCCCCCGTGTCCGGCTTGCCGAACTCCACCTCCGCCGAGACATACCCGTGCGTGCTGATCATCATCACGCGGGTCGGCTTCTTGATCGCGGTCGTCGGCATCGCACACATCCTTGCTCGCACCCGGGAGTCGTCGTGAGTCGCCAGCGGCCGAAACACGCCACGCGGTCCCCGCGTGAGACCCGCACCCTACCCCGTCCACCGCCGCCAAGCCAACCCGCGACGCGCACCACGCCGCCCCGGCCGACCGATAAGACCCGCCAAAGCCGGCCAAGCCCCGCCTTCGATGGCCCCCAGCAAGCGATCGCCCCGATCTCCTTCAGGACGCGACACCCCGCCCCCCGCCGAGCCCGACATGCCCCGACCCCACCGCCACTACCACCTGCTCTCCGACCCAACGGATACCCCGCGCGACCCCGTGGCCGCACCCCCCCGCCGAAGCCCACGCTCCCGACGACTGCGTCGCCCTAGCGCCCCGCTGACCTACCTCGCCCTCGGCTGCGCAGCCCTTGCCGGGGCCTACGCCTCGATGTCCACGACCCCGCCCACACGCGTGCTTGGCAGTTCCCCAGCGCTCAACGACAAGCCAACGGTCGCCCTCGTCGCCGAGTCACGCCAGCCCCTGAGCCCGCTCCAGGCCAACACCCCATCCCAAACCCATCGCCCCGCAACGCCATCGACGACGCCATCCGCCCCGCACACCGCAGCCGTCAAACCCGCCGCAGCCGCCGCACCCGCCGCAGCAATCACGATGCCTGAACCCCCCCGGCAGGCCGTCCGGATTCAACGGGGTGATGATCACACCTCCAACCCGTCAATCGCCCACAAGTCACCACCTACCAAACCCACCACCACCACGACAAGCGCAGGCCATAAACCGCTCGCCCCCATCGTCAGCGTGCCCACCACCAACACCGGCCCCTGGGGGCTCCCCCTCGCCACCACCGACCGCCACGTCATGTTCCTCATCGACGCCTCCGGGTCTGTCGTCGATGCCTTCCCGTTCATCCTCCAAGAGCTCGCGGAGACCCTCGAACGCCTCGAGCCTCACCAGACCTTCACCGTCCGCTTCTACCGCAACGGCGGCGTCCTCCAGATGCCTCCCGGACCCCTCACCCCCGCCACCGCCCAGGCCACCGCCCGAGCCGCCCGCTGGCTCACCGAGCAGCCCCCCCGCCTCGTGCCCTACGGCCGAACCACCCCCCTGCCCGCACTCCGCACCGCGCTCAACGACCCGACCCAACCCGAACACACCCCCGACCACATCATCCTCATCGCCGACCAGCCCGCCGCCCTCGCCCGCAGCTTCCCCGAGACGCAGCGCTTCCTCAAGCAGCTCACCCACGACCCGGCCCAAAACAAGCCCACAACCCGCATCTCGACGGTCCACCTGCTCCAGTTCATGCCCAGCCGGAACCGCCCTTCACAGCCACCAGCACCCGGTGCCGCGCAAACCCCGCTGTTCCGCACGATCGCCCATCAATTCCATGGCACCTACCTCGCCGTCCCCATCAGCACCCTGAGCCCGGCGAACGAATCCCGCCCCATCCAGATCCCGCTCCGCTAGCAACACCCGCCACATGGCGCTTACACGGGGCAGTCCATCAGCCAATCCCCATTTTTAGCCTTATAATTCGGCGATGGCTGATGTTTCGACCACCCCCGACACCCAGGCTCTGGCCGACGCCGAGGCCCTCGAGCCGCAGGCGGACCTGGGCGTCCGGGACGAGGTCTCCGATGTCCTGCTGCTGATGCTCCCGTGGGCCATCACCATCCTGATCTGGTCGGCGATCATCGTCGTGGCCCTTTTTGTCACCTTTCTCGTCCTCAACGTCGAGGAAGAGGAAGACCGCTCAACCCCCAAGGTCTCCCTCTCCCCGGTCCCCAGCATCGATCTGGATACCGCGGCTGAGGCGGAGTTGCCCGAAGAAACCACCTCGTCGACCACCCCAACCGAAACCCCCCCTACAGAGGTCAAGCCGACCGAGAGCGTCGCCGATCCCGTCGAGTTCACTGCCTTCGGGCTCCCCAACTCCGTCGCCCCGGCCTCGCCCACCACCGCCATCGTGAGCACGAACGCGACCACGTCCATGTTCGGCTCCGCCCCCGTCCAGGCCGTCCGCATCGTCTTCCTCATCGACGCCTCCGGCTCCCTCATCGACACCTTCCCCTTCGTCATCCGCGAGCTCCGCAAGTCCATCGACCGGCTCGTCCCCGAGCAACGCTTCACCGTCATCTTCTTCTACGGCGACAAGCAACGCGGCGAGATCCGACCCGTCCTCACCGAGATCAACCCCAAGGGCCTCGGCTCCACCGCCCGCGCCACCGACGACCACAAAAACCGCGTCCGGGAATGGCTCGACCCCAACAAGCACAACGTCGAGCCCGGCTACCGCGGCGACCCCGTCGAGGCCATCAAGCTCGCCCTGTCCTACAAGCCCGAGGTCATCTTCCTGCTCTCGGACAACATCACCGGTGCCGGCCGATGGGAGGTCGAACGCGACCGCCTCCTCGCCCAGATCAAACGCGCCAACCGCTCGGGCACCCAGATCAACACCATCCAGTTCCAGTACGAAGACCCGCTCAAAAAAGCCGGCATCTCTACCAAACGCACCCTCCAGCTCGTCTCCGAGCAGAACGGTGACGGCGACCACGTCTTCATCCAGTCCGAGCAGATCGGCATCCAGTAACGCCCCCGCACCTCCACCCCGTTTAGCGGGCGGGCCGGCAGGCCCCCCGTCCCGCCATCATGACCCGTCCCACCGCCACCCTCACCGCCGCCCTCATCTTCCTCCTGTTCACGCCTCCCCTCTCCGCCGACGCGGTCGTTGACGCCCAGAGCAACATCCGGATCGACAACGTCATCGTCCGCGGCATCGAGAACGGCAACCTCATCTACGTTAGCCCCGGCGGCCAGCAGTCCCTCCCCCTCGACCGTGTCGCCGCCCTCGAGCTCGAGCAGCACCCCGGCTACGCCACCGCCAAAAAAGCCCTTGCCGACAACAACCCCGCCCTGGCCCTCCGCGCCGCCAACCCCGAGCTGCAGAAAGCGCGTGAGCCTTGGGCCCGGCACCTGCTGCTCGCCGTGATCGTCCAGGCGTTCGACGCCAACAACCAGCCCCGCCAGGCCGTCAACCGCTACGCCCAGCTGCTGAGCATGAACCCCGACCCCTGGTTTTACCGCCAGGCCCCCACCACCTCCGTCGCCAACGCCCCGGCCAACCGCCACCCCCAGCTCCTTGCCCGGCTCCGCGCCATCAAGCAGCGGGCCCCTCGGGCTGCCCACGCCGCGATCGACCCGATGATCGCATCCGTGTCTCCCCGCGCCCAAGCCCCCACCGACACACCCGCCGACAATAAGCCATCCACACCCACACCCGACGCACCCTCCACCCCGGCAGACAATCCCGCCAGCCCCGCCGCTCCCAGCGTCCCCAACTCCGCGGTCGTCCTCCCCAATGGGCTGCCCGAAGACCTCAAGGCCGTACAGGCCCTCCGCGCCGGCGACGTCGAGACCGCCCTCGACGTCACCCAGCGCATGGTCAACTCGCCCCGTGACCTGGCCCGCAACCTCTACCTGCTCGGCAGGGCCCAGCTCGCCAAGGCCGACGCCACCGGCAACCCCGACGACTACAAGACCGCCGGCCTCACCCTGATGCGCGTGGTCGCACACTACAACCGGCTCCGCAACGGTATCGTTGGTGCCTCCCTCACCGAGGTCGGCTACATCCACCTCAAGCTCGACAAGCCCGAGATTGCTCAGACACTCTTCAAAGCGGCCACGCCCCTGCTGCCGGAAGACGAAGAACCCGCCTACTTCAACCGGCTCGCCGAGCTCCGCAGCCAGCTGCCCTGACCCACACGCCGACTGCAACCCCGCAAATCAGCCGTTATTCTTTCGGGGTTCGGCCCGATCCGCCGGACCCGTCTCATCGAAACCGTCACACTCGCCTAACTCCAAGCTCTCCCACTCAGGACGCCGCTTCATGACCGACGCAACCGCCGCGCCCCACCGACTCACCCGGCTGCTGACGACAGTCCTCGCCCTGATCGTCACTGCCCCCCTGCATGCTCAAGAAGCCGAAGACGCCGAAAAGACCTTCTTCCAGGCCTTCTTTGTGCCGGGTGACGACCCGATCGGCCTCGCCATCACCTGGCTGCTCATCGCCATGTCTATGGCAAGCATCGGGTTCGCCCTCCACCTGCTGATCAAGAACCGCCGATCCGCCGTCCTCCCCGTCGACACCATCGACGAGCTCGAAGCCCTCATCGCCGACAAACAGTACCGCGACGCCATCGACCTCGCCGACGACGACCCCAGCTACATCGGCCAGCTCACCTCCGGCGCCCTCGCCGAAGCGTCCAACGGCTACGGCGCCATGGAACGCGCCATCGAAGAGGTCGGCGACGCCGCCACCACCAGGATGCTCCGCCCCATCGAGTACCTCAACGTCCTCGGCAACATCTCCCCCATGATCGGGCTCTTCGGCACGGTCTACGGCATGATCCTCGCCTTCCAACAGCTCGTCGCCTCCGGCGGCTCCCCCGACCCCGCCGCCCTCGCCGCCGGCATCTCCACCGCCCTGGTCACCACCTTCTGGGGCCTGGTCGTCGCCATCCCCGCCCTGACCTGCTACGCCCTGATCCGCAACCGTGTCGATGCCCTGACCACCGAAGGCCTCCTCGCCGCCGAGGACATCATCCGCCCCTTCAAGCCCGGCAAGAAGGGCTCCACCAAGTCCGCGCCCCCCAAAGCCACCCCCCAACCCGACTAACCCCACCGCCCCTTTAGCCCCGGGCTCTACCCGGGGGCACGCGGCAAACCGGATACGTCACGCCCTGACCACGACCTCAAACCACGACCCTAGCGCCTAACCCCTAGCAACCAGCGCATACAACATGTCCCAAGTCACGCCCAGGGGTGCCGTCGCCCCCAGCCTCAACATCACCCCGCTCATCGACGTGGTCTTCCTGCTCATCGTCTTCTTCATGCTCGTGAGCAACATCACCTCCGACGAGGCGGTCCCCATGGTCCTGCCCGACCTGGTCGATTCGGTCACCTCTGAACTCGGTGATGAGCCCCGCATCGTGGTCAACATCGCGCCCATACATGTCCCAGGGCGTGAGTTCGGCATGGCCGGCAACCCCCTCGACCACGCCGGCGAAGCCGACTTCGTCAAGGTCGGCTCGCTCCAGAGCTTCCCCATGAACCAGCTCGACGCGATGACCGCCCGGCTCGCCGAGATCCGCGCCGAACGCCCCGACGTGCCCATCCTGCTCCGCGCCGACGGGGCCCTCTACTACAGCTCCGTCACCCCCGTTATCGACGCCATCACCAAGGCACAGATCGCCGACATCAAGCTCGTCGCCTACCTCCCCGAAGACCAACGCTGACCGCTTAGCGGGGGCCTTCAGGCCCCTATACCCCCGACACCCTCCCTACCCGTGCCCTCCCGCCCTTCCAGCCCGAACACCGCCCGCCACCCCGCCGCGACGGACGACAACACCACCGTCCACCACACCTCCGTGCGCGCCAAGCGCCGCAAGGCCCCGGGCCAGGAAAAGATGGAACTCCAGCTCACGTCGATGATCGACGTGATCTTCCTGCTGCTGATCTACTTCGTCATCACCGCCACCTTCATGATCGACGAGGGCTTCCTCGACGCGTCCCTGCCCTCGGGCCCCGCGTCCGCCCCCGAAGACGAGCTGCCCAAAGAACCGGTTGTCATCGAGCTTGCTCCCGCGGGCAACAACGACACCCTCTTCACGATCACCATCGACAACCAGCCCGTCGACTCGTTCACCGAGCTCTTCACCGCGATGAACAGCCAGTCCGAGCTCCAAGGCGGGTTCTACGCCGTGGATACGCCGCTGATTATCAAGCCCCGTGCCAACGTCCGCTGGCAGCACGTCGTCAACGCCTTCAACGCCCTGGTCCGTGCGAAGTATGAAGCCATCAGCTTCGCACCGCCCTCCTAGCCCCCACCCCCACTAGCCCTGGGCTCTGCCCAGGGACACGCGGCGAACCCGATGCCCGGTTAGCTGCATAACATTGAAGTCCCGCCACCCCGAAAGACCTCTGCCGTGACCCGACCGGCCCGCCGACTCTCCGCCGCACTCCTCGCCGCCGCACTCTGCCTCGGCCTCACCCCGCATCACGCCCACGCCCAGCTCGACCGCCTCGACGACGGCGACTTCATCAACACCCTCCGCCAGCAGGGCATGTCCGACCTGCTGCTCCACTACGCCGAAACCGCCCAAGACCTCGCCCCCCAGACCCGCACCCTCATCCGTGTCGCCCAGCTGCGCATCCAGTCCGACGAGCTCATCGACCGTGCCCGCCAGCCCCGGCCCGGCGACGACACGGCCCAGATCCTCGCCGACGCTCAGGCGCTTTTTCTCGAAGCGACCAACGCCCTGATTCAGCTCGCTGAGGAGCAGCCCGACAACCCCGCCCACGTCGTCTGGCTCACCGACGCCACCGAGATGGTGCTCTACCAGTACCTCCCCAGCCTCCACAACCTGGCGCTAGCCTTCGACGAGTTCGGCGTCACCAACCCCACGCAGGCCGAAGCCCTCGCCCAGACCCTCCCGCTCGCCTACCGCGCCGCCAGCCGCGCCGACGCCGCCCTCTTCGACCTCTTCAACCGCCTCGGCTCCGACCCCCAGCTCCAGCAGTCCGTGGAAGCCGCCGGCCTCACCTTCAAGCTCGAAAACTACCGCGACCTGGTCCTACCCCTGTTCCTGTCGCAGGCCGCCTACCACCTCGCCCGCCAGCCCGACACCAACCCCTATTTCGCCGACCTGCTCGCCCGCCGGCCCGACGTGGCCGTCCCCGACCGCGCGGACTCCCTGGATGAAGAACGAGAACGCCTGCTCGACCAGGCGTTCGCCATCACCGAGACGCTCATCGACGAGGCCCCGGACCAGTTCCAGCCCCGGATCCAAACCATCGCCGGCCGCGCCCTGGTCGGGCTCGGCGAACCCGAAGACGCCGCCCCTCTTCTCGAGTCCGCCGCACAGCAGAACCTCTCCCCGCTCGACGCCCTCATCGCGGGCCTCGCCGCTGCCAACCTCGCCCTGGAGCAGCGAGAGTTCGACAACGCCGATGACGCCCTCTTCGACCTCGACCAGAACCGGCTGGTCCGCGACTTCCCCGACGTCAAGCTCCTGCTCGCCGACGCCCGGCACCGGGTCATGATCGCCCGCGCCAACACCCTCACGGGGCCGGCCAAGACCAACGCCGTCGCCAACGCCTACACCATCCCCTACGACGAGCTCTTCGATGCCCTGCCCACCGAGGCGGTCCGCCGCGCTATGCGGTTCCGCGTCCACCAGCGCTGGGCCATCAATCTCGACCCCGCGCTCGACCCCACCACGCTCCCGGGCCCGGTCCGCGTCGGCATCGCACAGGTCGTGTTCGGCAACGCCCAGCTCCAGCAACAAGCCGGCGACGCCAACGCCGCCCGCGACACCTACACCCGCGTGACCCGCATCCTTAACGGCATCGCCGACACCGAAGCCCCCGATGAGACCCGCGGCACCGGGCTCTACTTCCTCGGCAACGCCGTCATCGCCAAGTTCCTCCTCGACCGCGAGCTCGACCAAGCCAACGGCTCCAACAACACTCGAGCCCAAGACTTCTATGAAGGCAGTCTGATGCTCGCCCGCGTCGCCGAAGACTTCCCCAACTCCGAGTTCGCCGAGGCCAGCATGACCGCGGCCTTCCAGAACCTCTACTCCATCTACGCCCAGCCGAGCGCCCCCGCCGAGTGGCGTCAGGCCTTCCTCGACACCGGCGAGACCCTCTACAGCGAGTTCGACGACCTGGACATCGCCGAGCAGTACCGGCTCACCTTCGGGTTCGAGGCGTACCAGAAGCGTGGGCAGTACAAGCGGGCCGCCGAGGTCTACGCCCAAGTCAACCGCGGCAACCCGCAGTACATCGAAGCCCAGCGGTTCCGGGTGCTCGCCCTCACACTCCAGCTGGATCAAGACACCCGCGCCCTGGCGAACCTGCAAGCCCAGGACAGCCCGTCCGCCGACGCGGTCAAGCAGGCAGAAGACGCCGTTGAAGACGCCACCACCGACGCCGCCGACGCCGCCGACGAGGTCCGCGATGCCGCCGAGCAGCTGCTGGCCGAGCAGACGCTCGCCCCCCCGATCGCCGACAACGCCCAGCTCGCCCGCGCCCAAGCCCTGATCACCCTGGCCCAGATCGCTCAGCAGGACGGCGACACCGAGGGCGTCCTCGAGCTCACCGAGGGGCTCGACGAAGACCTGCCCGACAACCCGACCGCTAACGACCTCCGGCGGGTCGCCGCCGAACGCCGCATCCTCGCGTTGGTCGCCGTCAACGACCTCGACGCGGTGCGGGACGAGGCCGCCGCCATGATCGACCGCTTCCAGGGTGCCGCCGCCCCGGTCATCAACGACGTGCTCGGGACGCTCCAGCAGACCATCGATCGTCAGTCCCTGGCCCTCCAGAAGGCGCGCGCCCAAAACGTCCAGGCCCGCGTTGCTCAGATCGAACAGGAGATGGCCGGCACGGGCAAAACCGCTGTCACCCTCGGCGAGCTACTCGTCGACTGGGGCCGAACCCACAACCAGCCGTCGGCCGGCCTCAACGGGTTCGAGCTCGCCCTCGCCAAGGCCTACCTCGTCGCCCAGCAGGTCGACGCCGCCAACCAGATCACCCAGCGCCTCATCCAGCAGCAGCCCAAGGCCCTGCCCATCATCCTGGTCCGGGCCGAGGCCCTCTACCGACTGGCCCTGTCCCGCAACAACGACACGGCCACCCTCCGCGAGTCCGCCACGCTCTTCGACAAGGTCATCACCTTCTACCGCAACCGGCCCGACGCCGAGACCGCCGAGCCGCACTGGCGCGCCTGGGCCCACCGCTTCCTGATCATGGAACGCATGGGCCTGACCCGTGACATCGATATCGCCGTGCGTCGCCTCGAGGCCAAGTTCCCCGCCCTTGGCGTCGAGCCCTGGACCACCACCATCCGCCGCGTCCAGGCCGACGCGCTACGCTAACCCCGAACTCTCGCCTGCTGCCGACCCACCCACACCCCAATCCCCGATGTACCACACCCCCCTCCCCGGCACGGACCTCAATATCTCCGCCCTCGCCTTCGGCAACTTCACCTTCGGCACCAACTGGTGGGGCGACTTCTCCGACGACGACGCCGTCGCCATCCAGAACCACGCCGTCGACCGCGGTGTCACCTTCTTCGACACCGCCCCGGCCTACGGCAACTACCGCGCCGAAAAACTCCTCAAGCCCACCATCGCATACGCCGGCGCCGACAACCTCGTCATCTCCACCAAGTTCGGCTACGACCTCGAGCGCGACCCCGGCGAGGAAGGCTCCCACCGCGAACGCAAACAAGACTTCTCCGCCGATGCTGTGAAGCGTGAATGCGAACGCTCCCTCAAGCACATGGGTATCGACTGCATCGATCTCTATCAAGCCCACAACATCCGCCTGCCGCACTACACCGACGAGCTCTTCGAAGCCCTCACCGACCTCCACGCCGAAGGCAAGATCAAGGCCTGGGGCGCCGCCCTCGGCCCCGCCATCGGCTGGCGCGACGAAGGCCACGACGCCTTCCTCCAGTACCAGGCCGCCACCGTCCAGACCGTCTTCAACCTCTACGAACAGCACCCGGGCCGAGAGCTCTGCGAGATCGCCGACAAGACCGGCAAGGGCGGCGTCATCGCCCGTGTCCCCACCAACTCCGGCGTGCTCGACGACGAGTTCGACTCCCCCGACCACACCTTCCCGCCCCAAGACCACCGCAAGTTCCGCGACCGCAACTGGCTCGTCTACGGCCTCCAGAAGAACGACATCGTCCGCCCCATGGCCGAGGCCCTCGGGCTCTCCCTCCGCCAGTTCGCCTTCAAGTGGCTCATGTCCCAGCCCGGCCTCGTCAGCGTCGAGCCCAACATCCTCAGCACCGCCGACGTCGACGAATTCGCCGACGCCGCCGACGGCCGCCCCCTCCCCGACGACCTCCTCGTCCAGCTCCACGACCTCTACGAGGCCGACTTCCACATGGGCCCCGACGCCGCGCCCTGCCACCTCAAGTCCACCACCCTCGACGAAGGCGCCGAGCCTTCCCGCTACCGCGCACCCGCGTTCGTCTGAGGCACGCCGCATGGCCCAAGACCTGCACCCCGACGCCGAGACGCTCATCCAGGGCGTCCGCCTCACCGTCAAACGCACCACTGTCCTCGACCCCGCCGGCCAGCCGCACACCCGGGAGATCGCCGAGGTCGCGGATGCCGTGGTCATCCTGCCCCTGTTGGACAACGGCGACGTCGTGCTCATCCAGAACCGCCGCTTCGCCGTCAACCAGACCCTCTGGGAACTCCCCGCCGGCACGATCGAGGCCGGCGAAGTCCCCGCCGACTGCGCCGGCCGAGAACTCGAGGAAGAGACCGGCTACAAACCCGCCACCATCACCCCCCTGACCAGCTTCTTCCCCACGCCCGGCTTCTGCACCGAAAAACTCCACGCCTTCCTCGCCACCGGCCTCACCCCCACCCAACAGTCCCTCGACCCCACCGAAGCCATCACACCTCACCCCACCCCCCTTGAACAGACGATGAATATGATCCGTAACGGCGAGATTGAGGACGCGAAGTCCATCGCCGCAATCCTGTTCTACACTTCTTTCTACTCTACGTAGGTATTTTTTCTAAGCACTCACCCAAACCGAGGTAACCATGGGCTGGGAAGATCGAGACTACTACCGCGGAGACGGCGGAGGAGGCGGCCGCCCTCCGATGTTTGGCGGCGGCGGTTTCGGCCGGTTTCTTCAGGTCTTGTTCTTTGGCTCGTTCCCGATCGGGACCTATCTGGGCATACGGGTTCGGGTGCACATCACCTTTGCTCTACTCATTGGATTTCAGCTCCTGTTCGCTGGCGATCCCATTTGGACCTTGCGCTGGTCAAGCCTGTTGTTCATCAGCGTGCTTTTGCACGAGTTTGGTCACTGCTTGGCGTGCCGGCGTGTTGGAGGTTTTGCGGATGACATCCTGATGTGGCCCCTCGGGGGATTGGCATTCTGCGCACCACCTAAACGACCGTGGCCAGAGTTCGTGACAGTCGCGGGCGGTCCTCTAGTCAATGTGATCCTGATGGCGGCCTGCTTTGCGGGACTGTTCGCAATGACCGGCAGGCTTGATCAGGTAAGCCTAAATCCCTTCGATATGTGGGGGGCGGGCTGGTTTCTCGGCGGCTTTGCAGGCGTGCTCCGCGACTTCTATCTCGTTAACTACACCCTCCTGCTCTTCAACCTCTTTCTGGTTTTCTATCCCTTCGACGGCGGTCGCTTAGTTCAAGTCGCCCTCTGGGCGAAGTTTGGGTACTACAAGTCCATGAAGTGGGCCACCGCTATCGGCATGGCGGGGGCCGGCGGCATCGCGGTCTTCGGCCTCATTAACCGCCAGTTCTTCCTTGTCCTGATCGGCGTCTTCGGCTTCATTACCTGCTACCGCCAAAGCCAGATGATCGCCGCCGGCCAGATTGACGATGGCCCAACCTACGACCCCGGCTTTTACAATCAACGCGACGAAAAAACCGGCTACCTCACCCGCAAGAAGCTCGAACGGCAACGCAAAGCCGCCGAGAAGTCCGCCCGCCAGGAGGCCGCAGACCAGGCCGAGGTCAACCGCGTCCTCGACAAGGTCCTCGAGCAGGGCCTCAACTCGCTGAGCGCCCGCGAAAAACGCATCCTCCAGCAAGACACCGACCGCAAACGCAACGCCGGCTGATCCCCAGCCCGACGCGGCGATGGCCTACATTGCTGGGCTATGCCACCCGTCGAGTACAACCTGATCCAGGCCGACGCCGACCCGTCCTCCAAGGCCCGGCTTGGCCGGGTCACCACGCCCCACGGCAGCTTCGACACCCCCGCGTTCATGCCCGTCGGCACCGCCGCCTCCATCAAAGGCCTCCTCCCCGACCAGGTCGCCGACGCCGGCGCTCAGTGCATCTTGTCCAACACCTATCACCTGCTGCTCCGGCCCGGCCCTGACCTCGTCGCCCAAATGGGCGGCCTCCACCCCTGGATGAACTGGCCCGGCCCGATCCTCACCGACTCCGGTGGCTACCAGGTCTTCTCGCTGACCAAGACCAACCAGATCACCGACCACGGCGTCACCTTCCAGTCCCACCTCGACGGCGCCACCATCGAGCTCACCCCCGAACACTCGATGTCCATCCAGAACAAGCTCGGGGCCGACATCATCATGGCCTTCGACGAATGCCCGCCCGCGTCGCACTCCGACCAGCCGGGCTACCGCGATCGTGTCCTCCGGGCCAACGACCGCACCATCGCCTGGCTCGACCGCTGCATCGACGCCCACGCCCGGCCAGACGAGCAGGCCCTGTTCGGCATCGTCCAGGGCGGCGTCGACCTCGAGCTCCGCACGCAGCACGCCCAGGCGATCACCGAGCGTGACCTGCCCGGCTTCGCGATCGGCGGCGTCGCGGTCGGCGAGGGGACCGAGCAGATCAAAGCAGTCGTCGAGCACACCGCCCCGCTGCTGCCCCCCGACAAGCCCCGGTACCTGATGGGCGTGGGCTATGAGCGGGATATCGTCGCCGCGGTCCGTGCCGGGGTCGACATGTTCGACTGCGTCCTGCCGACCCGGAACGGCCGGAACGCCGTCGCCTTCACGCCCACCGGCCCGATCCGCCTCAAGAACGCCCGCTACGCCGACGACCCGTTGCCCATCGACCCGGCCTGCGACTGCCCCGCCTGCGCCAAGCCCTACTCCCGCTCCTACCTCCGACACCTCTTCCAGGCCAACGAGATGCTCGGGCCCATCCTCACCAGCCTCCACAACATCCGCCATTTCCAACGCCTGATGTTGGACATCCGCCACGCCATCGCTCACAATGCGTGGTCCGCGTTCGCCCAGGCCTGGCCCGTCGCCGGCCTGTAACCCCGCGGCGACCCCAGAACCCCGATTCCATCCCCAGCCGCCGCCAGCGCGCTCACCACAACCGCCCGGCGGCGACCCCAGAACCATGCCCCAACTCCCGAACCTCGCCACCCTCGACTTCCCCGTCGTCCTGACCCTCGGTCAGGAGAACACTGTCGACCCCACCCAGGCCCCGACCGCGCCCGTCGATCAGACCGGCACCGCCGACCCCAACGCCCCCGGCGGCAACGGCCCGCCCCCCCAGGGCAACCCCGGGTTCTTCGGCGGCAACTTCATCTTCGTCATGCTCATCGTCCTGGTGGTCATGATGGTCTTCACCTTCGCCGGCGGCAAAAAAGAAAAGAAACGCAAGGCCGAAATGCTCCGCAACCTCTCCAAGGGCGACCGTGTCCGCACCATCGGCGGCATCATCGGCTCCATCGTTGAGGTCCGCGAAGACGAGGTCATCGTCAAGGTCGACGAAAACGCCAACACCCGGCTGCACTTCACCCGAGCCGCCGTCGCCAGCGTCATCGAAGACCAAAAAGACAGCTAAACGCCACCGCCAACGCGGCCCGCATCCCCCACTCCGCATATTCCCACTCCACACGCCGCCATGGGCAAAATCCTCTCCCGACTCGCCACCGTCCTCGTCGTCATCGCCCTCTTTGGCGCGATCCTCGCCCTCAAGCCCCTCAAGCCCGGCATCGACCTCGCCGGCGGCACCACCCTCGTCTACGACGTCACCGTGCCCGACGGCTCCGACGCCGAGGAGGTCATCGACTCCACCATCCAGGTCCTCCGCGACCGCGTCGACCCCTCCGGCACCAAGAACCTGGTCTGGCGCAAGGTGGCCGGCAACCGCCTCGAAGTCCAGATGCCCGCGGCCAACCCCGTGGTCACCGAGCTCCGCGACGCCGTCCTCGCCGCCGCTGAGGCCCTCCGCGAGGGCAACCTCAGCTCCGCCGAGGTCGACGACGCCCTGGCGCTGCCCAACCCCGACGACCGCACCGCCCGCATCGCGTCGCTCGCCGCCGACCTGCCGCAGCGCCTCCCCCAGCTCGAGACCCTCGCCACGCTCTATGACCAGCGTGAGCGGGCGGCCGAAGCCTTCCGCACCGCCGAGTCGGCGTTCGACGCCACGGCCGAGGACGACGCCGCCGCGACCCGCACCGTCATCCTCGCGATGGAAGACGCTTTCCAAGGCCTCTTCGACGCCCGGATCGCCTACCGCGACGCCCAGGCCGAGCTGCTTGCGACCAACATCCCCGACCGCTCACTGGACCGCCTGATCTCGGCGTCCAACGACCCGCTGCCCAAGCCCGCCGGCGCGCCCGACGACGCCCCCGACCTGCCCTCGCCCCGCGCGACCCTTCTCGATCAGCTCAAAGCCCAGTACCCGCCCCGTGCCGGCGCCCTCGACCAGCTCGCCACCGCGCTGGCCGCCTACGAAGAAGTCAAGGGCCCACTCGACGACCCCAACGACCTCAAGGTCCTGCTCCGCGGCTCCGGCGTCCTCGAGATGCGCATCGCCGCCGACCCCGCCGCCGGCACCTACACCGACTACTTCACCCGCCTCGACCAGACCGGCCCGAACTCCGGCATCGACCAGCCCTTCCGCTGGTTCGCCATCGACGACCTCACCAACTTCGTCAACAACGAGGCCGTCCGCGCCGAGCTCGAAGAAATCGCCCGCCAGATGCGCAACACTGGCCTCGACCTCGACTCCTCCCGCTCGCTTGCCGACCGCGCGTCCCAGATCTTCTCGTCCATGGGCGGCGGCGATTCCAAGTCCTTCATCGGCCGGGCCTATACGGATGGGCAGTTCTACATCCTCCTCGGCAACCAGCTCAGTACGGCCATGGCCGGCAACGAGGCCTGGCGACTCACCTCCGCCAACCGCGGCACCGACCAACGAGGCTTCCCCGCCCTGAACTTCACCCTCGATGCCCTGGGCGCCTCACGCCTCGGCCAGATCACCGAGCCCCACGTCGGCTGGAACATGGCCGTCCTCCTCGACGGCCGCATCATCACCGCCCCCCGCCTCAACGGGAAACTCTCCAACCAGGGACAGATCACCGGCCAGTTCTCCAACGCCGAGCTCGACTACATGATCCGGTCCATGAAGGCCGGCTCACTCGAAGGCCAGCTCTCGCCCGACCCCATCTCCGAGAAGACCGTCGGCGCTACCCTCGGGCAGGACAACATCGACAAGGGCATCCGCGCATCGATCATCTCGCTGATCCTCGTCTGCCTGTTCATGCTGGTCTACTACCTGTTCGCCGGGGGCGTCGCTAACGCCGCCCTCTGCATGAACATGGTCATCATCCTCGGCGTGATGGCCGCCATCGAGTCGACCTTCACCCTGCCCGGCATCGCAGGCCTCGTCCTCACCATCGGCATGGCCGTCGACGCCAACGTCCTGATCTTCGAACGCATCCGCGAAGAGCTCGACGCCGGCTCCGACCTCCCGCTCGCCATCAAGCTCGGCTTCGGCAAGGCCTTCTCCACCATCGTCGACGCCAACCTCACCACCCTCATCACCTGCCTCGTCCTCGGCTACACCGCCACCGCCGAGGTCAAGGGCTTCGCCGTCGTCCTGGGCATCGGCATCCTCGCCACCCTCTTCACCGCCCTGTTCGCCTCACGCATCTTCTTCGACCTCTACCTCAAGCTCTTCAACCCCAAGTCCATGCACATGGCCCCGACGATCTTCCCGGGGCTCAAGAAAATCCTCCGCCCCAACATCAACTGGGTCGAGCTCCGCCACATCTTCATCCCGCTCTCGGCCGTGCTGCTCGTGGCCGGTATCGCGACTGCCGTCTACCGCGGCGAGGACATGCTCGACATCGAGTTCCGCTCCGGCACCGCCGTGGTCTTCGAGCTCAAGGAGGGCGAGAGCCTGCCCATCGCCGACGTCCGCGAGCGCCTGACCGGCGTCGCCAACGCCGCGGTCAAGATCCAGACCGATCAGCCCTTGACCCCCGAAGAGGCCGTCTACGCCGACGCCGTCCGCCCCGTTGTCCAGGAGGCGCTTGACCGCTTCACCCTCCAGACCCAGGCCGCCCAGGAGGCCTACGACGCCGGGGTCACCAACGACCGCCCCGACACCACCCCCCCCGACTTCAGCCTCCTCGCCGAAGCCGCCAAGGGCTCGGTCGTCACCGTCGGCCAGGACATCGACGGCCGCTACCAGACCTTCTCCGTCAGCACCCTCCTCACCGACTCCGACGCCGTCTCCGGCCTGATCAAGGCCGCCTTCCTCGACGAGCTCGAGACCACCCGCCCCATCGCCTTCGCCGGCCGAAACAACACCGCCGTCGCCGACGCGATCAACAACGTCGTCCCCATCACCGCCCGCAGCCTCACCGAAGGCTTCCCCGAACCCATCGACACCAAGGACCACGTCGGCGGCGTTGCCGTGCTCCTCCCCGAGCTCGAGCCCCCCGCCTCGGTCACCCAGATCGAGCAGAAGATCGAACGCCAGATCAACCAGCCGCCGCACGACCGGCTCCCGGCCCGTGACCGCGACGTCGTCCCCGTCGGCAACCCCGTCGGCACCGACGAGAACGGCGAGGCCACCTACGCCCAGGTCGTCCTCCTCGTCAAGGAAGAGGGCACCAACTACGCCGCAAACCCCACGGGCGTCAACGCCATCGGCGGCCTCGGCGACACCGAGTGGGCCATGGTCCGCGACGCCATGGCCGCAGAGTCCTCGCTCAAGTCCGTCACCCAGTTCGACGCTCAGGTCTCCGGCACCATGCAGCAGCAGGCCATCACCGCCATGGCCCTGTCCCTGCTCGCCGTCGTCGCCTACATCTGGTTCCGCTTCGGGTCCATCCGCTACGGGCTCGCCGCCATCGCCGCCCTCATCCACGACGTCTCGATCGCCATCGGCCTCGTCGCCATCTCCGGCTGGATCGCCGAGCTCGACTTCTCTCGGGCCATCCTCCTCGACGCCTTCAAGGTCGACCTCGCCATGGTCGCCGCCTTCCTCACTATCGTCGGCTACTCGCTCAACGACACCATCATCGTCTTCGACCGCATCCGTGAGAACCGCGGCAAGCTCGCCCGAGCCACCCCCGCCATCCTCAACGACTCCATCAACCAGACCATCTCACGCACCATCATCACCTCCGGCACCACCTTCATCGCCGTCCTGGTCCTCTACCTCTTCGGCGGCCCCGGCGTCCACGGCTTCGCCTTCACCATGCTCATCGGCATCCTCATCGGCACCTACTCCTCCGTCGCCATCGCCTCCCCGATCCTCCTGATCGGCTCGAAGTTCGGCGCCGGCCTCATCGACAAAGGCACCCCCACCGAACCCACCCCCACCCCCGCCTAGACCTCCACCCCAGAAGCCCACGGACTCAGTCCGTGGGCCGGCCGCGATAAGCTCCCGCCATGTGTTTCCCCACCCTCGACAAGCAGGAACTCGAAGCCGGCACCACCCTCGCCCCCAAGTTCGACGCGAGCGGCCTCATCCCCGCCATGGCCGTCGATGCCGAGACCCGCGAGCCCCTCATGTTCGCCTGGATGAACGAAGAGGCCTTCCGCCAGACCATCGCCACCCAGAAAGCCCACTTCTACTCCCGCTCCCGCAAGAAGCAGTGGATGAAGGGCGAGTCCTCCGGCCACGTCCTCCACGTCTCCGACATGCGCATCGACTGTGACCAGGACTGCCTCTACATGCTCTGCACCATCGGCAACCACGGCGGGGCCTGCCACACCGGCTACCAGTCCTGCTTCTACCGCTCGGTACCCCTCGGCGAAGACGATCCCACCACCCTCGTCTACAACGACACCCAAAAGGCCTTCGATCCCAGCGCCGTCTACAAGTAAGACCCCGCGAAGCGGAACCATGCACCCCCTCTCCCGCCCCCGACGCAACCGCGCCAACCCCGCCATCCGCCGGCTCGTCCGCGAGACCCGCCTCGCCGTCGATCAGCTCGTCTACCCCCTGTTCCTCCACGCCGACGACACCGACAGCCCCATCGACGCCCTCCCCGGCCAGACCCGCTGGTCCCTGCCCGGCCTGCTCCGGCGCGCCCAGGAAACCGCCGACCTCGGCATCCCCGCCGTCGCCCTGTTCCCCAAGATCGACCCCGCCCTCAAAGACCCCACTGGCAAAGAATCCGCCAACCCAGACGGGCTCATCCCCCAGGCCGTCCGCCTCCTCAAGCACCACCTCCCCGACCTCCTGGTCGTCACCGACGTCGCTCTCGACCCTTACAACGCCGACGGTCACGATGGCATCGTCAACGACCACGGCATCATCGAGAACGACCCCTCCGTCGATGCCCTCTGTCAGCAAGCCCTCACCCACGCCGACGCCGGCGCCGACCTCGTCGCCCCCTCCGACATGATGGACGGCCGCGTCGCCGCCATCCGACAAACCCTCGACGCCCACGCACACCAAAACACCGCCATCCTCAGCTACACCGCCAAATACGCCTCCGCCTTCTACGGCCCCTTCCGTGCCGCGCTCGACTCCGCCCCCGTCGCCAACTCCACCAAACCCATCCCGGCGACGAAATCCACCTACCAGATGGACCCCGCCAACCGCCGCGAAGCCCACCGCGAGACCGCCCTCGACGCCCACGAGGGCGCCGACATCCTCATGGTCAAGCCGGCCCTGCCCTACCTCGACATCCTCCGCGACCTCCGCGAGCTCACCCCGCTGCCCCTCGCCGCCTACCACGTCTCCGGCGAGTACGCGATGCTCCAGCACGCCGCCGCCGCCGGAGCCCTCGATCTCCGTGACGCCACCCTCGAATCCCTGACCGCCATCGCCCGCGCCGGCGCCGACCTGATCTTCACCTACTCCGCACCCGACGCCGCCCAATGGCTGAGCCGCTAACCGACCCGCCCGCCCCCTCACCTTCGAAGCCCACGGCGTCTCGCCGTAGGCCCCGCCCCGACCACTTCCTCCTACGCCACCTCATCTACTTCGGCGTTGCCGTCTACCGCGTCCTCCTCGCCCCCTTCCTCGGCGGGCAGTGCCGCTTCCACCCCACCTGCTCGCAGTACATGATCGAAGCCGTCGCCAAGCACGGCCCCTACCGCGGCTTCCTCATGGGCATCCGCCGCATCTCCCGCTGCCACCCCCTCTCCAAACACCACGGCTACGACCCGCCCTAACCCAAGCCCTCCCCAAACCCCCGCCCAATAGCCGCGAGGCTACGCCTCGCTGGTCCGCCTCGCCGGTCCGCCACACCAGCTTCTCACCCCATCCCACCCATCCCATCCCCCGGGTCCCGCAGCCCCACCGGCTTATCCAGCACCTCCTTCATCACGATCGCCGCACGAAGGTCGATCCCCGAACCCAACAGCCCGCCCAAACCACCAAGCCGCTTCTTCCCCCGCGAACGCTTCGGCACCTGATCCGCTACTTCGCCGCCGATCTCCGTCGCACCGATCGCCCCCGCAGCCCCCGCACCGCTCCCGCCGCCCGAGCCCTGTCTCTGCCGTGACGGCAGCGCCTGACGCGCCTCCCGACCCGGACCCTCCGACGACTGACGCTTCGCACGACGCTGACGCTGCTCAAACCGACGCCGCTCCGAACGCTGCCGCTGCATCAGCTCTTCCCGCCGCCGAGCCTCGGCCTGTGCCTCCGCCCGCTGACGACGCGCCGCCTGCTCCCGCTCCGCCGCCGACCGCCGACGCGACTCCGCTTCCCGCCGACGCTGCGTCGCATCCGCGCCACCCTCGTCCCTTTCATCACCACCACCGCCACCGCCACCCCGGAGCTGCGCCTGACGCTTCCGGTAGGCCGCCTCTGCCCGCGCCCGCTCCACCCGCTCCGCCATCGTCAGGTTCCCCGGCACCCCACCCCCACCGGCACCGGTACCACCACCCGCCGCACCCGCTCCGCCGCCGCCCTGCACCACCCCACCGCTCTGCGTGCCCCGCGCCATCGCCCGGCGACGCAGCTCTTCACGCCGCGACGCCGCCATCCGCTCCAGATCATCCGACGCCTCCGCTGCCCCCCGTCCGCTGCCCCGCTCCGCCATCCCGCCGGTCAGCTCCTGCTCCTCCGCCCGACGACGGTCCGCCGACGCCTGCTTCTGCTTCTTCCACCAGTCCAGCACCGCCGGCACCACCGACGTGAGCACCAACAACAGAAGCACAATCCAGCTCGAGCTACCCATACCCAAAGTCTATCCGATCACCCATCACCCGGACCACACCCGATAACCCAGACCCGTGCGTGGTTCGCCCGTCACCCAACACCCGGCCAAGCCGCCCGTTTAGGCGACTTGTACCGATCGCAACGCCGTTTCTGCCCACCCCCGCTTAACCCGCCCCTCACCCCGCCCGATGTTCCTCCAAAGATCCCAGCCCACAAGAACGCACCCCAGACGACACGCCCTCCACCCCGCGCGGGAGCCCCCAAGATGTCCGACGCCCCACCGCCCGCTCAGCCGTCCGCCGACGCCACCGCGCTGCCTCACGACCCCACGACCCAGCAGCCCCTGGACCTGCTCGCCGACCTCGAGGCCCGCCTCGGGCAGCTCAGGCAATGGCAGACCCAGTCCGATCAACAGGTCGAAGAACTCGCCCAGCAGGCCAACGACCTCAAGCAGCAGCAGGCGCAACTCGACAGCACCCGGGCCGAGCTCGACGAGGCCCGCACCGAGCTCCAAGACCGCGACCAGGCCCTCGCCGCCGACCGCGATCAGCTCAACCACCAGCAGTCCGAGCTCGACGATCGGCTCGCCTCCCTCGATCAGCAGCAGCACGACCTCGACGCCCGCCAGCAGCAGCTCGCCGATCAGGAGCACCAGCTCAGCGCCCTCCGCGATCAGACGCAGTCCGAGCTCGACGCCCAGCGTCAGCAGACCCAGGCCGAGTGTGATCAGCAGCGCGAGGCCGTCGCCGCCACACAAGCCGAGCTCGACGCCGCCCGCCAGCAGCTAGAAGAAGATCGCCAGGGATTCGAGTCGCAGCAGCGGGCCCTCGCCGACCAGCAGGCCGACCTGGACCGCCAACGCGAGGAGCTGGAAGCGCTCCGCAGCCAGATCAACCAGCAGCAGGCCGACCTCGACGCCCGCCGCGTCGAAGCCCAGGACCTGCTCGACCAGGCCCAGCAGCAGCACGACGAACTCGACGCCGCCCGCCGCCAGCTCGACATCGACCGGGCCGTGGTCGAAGAGCTCAAGACCGAGCTCGCCGAGCAGCGCAAGACCGTCGCCCGCCAGACCGTCGACCTCCAGCTCCGCGGCGAGGCCCTCGACGCCCAGCAGAACCACCTCGACCAGGCCCGCGAAGCCCTCGTCGAGCAGACCCTCGCCCAGCAGGCCGCCCAATCCGGGGGCGAGTCCACCGGCAACGCCGATCCCGACGCCGCCCTCGCCCTCACCGAGGAGCGTGCCCGGCTCGAACAGGCCAAGCTCGACCTCGAAAAGCGCACCGCCGACCTCGACCAGCAGGCCGCCGAGCTGACCGCCCGACACGACGCCCTCCAGCACGAGCAGGACGCCCTCACCGACGCCCGCGCCAACCTCGAGCAGCGTGCACATCAGGTCGATCAGCGCGAGAAGGCCCTCTCCGATCAGCCCGAACCGCAACCCACCGAACAGCCCGCCGAGCAAGGCGACGCGGCTTTAGCCGCGTTGAGCCCCGAGCTCGAGGAGCGCTTAGCCCAGCTCGAACACGAACGCGCCCAGCTCGAAGAAGCCCGCGCCGAGCTCCAGCACGCCCGCGAACTCCTCGACCAAGACCGCCAGTCGATCACCGCCGACCGCGCCCAGCTCGACACCGACCTCCAGGCCCTCGAAGAGCTCCAGAACAGCCTCACCCGGCAACGCGCTGACCTCGACGCCGAGCGCGAATCGCTCGCCGACCGCGCCGCCCAGCTCGACCAGCGCGAGGCCATCCTCTCCGACCCCGACGCCACCCTCGTCGACGGCCACTCCGAAGCCGACGCCCTCCGCGCCCAGCTCCTCCAGCAGTCCCAGGAGCTCGAAGCCCGCGCCGCCAAACTCGACGAGAAGAAGAAGCAGTTCCGCCAGGCCCTCGAACAGTCCAAGAACCAGATGCTCGAACAGCGCGGCCAGCTCAAGGAGCGCGAGGCCGCCCTCGAGCAGCGCGCCACCGAGCTCGAGCAGAACCGCAGCAAGAACGCCAACCGCGGCGACCTGCTCAAGTCCGCCGACTCCGCCATCCACGCCCGCCGCGACAAGCTCCGCAAGTACCACCAGCTGGTCAAGGCCCGGTCCCGCAAGCTCCGCGACGCCGAGAACCGCGTGCAGTCCTCGGGCCAGCAGTTCGCCGGCCTCGAGAAAGAACGCCAGATGCTCGTCGAAGTCAAACGCTTCCTCGAGACCTCCGAGGCCCAGATGGTCAAGAAGTGGGCGACCGCCAAGGCCGCCTCGCTTGTGATCGGCGTCATGATCACCGTCGCCGCCCTCGCCGGCGCGTCCTACCTCGCAGGCCAACGCCTCGCAACCCCCATCCACCAGGCCACGCTGTCCCTCGAGGTGACCGGCGGCACCGACAACACCGGCACCCTCGTCGACGGGCCTACCCCCGCCGAATTCATCCAGGACACCCTCCTGGCGAAGCCCGTCCTCAACGCCACCCTCAGCCAGCTCGACCGCACCCCGCCCCGCTACTTCACCTCCGCCGAAGCCCTCCAGGCCGACCTGCTCCAGCACCTCACCGCGACCGGGCAGCCCAACAGCATCCAGCTCCAGTACACCCACCCCGACGGCGACCGTGCCGTCGCCGTGCTCGACGCCCTCCGCGCTTCCGCCGCCGCCTTCCGCATGTCCGAAGACCGCAAGGCCGGCCGCTCCGACACCTTCCGCGTCACCCAGCCCGCCGCCAAGCTCGACATGCCCGTCAAGGACGAACGCCTGCTGCTCTCCGGCTACATCTTCGCCGGCTCCCTCGGCGCCGCCCTCCTGCTCTTCGGCGGCGCCAAGCTCATCGCCTCCCGCGCCGGCCGCAGCTTCGAAGACGACGACCCCCGCGTCCAGTTCCTCGACAAGCCCGACACCTGGTCACCGGTCAAGGCCACCGAAGACTGAACCCCCAAACCCATATCCAAACTCACGCCGCTTAGCGGGGGTCTTCAGGCCCCGCGTCCGCGCCGCGATCCGGCCACGCTTCCCGCCCCCGCCCCTTCTTCCGACGCTTACGGCCCTCGCGACGCCGTCTCAGAACCCGTGGCGGCGTTCCTTGCTCACGGAGGTACGCAGCCGCGGCGTTCACGCGCTCTTCTCCCACCCACTTGGTCCAGTAGTTGCCGGGCTCCTCCAAATCTTTCACGGAGAATAACTCCGCCACCAGCGGAAACGTCTCAGCGTGGTCAAAGCGGAAACGTCTCATCGTGGTCAAACAGGTGCTCTAAAAACGAAACCACAAACGCGGTGTATAGATCATCCTCCGCCGTTTCTCCGCGCGGCTGCTCTTCACACCATTTCACGAACTGCAGAAACCGAATGATGAAATCCCCGTCCGCTCCGGCTTTCATCTGCTTGTAGACGTGCCACCCCAAGTCGGAAAACACGCTGTAATCCAAACCCTCTTCATATCCGACCATCGATCCGGGAAAGTCGGGGAAGTGCTTTTTTACTTCGGTTTCTAGCCAATGCACTACGCCACCTTGTCACCAATAACGAATACAGCCCAATCACAACTCTCGGCTAACGTTTTCAACGCCAGCCCGCGCTCCGTCAAGAATCGTCTCAGATACCAACCCAAAACGAGCCGCTCAAACCCCCAACCGATCAGCCCGCCCGGGGCGCTGAACCGCAAGACATCCGTCATCCGCGTCACGCCCTCACCGCGTTCCTCAAACATGTGGTCGTGCTCGAACGACCGGAACGCCCCACGCTCCATCCGGTCCTGAAAAAACGTCGGGCGATCCATCGCCGTGATCCGCGAGGTCAGCCGCTGCCGCACCCCGAAGTGCCGCGCCTCCCACGTCACCGACTCGCCCAGCGCGATCAGCCCCGACGTCCGCCCCGCCACCGCTCGCTCACCCGTGCCCTCGACCGTCGCGACATGCGCATCGATCGACCGGGACAGATCAAAGCACCGCCCGATCGGAGCCCGCATGTCCGTGATGACGATGAGCTCGGTCACACGGTCACCGTACCGCAACACCAACAAAAAACAGCCCCAGTCGGAACCGGGGCTGGATCAGTCTGCGATTTCATCAACCGGAGCGGAGCCCCGAAATTACGCCGCCGCGCCACGCTTCTCGACGAGCTTCGCGGCCAGCCGGCTCTTGTAGCGACCCGCGGTGTTCTTGTGCATCGCCGGGGTCGACGCCACCTGGTCCAGCAGCTTGTACAGCCCGCTGAGCTGGGTCTCCGCGTCTTCGACGCTGCCGTGCAGCAGGGTCTCGCGGTACTCCTTGATGGCTTCGCGGTAGCGGACCTTCCGCCAGCGGTTGCGGGCACGCTGCTTGACGTTCTGACGGACGCGTTTCTTGGCGGAAGCGGAGTGGGCCATGGCAAAAATGGGGTGCGGGGTAGCTGGATCAGGGGTTGGCCGGGCGACACGACGCCCTCGGCCGAGCCACATATCGTGCCAAAACCCGGCCCCGCCGTCAACCACCAATCCACGGCCGGGGAAACGCCTTGATCCAAGGCCTGATCTTGCCGTATTTTGTGAGTCCACGCCCTCGCGCGATCCCGGACCCACGGCCCCGCCCGCCTGCCTGCCGTGTGCCCGTCAGACCGGACCTGCATGCCCCCAGCCGACTCCGCGCCCACATCCTCCCCGGCAACGACGCCCTCGCCCTCCGCCGACGGCCTGGTCCACCTCCAGCCGCCGTTCGATCGGTACACCCTCGGCACGCCCTTCTTCGACGAGCTCTTCGGCAAGGGCCAGGAACCCTTCCCCCACTACCAGCCGATCCACCAACGCCTCACCGACCTCTCGGCCGACGAGCTCAACACCCGGCAGCAGGCCGCCGACCTCGCCTTCCTCAACCAGGGCATCACCTTCACGGTCTACGGCGACTCGCAAGCCACCGAAAAAATCTTCCCCTACGACATCGTCCCCCGGGTCATTCCCGCCGACCAGTGGGCCACCCTCGAGAAGGGCCTCGAACAGCGCATCACCGCGCTCAACCTCTTCCTCAAAGACCTCTACACCGACGCCCGGATCGTCAGCGAGGGCATCGTCCCGCTCGACCTGATCATGTCGTGCAAGCACTACCGGCGCGAAATGCGCGGCCTCCGCCCGCCCCGCGACGTGTTCATCGTCATCGCCGGCTCCGACCTGATCCGCGACGACTCCGGCCAATACTTCGTCCTCGAAGACAACCTCCGTGTGCCGTCCGGCGTCTCCTATATGCTCGCCAACCGCGAGGTCATGAAGCGCACGCTCCCGATGCTCTTCTCCCGCCTCTCGGTCCGCCCGATCGACCACTACCCCCAGGCGATGCTCCGCACCCTCGCGTCGCTCTCGCCCACCCAGCACGGCGACCCCAACGTCGTCGTCCTCACGCCCGGCGTCTACAACTCCGCCTACTTCGAGCACACCTTCCTCGCCCGACAGATGGGCGTTGAGCTCGTCGAGGGCCGGGACCTGCTGGTCCACAACGACGTGGTCTACCAACGCACCACCGCCGGCCTCAAACGCGTCGACGTCATCTACCGCCGCATCGACGACGCGTTCCTCGACCCGCTGACCTTCCGACCCGACTCCATGCTCGGCGTGCCCGGGCTCTTCAACGCCTACCGCGCCGGCTCCGTCGCGCTCGCCAACGCCATCGGCAACGGCGTCGCCGACGACAAGGCCGTCTACTGCTATGTCCCCGACATGATCAAGTTCTATCTCGACGAGGACCCGATCCTGCCGAACATCGAGACGTATCAGTGCCGCCGACCCGCCGACAAGCAGCACGTCCTGGAGAACCTCGACAAGCTCGTGGTCAAGGCCGTCGGCGAGGCGGGCGGCTACGGCATGCTCGTCGGGCCGCACGCCTCCAAAGCCGAACGCGACGCCTTCGCCGACGCCATCAAGGACGACCCCGCCAACTACATCGCCCAGCCCACCCTCAAGCTCTCCACCGCCCCCTGCCTGATCGACGGCAAGGTCGAGCCCCGACACATCGACCTCCGCCCCTACATCCTCTACGGCGAGAAGTGCACCATCATCCCCGGCGGCCTCACCCGCGTCGCTTTGAAAAAGGGCTCGCTGGTCGTCAACTCATCACAAGGCGGCGGCTCCAAAGACACCTGGGTGCTTTATTAGAGGTTGTAGGTGGTAGGCCGTAGGTTGTAGGCAGACAGAACACACGAAAAAACCGAACGACTGCACACAAGACCAAGACCATGAAACAACCCGCACTCACCTACAACCTACAACCTACGACCTACAACCTCCCATGCTGAGCCGCGTCGCCGACTCTCTCTACTGGCTGGGCCGATACCTCGAACGCGCCGAGTTCGCCGCCCGCCTCGCCGAGGTCAACCTGCACCTCGCGCTCGACCACTCGCACGACGACCAGAGCCAGCGCTGGTCCCGCATGCTCGCCGCGGTGAACTGCTCGGCCGACACGGCCGAGGACAACGGCTACCCCGCCATCGACGCCCTCGCGTTCAACCCCGAGTCCTCCCACTCCATCGCCGCCTGCATCGCCAACGCCCGGGAGAACGCCCGCCAGGTCCGCGAGCAGGTCACCACCGAGATGTTCGAGCAGCTCAACGCGATGTACTTCCGGGTCCGCAAGACCCGGCTCGCCGATATCTGGCACGCCCAGCCCTACCGCTTCTTTCGCGATATCCGACAGGGCGCCTACCTCTTCGACGGCATCACCGAAGCGACCCTGCCCCACGGCGAGCCCTACGCCTTCATCCACCTCGGCCGAGCGCTCGAACGCACCGCCTGCACCGCCCGCCTGCTCGACGTCTACCTCTCCGACGACCTGACCGACCAGGCCGACGCCTTCGAGGCCGGGCACTACCTCAAGTGCGTTGCGCTGCTCCGCTCCTGCGACGCCTTCGAGGCCTACCAGCACGCCTATCCCGAGGGCGTCCGCGCCGACCACCTCGCTGAGTTCCTGCTGTTTTCGCAGGAGCTGCCGCGCTCGCTCCGCTTCGCCGCCGACCGGCTGCTCGAAGCCCTGCAGACCATCGCCGACCGCTCGGGGTCCACCCTCGCCCAGCCCGTGACCCGACTCGCCGGGCGCCTCCAGGCCCAGCTCATGTACGCTCAGCTCAACGAGGTCATCGACCGCGGCCTCCACACCTTCCTCGCCGACGTCCAGGCCGCCTGCGACGCCATCCACCACACCAACTACCGCGCCTTCATCGCCTACCCCATCCAGGAGATGACCGCGTAAAGTTGGAAGTTGGAAGCTGGAATTTAGAAGCTGGAAGAAACATCAGCCTCTCCCAAACACACCGCGGCGGCCACATTCCAACTTCCAACTCCTAACTTCCAACTTCTTCCCCCATGCTCTACTACCGCATCCGCCACGAAACCCGCTTCGAATACGCCACGCCCATCCGCGAAGCCCTCGGCGAGCTCCGCCTCCGGCCCCGCGACGAGCGCGGCCAGGCCTGCCTCCAGTTCGACCTCTCCATCAAGCCCCGCGTCCGCTCACACGCCTACCGCGACTTCCTCGGCAACCACGTCCACCACTACTCCGTCCCCCAGACCCACATCAGCCAGACCGTCACCGCCGAGTCCCTCGTCCGCCTCGACTCCTCCCCCGCCTGGCCCGACGCCCTGCCCCCCGACACCTGGGACCGCTACGACGCCCTGACCCAGTCCGTCGAAAACTGGGACTACGCCCACCCCTCCACCTTCGCCAAGCCCAGCGACGCGCTGATCGAACTCGCCAAGACCCTCGACATTGCCAAACACGACGACCCCCTGACCACCGCCCGCCACGCCTGCCAGCAGGTCTACGACCACTTCACCTATCAGCCCGACACGACCCACGTCGACTCGCCGATCGACGAGGCCATCGCCGACCGCGGCGGCGTCTGCCAGGACTTCGCCCACATCCTCACCGCCCTGCTCCGCCGCCTCGGCATCCCCACCCGCTACGTCTCCGGCTACCTCCACACCAAACGCGCCAACCCCCCGCACCTCGCCACCCCGTTGTTCGACCCACCCGCCGCAGCCGAGGATCCCGAAGAGCAGTCCATCGACGCGACGGAGTCCTCCGACGCCGACGCCTCCCACGCCTGGACCGAAGCGCTGCTCCCCACGCTCGGCTGGGTCGGCTTCGACCCCACGCACAACGAGATCGTGACCACCCACCACATCCGCGTTGCCGTCGGCCGAGACTACGCCGACGTCCCTCCCACCCGCGGCGTCTACCGCGGCAACGCCACCTCCGACATGCAGGTCGCCGTCCACGTCGAACGACTCGAAGAGCTCCCCCAGTCCTTCCGTCAGCCCTACGCCCCCCTCGGCTGGATCCCCCCCGACCCCCCGCAAGAGATGCCCGAAGAACCCCAGCCTTTCGAGTACTACGCCCAGCAGATGCAGCAACAACAGGCCGCCCTTTAGCCCCGGGCTCTGCCCGGGGGCACGTGGCGCACCGGATGTTTCACGCCCCACCCCTTCCCCCAATAGTTCAAACCCACCACTTCGCCGCATATGCCGCCCGCTTTGCCGCCCGCGCTTCCCGCCACGCGACGTACACCCCCAACCACACCGCCGACCACCCCACCACCGGCACCACCATCCGCAGGACCACCGTCCACGCCCCGATGCTGCCCCGCGCATCCGTCACGAGGTTCACCCACACCGCGACATAAAGCCCGCAGATCGTCAGAAAGACCAGGCAGACCACACCCGTCGCGTCGTGGTCGTCCGCCACATAGAGCTTCCACAGGAAGAAAATTCCCAACCCCGCGTAGATCATCCGGGTCCAGTCCCCCCACAAAAATGCACCAAAGCCCGCCCTACTCCACTGACGCGCCGCCGCTCTCTCCGCGTCGAGCGAATCAGTAACGCGCTCCCACGTCGCCGACATAAACACGTCCCACGGGATCATCGTCGCCGCCGTGAGCGCGATGTCCAACGCGAACAGCACCACCCAGAACCGCGGGTTCCGCACCAGCTCCAACACACGCTGCATCCGTCCCGGCATCACTCCACCCTACACCCCGTCCTGCAAACCCGATACCCTTAAACGATGCCCATCCGCCTCGACGACGCCCCGCTGACCACCGACGGCCCCCGGCTGCGCGACGCCATCGCCGCGGCCGTCCTCACGCTCCAGAACCAGGGCCGGATGCTCGTCGAGGTCAAGATCGACGGCGACACCGTCCCCGAGGCCCAGCTCGAAGACCGGGCCGACGACTCCGTCGAAGCCAGCCAGGTCGAATTATTCTCCGCCAACCCCACCGCCCTGACCACCTCCGTGCTCGAGCAGTGCCGCGGCCGCCTCGACGACGCCCGGGACCTGCAGGAAGACGCCGCCGAGCTGCTGCAACGCGACCAGGTCGGCGACGGGCTCAGCAAGCTCGGCGACTCCATCGAGCCCTGGCTCCAGACCCAGCAGGCGGTCGCCCAGTCCGCCGTCATCGCCGGCATCGACCTCAACACGTTCGACCTCGACGGCCAGCCGCTGATCGCCTCGATCGAAGCCCTGCTCACCCAGCTCAAAGACCTCAAACAGCTCATCGAGGCCCAGGACACCATCGCCCTCGCCGATGCCTTGGCCTACGAGTGGCCCGAGACCACTGACCGCTGGGACAAACTCCTCGCCGCCCTGATCGACCGCATCGAATCCGGCGCGTAAAGTCTCCCTCGCAAATCGCACATCGCACATCGCACATCGCACATCGCACATCGCACATCGCACATCCGATCATGCCCAACCTCGACCACCCCACCCTCCCCAAGATCAAGGCTGCGTTCCCCGACGCGAAGCTCTTCGCCACCGAGTTCCGCGGGCAGACCACCCTAGTCGTCCCCGCCGACCTGTTGCACGAGCTGCTGACCACGCTCAAGAACATGGGCGACGGGCCATACGACCAGCTCGCCGATATCGCCGGCATCGACTACCTCAACTACCCCCAGCCCCGGGCCGGCGGGCCCACCGGGCGCTTCGGCGTCGTCTACAACCTCCTCGGCACCGGGCATTCTGGCCCCGACGCCCCCCGGCTCTTCATCAAGGTCCTGCTCGACCCCTCCATCCCCACCGACGGCATCGAACCCGACCCCGCTCTGCACCTCCCCACCGTCACCGACCTCTACCCCGGCGCCGAATGGCTCGAACGCGAGGTCTTCGACATGTTCGGCATCCGCTTCGACGGCCACCCCGATCTCCGCCGGATCCTCACCTGGGAAGACTACCCCGCCCACCCCCTCCGCAAGGACTACCCCGTCACCGGCCGGGGCGAACGCGAGAACTACCGCGTGGTCCCCCGCGACGAGGCCTGAGCCACCCTCTCACAAACCCAATAGCCGGCTCGCTACGCGGCCCCGGCCGTCTGCCCCTCACTTCGTCAACCGCCGGACCAGCGCCTCACCCACGCCCTCCGTGTCCTGCCCCTCGGCCCGCCACGCGGTCTTGTGGTGCTGCATCGGGTGCCGCCGGACCCACGTCACCACCACCATCACCGCCGCCCCCGTGAACGCGAACGCCAGCAGGCTCGCCGCCCCCTTCAGTCCGAAGATGTCGAACAGCACGTCCTCCGACACCGGGCCCTTCCCCACCGCCAGCAGCACCGGCTGCCGCTCGAAGTCCCCCATCACCCTGCCCTGAAACGCGCCGTCCCCCGCCGCCGCCTTCGCCGCGTCCCGCTCCTCCACCGTCCGGTAGATCGGCACGGCAAACTCGGCTTCGCCCTTCCAGCCCACCTCCACCCGGTACACCCCGGCCACCGGCGCATCGAACTGGTAGAACCCCAGCCCCGCACGCCCCGCCGCACCCGCGCCATCCTCACCGCCAACCGCACCCCGCGTCTGATAGATCACCGCCGGCCGAGCCCGACCCGTCAGCTCCGACCCGTCCTCGCGATCGACGTCCCCCTGCAGCGTCCGCCCGTCCTCCTGCCGTACCGAGCTCAACGCCAGCTGCTCCACGGCTTCGCCGCCCGGACCGGTCACCGCCACCCGCAGCGCGATCTCGTCCTGGAACGGCCAGACCAGCCGACGCGGCGTATCGAACCGCTGCGCCTCAAAGTCGCCGATGTTCTCGTAGAAGACCGTGTACGTCCCCGGCTCGGCGACCTCCACCTCGCCCACGCCCCCGTCCAGCGTCACCACAAACCGCGAGAACCCTTCGACCCGCTCCAGCATCACCCGCTGCTTCGCCCACACCGCGTACGCAAACACGCCACCCGTCACCAGCACCATCAGCACCGCCGCCGCGTACCACCGACGCCCCGGGCGACGCGCCCCCGCATCTGATGTCGACTCGCTTTCCATCTGTCCACTTTAGGCCAACCCGCACCGCCCACGCCGCCCCTACTCAGCCCACGCCCCACCCACACCATCCGCCCCACCCACACCATCCGCCCCACCCACACCATCCGCTCCATCCGCTCCATCCGCCGCGCCAGGCCCCTCCGCCTTGATCGCGTCGAAGAAGTCCTCGTCCCGGTCCTGCTCGCTGCTGACCAGGAAGTCGATCTCCGTCCCGTCCGAGAGCGTCAGCACGATGCTGCTGTCGAACAGGAACGACGTGTCTCGCCGGAGCTCCGCCGAGTCGATCTCGTCGAACCGGATCACCCGGCTCATCCCCGCCTCCGGGTTGTGCACCGCCACATGGTCCTCCGTCACCAGCACAAACCCGTCCTCCACATCCCGAATCGCAGGCGAGTAGTAGAACCGGATCGTCTCCCCAGAATCGACCAGCCCCAGCCGCTCGGCCGACGCCCGGTACTCCGTCGGCAGCCGAGACCCGGGGTACACCGCGATGTCCGGCCCGCCCGCGGCATAGATCACCAAACCGATGAACCCCGCGCAGCTCAGCACCACCACCCCGCCGATCAGCAGCAGCACCCAGCCCCACCACGGCATCCGCCGCCGCCTCACCGCTGAGTCAGACGGGTACGCCCCGAACGGGTCACCGGACGGCAGGTCGTACTGGATCGGCTCAAACTCGTCACGCATCCCCACAGCTTACGGCAACACCCGCACCGGCTGCTCCCCCACACCCCAACCCGCGCCCGCACCCCCGCACCCGCACCCGCTCAACCCATCGCCGCCACCGGCGCATAGCGAAAGCAGTCCGTCGTGTGGTCGTTCACCAGCCCGACCGACTGCATGTACGCGTACACGATCGTCGACCCGACGAAGTTGAACCCCCGCTTCTTGAGGTCTTTGCTGATCCGGTCCGACAGCTCGGTGCGGTCCGGCACCTCCGCCATCGACGCAAACGCGTTCTGGATCGGCTTACCGTCCACCCAACCCCAGATGTAGTCCGCAAAGCTCCCGAACTCCCGCTGCACCGCCAGAAACGCCTTGGCGTTCCGCACCGCCGAGTCGACCTTCAGCCGGTTCCGGATGATCCCCGGGTCGGCGAGCAGCTTGGCCTTCTTCGCATCCGTGTACTTCGCCACCTTCGCCGGGTCGAACCCATCGAAGACCTTGCGGTAGTGCGCCCGCTTCTTGAGCACTGTCAGCCAGCTCAGCCCCGCCTGCGCGCCTTCCAAGATCAGCATCTCGAACAGCCGACGGTCATCCCGCACCGGCACGCCCCACTCCTCATCGTGGTAGGCGATGTACAACGGGTCGTCGGTACACCAAGCGCATCGGATCAAAACTCGGCCCTCAGGGCTTCACACGAAGCCGCCGAGAGACTATCAAAGGGGTCTGCGAGCCGGGCACGACACCCCGCCCGGCCGCCCCGAGGAGAAAGACGATGAAGATCTCGACACCGCTTGTGCTGGGCCTCGCCCTGGTGCCCTACTCGGTCGCGATGCTCGTGACCGAGCTGATGACCTCGCAGGACTACGCCCGGCTGTTCTTCACCGATCTGGAGGGCCCGATCATGCTCTACGGCGTGAACACGACCCTGGCCGTGGCCCTGTTCTGGGGCACGGGGCTGCTGTGTGCGGTCGCAATCTACCTCCGGGGCGACGGCTCGCCCTGGGCGACCCGGGCCGGGCGGTTCCTCTGCCTCCAGGTCCTGCTCTTCGCCTACCTCGGGCTCGACGACCGCTTCCTCATCCACGAACGCATCGACCGCAAGACCGGCTTCAACAACGCCCTGGTCCTCGTGATCGTCGGCGTCGCCCAGCTCGCCACGCTCTTCTGGTACCGCAAAGAGTGGGACTCCCCCGCCGCCCGCCGCTGGCTTATCCTCGCCGCCGGCCTGTTCGTGGTCATGAGCGTCCTCGACGCCCTCGCCCCCCCGCTCATGGTCCTCCGCCTCAGCCTCGAAGACCTCTGCAAGACCTGGTCGGCCTTCTTCCTGTTCCTGTTCGGCTGCGAGATGCTCCGGCAACAGCACACGCAAGCAAAACGGCTCCATGCCGTATAGGCGGACCCCAACGCACGCCTGCGCCGCTCCAGGTTTGTCGGTCTGCGGCTCTAAACTCCCACAGCATCAAGAATCAAGACCGCCGGGAGGCTCCGGCTGACTCGTCTTCAAGGCGATCCAACAAGGCCTTAAATTCGTGGCGATATGGCTTGGCGATCCGAGACACAAACGCCTTGTCCAGCGGAACACTCTCGATCAGCCGTACCACGTCGGCGAGGTCTTGAGCGCGGTGGACAAACTTCGTCCCGGTCGAGAGCTTCATCGTCACCAGATCACCGAGCGTGATCGTGGCCAGGCCTTGAACCTCGCCGAAGCGCGTGGGGATAAAAGGCAACTTGTCCTGAGGAGCAAGGATCTGGACCGGCACCGAGTCCTTTTCAAACTGGCTCCGCGCTTCGGACCAAACAAACTGCCGGGCCTTGAGCTCGTCCGCCAGCCTTTCACGGTCATCCACAAACACATCGATATCCGTGGTGGTCCGCTCATAGCCGTGCAGGAATACGGCTATACCTCCCACAATCCCACCGGTCACGCCCGCAGAAGCGATCGCGTCGGAGACTTCGTGAGCGATCTCCAGAATCTTCGACTCGCCCATCAACATGTCCAAGGCCATCCGGCCGGCTGCGGTCACCATGTCATTGAGTTTATCGGCCGAGCAAGCCCAACCATCACGGAAAACTACACGTCGAGGTTCTTCACCTCGAGGGCGTGATCCTCGATGTACTTGCGTCGTGGCTCGACCTGCTCGCCCATCAGCACGCTGAACAGGCCCTCGGCCTCGGACGCGGCATCCCAGGTCACCCGCAGCAGGGTGCGGTTGCTCGGGTCCATCGTCGTCTCCCAGAGCTGCTCGGCGTCCATCTCGCCCAGCCCCTTGAACCGCTTGATCTCCAGGCCGCGACGCCCGGCGTCGAGCACCGCCTCGGCGAGCTCGAGCAGGCTGACCACGGGAACGACCGTGACCTCGCCGTCGGCCTTCGCGGGCTCCATCAGCAGCTCGAAGCGGGTCGGGCCGGCCACGCCGGTGACGCTCTGCTCGGGCTGAAGGAACAGGTCGTCCACGGACAGGCCGAGGGACTCGAGCGTCTGGAACACCCGGCCAAGGTCGGCGGCCTCGTGCAGCTCACGAGCCTCGACGGGCCGGGGCGTGCTGGGGTCGGGCGTGGGCGCGGTGGCGTCGTCGAGCACGGCATCGAGCTCGGGGTCGGCGGTCGACAGCCCGTTGGCTTCGCGGAAGGCTTCGGCGTCGTCTTCGGACCAGAAGAAGTGGTCGCCGGTGAGCCCGTTGAGGTCCGCCACGGGCGGGACGATCAGCCGGAGCTTCGGTAGCCGGTTTTCGTTAGCAGGGTCCTGACTGCGGAGGTCGGTGTACTGCCGGACGGTCATACCACGGCGTTGGATCACGGTCTGCAGCTCGGCAAGGCGTTCGAGGGCCTGCGTGAGCTTCGCCATGTCGTCGCCGGCCAGCTCGGTGGTCTGGCTGCGGTCCTCGGCGTTGTACACGCGGAGCTTGACGCTCCCGAGGGCGAGCTGGGCGAGGGTCTTCCGCATCGCCTTCTCGTTGAGGATGTACTCGCTCTTCTTGCCCTTGATCACCTGGAACAGCGGCGGCTGGGCAATGAACACGCGGCCCTGACGGATCAGCTCGGGCATCTGCCGGAAGAAGAACGTCAGCAGCAGCGTACGGATGTGGCTGCCGTCGACATCCGCGTCGGTCATGATGATGATCTTGCCGTAGCGGAGCTTGCCGATGTCGAAGTCGTCGACGCCGATGCCGCAGTTCAGCGCCTGGATGATGGCGCGGATCTCTTCGAAGCCGAGGATCTTGTCGAGCCGGGCCTTTTCAACGTTGAGGATCTTGCCCTTGAGCGGGAGGATGGCCTGGGTGTTGTGGTCCCGGCCGCCCTTGGCGGAGCCGCCCGCCGAGTCGCCTTCGACGAGGTAGATCTCGGAGGACTCGACGTCCTTGGACGTGCAGTCGTAGAGCTTGCCGGGGAGGCCGCCCTGGTCGAGGGCGCCCTTGCGGCGGGTGAGGTCGCGGGCCTTGCGGGCGGCTTCGCGGGCCTCGGCGGCCATCACGGCCTTCTGGCAGACCTTCTTCGCCTCGGCGGGGTTCTGCTCGCACCAAGCCTGCAGGGCATCGCCCACAGCATGACTCACCAGGCCCTCGACCTCGGGGTTCAGCAGCTTGCCCTTGGTCTGGCCCTCGAACTGCGGCTCAGGGATCTTGACGGAGATCACCGCGACGAGGCCCTCGCGCCAGTCGTCGCCGCCGGGTGCCGGGCCGTTGCCCTTGAGGATCCCGGACGACTTGGCGTAGTTGTTCAGGGTGCGGGTCAGCGCGGTCTTGAAGCCCGAGAGGTGCGTGCCGCCATCGGCGGTGTTGATGTTGTTGGCGAAGCAGACGAGTAGTTCGTTGTACGAGTCGACGTACTGCATCGCGACGTCGACGGTGAGCCCGGCCTCGGCGTCTTCGTTGGAGACGGGGATCGGGTCGGTGATCGGGTTCTTGGCCTCGGCGAGGTGGCGGACCATCTCGACGATGCCGTCGTCGAACTTGAAGGTTTCCTCCTTACCACCGTCGCGCTGGTCGGCGACATGGATGGTCAGTCCGGGGTTGAGATAGGCCCGTTCGCGGAGCCGGCCGGCGATGGTGGTGAAGTCGTGGGTGATGTCGCCGAAGATCTCGGGGTCGGGGCGCCAGCTGATCTTGGTGCCGGTTTTTTGGCGTTCGCCGACGACGCGGAGCTCGTCCTTGAGGTCGCCGCGGGAGAAGCCGATGGAGTGGAGCTTGCCGTCGCGGGCGACCTCGACGTCGAGCCACTCGGCCAGGGCGTTGACACAGGACACGCCGACGCCGTGGAGCCCGCCGGAGACCTTGTAGGAGTTGGAGTCGAACTTGCCGCCGGCATGGAGGACGGTCATGACGATCTGGACCGTGGGCTTGCCGTGGTACGCGGGGTTTTCGTGGGTGTAGGGCCCAACGGGGATGCCGCGCCCGTTGTCGACGACGGTGACGGAGTTGTCCGGGCTGAGGATGACCTTGATCTCGTCGCAGTGCCCGGCCAGGGCCTCGTCGATCGCGTTGTCGACGACCTCCCAGACGAGGTGATGGAGCCCGCGGGCGTCGGTGCCGCCGACATACATCGCCGGGCGTTTGCGGACCGCGGCGAGGCCCTCGAGGACGGAGATATTGGACTCGCTGTACTCGTCGGACCCCGGGCTCACGGCGTCGTCGGACGGCGGGTTGGCCGAGGCGTCCGCCTCGGTGGCGTTTGGGTCATCCATGATGACGATGGTTCCGGTTGGCGGCGGAGAAGCCGACGATTGAAAATGACCACAAACCCCTGTTAAACCTTGAGCTGTCCCCTCAGGAACGGGTCATCGATAGCAGCGACTAGTGTACCAGATCGGGCGGTCTCTTGCGACCTCAGAAGGCCCTGGCGGGACACGACACCGGCCTGGAACTAACCGGATCTTGCGGGCCCTCGACCGACGCATGGATTGCCGTCACTCCGCGTCGAGATACGGCTTGAGCAGCTCGCCGAGCGGTGGGCCCAGGGCCTTATCGCCGGGGACGTTGGCGATGGGAATGGGGTCACCCGCGGCGGCGGCGGCGAGCTTCGCGGCGGTGCGCTGCGCCATCGTTTCCAGCTCGGGGTCCTCGGCCTTGTCCGCCTCGGTGAGCTCGAGGCTGGCGGCGCGTTTCCAGAGCTCGACGGCGGCGTCGGTGTTGCCCGCGAGGTGCTGGGCGTCGCCGAGGTGGTCGAGCAGGACGGCCCGCATGCCGTGCAGCGGCCGGTTGAGCTCGGCGGCGAGGAGGTCGGCGCGTTTGACGGCCTTGTCGAGCCACGCGATGGCACGGGCGGCGTCGCCGAGCTTGTAGTACACCCAGCCGAGCGAGTCGAGGTAGGCGGCGGAGTCGGGCTCGGCCCGAAGAGCCCGCTTGATCAGGGTCTCGGCGGCGCGGAGGTTGCGGTCCTCCACCGAGAAGGTGTAACCCAGCGAGTTGCAAGAAGGGGCGTGTTCGGGGAAGCGAGCGATGTTGAGCAGCAGGGTCTGGACCGCGCGCTCGCGGAAGCCGGCGTCGTCGAGGCTGGTGGCGAGCTGGTAGCGGATGGTGGACTCGAAGCCGGAGAAGCGGGGGTCTTTGACGAGCCGCTCGGTGCCGGCCATCGCCTCGTCGGGCTTATCGAGGGCGATCAACGCCTGGGCGCGGATCGCGGCGAGCGGCACGGGGTTACCGATGCGGTCGAATGACTCGACGGCCCGATCGACAACGGCGACCGCAGGCTCATACTCATCGAGCTCGTGGTGGATCGCGGCGAGCAGGTAGGCGGTCTCGGGAGAGAACGGCCGGAGCCGGATCGCCTGCTGGCGGACCCGCAGCCCCTTGTCGGATTCGTCGTTCTGGAAGTAGAACTGGGCGGCCTGGTCGAGGAGGCTGAGGTCACGGGGGGTGAGCTGGATGAGGCGATCGAAGAGCTGGGCGGCGGCGGCCTTGTCGTCGGTGCGGAGGGCGATGACCAGCCGGCCGCGTAGGGCGGTCGGGTCGTCGGGGTTCTCGGCGAGGAGGGTCTTGAGCAGGGCCTCGGCACGGGCGTGCCGGCCGCTGGCGGTGTAGGCCTGGGCGAGCTTGAGCCGGGTGAGCCGGCCCTTGGGGATGGCGGCGGCCATGCGGCGGAACAGCGGGTTGATCTTCTCGTGGTTCGCCGGGTCGTCTTCGTAGAGCTCGAAGAGCATCGCGTAGGCGGGCTCGTGGGTCGGGTCCGCGTCGAGCAGAGCCAGGAGTGTAGATTCGACCCGTTCCGGCTGATTCAGTCGGAGCTCGAGCACGGCCTTAAGCATCAGCAGCTCGGTGCGGTCCTCGGGCTCGGCGTCCGCCTGATCGAGCGTGTCCAGCAGCGCCAACGCGGGCTCGGTCTCGCCCCGAGCATTCAGCACCCGCACCCGCAGCGAGATCGCCTGACGGTCGGTGGCCTCGGCGATCGGCTGGAGCAGGGCGTCGGCCTGATCGACCTGATCGGCTTCGAGGGCGAGGAGGATCAGCCGCGTGCGGGGCAGACGGGCGTTCGCGTCGAGGTCGAGCGCGCTGTGGAAGGCCTCGATCGCCGCTTCGCTGCGGTTCTGGCGTTCGAGGGCGAGGCCTTCGAAGGTCTTGAGCAGAGCCTGGGTGGCACGACCAGCATCGCGGGTGGCCTGAGGGAGCTCTTGAAGCCCGGCGAGCAGGCGCTGGGCATCCGGCTCGGCCTCGAAGAGCAGCCGAACGGTCTGACCGCCCTGCTCGGGCAGTGCGAGGACACGCCGCACGGCGGCGGCGAGCGCACGGCCGTGGGGGCTGGGCTGCGACGCTTCGGCTGGCGGGTTCAGCTGGAGCAGAGCATCGAGCAGGTGCTTGAAGGCGGTGGCGTCACGTGGGTCCTGCTGGACCTGTTCTTGGAGCAGAGCAACCGCCTGTTCGGGCGGGAGCAGGTCGATCAGGGCACGGACCACGGGACCCGGCTGGGCGTTGTCGGGCAGGCCCGCACGGAGACGCGCGGCGAGTCCCGCGGGGTCAGGGCTGACCCGGCGTAGGTAGTTGATCAACGCGACCGCCTGCTTGGTCGGCAGACCCCCACGGATCAGCCCGAGGGCGAGGGTCTCCGCGGGTTCGGGCTGGTTGAGTCGGAGGTGGGAGTAGATGAGCCGGAGGTCCAGTGCCCGGGTGTTGGGCAGGTCTGAGCGGTCGATGGCGAGGTAGCAGTCGAGAGCCTCGGCGGGCTCGTCGAGCTGGTGCGCGATATCACCGAGGTGGGCCAGCAGCTGTGCGCGGCGTGCGACGACCAGCCTGAGCTCACGGAGCAGGAGGCGGTCGGGGACACCCTGTGGTGGCGGGCTCAGAGCGTTCTGGAGCAGTGGCCGAGCCGCGGCGAGATAGCCCAGCTGCCTGAGGGACTCCCCGAGGTTGTATGAGCTGAGGAACGCCAGGGCGCTGTCGGGTTCAGCCTGTTCCACGAGGTATGCGAACAGGGGCAGTGCGTTGTCGTACTGGTCGCGGTCGAGGGCCTGGCGGGCGAGGAAGTAGATGGCGTCAAGGTCGTTGGGGTCTTGGGCGACGGTGCGTTCCAGGAAGCGGGCGGCCTTGACGCGGTTGCCGGCCTGGGCGTAGGCACGGCCGAGCGTGCGGAGGACAGTGGGGTTGTCGGGGGCTTGCCGGAGGGCGGCTTCGAGGAAGCGGGTCGCGCGGAAGGCGTTGCCCTCGAGCATCGCGGTCTTGCCTCGGGCGAAGGCGATCTGCGCCCCCATCGGGATGGTGCGGGGCGCGTCGGCCGGCTGCGCGTCGGGTTGCGTGGCGGGTGCTGCGTGGGCGTGGCGGAGGTAGTCGGGGAGCTCTCGGCCCTTGAATGCGTGGTCGAGGGTGGTACGCGCGTTGGAGGACTGGTCGGCGTCGAGGGGTTCTAAGGCCTGAGCAAGGCCGGGTGGCGCGGGGATCTCACGGGGGGTATCGGCAGCCGGTGCCTGAGCGGTCGCGGGAGAAAGCACCGTCACGACCAGGAGGCAGGAGGCGAGGCGTGCTGCGCGCGGGGGGAGAGTCGGCTTCATAAGCGAGGTTGGGGTAACGGCCAGCAGAGGGACGCGGATCGCAGGCGTCGTGGCACATAGTGTACGACGCGTCGGGCCGGTCTCCGGTTCTCTTTTGAGGCAGGTCGGTCGGATTGGTGGGGTCAGCCGACGACCTTGTTGAGCGGGTAGGAGAAGATGGCGGTGGCCCCGGCCCGGGTGAGGGCGGGCACGGTGTCGCGCTCGGTCTGGACATCAACGATGACTTCGATGGCGACCCAGTTCGGGTCGGCGAGGTCGTTGACGGTGGGGCTGGTCGCGGCGGGGAGCAGCTCAAGCACCGCGTCGAGCTTGCTGCGGGGGACGTTCATCTTGAGCCCGACCTTGGACCGGGCGGCGATGGCCCCGCGGAGGAGCAGGGCGAGGTCTTCGATACGCTGCCGCTTGGTGTCGTCGGACCAGGCGGCGCGGTTGGCGATCAGGCGGGTGGTGGACTGCAGGAGCGTGTCGATCACCTTGAGCTTGTTGGCGCGGAGGGAGGAGCCGGTCTCGGTGACATCGACGATGGCGTCGACGAGGCGGGCCTTGACCTCGGTAGCGCCCCAGGAGAACTCGACCTTGATGTCGATGCCGCGGTCGGCGAAGTACCGCCGGGTGGTCTGGAGCAGTTCGGTGGCGACGATGCCGCCGGCGAGCTGTTCGGGCTTGTTGATGCCGGACTCTTCCGGGACGGCGAGGACCCAGCGGACGGGCCGGGGCGTGGCCCGGGAGTATTCGAGCTCGCAGACCTCGTGGACGTCGGCGGCGTTTTCGACGACCCAGTCGTGGCCGGTGATGCCGAGGTCGATGACGCCGTCCTCGACATAGCGGGCCATCTCCTGGGCGCGGAAGAGGACGACGGAGAAGTTCGGGTCGTCGATCTCGGGGGTGTAGGAGCGGGAGCGCGACTCGATGTGGTAGCCGGCCTTGGCAAAGAGGTCGAGCGTGGGGGCTTCGAGGGAGCCTTTGGGCAGCCCGATGCGGAGGGTGGCGTCGTCGCGGGTGGGGGACATGGTTTCGTTGCTAGGGGTTGGGCGCTGGGCGCTAGAGGTGCGCCGGTTGGGGAGAGTGGGCCGGCTGCTTGTGGGCTTATTTGGTGGACGACTTCTTCTTGGTGGTCTTCTTTTTGGTGGTCTTCTTCTTGGTGGTCTTCTTCTTCGTGTTCTTCTTTTTGGTCGTGGTCTTCTTCTTGGTGGTCTTCTTGGCGACCGGCTTGGCGGGCGTTTCGGCGGGGGCCTGGGGGAAGTCCTGGCCGTCGGCCCAGTGCTGGAGGGCGTAGTGGGCGAGCAGGGCGTCGCCGGCCTTGATCTGGCGGAGCAGGAACGACTCGGCGGCGGCGGGGGTCTCGATCGTGTCGGCCAGAGCACCGTTGGCGTTGAGCAGGGCCAGGAGCTTGTCGTCCACCGGCAGGGCATGTCCACCGAAGCAGATGAGCAAGACCGACGCGGCGGCGTAGGGCGTCATGCCGGGGAGCGTGTCGAGGTAGGCCCGCTGGTCCTTCTTGGGCTTCTCGGCGATCGAGTTCATCTTCCAATCGTGCTCGCGGAAGAAGACCTCGTTGAGCGATTGCTTGAGCCGGGCGACCCGGTGCGACGCGTCGGGGTAGTCCTCGCCGATGAGGGCGATGATCTCGTCCTCGTAGGTGATGCGGAGCTCGTTGATGTCGATCACGTCGTCGACGATGGCATCGATGGCGGCATCGGCCTGCTCACGGGTGGCGTTCCAGAGCAGGAACGCGTGCACCATCTGGAGCATCGGGTCCATCGCGTCGGGGTGCTCCTGCTTGTAGGCGTTCAGGGCCTTGGACAGCAGGGTCGCAAACTTCTTGGTCTCGGGGGTTTCTTTCGCCAAGGGTTAAGACTCGGGGGTGGTTTCGGAATCGGTTTGAGGTTCGGCATTCCCCGTCCGCTGCATGCCTTGATTGATTGCATCTAGAACGGCGGCTTCTTTCTTCAGCCCGTCGTCAAGCCGGAAGTCGAAGTGGGGCACAACACGCAGGGCGACGCGCTTCTTCACGCGGGACTGGATGTGGATGGCCGCGTCGCGGAGGCCGTGCAGGGTCTTGGAGGCGTGCTGCTCGGGGAGCACGGAGACGAAGATGCGGGCGTCACGCAGGTCGGGACTGACGTCGACCTTGGTCACGGAGACCAAGCCCGTGATGCGGGGGTCGTTGACCTCGCGTTGGAGGACGGTGGCGACCGCCCGCTGGAGCGTGGATTCGACTTGTGCGACGCGGTGGGACATGGATCGAACAGGGCGAAGGGCGTGCGGTGTGGGAGACGACTGTCGCCCAACGCGGGGTGCCCTCCATGCGGGGTGGGGGCGGGTGGGGGCGGGTGGGGTTAGTCGAGCTTGCGGGCGACCTCTTCGACGCGGTAGGCGACGATCTGGTCGCCGGGCTTGACGTCTTCGAAGCCATCGAGCCGGATGCCGCACTCGGTGCCGGCCCTGACTTCTTTGGCCTCGTCCTTGACGCGGCGGAGCGACTCGATCTTTCGGTTCTCCGTAATGACCGCGCCGTCGCGGACCAGGCGGGTCGTCGCATCGCTGGTGATGGCCCCATCGACCACGAGGCAGCCGGCGATGTTGCCGACCTTCCCGATCTTGAAGACCTGCTTGACCTCGGCCATGCCGAGCTGCTCTTCCTTGGTCTCGGGGGCGAGCATGCCTTCCAGGGCCTTCTTCAGGTCGTCGATCAGCTCGTAGATCACGCGGTAGAACCGCAGCTCGACGCCACGCTGCTCGGCGATCTCGCGGACCGCAGAGGTCGCGGTCACATGGAAGCCGATGATCACCCCGTCGGACGCGTCGGCCAGGTCGATGTCCGACTCGGTGATCGCACCGACGGCACCGTGCAGCACCTTGACGGCGACCTCGTTGTTCCCGATCTCGGCCAGGGATTGCTTGAGCGTTTCGATCGAGCCCTGGACGTCGGCCTTGAGCACGACTCGGAGCTCCTGGACCTTGCCGGCCTCGATGGTGGCGGCGAAGTTGTCGAGCGTCACCTTGGTCTGCGAGGCCATGGCCTGCTGACGCTCGTCCTCACGGACCTGCTCGGCGATGGACTCGGCCTTCTTCAGGCTGCTGGTGATGTAGAACTTGTCGCCGGCGTCGGGGATCTGGTCGATGCCCGAGAGCTCGACGGGGGTGGCGGGACCGGCCTCCTTGATGGACTGGCCGCGGTCGTTAGTCATGTCACGAACCCGGCCGAAGGCCCGGCCGATCCCGATGAAGTCGCCGACCTTGAGCTGGCCGTCCTGAACCAGGATGCGGGCGACCGAGCCCCGGCCGATCTGCATCTCGCCCTCGATCACGGTGCCTCGGGCGGGGCCGCCATAGTCGGCGGTGAGCTCGAGGAGCTCGGCTTGGAGGTCGAGCATCTCGAGCAGCTCGGGGATGCCCTGCCCGGTCTCGGCGGAGGTGGGGATGACCTCGATGTCACCGCCCCATGCGGTGGGGTTGAGCCCGTGCTCGGCGAGCTGGCCGTAGACACGCTGGAGGTTCTCGTTGGTGTCGGCACCGGGGAGGTCGATCTTGTTCAGGGCCACGACGATGGGGACCTCGGCGGCCTTGGCGTGGTTGATCGACTCGATGGTGGTGGGCATGATCCCGTCGTCGGCGGCGACGACGAGGACAACCAGGTCGGTCATCGACGCACCGCGGGAGCGCATGGCGGTGAACGCGGCGTGGCCGGGCGTGTCGAGGAAGACGACGGTCTTATCGCTTTTGTCGCTGCCCTCGACGGTGACGCGGTACGCACCGACGTGCTGGGTGATGCCGCCGTCTTCGTGGGCAGCGACGTCGGCCTTTCGGACCTTGTCGAGGAGCGACGTCTTGCCGTGGTCGACATGGCCGAGCACGGTCACCACGGGCGGGCGGGGCTGGGTATCAACGGCTTCGCGGTTGGCGAACTCCTGCTCGATGCGCTCACGCGCGGTCTCGTGGGCCTTGACGACCAGCTCGATGTCGTACTCGAGGCAGATCTCTTCGGCGGCCTCGGTCTCGATCGCGGAGTTCACGTTGGCGAAAACGCCCTTCTTGAAAAGCCACTTGACGATGTCGGCGGTGCGGATGCCGGTCGCGGAGGAGAGTCCCTTGATGGTGATGGGCTCTTCGATCTCGACCTTGCCACCGACCTCGACGGCGGTCTGCGCAGGGCCGGCACCGGATTCCTGACGACGCAGGTTTCGGCGCCGCTGCTTGAGGAAGCCGGGGGCACCTTTGAGCTTGGCGTCGAGCTCCATCATGTCGGCTTCGGAGAGCTGGGACGGGCCGGTCGGGATCGCGTCCGCGGATCGGCCACGCCGGGTGGAGAGCGACCGGCGGTTTCCACCACCGCCGCCACCGCCACGCCCGCCTCGGCCCCCGCCGCCACCACCTCCGCCTCGGGCGGGTGCTTCGTCGGGCAGGTTGCGGACCCCGCCGCCACGGGCCGGGCCGCGGCTGCGTGAGATGCCGGGCACCTCGCCGGGGGTCTGACCCCCACCACCGCCACGCGGACGACGGGGCGTCTCGACCGGCTCGGGCTTCTCGACCCGCACAACCTTCGGGCCGGCGAGCTTCACCTTCTTGCGTTCGGTGAGCTGCTCACCGGCAGGCTTGACCACGTCGGGGCGGTCCGGCACGTTCTCGACACCCTTGGGCTGAACCGGCTCGGGCGGGGTCGGCTTGGAAAGGCGGACCTTCGGCTTCGCGGGCTCGGCTTCGCTGGGGGCTTCCGCCACGGGTTCGGCAGGGACCACGGGGGATACGGGCTCGGCAGGCATCACGGGTGCGACGGGCACAACCGGAGCGGCAGGCTCGGCTGCGGCTTCCACCACCGGGGACGGCGTGGCCTCAGCTTCGGGCTTGGCCTTCGCCACGGCGTCTTCCGAGGGCGCCTCCGCGGGCTCCGCCTTCTTCTTCGCAGCCGGCTTCTTCTTGCGTGCCGCCTTCTTCTTCACCTTGGTAAGATCGACCTTCTCGGCAGTCTCGACCGCGGTGGCGGTAGCGACACCGCCCTCCTCTTCGGCGGCGCCTTCGAACCACTGACGGATCGTCACCGCCAAGCCTACCTTCACGGCAGACATGTGGTTCGTGATGTCCGGCACGCCCTCGGCTTCACACTTGGCGACGATGTCTTTGCTGCTGACACCGAGCTCTTTGGCGATGGTATGGACTCGCAGGGTCTTGGCCACGGATGCTCCTTAGAAGGATGCGAGAGGGAGGGGACACACTGTCCGCTCAGCCCTCGGTCTTGGTCGTCTCGGTCTCGGTCTCGGTCTCGGCCACTACGTCGGCGGCGGGTTCGGCTTCAGCGGCCGGTCCCGAGGCGGCTTCGGCTTCAGTCTCGGAAGACGCTTCGGCTTCAGGTGCTGCGGCGGGCGCTTCACCACCGAGCAGGTCCAGGATGCCGCCGGCCTCGCCGTCGCCGGCGGGCGTCTCCGCGGCGGCGGGGGTCGGCGCGGGGGGCGCGGTGCCGCCGAGGATGGCGGCCGCCTGCTGATCGGCCTCTTCCGATACACCCGCACCCGGAGCACCCATGGCCGCGGCCTGCTGGGCCTTCCGGGCCTTCTCGGCCTCTTCCTTCTCCTTCGCCTGCTCGACCGCCACCACCTTGCCCTTCTCCGCCGCGGCCTTCACGGCACTCAGCGCCAGCCCCTCGTCGATGTGCAGCGTCTCGGCCAGGTAGTCGGCCCCGACCTCTTCGACGTCGAACACGCTGATCACGCCCAAGGCCGCGAGCTGGTCGACGAATTCATCGCCGAAGCCTTCGACGGTCAGCAGCGTGGCCTCCATGATGTCCAGCGACTTGGTGTATTCGACGGGCGTCAAGATATCGACGTCCCAGTTGGTCAGCCGGGCGGCGAGGCGGACGTTCTGGCCCTTCTTGCCGATCGCCAGCGAGAGCTGGTCCTCGTTGACGATGACGGTGGCCCGCCCGAGCTCGAAGCACAGCGAGATCTCGACGACCTCGGCGGGCTTCAGCGCGTTCTGGATCAGCATCTGCGACGACTCGTTCCACCGCACGATGTCGATCTTCTCGCCGCCGAGCTCGTCGACGATGTTCTTGATCCGGCTGCCCCGCACACCCACGCACGCGCCCACGGCATCGACCTTCGAGTCGGTCGAAGCAACCGCGATCTTCGTGCGGTGACCGGCCTCACGGGCCATGGCTCGGATCTCGATAATCCGCTCGGCGACCTCGGGGACTTCGACCTCAAAGAGCCGACGGATCAGGTCGGGCGACGCACGGGAGAGCACGATCTTCACCTGGCTACCGGTGTCGCGGACGTCGAGGATCATGCAGCGGACGCGTTCGCCGGGCTGGTGCTGCTCGCCGGGGATCTGCTCGCTGCGGGGCATGAAGCCCTCAGCCCGGCCGATCTGCACGACCAGCGCGCCGCCTTCGTAGCGCTGGGCGGTGCCGGTGATGATCTCGCCGACGCGATCGATGTACTCGTTGTAGATCGCGGTGCGCTCGTCTTCGCGGAAGCGCTGGATCATGACCTGCTTGGCGGTCTGGGCGGGGATGCGCCCGAGCTCTTCCAGCGGGATCAGGTCCTGCCCACGGAACACGCGGATCTCGCCGGTGAACCGGTCGATCTCTGCCGAGAAGTCTTCGGTATCGACGGCGTTGAAGTGCTTGCGGGCCGCGGAAACCAGCGCCTGTTCGAGGTCATCAAACAGGAGGTCCTTCTCGACGTTTCGGTCGCGGGAGATGGCGTCGACGAGCCGGAGCATTTCGTTGTTCATGGTGGGGAGTCCTGATCTCAGGGGTTATTCGGTTGCCGGGATGTCGGCCCCCCGGAAGAGTCGTCCGGTTCACGGGGCCACGGGTTGTGCAAGCGGGGGTGTCGCTGGGTGTCCTGAAGCAAGGCCCATTGAAAAAGGCCACGCGGCGTCATGCCTGTGGCCCGAAGCGGGGTCGCGTCCGGCGACCCATCCAGCGGCGGTGGTGCGGGGGATCAGGCGATGGCCGACTCCTTGGGGGAATCGACCCAACCGGGAGATCGAGTGTCAGCCAGAATCGCCTCGAGAGGCTGGGCTGACCGTTCCGCGTGATGGTCCGGACGGGCCATCACCACGAACGCTCGCTCGACGCTTCCTGGATGCCGCAGATCCGCATCGGTCACCTCAATGCGCTGCTTCGGGCATCCCGCGGGACCATCCCACGGGGTGAATCGATCAGTTTAAGACCGTTCAACCCCCTGTCAAGCCGAGGCATGGGTCGTTCCCGCCCCTTCCGCGACCCGGCCCGCCGCCGCACAACCCCCCCTCCGAGGGCATTGACGGCCCGCCGGCATCTGCTATCCTTCGCGGTTCGCAATTAGCGACTGGGCACCCGCCGTGCCCCGGACGACGCGATGACCCGCCAATCGCACGTGTCGCTCCGCTCAAGCCCACGGGCTCTCTGCTGCGGCCGCAGCCAGAAGCACACCGTCGGCCACGGACGCTATTCCGCCGCTGTTTGCCCCCGTTTCGACCCTGACCCGACACACGCCCCCTGAGCCCGACCATGAACCGCCAGACCACCCTCGCCAAGAACGACGACTTCCCCCGCAACTGGGTCCACGTCGATGCCCAGGGCCAAACCCTCGGCCGGCTCGCCACCCAGCTCGCCACCGTCCTCATGGGTAAGAACAAGCCCAGCTACACCCCGCACCACGACGTGGGCGACTTCGTCGTCGTCACCAATGCCGAGAAGATCGTCGTGACCGGCAAGAAGCTCGACCAGAAGTTCCACGAACGCTACTCCGGGCACCCCTCGGGCCGGAAGCTGGTCAGCTACCGCCAAGTCCTGGCGACCCACCCCGAACGCCTCATCGAGCATGCTGTCCGCCGGATGCTCCCCAAGAACAAGCTCGGTGCTGCCCAGTACAAGAAGCTCAAGGTCTACGCCGGCCCCGAACACCCCCACGCCGCCCAAGAGCCGCAGACCCTCGAAGTCTCCGCCGCGTAACGCAATCCCCGCCTTCCCGAATCCAACCCCGATCACCACCCAGGTAACCCCCGCCCATGTCCACCCTCGACGTCCCCCCGCCCGCCGACGCTCTCGAACCCACCCCCACCGAGCCGGTCTCCCCGGTGATCAGCCCGGTCCTCGAAGCCGAGGCCGAAGCCCCCACGACCGAGACCCGCCCGCTCGCCGAGGCCGCCAAGCCCGACAAGGGCGGCTTCGTCTGGGGCACCGGCCGTCGCAAGGCCGCCGTGGCCCGCGTCCGTGTCCGCCCCGTCCCCGAGGGCGGCTCTGCCGAGCTCAAGATCTCTTCGACCAAGGCCACCAACCGGGCCGTCGATGAGTTCTTCTCCGAGCCGCAGCACCAGGCCGCGGTCCTCGCCCCGCTCAAGGCCACCAACACCCTCGACAGCCTCCAGGTCTACATCACCGTCAAGGGCGGCGGCATCACCGGCCAAGCAGAAGCCATCCTCCTCGGCGTCGCCCGTGCCCTCAAGGGCTACGACCCCACCCTCGAGCAGACCCTCCGCGACGAAAACTTCCTCACCCGTGACCCCCGTAAGGTCGAACGCAAGAAGTACGGCCAACGCGGCGCCCGCCGCCGCTTCCAGTTCTCCAAGCGTTAATCCCCCACCCACCCACAATTCAAAATTCCCGAAGCCCACGGATCGCCTCCGTGGGCTTTCTTTATGCTGCAGTCATGGCAGACACACCCCCCGACCGCCGCACCCTCCACTTCGATACCCTCGATCAGATCGTCGCCGACGCCGAGGTCGTGACCGCGGAGCCGCACCAACGCGTCGGCAACTGGACCCCCGCCCAGATCATCGAGCACGTCACCATCGCAATGCGCATCGGGAACCACGGCGTCGACTGGACCGTCCCCCTCCCGATCCGCCTCTTCGGCTGGTTCATGAAGAAGACCGGTGCCACCCGCAAGCCCATCAAGCCCGGCTTCACCCCACCCCCCAACATCGCCAAGCACTTCGCCCCGCCCGAAGACATCACCCTCGACACGGCCCTGCAAAACCTCCGCGACGAGGTCGCTTTCGCCAACGCCCACGGCATGCACCACCCTTCCCCCCTGTTCGGCAAGCTCACCCCTGATCAGTGGATCGCCCTGCACTGCCGCCACGCCGAGCTGCACTTCTCGTTCATCGTCCCCGAAACCTCACCCTCCGAATAGCTGAACCACTCGTATAGAAAAGGCTTTTTGCGTTTTTTGTGCTTCTTTGCGGCTAAAAAACAATCACTACTGTGTGGCCGGCGGCGCGACCGCATTCAGCGCCCAGTCGTAGTCCATCCATCGGAGGATGACCCGCCGCCCGAGCCGTTCCTCGGCCGCCACTTCGGGGACGTACTCGCCGACCGCAGAAGGCACGGACCCGTGCACCTGCTCGAAGTCGTCGCCGTACCAGTTGTAGAGGCTGGTCAGGAACAGCTCCCGCTTCCGCTCGTTGAACCGCACGAACGCCTCGTTCGCGTGCACCCGCTCGGCCTGGTCGGCGAGCTGCTCATCCAGACGCTCGGGCACATACGCCTCGGCCCGTAGCGGCGGGCAACCCACCGCGGCACACACCAGCGCCCAGTGGATCCGCGTGTCCTTGAAGTTCGGGCGGATCTCGCGGTGCTCGATCTGCTCCAGGCTCAGCGTGTACTGGCCGACCTGCCAACGCTCGTCTTCCCAACGCAGCTCAGAGGGGATGTCGTAGATCGACCGCAGCGTCCCGCCGTCCCCACCCGTATCCCAGTGGTCGAGTATCAGTCGGAGGGTGCAGGCGTTGTACGCGTTGAGCAGCAGCGCCAGCCGGTGGTTCCGGCCCATGACCTCCAGCGGGGCCTCCGCCAGCGAAGCGATATACGCATCCAGCAACGCGGCGTCGCCCGACAACCCCGCGTAATCGACCCGCCCCGTCTCGGGGTCCACATACTTCTTCAGCAGGATGTCATAGGCCGAGTGATCGAAGTTCGGGCCGTCCGGGTTGGGCTCAAAGGCTTCGGCCAGCACGACCTTGGGCGGGCCGAACAGGGTCACCGCCAGGCTGTTCACCGCACCGGACTGGAAGACGGCATAAACCGCCGATGCCACCACCGCCAGGGCGATGAGCACCGCCCCGATCAGCCCGCGGGGTGAGCCGCCCGAGGCGCGAGCGGCAGACACCGCCGCAGCGTGGGTCCGCGGGGTGGGACGCTCCCGAAAGCCTTCACCCACAACGGCTTGCGCGCGGATCGAATCCGAATCTACCCCAACCTTGTCCGCCGTGGCGGATGATGCCTGCTGGTCCATCGCTTGGTCCCTAAAGTCCTCTTTCCTTCAGCTCCCGGATGACTCCCGGAGCCCTCTCAGCCCCGTAGCATAGCACACTCCACAACCGGCATGAACAAAGATCGATTCCAACTTGTCTCAGAGTTTCGCCCCACCGGCGACCAGCCCCAGGCCATCGACCAGCTTGTCGCCGGCCTCGACGCCGGCCAGAAGTACTCCACCCTCCTCGGGGCCACCGGCACGGGCAAGACCTTCACGATGGCAAACACCATCGCCCGCGCCAACAAGCCCGCCCTGATCATCTCCCACAACAAGACCCTCGCCGCCCAGCTCTACGAGGAGATGAAGGAGCTGTTCCCCAACAACGCCGTCTGCTACTTCGTCTCCTACTACGACTACTACCAGCCCGAGGCCTACATCCCCCAGCGGGACATCTACATCGAGAAAGACTCGTCCCGCAACGACGACCTCGACCGCCTCCGCCTCGCCGCCACCTCCGCCCTCGTCTCCCGACGCGACGTCATCGTCGTCGCCTCCGTCTCCTGCATCTTCGGCCTCGGCTCCCCCGACGAATACAAGAAGCACGTCATCGCCCTCAACCAGGGCCAGACCATCAACCGCCGCGACTTCCTCCGCTCCCTCGCCGACCTGCAGTACACCCGCTACGAGTACGACCTGAAGCGGGCCGGCTTCCGCGTCCGCGGCGACGTCGTCGAGGTCATCCCCGCCGCTGAGGAATACGCCATCCGCATCGAGTTCTTCGGCGACGAGATCGAGTCCCTCGCCCTGGTCAACCCGACGACCGGGGAGGTCCTCGCCGAGGAAAAAGCCGTCTTCATCTACCCGGCCGTCAACTACGTCCTCCCCGAAAACCAGCAGCAGCGCGCCCTCGACGCCATCCGCGAGGAGCGCGACCACCGCGTGTCCGAACTCCGCAGCGAGGGCAAGCTCCTCGAGGCCCAGCGCTTGCTCTCCCGCACCAACTACGACCTGGAACAGATCGAAGAGCTCGGTTTCTGCTCCGGCATCGAGAACTACTCCCGCCACCTCGACGGCCGACCCGCCGGCTCCATGCCCTACACCCTCCTCGACTACTTCCCCGACACCCAGACCGGCGACTACCACGGCGACTACGAGTGGCGCGACGACCTCGACAGCGAACCCCCGGAAGCTCCGCACCCAGCGAGCCGGGACGTGTCGTCCCGGCCGACCCACGGTGACTCCCCTGGAATCGTAAGACCCTTTCCGGGGGCCGCCCCCACCGACGGCTCCGACGACTGGCTCCTCATCATCGACGAGTCCCACGTCACCATCCCCCAGATCCACGCCATGTACCACGGCGACCGCCACCGCAAGGTCACCCTCGTCGACCACGGCTTCCGCCTCCCCTCCGCCCTCGACAACCGCCCCCTCACCTTCGAAGAGGTCGAAAAAAAATGGCCCCAGGTCCTCTTCGTCTCCGCCACCCCCGGCCCCTACGAGATGGAGAAGTGCCAAGGTATCGTCGCCGAACAGGTCATCCGCCCCACCGGCCTCGTCGACCCCACGATCGAGGTCCGCCCCGCCGACGGCCAGGTCCCCGACTTGCTGAAACTCATCGAAGAACGCAAAGCCCTCGGCGAACGCACCCTCGTGACCACCCTCACTAAGCGCCTCGCTGAGGACCTCGCTTCCTACCTCCACGACCAGGGCATCAACTGCCGCTACCTCCACTCCGAGGTCGACACCCTCGACCGCGTCGTCCTCCTCCGCGAACTGAGAGAAGGCCAGTTCGACGTCCTCGTCGGCGTCAACCTCCTGCGTGAGGGCCTCGACCTCCCCGAGGTTTCCTTGGTCGCCATCATGGACGCCGACAAGACCGGCTTCCTCCGCTCCGGCACCTCCCTCATCCAGCAGATCGGCCGTGCCGCCCGCAACGTCAACGCCTTCGTCGTCCTCTACGCCGACGCCATCACCCCCGCCATGCAGGCCGCCATCGACGAGACCGAACGCCGCCGCACCAAGCAGCTCGCCTACAACGAAAAGCACGGCATCACCCCCCAGACGGTCAAGAAAGCCATCCGCAAAGGTATCGAACTCGAGCTGCGTGCCCGCAAGACCGCCCGCAACGCCATGACCGGCGACGACAAGGAGTACGACCGCGCCGAGCTCCTGGCCGAGCTCGAGAAGTCCATGCTCGAAGCCGCCCAGAACCTCGAGTTCGAGAAGGCCGCCTCCCTCCGCGACAAGCTCAAAGAGGTCAAGGCCGCCCCCGCCCTCTCCAAGGTCAAGCTCTCCAAGAAACAGCGCACCAAGCCCAAGCCCGGCACTCCCGGCACCAAGGTCATGAAGCGCGGCAAGAAAAAACGCCCCACCCGCTAACCCCACCCACCCATCCCACCCACTCAAGCCTCAAACGAAAAACGCCGGAGCCTCCATCAAGAGACCCCGGCGTCCGCCCTCTCCTCCTGTGGCGGGCGATTCATCAGAGCGGGCAGCGGTCTTAGCTAACGCGGAACATCTCCACGATCTCGCGGATCCGCGGCAACACCGCCTCGCGGTCGTACTCGCCCGTTTCCCGTATCTCCGAGGCGATCTTGAAGAAGTGTTGCCACATCGGCTTGTCATCGACCTTGCCCTTGAACGCGACCAGGCCGTCTTCCGAAAGCACCTCGGTCCACAGCTCACGCACGTCCGACCAGTACTTCTCGGTGTCCTTCCAGTACTCCCGGCCGGCGGCGAAGTCCACGTCGTCCACCCGGTCGTACACGTTCAGACCGGTCTCATGGGCGAGCACCTTGAGCGGCTCGCCGTTCTCGTCGAGCACCAGCTTGAAGTTGTCCTGCTCATGCACCCAGCCCGCGGGCGTGATCGTGTGGCGGTTGGTCGCGCCGAGCACCTGGTAGTCGCTCCGCTTGCTGAACTCGCGACGCGGCAGCGGCCGCCAAGTCAGGTCCGACTCCCACACCGACCGGTTGCCGATGTGCACCCACTCGGCGATGCCCTCGTAACGAGGCGAGTCGTCGACCTGAAACACCGCTTGCGACCACTTGCCAGCCGCCTCTTCCGCGGTGATCGTTTCCTTCTGCCACTGACGATTGCCCTTGAACCGGGTCAGCTCGGTGTCCTGATAGGTCCAGTCCTGCCGCCAGTGCTTGACGACGATCGGCTCTTCCGCCCCCTCGGGGTGCATCACCAGCACGTGCTGCAGGGCAATGTAGGTCCCCGTGTCCTCGACGACCTCGACGTACTCGGTCGCCCCGGAGGTGTACGGCTCCTTGAGCTCATAGCCGGGCTCGATCGCCACCGTCTCCTGGAACTGGAACTTGACCTTGTACTCGCCGGTCAGCGCGAGGATCGCCGCCCGGTCCTGCTCAAACTTGGAGGCTTGAGCTTCCTCGGCCAAGGCCGTACCCAGAGGCAGCGTGCCCGCCGCCATCCCAATGATCACCACCGCCCAAAACGCTCGCTTCATCACGACACTGCTCCTCAAAGGAAGTCCAAAGGCATCAAAATCGGTCAAACTTCGAGACCCGGGCGGTGCCGCAGCAACTGCACTTGGGTCTCAAAACGTGAGCCTAGCCCTCATCAGCAACCTGTCAAGGCTCACACCGACCCTCCCGGGAAAATATCCCCCAGCCCACGGCAAGCGCCTAGCCACGAACCCCTCAAACCACTCGAGCACCCTCAAGAAGCCATGAAACTCCTCCGGTTCGGCCCGCGTGGCCGCGAAAAGCCCGGCCTCCTCGACCCCGATGGCATCCCCCGAGACGCCTCCGCGATCGCCCCCGACTACACCCCCGCGTTCTTCGCTAACGGCGGGCCCGCGGCCTTCACCCACCTCGACCCCACCTCGCTCCCCGCCGTCCGCCCCGGCACCCGCCTCGGCCCGCCCATCGATCAGCCCCGCAAGATCCTCTGCATCGGGCTCAACTTCGCCGACCACGCCGCGGAGACCGGCAGCCCCGTCCCCGACGAGCCGGTGGTCTTCATGAAGCCCGCCTCCGCCATCAACGGGCCGACCGACCCGATCGTCTTCCCGCGGGACGCCACCCGGGTCGATTGGGAAGTCGAGCTCGCCGTGGTCATCGGCCAACCCGCGAAGGAGCTGCCGGACGACGCCGACGTCACCCCCCACATCGCCGGGTACTGCATCGCCAACGATGTCTCGGAGCGGGTCTTCCAGAAACAGCGCGGCGGCGGCCAGTGGACCAAGGGCAAGGGCTGCGACACCTTCCTCCCGCTCGGCCCCTATCTCGTCACCCCCGACGACCCCGCCTTGCCCCCGATCCACGCCCTGGAGATGACCACCCACGTTAACGGCGACCGCCGACAGACCGGCTCGCCCCGGACCATGATCTTCAGCATCCCGCACCTCATCCGCCACCTCTCCGGCTTCTTCACCCTCGAGCCGGGCGACCTCCTGCTCACCGGCACCCCCCCCGGCGTCGGGGCCGGCATGACCCCGCCCCAATTCCTGCAGCCCGGCGACCAACTCACCCTCGCCATCACCGCCCTCGGCCAACAACACTCCACCTGCCGCGCCCCCGTTTAGCGGCGGGATTGGTCCCGCCATCCACGCCCTCGCAACCGCAGCGCCACCTGGGGCCTCAAGGCCTCCGCTAAACCCAACTACACTCAACCCATGCCCATCGCGACCACCCCCGACCGCTACGCCGCCTCTACAGCCGCCCACGCCCGTGCTGTGAAGGTTATGCCCGGCGGCGTCAACTCCCCCGTCCGCGCCTACCGAGCCGTCGGCCGAGACCCCATCACCATCAAGTCCGGCTCGGGCTGCCGCGTCACCGATGTAGACGGCAACACCTACATCGACTACGTGCTGTCCTACGGCCCGCTCATCCTCGGGCACGCCGCCGAGCCCATCCAGACCGCCCTCGCCAAGCAGCTCAACCGCGGCTGGACCTTCGGCATGCCCACCGAGGCCGAGACCCGACTCGCCGAGACGGTCGTCGAGGCCGTGCCCGGCATCGACGTGGTCCGCTTCGTCAACTCCGGCACCGAGGCCGCCATGTCCGCCATCCGCCTCGCCCGTGCCGCCACCGGCCGATCCAAACTCATCAAATGCCTCGGCAACTACCACGGCCACTCCGACGCCCTGCTCGTCTCCGCCGGCTCCGGCGCCACCACCCTCGGCACCCCCTCCTCCCCCGGCGTTCCCCAGGACGTCATCAGCCACACCCTGCTCGTCCCCTACAACGACCTCGATGCTGTCGAGAAAACGCTCAGAGAAAACCCCGGCGAGATCGCCGCCATGTGCGTCGAACCCATCGCCGGCAACATGGGCTGCATCCCCCCCGAAGACGGCTACCTGCTCGGGCTCCGCGAACTCTGCGACCAGCACGACACCCCCCTGCTCTTCGACGAGGTCATGACCGGCTTCCGCGTCGCCTTCGGCGGGGCCCAGGAGCTCTACGGCGTCACCCCCGACCTCGTCTGCCTCGGCAAGGTCGTCGGCGGCGGGCTGCCCTGCGCCGCCTACGGCGGACGCGCCGACCTCATGCGTCAGGTCTCCCCAGACGGCCCCGTCTACCAGGCCGGCACGCTGTCGGGCAACCCCCTCGCCATGGCCGCCGGACAAGCCACCCTCGACGAGCTCGCCGACGCCGACCAGGCCCACTACGCCGACCTCGAAGTCCAATCCGAAAAACTCGCCGAGGGGCTGATCCAAGCCGCTGCCGACGCCGACTGCGCCGTGACCGTCACCCGCGTCGGCTCCATGCTCGGCGTCTTCTTCACCACCACCGCAGGCCAACCGGTCCGCAATTACGCCGACGCCACCGCCTGCCGCACCGACCGCTACACCGCCTTCTTCAACGCCATGCTCGACCACGGCGTCATCCTCGCCCCCTCCGCATACGAGGCCTGGTTCCTGTCCACCGCCCACGATGACCACGCCATCGCCGAGACCCTCGCCGCCGCCGCTATCGCCTTCACTGCGGCCGCTCAGATTGCTTAGCCGCAAGAAAGCGCAGAAAACGCAAAACATGAAGAGCCCGATCTTCCAGCTCTGTGATCTTGTCCGGGAGACCGGCTTCTCGCTCCATCAATTTTTGAAGCATGGGCATTTGGAAAAAGTTTATGAGAACGGCCTTGCCCACCGTCTCCGCAAACGAGGCTTGAGTGTCGAACAACAAGTCCCCATCGATGTCCTTGACGAAGACGGCACGGTCCTGGGCCACTACATCACCGACCTGATCGTTGAACAAAATCTCCTGATCGAACTCAAGGCCTGCGACACCCTCGCCCCGGAGCACACCGCCCAACTCCTCGGCTACCTCCGTGCCACAAATCTCGAGCACGGCCTCCTGATCAATTTCGGAGCCCCCAAGTTCCAAATCAAAAAGTATGCTCTGTCCCCCCACTAACCCCACTTTTGCGCTTTTTGCGCCTCTTTGCGGCTTAAAAAAATGACCACCCACCGCATCCTCGCCGCCGACAAGCTCTCCCAGGACGGCCTCGACTTCATCGAATCCCAGCCCGACGCCGAGCTCCTCAATAAGCCCGGCCTGTCCGACGAGGAATACGCCCAGCTCCTCGCCAACGGCGAAGCCGACGCCATGATCGTCCGCTCCGGCGTCACCGTCACCCCCGAGATGCTCGCCGACCCCGGGGCCCTCAAGATCATCGCCCGGGCCGGCGTCGGCGTCGACAACATCGACCTGCCCGCCGCCACCGAAAAAGGCATCCTCGTCGTCAACACCGCCGAGGCCTCCACCATCACTACCGCCGAACACGCCTTCACCCTCATGATGGCCCTGCTCCGCAACGTCGGGCCCGCCTACAAGACCATGACCGAGGGCGGCTGGGACCGCTCCAAATACGCCGGCCGGCAGCTCCACGGCCTCACCCTCGGCGTCGTCGGCTTCGGCCGCATCGGCCAGACCATGGCCCACCGCGCCCTGGCCTTCGGCATGGACGTCGTCGCCTTCGACCCGGTCTGGTCCTCGCCCACCGCGCTCGACGGCAAGGTCAAGATGTTCTCCGACTTCAAGGCCATGCTCCCCCTCCCCGACGTGATGTCCTTCCACGTCCCGCTCAACGACAACACCCGGGGCATGCTCAACGCCGAGGCTTTCGCCCTCTGCAAGCCCGGTGTCTTCGCCGTCAACGCGGCCCGCGGCGGGGTCATCGACGAGGCCGACCTCCTCGCCGCCCTTGACTCCGGGCAATGCGCCGGTGCCGCACTCGACGTCTACACCAGCGAACCCCCCGCCGAAGATTCGCCCCTCCGTTCACACCCCAAACTGCTGGTCACGCCCCACCTCGGCGCCTCCACCAAGGAAGCCCAGCAGGCGGTCAGCATCGACGCCGCCAAGGCCTGCCTCGCCTACCTCCGCGGTGAGGGCATCAAGGGCGCGGTCAACGCCGGCGGCCTCCGCGTCGACCTCGACCCACTGCAGCACGCCTTCGTCGACCTCGCCCAACGCATGGCCGCCCTGCTCTCGCCGATGATCACCCGCGGCATCGCCCGCGTCGAGATCAACCTCGCCGGCGACGCCATCGCCAAGGCCGCCGGCACCATCGAACGCTCCGCCATGGTCGGGCTCCTCCAAGCCCACCTCGCCGACCCGGTCAACCTCATCAACGTCGCCGACGTCGCCGCGTCACGTGGCATCAAGATCACCACCTCCAGCTGCGACGACCCTTCTCCGCAGGGCCCCGAGCTCTCCATCGAGGTCTTCGCCCCCGCCGGCTCGACCGACACCCCGACCCACCCCGCCGACAAGACCCGCAAGATCACCGGCCGCGTCTACGACGACCTCCGCCCCCACGTCGTCGACGTCAACGGTTACGTCATGGACATGACCCCCGCCGGGCCCATGCTCCTGATGCTCAACGACGACCGCCCCGGCATGGTCGGGCTCATCGGCACCGAGCTCGGCAAGGCCGGCGTCAACATCGCCGACATGACCATCTCGCCCCGGGCCGGCACCGCCCTGCAGGTCCTCAAGGTCAGCGCCCCCGTGCCCCCCGCCGTCCTCGACCACATGCGGAACCAGCCCGGCATCAACAAGGCCGAGGCCGTCACCCTCCCCCCGCTCGAGAACGCCTGACTCGACACCCCGCAGCTCACTGGCATCCCTAAACCAAGCGGCGAAAACAACGCCCCCGCTGGTACACTCCGCGTTTGCCCGCACCGAACCACCCACCCGCTATGCCCACCACCGTACCCGCCCCAGACCACGCCGCCGAAGCCGCCGAGCGCCTCCTCTCCCCCGGCCACGCCGCCATCGTTGGCCTCCAGTGGGGCGACGAAGGCAAGGGCCAAACCGTCGACCTGCTCACCCCCCACTTCCAGGCCATCGCCCGGTTCAATGGCGGCAACAACGCCGGGCACTCCGTCCACGTCGGCGCCGAGAAGTTCGCCCTCCACCTCCTGCCCTCCGGCATCACGCACCCCGGCGTGCTCTGTGTCATCGGCAACGGCGTCGTCGTCGACCCCTCCCCAGAGACCGGCCTCCTCAAAGAGATCCAAACCCTCGCCGACCGCGGCATCACCGTTGATGCCGACAAGCTCCTGATCTCCAACCGCGCCCACATGGTGATGCCGTACCACCGCGTGGAAGACGGCCTCTATGAAGCCCTCGCCAAGGCCGGCAAATCCGAGATCACCGCCGGCGCGATCGGCACCACCGGCCGCGGCATCGGCCGCGCCTACGCCGACAAGGCCCACCGTTCCACCGCCGTCCGCATGGGCGACCTGCTCGTTCCCGATCGGCTGCACGACCAGCTCCGCCCCATCCTCCAGATCAAGAACGCCCTGCTCGCCGCCCTCGCCGACCTCGCCGGCGTCGAATACACACCCTTCGAGCTGGACGCCCTCCTCGCCCAGGCCGCCGACTGGGCCGACGCCCTGGGGCCCATGATCGGCGACACCACCCAGGCCTTGCTCCACACTGAAAACACCGATGGCCGCGTCCTCTTCGAAGGCGCCAACGCCGCACTCCTCGACGTCGACCACGGCACCTACCCCTACGTCACCTCCTCCACCACCTCCGCCCTCGGCGCTGCCACCGGCTCCGGCCTCGCCCCCAAACACCTCAACAACGTCCTCGGCGTCGCCAAGGCCTACACCTCCCGCGTCGGCGGCGGACCCCACCCCACCGAACTCCTCGACGCCACCGGCGAGGAGTTCGGTGGGGTGGGGTCCGCCGCCGACGCGGGAGGTGTAGGCCTTGGCGACGCCGAGGACGTTGTTGAGGTGTTTGGGGGCGAGGCCGGAGCCGGTGGCAGCGCCGAGGGCGGAGGTGGTGGAGGAGG
>JBCDIM010000009.1:0-82699 GCA_038749105.1 Planctomycetota bacterium
GTCGCGTTCTTCGGGGGTGTCGAGGGGTGGGCTGGTGGCTTGGAAGAACGGGCCGCGGCGGTCGGTTGCGTCGATCATCCCCTTGAAGACGGATTCCGCGTGCCAGACGCGGCCGTCGTGGATCATGTAATCGTCGTCGAGTCGACCACCGTGGGCGGTGTTGGTGACGAGGGATTTGCTGAATGCGGCGGAGCCGGTTCGGATGGCGAAGATCACGCCCCAGCGGTCGGGGTCGGTGACGAACAGATCGAGGGTCATGCCTGACCGCACGAGCTGGTGTTGTTGGAAGCGCGGGCCGCGCTTGACTGGGGCGAGGTGCCCGCTGCCGATGAGTCGGTCGATGAGCTGGTCGAAGGACTCGGCGGAGCTGAAGAGTGAGCCGGCCGGCTTGGGGATGACGACGAGTTCGATGTCGCCGATGGTCGGACGCCGGCGTCGTATCGAACCCGCGATCTCGGCCCGCTGGCACGCGGGCTTGAGTGCGTCGAGGACACGGTCGGCGAGCTTGGCGGCTTTGGTGAGCGAGGCGGAGACCTTCATGGGAGCGGGACCTCCCGGAGCTGTGGTGTGCTGTGGACGGCAACGCGGGCGAGATTGGCGGCTTTGAGTGCGAGGCTGTGTGAGCCGTAGACGATCCGGTCGCTGTGGTGCCGGCTCCAGTGTCCGTCTGGGTTGCCGAACCCACGGAACCACACGTTGCCGCGTGGGGTTTCTTGAAAGATGGCGTAGCCGACGCCTTGGCGCTCCGGTGGTCCATCGACGCACGAGGGAGGTGGGCTGAGGGTGAATGGTTTCATGGTTGGGGGCTTGGTGAGTTGAGGGGGTGGAGTTAAAATCCGGGATGCGGCCCGCGCCACGCGGGGCCGCGCCCCAGATGCATCAGTGGGTCCCCCCGAAGGGGGCTCGCTTCACAGGGCCAGCCGTGCTGGGCTGGTCTTGTGTTTGTGTAGAGACCCCGGAAGTGAGCCGGGGTGCGGTGAACGGTTTGCCGTTGGCTCGCCCGTAGACGAACCACAGCAGCTTTTGGTGGGTGAGTGGGTCGCGCAGGTCTGCAACGACCTCGGCCAAGCGGGGACGCACGCGGAGTTCGGTTGCAATGTGGTCGGCGAGCGTGTCGGGGTCGAGGGCGTTGAGCTCGGCCCGCATCTGCGCGTCGCGGCTGGCCTGCCGGTCGAGCTCGGCCTGGCGTTGGGTGAGCCTGTTGGTGACGTCAGCCTTCGCGTTTGCTTCGGCGTGGACGCGACGCTCGGCTTTGCGTCGTCGGTTAGCGACGAGCTGCCGAAGCTGGCGGCGGAGGACGCCGGGTCCGTGGCCGCGTTCGGTCGCGGTGCGGTGCATCGCCGCGATCTGTTCGGGTTTGAGCTCTGGGCAGTCGGCGAGCTCGGTGAGGGGCTGGTCGGTGTCGGAGTCGAAAATGCCGGCGGCTTCGAGAGCGGCGAGCCGAGCGGCGCGCCCCGGGTCGGAAGGAGGAGGAGGAGTTTTTAATACTCCTCCTCCTCCTGTAACACAGCCCCCCCCTAGTCCCCCCCCACGGACCTCGGGCGCAGAGCAGCGAGCGCCCACGTTCGTGGGCGCTCGCGCCAAGCCCTGGTCGTGTGCGCCCACATTCATGGGCGCTGTCCACGTTTGTGAACGTCCACGTTCGTGGGCGCTGTCCACGTTCATGGGCGCACGCGCCAAGTCTTCGTCGTGAACGTCCGCGTTCGTGGAGCGGTAGAAGAGCTCCCCCTGGGCGTCCTCGTCGGCGGTCGTGGACCGGTCGAGGTCGGAAGAGGAGGCGTGCTTGTTAGGGTAAAGCTGCCACCAGGCGAGGGTCCGACGCGAGCCGTCCGTCTCGCGGATGATCCGGTGTCGGTCGGCGATCACGCCCAGGCCTTCGAGGCGGGTAAGTGAAGCCGAGAAGGCGCTCTTCTTGAGGTGGAGGTCAGCGAAGCCATTGAGGATCTGCTCATGTCCCTTGCGGAAGACCCGGATCAGCTCACGGCTCTTCTTGCCGGGGACCAGTTCCCGGTAGGTGCGGCCGGATGAGTCTGCATGACGACCCAACCAGAAGAGGATGCGGATGTCGCTGGGTTTGAGCTTGGGAAGCAGGTCGAGCCAGACGGTGGGAATCGCGACGCGCTCGACGCCGTCACCGCTGAAGACTCGGACCTCGAAGGGTTGATCGGTGGTGAGGGCGAGGTGCTGGGTGGTGCCGTCAGCGTGATGCTGGTGGAGGGGAGCGGTCGTTGAGGGGAGTGTGCTGGGTGAGGGGGTCATGTCGTCACGCCTCCGTGCGTGGGGGCCGGTGCTGGGGCCGGCGGGTGAGTTGGAAAAAGCACGCCCCGGCCGTGGCGGACCGTCCGCCGGGTCTGAATGCAGGAACAGCTGACCTGGATCGGTCGGGGCGTGCGATTCGAGAAGTCGAAGAAAAACCCGCCGGCCTGCCACGGAACAGCGGCTGAGTCGAAAGCCACGCAGCGGCCGACGGGTTCGTCGAGCGTTCAATGAAAAAAACCGCAGCGCGGCCAACTAGGGCGCGCGCTGCGGCTTCCGGGGGCTGGGGGATGTTGAGTCGCTTCGGTTGGAGGGAGCGTCCTGCTCGCACTCTGCCTGATCGATTCTGACTCTGCGCGTGGGACGGGACTGCCCTTGCTACAGGTCGGGAGAAGTCGAGCAGTCCACGCCCGCGCCAAAGCCATCGAGACACCACTCTCGAAGCTATCAAAATGGTTGGTCGGGGACGGAATTGGTAGGTTCCGTCATCGACCTGTAGCACGAGTGAGTGTGCGCGATTCGGGTTAGTGTGTCAAGCGCGTAAAAAACCCCGGCCTTTTGGGCCGGGGCTCATGCGGGTCGGCGGGGGTGCTACAGGTCGAAGCCCAGGAAAGGGCAAGATCATTTCCCCGCGTCACACATTGTACTCGGTCGGTCAAGCCGGCCGAGTGCCGCTTCGCTTACCAGGCGGAGCGGTCGCGCGGTTACCAGCCACGCGAAACGACGCCGCGGCGGGTAGGCCGGGGCGTCGGGGGTGTGTGTCCGAGAACCGCCGCCCTGCTGAGGGGGTGGCGGTGTGGTCGATGGAGGGGTGCATGAATGATCCGCCTCCCTGTCGTGACCGGTGTGCGTGTGGTGCAGCTGAGCCGTGCGAGGCGCGATCGCGGGCGGGGCCGGAGCCGATGTCCATGCGGGGCGGGGTGACGGTCGAACACGCGATGCTGCCGAGCGAGCAGGTGCAGCTGCTGCGGGACGTCGCCCAGTCGATGGAGTCGGGAGCGGTGCTGGCGTGCGACGTCGAGGTCATGCGTTGGCCGTTCGTCGAGGACGTGTTCGACGGAGGCGCGGTGCACGGCCAGATGCTGGCGGTGTCGATGATGGGACGGAGCCGGCCGGTGGCGGATGGCGGGGAGATGCTGGCCGCGGCGTGAAAAAGTGCGGGCGCGGCTAAACCAGGCCGGTGGTGCGGCCGATGAGGATTGCGCAGGATGTTGCCGAGAGGAATCATCATCTCAAACCCGTGTCACGCTCTGCGGTTGATGTTCAGCTTGGGAAGCTGACGCTCTACCAACTGAGCTACGCCCGCAAAGGGACCCCCCATTGTAACGCGTTGTTCGGGGTCGGGCGAAGCGGCCTAGCCGCAGATCGGCTGGCGGGTTAACGATCGGTAGATCAGCGGTCTACCCGGTGAGCTCGAGGCTCCTTTTAGCCTTTGAAGCCGGCCTGTTCTAGGGCTGGTTTACGTTGGATGAGGTGAGGGTGCGATCGATCTCTGCACGCACGGCCGATTCCCCTAGCGGGTCGGTGGGCGGCCCTGGCTGAGTGGGTGTCGGTGAGAAGGCATCCATGTCGTCCGCCCCGAAGTCGATGTCATACGGCTGCTTGAAGCAGTAGATCAGCATGTTGGGGCCCACCGGGGTGACCGAGACAAGCTCCCAGCCGCGGGTGCCGTAGGTAAGAGACAGGGTCTGGTTGAGGTTACGGACCTCTTGCTGGCTTTTTGGGGTTTGAACGAAGTAGTTGGTGTAGCCGAAAGGCATGTCATTCTCCAAAGAAGTACTGGCGTAGCCGCTGATAGAGCTCGCGGTCACGGTCGGGGTCGTCGGCGAGCGGACCGGTGCCGATGACTCGGCCAAAGTGGTCTTTCTCCGCGCGTGAGAGCTTCCTATACGGCTTGGTGAGCGCGGCGACAGCGGTATCCATGCGGCCCTGGTCCTCAAAGAGCAGATCCAGTGCCGTGGACAGGATCTGGGCATCAGTGGGGACGGGCTCGGCGGCCCTGGTGGGGGCACGCTCCTGATCGAGGACGGTGAGCGTGGGGATGGGCGGTCCGAGTCTCCCATCCGGGCCGATCACCATGTCGAAACCGAGATACCCGATCGCCACGGGTCTGGCGAAGGTCTCGTTAAGGCTGATGGAACCGGCGGAGGCGGCGACGATCTGCAGTGAGCCGCCGGGCAGGACTTGATCGATCGATCCGTCCGCGGGGACCAGCCCGTTGATCATGCGGTTGAGTTCGCTGATGTTCTGGCTGTATGTCCGCACCGCTTGAGCCGACGCCTGGGCCGGGTCCACCGCGGGAGGTCTGCTCGCGCCGGGGTTGCCGGGTGCAGGCTTTTTGGGGTTTGCCGGCAGGAGCAGGTTGACGGGCTTGGGGGCTCCAACGGAGAGATTCTCCGACTGCACGCCCGAGTCCGTAATCCCCACCTGTATCTCACGGGCGAGATAGACGCGGGAGATCACACGCAGGTACCGCGGTGGCGTGCAAGCGGCTGGCCTGGCGACTTTACCGAGGGCCGCGGGGCTCTGTGCTTGCCAGAAGACTGAGACATCGCGGTAGAGCGACAGCATGTCGACCCCGATGGTCCTGGCGTCCTTGATCTGAACGGTCACGGTGGCCTTGCCGGTGCCTAGGAGGCTGAGCCCGACGGGGACACCGGAGACGGGGAAGGCGACGCTGGCCCCGGCGCCGACAGAGGTTGAGAAGGAATACGAGGGGAAGAAAGCCATGGGCGCTTTTTGCCAGGCCAAGCCGTTCTCTTGATCTTTGGCGGGCTGAGGGGTGATCCCTGTTGGCGGGCGGAGCCAATCCCTGGGCAGGACGGCGGCGTGGTCCGGATGAAAGAAGGACGCCCGGTAGAAGGCGTCATACCCCGAAGGATTAACGCGTCCCAGGTGGTTGTCGAGCGGGAGAAAGTCGTTACCCGCCCACAGTTTGTGCTGGTCCTTGACCGTAGTCGTGACGAGGAAGAGATCGCCCGGCTGGAGGTCTTCGGTCAGGGGGTAGACCGGGATCACCTGGCTGGCCCGGATCGTCTTGTTCCATTCGGTGGCGGCGCGCTGGAGCTGCTGGTCGCGCTGTTTCCGCGCGATCGCTTCGCATCCCGTACAGGCGAGAAGCGAGCACAAGCACAGCGCGAAGACCGGGGTCGTCTGCGCACGTCTCATTGTCGGTTCCTAAGAAATGGAACGCGGGTGTTGAGATCGAGCCCATGGCAGGCTCGGATTCCCTCGGAAGCCCGTGTACTGGTGTTTTACAGGGTCGGATTGTGCGCACGATCGTTCGTTTGACACCAGCGTGGCACACCGGCGGGTTCTTTTGGCAAGACTTTTGGATCTGCCGCGCCTGCGGCCTGCGGCTCGTGTGGTTCTAGGGTTTTGCCGGCCGTAGAACGTGAGACACCAGGCGCATCAGGGCACGGGGGCCCACGGTGGACCAGGGGCAGAGCGTGGCGGCACGGAGGGCATAGCCGAGGCTGAGCCGGAGCGGCCCGGTCTGCAGTGCGCTCCAAGAGACGCGGTCCGCCATCCGGGCGAGGTCGCGCCGGTGGACAGGCTGGCCGCGCCGCCGGGCGGCAAGCAGGGCCTTGAAGTCGTAGAGCGGGTAAGTCTTGTGGTAGCGGCCACTCATGGTCCCGTTGGCTTGGCGATAGAGCAGCACTTCCTCGGCCAGATTGGCGAGGCCGCCGACCTGGAGGAGTCGGAGGATGAGGTCGAGGTCTTCGGAATTTTGGTACGCAGGGTCATAGCCGCCGATCTGTTTGAGCGCAGCCCGGCGGATCATCATGGTGGGGTGGAGCAGGGCGTAGCCGCCGGCGAGAGCCATCGCGCTGGCCCTCTGCGGATCGGTGGGGTTTTGGATCGCATCAAGCCGGTGATTAGCGGAATCGATGCGCCGCGCGGTGCCGCCCACCGCGACGATCTGGGGGGACGCTTCGAGAAAGTGGTGCTGGGCCGCGAGACGTTCGGGCAGGGCGATGTCGTCGGCGTCCATCCGGGCGACGTAGGCAGCTGAGCATTGCTCTAAACCCGCGTTGAGGGCAGCAACAATGCCGCCGTTGGGCTGATCGATGACCCGGAACCGAGGGTCGTGAGCGGCTGTCTCCTGGAGCTTGTGGAGCGATCCGTCCGTGGACCCATCATTGACTGTGATGCACTCGAAATCGGCGAGGCTTTGACCGCGGATTGAGTCCAGAGCCTCATCGAGGTGCGATTCGGCGTTGTAAACGGGGATGAGGACCGAAACGCGGGGGTTCATGGCTTCGGGCCACGGCTGGGCCTGGGGGTGGTCGGTGCTGGGGAGGGTGGCTGGTCAGATGAACGTTTGCTGATCCGTAGCGTACCGCGGCGGTGGTTAGGACGGTGCATGGCAGGCGAACCGGGTGATTTCGGGATGCTTGAGTCGTTTTGCGCTAGAGCCTGGGTTGTGCCGGGCCTGTCTGAACAAATCATTGCGGGGCGGCGTTTATGAACTATTATTGCCCGGAAGGGTTGGAAGACATCTCCTGTGAGGCTTTCGTACGGTACGGGTGCCCGGCTGAGAGGAACTTATAAGATGCGAGACCGGGCTCTCGCGGTGTGTGGAAGCGATGGAGACGAGGACGGCAAAGCCTGGTGAGCGGTGGGTTCTATGGGGGGTTCTTGTCGGCCTTTTGGGGTTGGTGCTGATGGTGGGTTGGCGGCCGATCTCTGAGATCGTGCGGATCGGGTGGTCTGATGACAACAGCTCTTATGTGTTGGCGGTGCCGTTCTTGGCGGCGGTGTTGGCGTGGGGCCGGCGTCGTGAGGTGCGGGCCGCGGCGGCGACGCCGCGTTGGCGCTGGTTGGGCTTGGTGTTGATGGGGGCGGGGCTGGTCATGTACGTGGGCAGCTACGCCTGGGAATACGACTCGCTCTGGTACGCGAGCCCGGTGTTCATGGGTGCCGGCGCGATCGCGGTGGTGTTTGGTGGCGGGGTGCTGTGGGCGGCGTTGCCGGCCGCGGTCATGATGCTTTTCGTGGTGCCGATGCCCGCGGTGGCGGATCACCACATCTCACAGCCGATGCAGAAGGTCGCATCGGTGACGACGACCGAGCTGCTCAATCTGTTTGGGGTGCCGGTCGTTCGGGACGGCAACCTGCTGAGCATCAACGGGGAGTCGGTAAACGTCGCGGAGGCGTGCAGCGGGATGCGGTCGGTCTTCGCGTTGTCCGTGCTGATTTACACCATGGTGTTTATCCGGCGGTACCGCTGGTATGTGCGGGTTTTGCTCGTCGTGGTTGCGCCTTTGATCGCGATGGCATGCAACCTTTTCAGGGTGGTGCCGGTAACGCTGGCGTATGGGCAGGGCGACTCGGCACTAGCGGATGCGTTGCACGATTGGTTGGGTTTCGTGGCTTTTGGGCTGGCGATCGTGATGTGCCTTGGGGTCGTAAGTGCGTTGCAGTGGGCGCGGGTTCCGGTGGTCACGCCGGCGTTACAAGCCGTTGCAAGTTCGGCGGCGTCGCGTCGCGTCGTGTCGGGCAGCAGATCGCTGGGTTTCCATGGCTGGGGCGCGATAGGTGCTTGCGTGGTGATGCTGGGCGGCATGGGTGCGGTGATCTATTCGCCGGGCGAGTTGCGGGAGGCTGATGCCTATCACGAGCGGGTTCGTCTGGCGATGGATGGCCTGCCCATGGCCTTTGGACAGTGGCAGGGGACGTATGTGCCGCTGACCGCGCCGGCTCAGGAGGAGTTGAAGCCCAACGCCGTGTACAGCGTCGAGTTCCGAGACACAGTGTCGGGCAAGGCCTTCAAGGCGTCGCTGATCCACTGCCGGTACGCCCGGGACATGGGCATGCACTCGCCGCCGGTTTGCTACCCCAACAGCGGCTGGCATATGGGCGGCGTCCAGAACCAGTCGTGGACCGGGGAGCGTGGGACGGTGTCGGGCAGCAAGTACGTCTTCCGCCGGCTGATCCAAGGGCGGATGATTCAGCTGCATGTGGCGAATTTTTACGTCCAGCACGACGGCGGTTTTTCGGTCGAAAACGAGGCGATCCGCGAACGGGCGAAGCTGCCTTGGCTTGACCGGTTCGGGGTCGCACAAGTTCAACTGGTGTTCGACATGCGCTTCTCGGAGTCGGAGCGTCAACGCGTCGTCGAGTCGTTCCTGGACCAGAGCTGGGACGCATTTGAGGTGATCCAATCGGGGAAGGTGTCATGAGTCAGATTCCGGTAAAGCCTCAGCCCGAGGCGGGGTCAGATGACACGGCTGGGGTGGCGACGCAGCCTCCGCCTGAGCCCACGCTTGAGGGGGAGGGCTCGGTGGAGATCCGAAGCTCGAGCGGGCGGCGTGGCTCGCGTGGGCCTTTCGGCCGATTCAAGGGCTGGCTGGTGACAAACTGGCGGCTCGCGGTTTTGATTGGGTTGGTGCTTGGCACGGCGGGCGGCATCGGTGGGTTCGCGGCCTGGCGCTACGCGGATTGGCGTTTGGAGACCCGCGATATGCGCGAGGCGGGTTTCATTGCTTTCGACAGCCGTGAGTTCGGTAAGGCCGCCGAACTGTTGGGTGAGTACGTCTCGCGGCGGCCTGAAGACAGCAGCGCGCTGTTCCGGTTGGGCATGGCTCGGCTTCAGTCGGTGCCCGTGTCGCAGGACAGCCTGCACGAGGCCCGGGTTACGCTCCAGCAGGTTCTGGAGCTGGACAACGAAGACCACGCGGCCCGCCGGAGCCTGACGAATGTGCTGCTCCAGTTGGCACGGGTGGACGCGGGCTTCTTCGCTCAGGCTGAGGCGGAGGCTGCTGTGCTGTTCGGCGTGTATCCGCGGGACACCTATGCGTTCAGCGTATTGACGTCGCTGATGATGCGTGAGCGCCGCTTTGACGAGGCGATCGCTCTTGCGGACGGCGTGTTGAACGCCGAGGTGCTGCCCGAGCCCATGCGGGACGCGGCGATGCTGACCAAGGCTAGGTCTTATCAGCGCAAGGGCGAGCTCGAAGACGCGATCTTCTGGGCGGAGAACTGCGTCAAGGAGTCTGCCTCGAATCTTGAGGCACAACAGCTGTATCTGCAGCTGGCTGAACAGCTCAACCGAGCCCCCGAGTCTTACGCAAGGCACGCCAAGCGTTTGTATGAAGCGCGGCCAGACGTGGCGATGAACAGGGTGATGTACGCGGCAGCCAACCAGGCGGCGGCACGCCGTGCGGTGGCGCGGCAGGACCGCGAGCTGGCGGAGCAGTATGGCCGGCAGGCGTTGGAGCTGCTGCGGGGCACGTCGGAGATGGAGCTGACCTCCGAGGAGATGTCGCTGGTGCTGCGTCAGCTCGAACAGCTGCGGGCGACCAACGACGTGATGGGCTTTTTGGAGAGCCAGATCGGGCGGAGCGACGCGGGGTGGTTGCGTCGGGAGTACGGTCGCCGGGCGCTGCTGATGGGTGAGCCCGAAAAGGTGCTGGAGTACACCCAGGGCATCGACGCGACATCCGCCGAGACGTCCGCGGAGCTGGTGGGGCTTCGCGTGTTGGCGTTGATCAGCAGCGGTGGCAACGCCGAGTCGGTCCGAGAGCTGCTTGCGGGTCTGGCAACCCGGGAAGGTGATGTGCTGGCGGATGCGTGGCTGATGCTGCTGTCTGGACAGGTCGCGGGCGTTCCGGCGGGCGAAGCGGCAGACTCGGCCGAGCGCTTGGCGGTGATCCGGGAGGCTTTGCGGATAGAGCCGCGTAACCCGTTCTTGTTGCGAATGCGGGGGCGGATCTTGGAGCAGCTTGGGCGGACGACAGCCTCTCGGACCTCATTCTCCGAAGCGGCACGCTGGGCACCGTACTGGCAGGATCCAGCGTTGGACCTGGCCCGCAGCTACGGGCGTTCGGGCCAGATCGATCTGATGCGGCGTTGGGCGGCGGACGGGGTACGGCGTCGACCGACGTTGGCTGCGGGTCAGCTGTTGCTGGTTGACGCCATGCTCCAGAGTGGTGAGCAGATCGAGACGGATCGGCTAGATGACATGATGCGGGTGGTTGAGACGGCCCAGCGGCAAGACCGAACGCTGACACCGTTGCTGATCCGGCTGAAGCTCGCTTCGGGTGCCTCAGGCGAGGCGGAGCGGCTGCTTCAAGAGGCGTGGACGGACACATCGCTGACGGTTGCGATCCGGCGAGAGCTGGCAAGCGTCGCGGTGACCGAAAGGCTGGCGGGGGCTGCGGGTTATTTGGAGTCGCTCATGGGCGGCTCGGTGGATTTGGGGTTGGCTCGGCTTGAGCTATCGCTGGGCAGCGAGGACGCCGGTCTGGACGCGGCCCTGGAGCAGTTCGAGGCTCGGCGGGTTTCGTCGGCCAGCCCGGATGACCCGGCGTGGGCACTGGTGCGTGCCGCGGCTTTGCAGCGGGCGGGGCGTCCCGGTGTGCGGGAGCTTCTCGCCGCCGTCTCGGAAGCTCACCCGGATAATGCGCGGGTCCAATTCCAGGTACTGGGCTTTGAGCTGATTTGGGACGACGTCACGGTCCTCGAGTCTGTCTTGGATAGGGCGCGTGCGGTGGCTGACCCGGACAGCGAACAGATCCGGCTAATGACGGCCCGTTATCAGTTGCAGTACACCGAGGACCCCGAGCAGTGGGGTGAGGCGGTGCGGTCGCTGTTGGGCATCGTCCGGTCCAACCCGCAGCACGCGCCGCTTGTGGCTCGAGGGCTCCTGATCCAGGCGACCTCGGTATTCAACCTCACCGAAGTCGAGGTTCAAGAGCGCAGCCGACTGCTGTCGGCTCGGCCGAACGACATGGAGAACCTGTTGTCCATCACGCGCCGGCTCTCGCACCTCAGACGCGACCGTATGGTTGAACGTCTGCTTAATCGGGTCGCCGAGAACCCGGCAGTAGACGCGTATGAGGTGACGCGGGTGGTGGCTGTGAATCACGCAGACGCTCGGAAGTTTGACCGGGCGATCCAGGCGTTTGAGCGGTATTACGTTGATTTGGGTCAGCCAACGCCGCCGGATGCGCTCTTGGGGTCGCTATACGTGCGTGCGAATCGGACCCAGCGTGCTCAGGCGATTGCTGATGCGTTAATTGCTGCCGGGAGTCCGGAGGAAATTGTGCAGGGCGCGAGCCTGTTGGCGCAGTCCGGTGATTCCAGCCGAGTGTCCGAGCTGATTGCAGGGCTTGAAGACCGCGAGATGTCGGCCGCGGACCGCGAGGTGACACGGTCTCGTCTACACGCGATCCTCAATGATGGGGCGGCGTCGATCGCGTCGCTGCGTGCAGCGATGTCGGCATCTCCCGATGACATCAGCTATCGGCTGGAGCTGATCCGTCTGTATCTCAACGACGCGCGTGTCGATGACGTGGTGCGTCTGGCGACGGAAGCTCCGCAGCCGGACGCGAGGTTCACGCTCTTGGCGTCTCGTCCTGACCTGGTGCGGGCGTCACTCCGAGACCTGCGGTCGTCCCAAGTGCTTGTGGAGATGCTGGCGTCGCAGCAGCGGGTTGAGCTGGACACACCGGTGTTGGAGAAACTGGTGCAGCTTTCGAGTGCGTCCGATGCCGAGCGCGGTGCATTGATCGATGGATTAGTTCAGCAAGTGGATCGCTACCCGCGCCGGCTCGCACCGCAAGTTGCGGTGTTGAGCTGGTTGATTGAGGACGAGCGTTGGTCAGCGGTGGTCCGGCGGGTCCAGCGCGTGAGCCTGCTGTTTCCTGATCAGACGGTGCTGTTCTCCGCGGGTGCGTCGGCCTTGTTGCGAGCGGGTCAAGTCAACGATGCACGGAGCTTGGCGTTGGGTTGGCGGAACCGGCTCGGTGATCCTTGGCCTGCGGACCAGACCTTGATCCGGATTAGCGGCCTGAGGGCACCCCAAAGCGAGGGCGGTGACGTGCGGGAAAGCCTCGGGTCCTATCTGGAAAGAGTCGAATCAGCCCCGTCTGAGGACCCGCGGGTCACACGTGCTGTGGCGTTAGAGCTCTTGCGGGCCGGGCGGGTCGCGGATGTGGTGGCGATTTACGGAGCGTTGCCGCCGGACGACCAGTCGTGGATCCAGGCTTGGCCGGCGATGGTCAGGGTGGTGGCGGAGGACCAGGCGTTGGCGCAGACGTTTATCGATGCGGCGGCGTCGGTGGCCGGGGATGCCTCCACCGATGAGGTCACTATTACTCAGGCGTTGGCTTGGCGGAATGTGGCGTCGGTGGCCGGCGGTGGGGGGGCTGAGGCGCGGAACAACGCGCGGCTGCTGCTGCGTCCGCTTGTGGATCGCCAAGACGCTCCGACGCTGGCGCTGAACCTCTACGGCAACCTGGCGCTGGAGGATCAGCGAGACGCCGACGCGGTGGATGCCTTCACCAAGCTGCTGGCCCAGAACCCCGACGATATTGCGGCCAAGAACAATTTGGCGATGGCCCTGATGCAGAAGGGCAAAGATCTGGAGCGAGCGGAGGTCCTGGCACGCGAGGCGTTGGAAGCGATGCCGGGGCAGCCGGCGGTGCTGGATACGATCGCCCGGGTACTCGCGGCTCAGGATCGCCCCGCCGAAGCGCTGCCGTATCTGGAAGACGCGGTGCGACGGCAGCCCGGGGTTGCGGACTGGCAGCTGTTTCGGGCCGAGCTCTTGTTGGATCTGGGCCGGCAGGACGAGGCCCGTGAAGCCGTTAGCATTATCCGGACGACGTTTGTCGCGGATCGGCTCAGCTCCGACGAGCGAGACCGGCTCAGCTCGCTGGAATCTCGGCTGCGGCTGGGGTGATCGGCCTTATTATCCGTGGCTTTGGGGCGACACACATCAGCAGTGAACGTCACAGGCGTAGGCTAGCGGTTCAGCAGAGCTTGCTAACAGCCGACCTGCAGGGTAGGAGCGTGATCAGCAGCAGGCACGGTGGGCCCCGCCTCGCCCCTATCGTGGTGGGGGCCGGTGGAATCGCCCAAATCGGTCGGCGCAAGTCATGAACCTTCCCAATTTGCCGTGCATCATCTATAAAGTGTGCGATAGAGAGGGGCCCTGAGGCCGCATCCTAGCCTGCATTGGATGCGCTAAGCATAGACCAAAAAACACCTTACGGCCAATACCGTGCTCCTGTGAGAGCACCCGCACCGCAGTGAATTCAGAGAACAAACTGGCCTTCTGGGGCTTCGCATGGCAGGATACGGTGCTGCGACAGTGCCAGGGCGGATCCAAGGCGCTGCGAACGGGGTGAAACGAACGAAATGGAAGGCGATTGTGGATAATCCAGAGAGGAGTTTGAACGGCGGGATGGTGCCCAATGGCTATGCCAACGGTCATGGCGGTGTGCCTGAGGCTTATCCCGTAGAGGCGGTCCGCTTGGCTCCCGAAGTCATACGGACACCGGCGGAGTCCGGTGGTGGCAAACTGAATATTTTTGGAGTGCTGTGGGGGCGGAAGATCATCATTGTGCTTTGTCTACTGCTCGGCACGGCTGCTGCGTGGGCGTACGGGACACGGCTCACTGATCAGTACAGCAGCAGTTCGCTGGTATACATCGAGCGCAAGGCGCCCCGTATCATCACTTATGACGATATGGCCATGTCCATTAATCAGGGGCTAACGGCGCAGGTGCAGATCATGCAGTCCTCGACGCTGATCAGCGAGGCCATCGATCTGCCGACGATGCAGCAGAGTGCCCTGGTGCAGAACCGCCGCGAGGGCTTGCCGGGCTTCATCCGGGGTGGGCTGAGTGTGAGGCCCTCGAGTACCGGCGACCTCCTGACCGTATCGTTCACCTCGTCGAACCCGCAGAACAACGCGGTGATTGTCAACAGCGTGGTTGAGGCTTACATCAACTACCACAACAACAAACGGCGTTCGACGGCGGCGGACGTCCTCAAGATCCTTCGCGATGAAAAGGATCAGCTTGAACAGGAGTTCGAGGACCTCAACCGTGAGATGCTCAAGTTCAAGCAGGACCGCAGCACGATCACGTTCGACGATGCCTCGGTCAGCCCCGAGATCTCCCGCCTTCAGCGTCTGTCCACTGAGCTAACCAATGCCCAGCTGCGGACGATCCAGACGCGGATGGACCTGGAAGCGGCCCAGACGGTGAAAGACGACCCCGAACAGCTGGAGTCGCTGATCGAGCAATCCAAGCTGGCGGGCAACATTATCGCCGCGTCGGTTTCCAACGATATCCAGCTCGAGGGCCAGATTACTCGTCTCAAGCGTGCGATCAAGGCGGTCAGTCTGCAGCACGGCGAACAGCATCACATGACCAAATCGATGGCCGCCAACCTGCTCGTCCTGGAAGGCGAGCTTGAGGGCAAGCAGGGCACCGCCTCGGATCGCTATATCGAAACCCTCAACGCTCGGCATCAAGATGCACTGAAGGTCGAGAAGACCATGCAGACGGAGTACGAGGAGCAGCGGATCCGTGCGATGCAGCAGGATATCCAGCAGACCGAATACAACATGATGACGATTGTGGCCAAGCGCATCAATCGGCAGATCGACATCATTGATAGCCGGATCAAGCAGCTGAACGTGACCGAAGACACCGGCGTGTTGACGATCTCGGTGCTCGAACCGGCGGTAGCGTCTACAGCGGTCGTGGCTCCTAACCGCCAGCAGATCTGGGCGATGGGGGCGTTGCTGGGGTTGATGGTCGGTGTGGGCATCGCTTTCTTGCTCGACTGGTTAGATGACCGGGTGCGTTCGGCCGACGAGCTGACCGACCACCTGGGCCTGGCGGTCTTGGGCACGCTGCCGAAGGTCGATAAGCCGGCGAGCGGCATGATGGGATTGGTGCTGCAGCATGAGCCAAGGTCGGCGATCGCCGAGGGCTACCGGACCATCCGGACGGCTCTGCACTTCGGGACGCTGCGGACCGGTGGTCGTACGATCCTGGTCACGTCCCCACAGGCCGGTGATGGCAAGTCGACCGTGGTGAGCAACCTCGCAACGGCCTTCGCGCAGACCGGGGCCCGCACGCTGATCGTGGACGCTGACTGCCGTAAGCCTCTGCAGCACAAGCTCCACGGGTTGCGGAACAAGGTCGGGTTGACGTCGGTGCTCAACGAGGAGCTGACGCTGGACGAAGCGATCCAGGCAACGGGCGTGCCGTCGATGGACCTGCTTTCATGCGGCCCGTTGCCGAGCAACCCCGCGGAGCTGTTGAACACCGCGTTGTTTGAGCAGCTGCTCATCGAGCTGACTGATCGTTACGACCGCGTCATTATCGATTCTCCGCCGGTGGTGGCGGTAAACGACGCCCGTGTGATCGCGGCTTTGGCGGACGCCACGCTCATGCTGGTGAAGTCCGAGGCCTCGCGTCGCAAGGTGGTCAACACCGCGGTGCTCGCGCTCGAGTCGGTGGGTGCTCGGATTGTCGGTGTGGTCGTCAACTGCGTGACCCCTGGGCGTGGCCGTTACGGGGCATATGGGCCCTACGGCTACTACGGGCACGGCCAAGGCTACGAGTCAGCACCGACCAGTTCGGGCTTGCTTGAAGCGGGCATGACGCTTGACGACGACGCGCTCCGCACGAGCAGATCGCAGGAGATCAAGCCCTAATGCTGCGGGCACGCGGGTCGTTTTGGGATGCGGTGGATAGGCTCGCGGACCGCAAGGCTCTGAGGGTTGGTCAGTCGCCGTGCCGTTGGGGTCGTGGCGGGCGGGCATGCTCACAGACATCTCGATTCTTGAGTGAGCACACGGGCGAGTGTGAGGCGGTGGCGATGGATGCCGGGCGACCTGTAAAGCTGGGGGGGATAATCCGTCCTGGAAGACCAACAGCCGATCGCATTGAGCTGTTTTCCCCGATCCGTTCAGAGAAATTGGCGTCCGGGGTGGATCCGCATATGCTTCGACGCATGACCAGTAGGGCTACCACCTTAAAAGACAACGCCCTAAAGGTTCTGGGATCCGGCGCTCCTGTGCCTAAGGCCGAACGGACGCATGGGCTTGCTCGTTTGCGTTTGGATCGAGGCTGGGGTTTCCCAAAGCAAGGGCTAGGCGTGGGGTGCAAGACCGGTGGGATACCGACAGCTGACGGGTCTGGATGGCCTGTTCCTGCGACGGTGTTACACAGGCCGGGGATGACCGGTCGGGGGGAGGATCGATCGGACTGCAGGGGGATATCGGCGGCGTAAAGCGTTCGCTGGTCTCCTCGTGAAGCGGTTCCGTGAGGGTTTTTGCGAAGTGTCGGTGCACCGACAGGGACGGAGTTTGCGCAAATCCCATGCTGGGTACTAGGTTCGATGTGAACCTGCCCGAAGTCTTGAGAGACCCGTAGAAAAGCGGGCATGTAGCTACTCATGCTGAAGATCCAGGACAACCCGCCCATGCGACCCGAGACCACAAGCTCGGTCGCTGACCTCGACGGGGCCTGGTGGGTGGCACACACCAAGTCTCGGCACGAGAAGGCGCTGGCGTGGGACCTGCACCGGCAAGGCATCGGGTACTACCTGCCCATGCTGATGCGGGAGAGCATCTCCGGGGGGCGAAAACGGCGGCAGCTTCAGCCGTTGTTTACTTCGTATGTGTTTTTTACGGGTGGGGAGCTCGAGCGGTACCACGCACTGACGACCAACCGCGTGGCGAACATCATCCCCGTCTCGGAGCGTGAACGCTTTGTCCTGGAGATCGCTGCGATTGAGTGCGCTATTGACTCCGGGCAGGTACTGCGTTTATATCAGTCGGTTGAGGTGGGCGACCGGTGTCGGGTAACGCGGGGCCCGATGGCTGGTCATGAGGGGCGGGTCGTTCGAGTTGACGGCATCGACCGAGTGGTCCTGTTTATAGGCATCCTCGGGCGAGGGGCAGAACTGGAGATCCATGGGGATCACTTGGAGCGGCTGGACGAAGGCCCATGATGGAGAGGCTTAACGGCGTGTTCGCGTCTCACGGACTGATGTTGCTGCTGCTGCCACTGGGTGTTGCGACGCTATCACTCGTGCTGCTGCCAGTGGTGATCGGCGTAGCCCGGCGGTTTGGGGTGATCGATATGCCCCACCCGCGCAAGGTGCATCAGTCGCCCACGCCGCGGATTGGTGGCGTCGCGATCACGGCCGCCACACTCGTGGGTGGTCTAGTGGGGCTGCTGACCTTGATGGCGGGTGGAATGACACTGCCGGAACTCCTGCCCGAACAGCTCATCGTCGTGGCGGCGGTGCTCCTCTTTGTCTTCGGTGTCGGGCTCATCGATGATGTCCGCACGATCTCCTCCAAGTTCAAAGCCCTGTCCCTCATAGCGGTCGGTCTTGCACTGACGGGCATCGGGGTCAGCTTCGATCTGATCAGGCTCGGGGGAGGACGGGGGACGATGGAGCTTGGGGCACTGGCTTGGGTGCTCACCCCTTTGTTCGTGGTCACGATCGCCACGGCGTTGAATTTCATCGACGGTCTGGACGGGCTCTGCGGCGGGGTGGCGGCTTTGGCGGCGGCTGTGTGTGCAGGTGTCTTGCTGCTCGCGGGCGACGTGCTCATGGCCGTTTTCCCGCTCAGCCTTTTCGCCGCGATCGTCGGGTTCCTGGTCCTTAACCGTCATCCCGCCCGGGTGTTCATGGGTGACTCGGGCAGCATGTTTGTCGGCGTTTGCCTGTCGGTCTGCATGCTCATGGCTAACAGAAGCGTCGGCACGATGCACGGCTTGCTCCTGCCCTTGCTGGCCCTGAGCGTCCCGTTGGCGGACACGCTGGTGACGTTCTTGCGTCGCAAGTTTGTCCAGCGGCAGTCGATCTTCGCCGCCGAGCGTGGTCACATCCACCACCACTTGATCGATACCGGGCTGAGTCACCGTCAGGCGGTCTACACGATCTACGCCGTCTCGCTTGCTTCGGTCATCATTGGAGTCGTGGCGCTCTTGGCCCCCGGCTGGGCAACGCTGGGTATCCTCTCGCTCCTGGTCCCGCTTCTCTACGGCTTGTTCCGTTTCGCCGGTTCGCTAACGACCCGGACCATGCTGGGCGCGGTCCGACGGAAGCGGTTTATCGACCGCGTGTACCGCCACGAGGAGCGGCAACTCCAAGACCTACAGCTGCGGTTCCGGTCGGCACAGGACTTCCAATCCTGGTGGCAGGCGGTCTGTGACGCGGCCGAGGCGTTCCACTTTGTGCGGGTCGATCTGCCGGTGATCGGCCGCAATAACGAGTTGCGTCGCCTGGAATGGCGGACGATGAACATGGACCTCGACAATGGCAAGGCCGGGATCATCCCTCGCCTGAGCGCCACCGTGCCGATCCGCGATCGTCGGGGCGATGGCCCGCTGGAGGCGTCGGTTGAGCTGGCTGCAGCAGACTCGCTCGAGCTTGCCGGTCACCGCCTGGCCCTGTTCTCCCGGCTGATGGCCGAGCACGCGGTCGCCGACCTGAAGGACACGCGGGGCCAGAAGCAGCACGACGATTGGCAGCTCGCGCGTGAACGCGGCCTGCCGGCTTATCCCAACGGCAAGCCTCTCTCGGCGACCGAGGCCGGTGCCCTGGACGATGACGAGAACCTGTCTGACGACGAGCCCGCGGTTAAGCCGCGCCACGAGCCGACCTTCTTGGGCGAACTACTGCGTCGGAGCACCTTCGGGATCCGGATCTCGCGTCAAGCCAGGAAGAAAGAGAAGGCCCGCCGGGCAGCGAACCGGATCGTTGATCCCCGCGAGCTGTTGTCAGACAACAAGAACCGCGCCCAGAAGTACGACCCGGCCAAGCCCCTCGAAGGTTTGAAGGTGGCCGTCGTGCACGACTTCTTGTACGTGTATGCCGGGGCGGAGCGGGTCCTTGAACAGATCATCCGGGTGGTGCCCCAGTGTGACGTCTTCGCGCTCTTTGATTTCCTTCCGGAAGGCAGCCGCGCGTTCCTTGATGGGAAGCCGGTCACGACCTCGTTTATCCAGAAGATGCCGCTGGCAAGGAAGAAGCACCGGGCGTTCTTGCCCGTGATGCCTCTGGCGATCGAGCAGCTAGACCTCTCGGGTTACGACCTGGTGATCTCGAGCTCATACCTGGCGGCCAAGGGCGTGATCACAGGCCCTGATCAGCTCCACGTCTGCTATTGCCACTCTCCGGCCCGGTATGCCTGGGACCTGCAGCACCAGTACCTGGATCGCCAGGGCGTGGGCTTCGGCCCTAAGGGCATGCTGGCCCGCGCGGTCCTGCAGTACATCCGGAACTGGGATGTCCGCTCGGCGATGGGCGTCGATCGGTTTATTGCAAACAGTGACTTTATTGCTCGGCGGATCGGCAAGGTCTATCGCCGGGAAGCCGAAGTGATCTATCCGCCGGTCAATACCGATGCGTTTGCGATCGGTGAAGAACGATCGGAGTTTTATCTCACCGTATCGCGTCTGGTGCCTTATAAACGGATCGACGTGCTGGTCGAGGCGTTCAATCAGATGCCCGGCAAGCGTCTGGTTGTGGTGGGTGACGGTCCAGAGCTAGAAAGCCTGCAGAGGATTGCGGGTGACAACATCGCGTTTGTCGGCCATCAACCTCAGGCCGAGCTGCTGCGGTACATGCAGCTCGCAAAGGCGTTCGTGTTTGCCGCTGAAGAGGACTTCGGGATCGTGCCGGTGGAGGCGATGGCATGCGGGACCCCGGTCATTGCCTTTGGTCATGGCGGGCTGAAGGAGTCGGTGCTTGATGGGGCAACGGGATTGTTCTTTGAAGAGCAGACCCCTGATAGCGTGGTTGAGGCGGTTCACCGGTTTGAGTCTCAGGGCTTGCGTGGTGGGCCGAAATTGATCCGGGCTCAGGCGGAGAAGTTCAACGCGTCGCGTTTCCGGGATGAGCTGCAGGCCTTGCTCGAACAGGAGTGGCGAGCGTTCGCCCATCGGAAGAAGTCGTCGGTAGCCGGGGCCGGCACGGGTTTGGATGAGCCGCCCCTAAAGAGGCCGGCGGAACCCCTAGAAGTAGGCGAGGGCATGGCGTCTGATCTCGGATCCGAAGTGGATTTGGATGACACCACGGACCAGGGAGTGGCTACACCGGCATGACTCGATCGTCTTCACTCATAACCCCCGAAGAGGGGGTTGAAAGTCAGAACACCGAACCGGCCACGCCCGAGGTCAGCCAGACGCCGTCCGCGGGCCATGCGTCACCGGACAAGCCCGTTGCGGAAGTGACCGCGATCCGCGCCGACCGCGGCTGGCAGGCCATCGATCTCCCTGAGCTCTGGCGTTTCCGGGAACTGTTCTGGATGTTGGCTTTGCGGAACATCAAGGTCCGCTACAAGCAGACGGTGCTCGGCTTTGCTTGGGCCTTGATCCAGCCTTTGGCGTTCACGATTGTCGGGAGTCTTCTGTTCGCGGGGAGCATCGACTTCGCGCCGGCTTTCCTGTTCTTCCTGGCGAGCCTGCTGCCTTGGCAGATGTTCGACTCGTCGCTGTCCCAGGCCAGCAATTCACTGGTCAGTGCGCAGGGCATGATCAAGAAGATCTACTTCCCTCGGCTGATCCTGCCGTTTGGCTCGGCGATGGTCACGTTCGTCGATCTGCTGGTGCAGCTGGCGATGATCACGTTGATCATGCTCGCGCTGCCCATCGCGGCGTGGCTCTTGGGCGGGCCGCCGGCCGAAGACGACCCGGCGTGGCGACAGAACATCGTGGCCCACGTCCCGCCCATCCAGGTGTTCCTCTTGCCGTTGGCGATGATCTGGAGCTTCATGGCATCGATGAGCGTCGCGCTTTGGCTGGCCGCCCTCAACGTGCAATACCGAGACATCCGGTACATCCTGCCGTTCATCACGAAATTCCTGATCTTCGCCGCTCCGGTGTTCTGGTCGGTCCAGGTGATCGAGAACGACACGCTGCGAGCGATCTACGGGCTGCTGCCCGTTGCGGCTCCGATCGAGTTTTTCCGGTGGTGCCTCCTGGGCACACCGCCGACGCCGCTGCTCTGGACCGTCGGGCTCATATCCAGCTCGGCGTTCTTGGTCCTGGGGTTGTTCTACTTCCGTCGCATGGAGCGTACGTTCGCCGATGTGGTCTGAGTGGTTCGACGATGGCTTAACCGCGGGTGTCGAGCGCACGCTCCAATCCGTACGCCTGCGGCGGGGCTTTGCGCCGTTGTCTGGCAGGCCGCTCATCGCGGCCTTCGGGTTGACCAAGCCAGCCACGGCTGAGCCGATCGGCCGAACTCCCTCCAATACGAGCTCTGCATGAACTCTGACACCGCAATCCAGATCCGTGGCATCGGCAAGCGTTACCGCATCGGCGTGGCCGACAAGCCCAGCTACAACCGCATCGGTGACGCCGTGAAACGCATGACCCGTCAGCCGCTCAAGGCGTTGCGTGGCGGCGGCCCCATGAACGAGACCAACAGCTTCTGGGCGCTCAAGGACATCAACTTCGATGTCAGCCACGGCGAGGTGGTCGGGATCATCGGCCGCAACGGCGCGGGCAAGTCCACGCTGCTGAAGGTGCTCTCTCGGATCACCATGCCGACCGAGGGTGAGGTCCTGTTGCGGGGCCGGGTCGGGTCACTGCTGGAGGTGGGCACGGGGTTCCACCCGGAGCTGACCGGGCGGGAGAACGTCTACATGAACGGGTCGATCCTGGGGATGACCCAATCGGAGATCCGCAGCAAGTTTGAAGAGATCGTGGATTTTTCGGAGATCGAGAAGTTCATCGACACGCCGGTGAAGCAGTACAGCAGCGGGATGTACACACGCCTGGCGTTCTCCGTCGCTGCCCACCTGGACCCGGAGATCCTGATTGTCGACGAAGTGTTGGCGGTCGGTGATGCGGCGTTCCAGAAGAAGTGCTTGGGGAAGATGAAGGACGTCGCGGGCCAGGGCCGGACTGTCTTGTTCGTGAGTCACAACATGTCAGCGGTGCAGCGCCTGTGCTCCCGCTGCGTAGAGCTGGCGGGGGGGCGGGTCGTAGCCGAGGGTGCGTCGGCGGACGTGGTCCAGGACTACCTGGTCCGCAGCGAGGACGAGGACGATGTGGTGCGGGTGGCGGACCGGGACGACCGCAAGGGTGACGGGAGTGTTCGGCTTCAGGACATCTGGCTTGAGTCGGAGGACGGGCGACGCCAGGGTGCGTCGGTATGCGGTCAGCCGGTAAGGATCTGCATGTCCTACCGCGTAGAGTCAAAGATCGATTCACTGAACTTTGCAATGGGCGTGTACAACCCCGACGGGCTTTCGATCACGCACTTCAACACGAAGCTTCGGCCTCTTGAGGGGAAGCCGAGTGAAGGTGTCGGCGTGGTAGCGTGTCAGGTCGATCGGATGCCACTTTCCCCCGGAACGTACTGGTTGAACGTGGCGTGTTCGCGGCGTGGTGGGCTTGCCGATCATCTTGAACGCGCCGCCAAGCTAACCGTGACCGAGGCCGATTTTTTTGGTGCAGGCTTCCTGCCGGATCTCCAGCAGGCGCGGGTGTATATCGACCACAGCTGGGCGACGGATGATCGGGTGTTGGACGCGGGGGGGACCCCTGCGTGAGGGTTGGGATTCTCACGTTCGGGCATGTCCCGAATTACGGTGCGGTTCTCCAAGCGTACGGTCTGCAGGAGTCGGTTCGGGCGTTAGGACACGATGCGTCTGTGGTGCATTACCGCTGCGCAGAGACCGAAAAGCGGTATCAGCGGCTGTTCCGTGGGGGGATGCGTTGGCCTTTCCGGCTGATGATGATGCGGCACTTCTCTTCCTTCCGGAGCCGTCACCTCCGCGAATACCCCCGGCGTGCGGTTTGGCAGGCGGACGACCTACGGCCCGTATTGGATCACTTTGATGCGTTGATTGTGGGGAGCGATCAAGTGTGGGCCGGTGGCGCACCGGGGGCTTGGCGAGGTTTCGACGAGTCGTTCTACCTGCTTTCGGCCAATGCCGATCGTCAGCGGCTGATCGCGTATGCACCGAGCGCCGGCGGGCGTGAGTCGTTTGGGCCAGAGGCGGAGAAGGTTACCGAAGCACTCGGCCGTTTTCATCACCTTTCGGTTCGAGATGCACATACGGCGGACCTGGTTGAATCACTTGGGCTGCCACGGCCTCCGCTCGTGCTGGACCCTACGCTGATCCACGGGTTGTCCGGGCTGGGTCAGGCGGATCCGCATGGCGCGATCGTGGTGTTCGGGACGGCGGATCAAAATATGCGTCGGGTGATCGCCGAAGTCCGTCGCCACATCGACGCACCGCTCTGGTCACTGCGCTATCGGCTTCCGGGTGCGGACCGCGTGATCCGTGCTCCTCGAGTGGAACAGTGGGCGGCAACAATCGCGGGGGCGGCCTACGTCATCACCAGCTACTTCCATGGGACGCTATTCGCGTTGAAGTCCGGGCGTCCGTTTTCCGTACCGATCCGCCCGGATAAGAAGGCCAAGGTCTCAGACTTCCTGGGCGGCCTAGGGCTAACGGACCGCATGGTGTTGCCCGACGGCGAGTGGCATCAGAGCAACCTGGAGCCGGGCAAGAGCGCGGGCGTGTCGGCTCAGCTCGAGACCGCATCCCAGGTATCACAGGACTTCCTTCGTCAGGCGTTGGCTTAGATTGACCCAAGCAGAATCCATCTCGCGTGAAGCACGGTCTGACGCCGAGCCCAATGATCCGACGGATCAAGTGGCTGCTTCCGGTGAGGGCGAACGCGCTGCGGCCGGGCATTCGCATGCCGTGTCGCTTCAGGCATCGACCACGGACACGCTGTCGCACTTCAGGACGGCTCACGATTTCGAGGCGTTCGGAGAGTTCACCAGCGTCGAAGAGTTCCTGGCCCTGCGGTCGACGGCACTGCAGTCGGGCCGCAGCGTTTTCATCCTCGGCAACGGGTCAAACACGCTGTTTGCACGAAAAACGGTCGGGACAGCCGTACTCAAAAACCGGTTACGGCGTTGGATCGAGCCGGTGGATCGAAACACGGTGGAGGTGTCTTCGTCTTGCCAGATCTCGGAGCTGATCCGGTACTGCAATAAGCAGGGGCTTGAGACCTGCTGGTACCTCGCATCGGTGCCCGCCACCGTGGGTGGGGCGGTCGCGATGAATGCGGGGCGGGGTCGAGAGCACGGGATCACCGTGATGGACTTTATCCAGTCGGTCTGCTTCATCGATACAGACGGACACGAGCAGCGGGTCACGCCCTCGGAGCTGGGCGTCAGCTACCGGAACACGCGTTTCACCGGGGTCAAGCCGGAACTGATTACCAGTGTCATCATGCGGTTCCCCGATGCGGAAACCGACGAGGATCTGGCGCGTCAGCGCGTCCGGTGGGCTCGGGAACATCAAGACCACTCAGGGCCAAACTGTGGGTCGGTTTTTAAGAAGGCCTCCCCTGGGATTATCCGACGGCTTCGGGGTTTCAGGCTGCTGCCTGGTGCCCACTACAGCCGTAAGACCGACAACTGGATCATTAATCGGTCCAAGAGTCATCGTCCGGTGCTCTGGTTGATCAGGATCGTCCAGCTGTTACATCGTGTGCGACGCCAGCGCGCGATCCCCGAGGTGATCCTGGTCAAATGATGGCCGATGGCGATAACGGTAGAGACCGGTTCGTGTATGTGCTCTCGGGTGAGAGTGAGAGGTACGCGAGGATGCTTCAGCTGTCGATCTCGACCCTTCGGCGTCTGCATCCGGCGGCGGAAGTCATCGTGTGCACAGATGCTGAAACCGCGGGTTGCACAGCACTCTGGGACGGGGTGCGTCCGCTGGTGGATCGGATCGATGTCGCTGAGGTGGAGTACGCCGCGGGAGCCCCGGCGAGTCGTGCGTTGAAGACCACCCTGGCGTTACGCGTGCCGCGTCCGTTCGTGTTCCTTGATGTGGACACCCTTGTGGTCCGTTCGCTTCCGAGAGTCGACGAGGTTCTGGGTGAGGCAGACTTTGGCGCGGTTCGCGACCGTAATGACCGGATGCCGGTGCCTGACTTCCCACCCATTGCGGCATCTGTCAGTCGTGAGATGGGCTGGCCACACCCGACCGAGAACTACTTCAACAGCGGGGTGATGTTTTGGGGCGACACCGAGGCGGCGACGCGTTTGAGTACGCGCTGGCACGCGGCTTGGCGTCGGTGCTGGCAAGAACTCGGGGACCACCGCGATCAGCCGGCTCTGGCGTACGCGGTCGAGGCCGAGCGTGTACATGCACGCGTGATCCCCGACAACTTGAACGCCTTGCTGGACGGAGAACCCCGGCTGGCGCGCGGAGCCCGGGTTGTCCACTGCTTTACTGGCGGGGGCCAGCTCGGGTCCGACACCCTTATGGCACATCTGCTCGAACGGCTTTCGGAAACCGGAGAAGTTGACTGGGCGGCGATCGACTGCGCGGTTGCACGGGACGACTTCTGGGTTGCGCCAGGGCGGACCTATGCCCGTGCTGTCGCGCAGCGTCACTGGGGGAGGGCGGTCCGGTTCGGTCTTTATGAATCCCTCGAACCGGTCAAGGATCTGCTCCGGCCCACTAAGCGTTGGCTAGAAGCGAGGTTTGGGCGTTTAGGGGCGGGCCGGTCGGGCGTCTCAGCGGACCGCTGAAGCGAGAGAAGTACAAGTATCTGGGTGTGTAACTGGCTCGGTGGGCCAGCTGTTATTCACAGGTGATGGTTCTGTATAGATGTTCGAAACATGGCTGTATTGAGCGGTAAGAATCCTGCGGTGACTGTGCTGATGCCGGCGTATAACGCCGAGGCGTTTGTGCGTCGGGCGGTCAAGAGCGTGCTGCGGCAGACGCTCGATGACCTGGAGCTGCTGGTCTACGACGACGCCTCGACGGATCGGACGCCGGAGATCTTGGCGGGCTTTGCGCGGCGTGATCGACGGGTCAAGGTGATCCGGACCGAGAAGTCGGGGTATGCGGTGAATCTCGCCCGTGGTCTGGATGAAGCCAAGGGGCGGTACATCGCGCGGATGGATGCCGACGATATCTGCACGCGGCGTCGGCTGGAGTGGCAGGTTGCGGCGTTGGAAGGGGATGACCGGATGGTGGCGGTCGGGGGGCAGGGGTTGGAGGTGGACTCGTGGGGGTGGGCGATTCAGCCGTGGCGGGTGCCGGAGGATCACGAGACGATCGATCGGCTGCACATGGCGGGCAGGTGTGGTCAGCTGATCCATCCCGCGATGATATTCCGGGCGGAGGTGCTGCGGTCGGTGGGGTACGACCCGAGCTTTGAACCCGCGGAGGACTTTGAGCTTTGGCTGCGGCTCGCGGAGTCGGGCCGGCTGGGCAATGTGCCCGGCCTGGTGCTTCGGTACCGGCGGCACACGTCGAATGTATCGGTGACGCGAAACGCCGCGCAGTGCGCCGCGGTCGAACGCGCGTTGCGGGAGGCACACGACCGCCGTGGGCTCTCGCTTGACAGGAGCTTCAACTGGGCGAAAGAGCAGCCGATCAATTTCCGCATTAGCGTGATCCGGGCCGCGTTTCGGGCCTGGAACCTCCACACGGGGGTCAGGCACTTGGTGCCCATGGTGGCCCAAGAATGGCGTGAGCCCGAGGTGCGAGATCTCGTGGTGGGGCTGCTCCGTCGGTTGGTCGGAATGAGCCCCAGGGCACCACGCCGGCTGACGCCAGGAGACGCCAAGTGAGCCCGAAGGTCTCGGTCATCATTCCGGCCTATGGGCACGCGGGGGTCATCGGCCAGACGCTGGACTCGGTGCTTGCGCAGAGCTTCCAAGACTTCGAGATCGTCATCGTCAACGATGGCAGCCCCGACGATACTGCTGGTGCGGTGGCTGACTATCTCTCGGACGAGCGTGTCCGCTATGTCGAGCAGCCCAACGGGGGTCAGGCTTCGGCGCGGAACCACGGGCTACGCTTGGCGCGGGGTGTGTACTTGGCGTATCTCGACGACGATGACCTTTGGCCGACGGACAAGCTGGCGTGGCAGGTCGAGTTGCTCGATCAACACCCCGATGCCGGCTTTGTGTACGGGTGCCAGGTCTGTTTTTTCCCTGACGGCCGAGAGGCTGAAGACCACACCAAGGGGCGGAGTGGCGACCTGTACGAGCGGATGCTGGACCACTGCTTTATCAAGTCGCCGGGCCAGGTGTTGTTCCGAGCCGACGCGGTGCGGGCGGCGGGGGGGTGGGACGAGTCGATCCGAGGCAGCGATGACTGGGACCTGTATCTGCGGATGCTCAAGTCGTCGACGTGCGTGGGGAGCCGACGGGTGGCACTGCGGTATCGGCTGCACGGGACGAATGCGTCGCACAACGGCTGGGTGATGGCGAAGAGCTGCCGGCGGGTGTTGGTAAAGCATTTGGGCCTCTGGCCGAAGCGTCAGCCGCTGCGTTGGGCGCGGCGCTGGGTTTGGCATAGCCGGTTCTGGGGCCAGCGGATCCATGACCAGGCGCGTGCTGCGGCGCGGTCGGGTGATCGTCGGGCGGCGTTTCGGCAGACCGTGCTCGCCGTGCGAGCCGACCCGCTGTCGCTGTTTCGGCCGGCGACGGTCAAGACATTGGGCACCTTGGTGGCGGGTTCGAGCCAACGTTCGGCGGATGCGGCGGACACTCCGGCAACGGGTTCTGGATCGACGGTGGTCGCGAGCGCGGGGGGTGATCGCCGCGATGGGTGAGATAAGCGGTCCGGTGTGTGTAGCGGTGGTCGGGGATGCAGGGTGGGAGTTGCCTCTGGCGGTGACGATTGATGGCTTGCTTCGGCGGGTCGATCCGTCTGCGGACGTGCAGCTTCACGTGCTATCCCAGGGTTGCGATGAGGCGCTCGTACGGCGAGTGGTTGCGGGCCGGGCAGAGGTGGTGTGGCAAGAGCTGAGCGGTCGGCTGGACGGCCTGCGAGACTTGCCACGGGTGCGTCATATCCCGCCGATCAGTTTCGTGCGGGTCTTGTTGCCCGAACTGCTGCCGGGGCTGGACCGGGTGCTTTATGTCGATACGGACCTGGTGATCAAGGCTGATGTGGCTGAGCTGTGGCGGGCGGGGACCGGGGGCATGGCGTTGGCGGCGGTGCGAGACCCCGGGATCGATCGGCTCGGTGCATCGAACTGTCTGGGTTATGCGGCGGAAGAGTTGGAAGACCCGGATGCCCCGGCGTTCAACGGGGGTGTGTTGCTGATGGACCTTGAGCAGTGGCGTCGTGACGGGTTGGGAGGTGCGGTGTTAGCCTTTGCGGAGCGTCACGCGGAGCGGTTGAACTGGGCGGATCAAGACGGGCTCAACGCGGTGTTGGCGGGGCGTTGGTCAGAGCGTGAGCAGAAATGGAATGTGCCGGTGGTGGTGGGGTACGGAGGAGAGCCGCGGCGGGTTGCTTCGCTGGAGCGGTTCGATACGGACCCGCCTTTTAGCGAGCCGGCGATCTATCACCTGTTCGGGGCGCACAAGCCGTGGAACAGCGGGCCGCGCCACACGTTCCGTGAGGCTTGGCTGACGGAGCTGAGGGCCAGCGGTGCGATCCTTGAAGGCCAGTGGGCTGACTGGTTGAGGCGTGACCAGCGGCGTGCGGCATGGTTTTCGGTGCGTCGGCGGCTGGTCTGGCCGTGGACCTGGGCGAGGTCGGTGGCTTGAGCAACGCCACAGTCCATCTCGCGTTTGCGGGCGACACGGGTGTGGCGATGCCGATGGCGGTCGCTATCGACACGGCCTTGCGGCGGCTGGCGACCGCGGGCCGGAGTGCGCATATACACCTGCTGGCCCTGGGGTTTGAAGCCGAGGCAGAAGCAAGGTTGAGGCGGCTTGTCGAGGGGCACGGAGCCGGCTGGACGGCCTATCTGATCGAGCCGGACCGGTTTGATCACCTGGCGCAGGTGGGCCACGTGAGCCGAGCGACCTACCTGCGTTTCCTGCTGCCAGAGCTCTTGGCTGACGTGGAGCGTGTGGTCTACCTGGACGCGGACACGCTGGTGCAGGCGGATCTGAGTGAGTTGTACGACTATCCGCTCGACGGGTGTTGTCTGGCGGCGGTGCCTGATGCGGCGTCTGCGGATGAGGGACACTTCTCTCGGCTCCGCGAGTGTCTGCCGGGCGAGCCGCTGGCGCTGGGGCCTCGCATGTTCAATGCGGGGGTGCTGCTGATCGACCTTTCGGCATGGCGGGCGGAGGCCTGGGGCCCGCAGATGCTTGAGCGGCTGGTAAGGTGGGGGGCGGGCTTGGCGTATACAGATCAAGACGCGTTGAATGCTTTCATGGGCTCGGTCTGTCGGCTCCTGCCTTTGCATTACAACGTGATGAGTCTTTGGCGGACCCACCGGCCGCGCAACTCCGATGAGGCAGACCGAGTGGCAGCCTGGATGGCGGATCCTGAGGGTGCAGAGGTGGTGTGGCACTTCGCGGGACGGACCAAGCCTTGGAATCCGCAGTCGCTGCGGTCGCCGTTCCGTGGGCTGTACCACCGGGCGTTGCGCGACAGCGGATGGTTCCAGACTCGGGCGGCGTTCGAGCGTTGGCGGTTGGGGTGGTACACCCGAGCGGGCCGTCGGGTCTTCAGCGGGGGGCGCGCGTGAGTTTGGCTCGGACGGGGTGTGGTGTTCATGAAGCCGGCAAGGCTTTTGATCCGCAGACGCTGCAGGTCGTGCTGGCAGGGACTCGGAACATGGCGATGCCGATGGGCGTGGTGATGGACACGCTGCTTCGGCACCTCGATGTGTCGGTGTCGGTGCGGTTCACGGTGCTGTCGCTCGGGTTTGAGTCGGTGGATCGCGGACGGCTGAGCCGTGTGGTCGGGCGTTACGGAGAACGGGTGTCGCTGCGGGTGGTCAGAGTTGACGACGGCCCGGCGGGCGACCTGGTGGGTGATCGGTTGAGTCGTCTGCCAGCCCTTGAGCGTTTGGGCCTCGGGGCGTACCTGAGGCTGTTCGCGCCCGAGTTGATGCCGGAAGAACCCCGGCTGCTCTACCTCGATACCGACCTGTTGGTGGATGTAGATGTCGCACCGTTGTGGAGGCTCGATCTTCAAGGGCGCGTGATCGCAGCGGCGCGGAACCTGCTGTACAGCACCGCGGGCGATCCGATGGCCTTGGCGTACGCGATCGATGAACTGCCCTTGGAGTCGGACTCGGCCTATTTCAATTCGGGTGTGCTGGTCATTGACGCCGAGCGGTGGCGGTCGGAAAGCGTTACCGAGCGGGTCCTCGAATTCCTGTCGGCTCACGCGTCGGAACTGATCAGCGCAGACCAGGACGGCATCAACGCAGTGCTGGCCGGTCAGATCCTGGAGATGGACCCGGTCTGGAACCTGGCGGTGCTCGACGAGGGGAAGGCTCGCCTGCTGGAAGGCGAGTCGCGTGTTCAGCAGGAGCGGGTGCTGAGTTCGGGGCTTGCCGAGTCTGCGGTTTATCACTTCTGGGGTAAGCACAAGCCTTGGAACAGCGGGCTCAATCACCCGCAGCGGTCGCGTTACTTCGAGGCGGTGCGAGAGAGCGGGTATTACGGGGCGTGGTACGGGCTGTACCGCAGGGCTGCAGACCTGGGGAGCCTGATGGATTCGGTGAAACGACGCTTGCGGTGAAGTGTAGGTGGTCTGGGATGAGGCGAAGGATGCTGGAGGACACTTGGAAGGAATGAACGAAGTAGATCTGGTGCCGTTGTCTGTTTGTGTGGCAACACGGAACCGGCCTGACCTCTTGGAGCGGGGTCTGAGGTCGTTGGTCGATGCTCGGCCTTGTCCGGCACAGGTGGTGGTGAGCGATGACAGCGATGACGGCGAAGAGGCGGCGGCGGTGTGTGCGTCATTTGCCGACGAGTCGGCTCACACGGAGATCAAGTACGTCCGTGGCCCGCGGGTGGGCCTGTCTGCGAACCGGAACTCATGTATCGCCGAGGCGACGCAGCCCTGGCTTCTGTTCTTGGACGATGATGCGGGTCTGTTTGAGGATTCGCTGGTGCACTTCGCGGAACTGACCTCGGAGGGCGAGCGAGTCATTACCGGGCTCGAGCACAACGGGGAGCCGAATCCTCGGATTGTGGAGCCACGCGAGACGGATTTCTGGGGAGTCCAGCGGCTGATGCCGGACCTCGATGATCTGCACGTCATTGTGATTAATGCGACGCTGATGCCCCGACGGATTTTCGAGTCCGTTCGTTTTGACGAGGTGCTGCGTTACGGCAGCGACGAGGTCGACATCGCACGGCAGGCGAGGGGCTTGGGCTTCGAGATCGTGCACAAGACGCAGTTCAAGACGTGGCACCGGCCGAGCTATAGCGATCGCCAGGAATACTCTGAACGGCTGGCGACATCGATTGTCTACGCGACGCTCAAGGACAAGCTGCTGATCCGCCGCAACCTGCTGGGGGCGTTGGTGTATTTGCTATTGGGCCCGGCGAAAGTGACGCTGCACCGTGCGAAGCGGAACGGGTGCCCGTGGCGTTGGTCGGGCTGGAGGGCGTTGAACCCGATGCCCGTGGTGCGGGGCCTTTGGTCTCTGAAGGAGGCGCGGCGGGCGTGGCAGCCCGCGGTGATTGAGCGATGAATGACCTGATCTCGATTGTGATCCCGACGTATCGCCGGCCGGAGATGTTGCTCGAGGCGCTGGAGTCGGCGTTGGTCCAGGACTACCGCCCGTTGGAGGTGCTGGTGACCGACGATTCACCGGACGACGCCTCGGAGCGGGCGGTCCGTGCCGTGTCCGTGCCTGACGGCATCGAGGTGGTGTACAAACGCAATGACCCGTCATTGCGTCAGGCGCGGAACGTCAACAGCGGCTTCGCGGCGGTACGGGGGACCCGCATCGTGTTGCTGCACGATGACGATCGGCTGTTGCCGGGCGCGGTGTCGGTCTTGGCGGCGGCATACGACGCGCACCCGGGAGTGATCGCTGCGTATGGCCGACACCGGCTGCTGACCGCTGAGGGCGTCGACCGTGGAGACGCCGTGGTAGAGCACGTTTCGAAGATGTACTGCCGGTCCGACGAGTTCGCTGGGCCGCAAGCCGATCCTTATGCGATGGCATTGCGGGCGCAGTTCCCGATGAACGGCTATCTGGTGGACGCAGATGCGGCACGGTCGGTGGGGTACACGGTCGAGGAAGTGGTCGGCAGCGCGTGCGACTTCGACTTCGGTGTCCGCTTGGGGGCGATCGCAAAGCCCGGCGGGTTCGTTTTCGTTCCTCAAGACGTGTCGGCTTACCGGTTGAGCCCGGGTTCGGTCTCGCGGGCTCAGGGGGCGACTTCGGCGTCGACACTGATGATTCCGCGTCTGGAAGCGATTGTCTCGTCGTCGGGGGTCAGCGATGCGGCCCGTCGGGCGGCTGAAGATCGGCTGCGTTGGTACGCGCCATTTGCGGTGCGTGAGTTCGCCCTGGCGGGTCGGCCGGGCTCGGCGATGCGGGTCTGGTGTGGCCGGTACTACGGATGGGGGAACCGTCTACGGCCTAGGGGCTGGTTCCATGTGGTGCTGTCGACGGCGCCCTGGCTGATCTCGCCGCTGCTCCGGGTGATCGATCGGACCCGGCCGAAACGTCGGGCGCTGCGTGCTCGGGTGCTGCGGGCCATCGGGCGTGACCCGGCCCGACCGATGAGTGTGGAGCAGGTGACCGAAGCGTCTTGAAGATCAGCGTGGTCATCCCGACGTACGGGCGGCCGGATGCGTTAAGGCGTTGTCTGGAAGGGCTCGCTGCGCAGCGGCGTCTTCCGGACGAGGTGCTGGTGGTGGTGTCGGCGGATGATGCCTCCCAGAGCGAACGGGTCGCGAGGGAAGGGGTGGAGTCCTTGCCCGTCCAGGTGTTAACGGTGCCGACGTCTCGGCTGTCCGGCTCGCTGCAGGCGGGGATCGATACCGCAACAGGCGACGTGATCGCGTTTACCGACGACGACGCGGTAGCGCGTCCCGACTGGCTGGAGCGGATCGAAGGCCACCTTCTGGCCGACCCTGGGTTGGGCGGGATTGGCGGGCGTGACGTTGTCCACGAGCCGCCTTCGGAGACGCAAAGCCGGGGGCTGGTATGGCGTATGCCGACGTCTGCGGTGGGGCAGCTGGGCGTGACCGGGCGCATCAGCGGGAACCACCACCTGGGGTCCGGCCTGCCGCGGGCGGTGGACGTGCTCAAGGGCGTGAATATGGCATTGCGAAGCGGGCCGCTGCGGGAGATCGGGATCGATCCGCGTCTGAGCGGTCGGGGTGCGCAGGTGGCGTGGGAAGTAGGCCTTTGCCTGGCGATTCGGCGCTGCGGGCGAAGGCTGCTTTTTGACCCGGATGTCTTGGTGGACCATTACCCTGGACCCCGGGTCCGGGGCGATCACCGGCAGCATCGACGGTATGAAGACGACCGTGACGCGGCGTTCAACGAGGCGCTGGGTGTGTTGGGAAATGCGGGGCCGGGTCTGGCGTTGGGCTTCATAGCTTGGTCGATGGTTGTGGGATCAAGGCGGTACCCGGGGCTCCTTCGGGGGTTGCTGCTCTGGGCGATGGAGTTCGAGCGGGGGATGGTGCAGCGGGTGAGAGCGACGCTGGTGGGGCGTTGGCGGGCGTGCCTGGAGCAGCGGCGGGCTCGTCGGGCACCTGGGGTAAGCGGTGAGATGTCTGACGCTGGCCGGGATGGCTCGGTGGGCAAGGTGTGGGTGGCTAGCCGAAGCCAAGCCGCTGCGTCTGTTGCGATCGGTGACCAGGTTTCGGGGCTTCTGGCAGGGCTATCGGCGCATCGCCCGGTTGAGCCGGTTGAATTGCCGGGGCGAGATCGGGCTGCGGTCTCGACGGGACTGAGCCCGGATCGTGGGCTCCGAGAGGCTTCGTTGTGGCCGTGGTCCCGGCAGGGGGCGTTGCACGAGGTGATGGGCGACTCCGGCCCGCAGAGCCTGCTGGCACTGGTGGTGGATCCTTCGCGTTGGCGGGGGATCGAGTTGGCGTGTTGGCTACCGCTCGCGGTGTGGCGGCTCCGTCGTCGTCTCCGGAAGATGCGGGTTGCAGTGGTGTTTGTAGGTGATGAGGTGGCGGTCGGGCGTGGGGCGTCGTGGTGCGGTCGGCTCGGTCGGGCGTGGCTCTCGCGGTTGTCGACGGTTCAGGCATACCCAACGGAAGCGTTAGCGTCGCGGTGGGGCGGAGTGACGCTGCGCTCAGGGCCGATGCTGCCCGAGCCGAGGCCGGTCGAGCGTATGGGCGCGGTTAACGGGTCGGATCGCGTGGTGCGGGTTGGGGTGCTGGGTGCCCGCGAGCGCGACTTCGTGGCGGTGTGGGTTGGGCAAGCGGCTCGGGAGTTGGCCGGGCAGTCGGTGGGCGTGGAGCTTGTGGCTTTTGGAGCGAGCACGGCGTTGGTGGCGGCGCTGCCGATGGGTGTGTCTTTGCGGGGTGTCGGGGGGCTTAAGGCCGACGAGATGATGGCAGACTTGGCGGGGTGCGATATGGCCTGGGCACCGTATGCAGAGGGAGTCGATACCGGCCGGGGTTGGGCGGTATCGGCGTTAGCGGCGGGCGTGCCGCTGGTGTCGTCCTTGGGCGAGCGGACGGGCGGGCTGTTGAGCAATGAGGCGGGCGAGTCACTGGTGTTGGCCGAGCCTTCGGGAGACGCGTTCGTATCGGCGGTGGTGGGGCTCATGCAAGACGGGGCGAATCGGCGAGCTTTGGGCGAGGCGGGCCGGGCGTTGTACGAGCGGTCACTCGAGTGGTCGTCGTCGGCGGGGCGTTTTCTTGAAGGGATAGAGAGCTTGGAGGGTTCTGCACCGGACCGGCAGGTTTCACCGGAAGAAAGCTTGATCACTGACAGGGATGAGCGGGTTGCCGTGATGGGGGGCAAGTCGTAAGCATGGTTGAAGGCCAAGATGTCTGTGCCGTCGCCGAGCGGCCTAAGGGGGAGGGCGCATCGAGTGAGTTGGGCCAGGCGGCGTTGGGCTCTGGTGTGACGGTCTGGTGTCACGATGCGGAGGGTTCTCACCCTTACCTGGGTCAGCTTCAGGGGGAGTTGCGGGGGCTGGGGGTTGAAGTCGCTTCGGCTCCGGGGTTCTGGGTGATGCGTCATGTGAAGCCGCGGCGAGGCAGCGTGCTGCACTTGCATTGGCTGAATCGTTATGTGGCATCGCAAACCCGTCTCAAGGCATTGGGGAAGACTTTGGCGTTTGTGCTGCAGTTGGTTTGGTTGCGGGTGCGTGGCGTGCGGCTGGTCTGGACCCTGCATAACCTCAAGAACCATCAGAACGACATGCCCTGGATCGATCGGTTCGGGAGCACAGCGATCGCTCACCTCTGCCACGTATTGATCGCGCACTGCGGGGCGGCTTCGAGCGAGGCATGTCGCCGATTCCGAGTGTCGCGTCAGAAGGTTCACGTCATCCCGCACGGGCACTTCATGACCGTCTACGACGACCCGCAACGAGCGGACCGGGAATCAGACGACCCCGCGGCGCGTCGGCGCGCGAAGGCCTCGGCCCGGCAGCGTCTGGGGCTCGGGGTGGAGGATGAGGTGTACCTCGCGTTCGGCATGATCCGCCCCTACAAGGGCCTTGACGGGTTGGTGGAGGCGTTTGCGTGTTTCCGTGAAGGGGATGATCAGGACGGCGTGGGTCGACGGCGTGAGCTGGTGATCGCGGGCGGCCTCCACCACCGAGCGGATCCTGATTGGCCGGAGCATGTGAGGTCGCGCTTCCCTTGGGTCAGGCTGCATATCGGTCACGTGCCCGACGAGGAGGTGGCGGCGTATTTCGATGCGGCGGACGTGGCCGTGTTCCCCTATCGGGATGTGTTGACCAGTGGGGCGGTGATCCTAGCGATGGGCTTCTCGCTGCCGTGTGTCGCGCCGCGTCGGGGTTGTTTGCCGGAGACCCTCGGCGCGGTTGGGGCGGCGTGGTTTGACCCGGCTGCGGACGGGGCGCTGGAGCGGGCGTTGTTGGAGGTGGCCGAGCGGCGTGCGTCATGGCCGGAGATGGGGGCCAACAACCGGGCGCATGCCAAGGCGTTGGATTGGAGCAGTATCGCTCGAGACACGCTCACGGTTTACCGGGGAGAGAAGAAAGCAGCGAGTCATGGGTGACGCTAAGCCGGAAGCCAGTCCGGAGCGGTTGGAGGTGGTCTTGGTCAGTCCTTTGAGCGATCAGCGTGGTGGGGCGGAGTTGTCGCTGATGCACCTGGTGACGGGAGGCAATGGCTATGGGGTGAACTGGTCGCTGGCGGTCCCGGGAGAAGGCGATCTGTCCGCGGCCGCGCGGTCGGCGGGGGCATCGGTGCATCTGACCGGCGGGGTACGCCTGCGTCGACCGTTGGGCTACGCCTCGGCGGTCCGGGGGTTAAGCCGCTTTGTCCGTTCCCACCGGGCATCGCTGGTGCTGTCGTGGCTGCCGCATGCGCACTACTGGTCGCTCCCCGCGGCGGCCTTGGCGGGGGCCTCGGCGGCTTGGTTCCAGAAGGATCAGGTCAAGCCCGAGAAGCTGAATAACCGGCTCACGGCGCGTCTGCCTCGCCGCGGGATCCTGGCGAATAGCGTGTTCACGGCTGAGCTGCAGGGGCAGCTGTCTCCGAGCGCCGCGATCGATGTGGTGCCGTCCGCGGTTGAACTCGATCGGTTTGCTCCGGATCACTTGGGTACTCCCGAAGCGTGTCGCGGTCGGCTTGGCCTGCCCGCTGAAGGCCCCTTGGTCGGGATGGTGGGGCGGCTCCAGGAATGGAAGGGCTTTGGGACGGCGTTGCGGGCGCTGGGTCAGGTTCGTGCAGAGGTGCCCGATGCGAAGCTGGTTTTGATCGGCGGGCCGCACACATCGGAGCCTGAATACCCGGAGGAGCTGCGGCGGCTGGCCGCGTCTGAAGGATTGTCGGGAGCGGTGGTGTTTGTCGGTGAGGTCGAGCACGACCTGGTGCCGCAGTACATGCAGGCGTGTGATGTCTTGGTGCATGCGAGCCGGGCTGAGCCCTTTGGAGTCGTGGTGATTGAAGCGATGGCGTTGGGCAAACCGCTGGTGGCGTCGGCCGAGGGTGGCCCCGCGACGACCGTACGGGAGGGGGTCGATGGGCTATTGGCTGGCTACGGGGACTCGGCAGCACTCGCTGCAGCGGTGACACGGCTTTTGCGGGGTGGTGCAGAGGTGGAGCGGATGTCAGTGTCAGCACGCCAGCGGGCCCGTGGCTTTTCGGTGGACGTGTTCCGACGCCGGATGGCCGATGCGGTGGGGCGGGTCTTGGGTCCGCGCCGTAGCCCGGGGATCTATGTGGATGGTCAAGCGTGGTCGGTCGATGAGACCGGAGTAGGCATGACGGATAAGGTCTCGGCCGACGCCGACGAGATTGGACGATGCGAGCTCAACGCCCGATAAGCGGAATACCTCCGAGGGGACGCCCGATGCGGCCGCCTGGAATTGGCGGGGGGCCGCGGGTTGACCCACGGCTGCTGGACGCGGTCCCTGCCTTTGAGCCAGACCGTGGCGTGGCGGGTGGGTTGGCGTTGGCGAGCTTGGCCGGATGTATTGCGTTGTTGGCTGCGGGCACCGCACGCCCGATCGACGTGTTGGTCGCCTTTGGGCTCTACCTTGGCACACTCTGGGTGATCGTGTCGCGGCCGGCGGCGGCGATCCCGGTGCTGTTCGCGTTGATCTGCTTCAACCGTGAGGTGCGTCGGCTCTTGGACTGGGGCCAGGGCGAGTTCAGTATGTTCCCACCAACCAGCCTCCTGGTGGAAGGTGTATCCGTGACGATGGGGCTGCTCGCAGCCCGAGACTGGCGCCTGCTGTCGCCGGCAATCCGCATCGCGACTCAATTGATCATGGCGGCAACTCTCTACGGCCTGCTCCTGGGCTTGGGGGTGAGCCGGGTGGGGGTCGCGGCGGTGTTCGAATATGTCAACTGGATCGCACCGCTGATGGCGTTGCTCTATGTGGCACGGCTGAGGCCGACCCTGGAGCAGGTGAAGGGTTGGGTCGTCGCGTTCGCGGGGATCGCGGTGTTGGCCGGTGCGTACGGCTGGGTGCAGTGGTTGATCTTGCCGCCGTGGAGCAAGTTCTGGGTGGTGAGCTCGGGGATGGGATCGATCGGCCAGCCGGTTCCGATCAAGGTCCGGTTCTTCGGCTCGTTTAGTGCTCCGGGGGGCATGGGGCGCGCCTGTAGCCTGGTGGCGGTCTTGCTGCTGATGTTCAAGCCGTTCAAGCCGCCGGTGCTGTGGACGGTGACACTCTTCTTGGCGGGCTGTGCGTTGGCGTCGTTTGTACGATCGTCGTGGCTGACGGCGATGCTATGCATCATCTTCTTCCTGCTGATCGCTCGTGGCAAAGACAAGGTCCGTGTGGCGATCGCGGCGGCCGTTGTGCTGATCGCGCTGGCGATCGTGGCACCGATGCTGCCGGGTGGAGATCGGATGATCAGCCGGTTTACGACCTTGAGCGACGTGCAGGGTGACGGGAGCTTCCAGGGCCGGATGGCGTTTAGTGGGTGGGTGATTGGCCGGATCATGGAGAAGCCTTGGGGTTACGGCATGGGGACCACCGGCGCCGCAGTGCAACGGCTTTCGTCACAGCGGAACCCGATTGGTGCGTTCGACAACGGGTTTTTACAGATCCCCTATTCCTTAGGCATCCCGGGTGCTGTGGTGTTCTGGATCGGGATCGTGAAGCTGGCGATCGCGCTAGGTCGGACGCGATACCCGGACACGGACCGGCAGCTGCTGGTCAGCGTGGCCTTTGCGGTCTCGGTTGGACATATGATCGCGCTCGCGGTGGCGAACTTCTTCAAGACCGATCTGGCGAGCATCTTCTACATCTTCCTGGCCGCGGGGCTATGTGCAACACCGAGTGTTGGCAGGACCGTATTGCGCGGCGCACGGCAGCGGGTACAACGGCGATACCCACCGGTTGATCCGCGGTTGGGTGCCCAGGCCATGCGGCTTCCGCGGGAGGGTCCGAGCGGCTGATGCGGATCGCGTGCTACGCCTACATCGAGCCGTCATCGGGGAGTATTGCTGCGCACGGCCACCTGCTGGTCCAAGAGCTCCTGCGTCGAGGCCACGAGATCGAGCTGTTTAGCCGGCGCTCTTTTGTGTACCCGGAGGACCTGCTGGAGGCCTACCCGAACCTGGGCTACACCGAGGTCTCAGGCCGGGTGACCCGTATGTTTGATGCGGGTCTTGATGGTTCGGCCGCCGAGCGGGAGGGCCCGGCACGGATTTTGGCGGCAAGGTTTCGGCACGCCGTGTTTAGCCGGGACGTCGTCCGAGCTATGCGTCGAGCGCATGCGCAGCGGCCGTTCGATCGGGTGCTCTATGTGGGAACGGCGTGTTTTGGTCGGGTTGCGGAGTTGCCGACGGTGAGCTGGGTGCAGGGCGCGCCGGGCAGTGATGTCCGGTCTTTGCAGCGGCATGCGGGTCTCATCCGGGAGAGCGAAGGGACTGCACGCTGGATCATGCTGCGTGGGTATGGCCTGTTCCGGCTGACCGCGGGGTTACCGCCGTTCCGGCATAGCGACCGGCTGATTGTCGGCAGCCGGGTGAGCCGTGGCGTTCTGGCCGAGCGGTTTGGGATTGCGGAAGACCGGCTGTCATCCTTGCCGTACATCATCGATACGGATCAGTACCGGGTCAGGCAAGAGCCGCCGTCAAAGGATGGGGTGCTGCGGGTGCTCTGGCTGGGGCGGATCGTCCCGCGCAAGCGTCTGGACCTGCTGCTCACAGCGACCGCCCAGGCGCTAGCGGCGGGGTGTGACCTAGACGTGACGGTGGTGGGCGGGTTTGGGTTCACGCCCGGCATGCGTCGCCTGATCGCCGAGTTTCCTCAGTCGGCACGCCTGCGGTATATCCCGGGCGTACCCCGCGAGCAGACGGGTGACCTGCTTCGGGAAACAGATCTGCTGGTGCAACCTTCAGAAGAAGAGGACTTCGGCTCCAGCGTGGCCGAGGCGATGTTGTGTGGGACGCCGGTGATTGTGGGCCGGACCAACGGTACCGGGGACTACCTCTGTCCGCGTTCACTGCGGCTCCAAGAAGACAGCCCGGAAGAGCTGTGCGATGCGTTTGTAGAAGCCATGCGGCGAAAGCGGGCCGGCGAGCTGGCCGATCCCGCCGCGACGCGGGCCTCGGCGGAGCGATGGTTCGGCGTTTCGGGAGTGACCGACGCTGTGGAAGCCATCCTGGAACAGGCGGGACAGCCACCCAACGCAACAAAGCCCGGAGGCGTGCAGGACGCAGCCTCCAATCACGGCGGCGTTCCAGGGCTTACCGGTGCATGAGATGACGGCAACGGAAACGAATCCCACTGAGCATCAATCCCGGCAGACGCTGGTCCCGACGTCCGAGTCGTCAGGTACACCGCGCCTGGTGATCGGGACACACCGTGTTGTGCGGACCGACGGGCAGGGGCGGGTTTGCCTGGAAGTAGCGGCGGCGGCGGCAGAGCGGGGCTGGCGGGTGACGCTGTTGTGCGATCGGGCGGACGAGGATTTGGCGTCGCATCCGGCGGTGCGGTTTGTCCGTGTGCCCGCGGCTGGGCTGCCCGGCCAGCTGCTTCGCCAAGCGGCTTACGCCCGTCGGTTGACCGCGGCGTTGCCCCGTCCGGCGGGGCCCGACACGGTCGTGCTGCTCAATGGCGACATCGCGGGTGGCGCGCCGTCTGATCTGAATGTCGCGCACTTTGTGCACTCGGCGTATCGGCGTCACCTGCGGGTGCGGGGGCTGCGGTCTGTGTATCACCGCGCCTATGCCGAGCAGCACGCACGGGGCGAACGGACCGCGTTTGCGGCGGCGTGGCGAGCGGTAGCGGTAAGTGCCCGGGTGCGGGACGAGCTGGTGCAAGAAGTCGGTGTGCCGGAGGAGAAGGTGGTCGTGATCCCGAACGGGGTTGATCTCAAAGAGTTTCATCCCCTCCGTGATGGAGAAGAGCGTCCATTGCGGGAGCTGGCGGGGTGCAGTGACGATGAGCTTCTGGCGTTGTTTGTTGGGGATCTGCGGAGTGAGCGAAAGGGTTTTGGCACGGTACTGCAGGCCGTGGCGCAGACGCCGGGTGTGCGGGTCGTGGCGGTGGGCGGGCAAGACGGCGGGCCGTTCCCTGCGATGGCTAAACGACTCGGGATCACGGATCGTGTGGTGTTCTTGGGCCGGCGAGACGACGTGCCGGGGCTGATGCGACAGGCGGACGTGTTTGTGTTTCCTAGCGCGTACGAGCCGTTTGGCCTGGTGGTGACCGAGGCTTTAGCCAGTGGGGTGCCGGTGGTCTGTGGCCCAGAGGTCGGAGCGGCCCCGCACGCGGGAGATGGGGGTGTGATGCTGCGTGGGTCGGGTGATGTGGAGGGATTGGTGGCCGCGCTCTCGGGCTTGCGGGATGATGCGGACGAGCGGGGTCGGCGGTCAATCGCGGCGCGTTCAGCGGCGGAGGCGTGCGGCTGGGGGGCGATGGCGTCGGCTTATCTGGAGCTGGCCGAGGCGGCGCTGGAGGCGAAGCAGGTTGGCTGAGTCGGCCGGACGACGCTGGGTGTATGTGACCGGGATGCCTCGCAGCGGCACGACATTCGCCGCAACCGTCCTGACGGCCGCACGCGGGGTGATGATGCTGCACGAGCCGTTCAATCCCCAGTGCGGTGTGCTGGGGGTGGACTGGGAGCGGGCGAAACACTTGGGTGAGGGGCTCGCACCGCCGGAGGATGCGCGCGAGGCGATCGGTCGGATGCTGAGGCTGCGGGTTCGCCAGGGCAGCCATGTCCCGCCGTCAGACCCACTGGTGCGTCGGATGGTCAAGCGGTTGGCGGGGAGCCGGGGGCCTTACCACCTGCGGCGTTCGAAGCTGCGGCCGTGGTGCCAAGCAGGTGTGGTGAAGGATCCGACAGGTTGGTCGCTGAGCGCACACCTCAGCGACGAACACGGGCTGCCGGTTGTGGTGACGGTGAAGCATCCGCTGGCGCAGGTGGCAGGCTATCAGCGGGCGGGTTGGACGGCGAAGGTGAAGTTCTTTGATCCCGGTTCGCCTTTACTCGGCCTGCTGGATGAAGAGGACCGCCGGTTGATGGAACAATACGGCGGTGGCGACGCAGACCCGCTAGAGGCGGCGGCGGTTTCGTGGCGACTGACCTACCGCGTACTCTTGGGCTGGGCGCGTGAGCGGTCGGCATGGCGGGTGGCGGTGATGGAGCAGCTTTCGGCCGACCCGGGCGAGAGGTTCTCGGTGTTGGCTGGGGAGGTAGGCCTGCCCTGGGATCGGTGGAGCGACCGGGCGATCCAGCGGATGACAGGGGGGCACAACCCGGCGGAGGCAAGGCCCGGCCGATTCCAGGACCTCAAACGAGACAGCAGGCGTGTGTTCGAGCTGCGTCGCGCGTCGCTGAGCGCGGCCGAGCGGGCGCGTGTGTTCGAGCTGACATGGCCGGTGGCGAATGAAATCTACGACGAAGAGAGTTTCGGACTAAGTGACGGCGAGAAGGAGTCTTGATGGCATCGAGTGTGGATGACAGATCGCGGGTGCTGATGCTGCAGAACCTGGCGGAGTTCCCGTCGATGAGCATGAAGCGGTACGCGGCATCGCTGCACGGTGCGTTTGCGGGGCTGACCGGGTGGGATGTGCAGATGCCCGAGGTGAGTCAGCCGGCGGCGTTGGCGGGGTTGCCGCTGTCGATGGCCTCGCGTTGGGGCCGGCTGGTGAAGTACCCAAGCGAGATCCGTCGGCTGCGTTCGGAACTCCGGCCCGGGGTCTGCCACGTGCTGGACCACTCGCACGCCAACCTGCTCCGTGCGTGTGAGCCGGCAAGCAGCGTGATCACGGTGCATGATGTGATCCCGATGCTCAGCGTGGTGGGTGAGCTGAACTTCTCGGTCAAGCGTCAGGTGCGTTACACGTTCCCGAAGAAGCTGCGGCGTATTGAGAAGTGCGCGGCGGTTATCGCGATCAGCGCGAGCACGAAGCGGTCACTGCTGAGGTTTGTGGACATGCCCGAAGACCGGGTGCATGTGGTGCATTACGGCGTCTCGGAGGGCTTCGTCCCAGATCCGACGACAGGGCTGTCGCTGGAGCAGGAGCGGGCCGACGTGCTAGCCAACCATGGGATCGATCCGGGGCGTCGGGTTGTGCTGCATGTCTGCACGCAGAATCGCTACAAGAACTCGCCAGCGCTTTTACGGATGCTGCGGCGTTTGCCCGACGAGTTCGTGCTGCTGCGTGTGGGCGCGGGGCTGTTTGAAGACGAGGCGGCGATGGCGGAAGACCTCGGTGTAGCAGGGCGTGTGATCAATGCCGGGAAGGTGTACGGCGACGACAAGCTGGGTGCCTACTACCGGGCCGCGGACGTGTTTGCTTTCCCGAGCACATTCGAGGGGTTCGGCTGGCCGCCGCTGGAGGCGATGGCGTGCGGGTGCCCGGTGGTGGCGAGTAATGCGGCCAGCATGCCGGAGGTCGTGGGGGACGCGGGGGTCCAGGTGGACCCGCACGACGACGAAGGCTTGGCGGGCGCAGTGGAGCACGTTTTGCGTCAACGCGACGATTTTCGGCGGCGTAGCCTGGAAAGAGCGGGTAAGTTTCGCTGGCGGGATTGCGCGGAGAGGACGGCGGGGGTGTACGAGCAGGTATTGAAGGAAAGGGCATGACGATGAAGGTGTTGGTCTCGGGCGTGGCGGGCTTTATCGGGGGGCACGTCGCGGAGCGATACCTCGACGAGGGCGCGAGCGTGGTGGGTTTCGACAACCTCTCGCGCCGCGGGAACGTCGAGAACATCCGTTGGCTGAGTGAGCATGCCGAGTCAAAACCCGGGCGGTTCGAGTTCGTTCACTGTGATATCCGCAACGAGACCGACTGCCTCGGGCTTTTCGAGGCGCACAAGGACGCAGACGTGGTGATCCACTTGGCAGGCCAGGTGGCGGTCACCACCTCGTTCCTGAACCCGCGGATGGACTTTGAAGCCAATGCGTTGGGGACGCTGAACCTGTTGGAGGCTACCCGGCTTTACACCCCGAAGGCGGCGTTTGTGTTCGCGTCGACCAACAAGGTTTACGGCGGGATGGAGCAGGTGGAGGTGGTGCTCGACGAGTCGACCGGCCGGTATCGGTACGCGGATTATCCCAAAGGCATCCCCGAGACGGCCCCGCTGGACTTCCACTCGCCCTATGGCTGCTCAAAGGGTACGGCCGATCAGTATGTCCGCGACTACGCCCGGATGTACGACCTCAACACGGTGGTGTTCCGGCAGTCGTGCATCTATGGGACACGCCAGTTCGGGGTCGAAGACCAGGGCTGGATCGCGTGGTTCACGATCGCCCGGTTGTTGGGCAAGCCCATCACGGTGTACGGGGATGGTCGCCAGGTGCGGGATACGCTCTGGGTTGATGACCTGGTAGACCTGTATCAGGCGGCCATCGGGAACATGGCTGTGGCGCGGGGGAAGGTGTACAACGCCGGCGGCGGCGTGGGGAACACCCTGTCTTTGCTGGAGCTTGTCGATCATCTCAAGGAGCACACGGGCAGTGATGACCCGGTGGCCTTCGATGACTGGAGGCCCGGCGATCAGCGTTGCTTTATCGCCGATGTGACCAAGGCACAGACCGAGCTTGGCTGGACCCCTAAGACGCCGCCGAGCGAAGGCGTGCAGAAGCTGGCCGATTGGGCGGTGCGGAACCAAGCCGTGCTCGAGCGCGTTCTGGGGAGTGTTGGCAAGGGCAAGGACCCGCAGAAGCAGGCGGTTGAACAGAAGCGTCTGCAGGAGGCGAACCGGGGGGACGGGTGAGCGGCGGCGTCCCGGCGGGCGGGGCACCACGAACGATGCGTGTGTTGTGTGTCGACCAGACCGGGAAGCTGGGGGGGGCAGAGCTCTCGCTGCTGGACCTGGCGGTCCGTTGGGGGGGCCACTGCGGCGTGGTGCTCTTCGAGGATGGCGTGTTCCGCGAACGGCTCGAGGCGGGCGGAGTCCCGGTGGAGGTGATGCCTTTGGGTGGGACTGTGGCGGGGCACAAAAAGGAGGGCGGTCTGCTCGGGCAGTTGCGGGTGGGCCCGGCCGTGCTCGGTTTGGCGCGGCGGTTGGCAGAGAAGGCTAAAGGCTTCGACGTGCTTTATGCCAACACGCAGAAGGCGTTCGTCGTGTCGGCGGTAGCGGGGTGGTGGGCGAAACGGCCGGTCGTCTGGCACCTGCGGGATATGCTGACGGCTGGGCATTTCAGCGGGGCTAACCGTCGGGCCGCGGTGGGCCTCGCCAACCGGTTGGCCGCGAAGGTGATCTGCAACTCGCAGGCGACGCGGGACGCATTTGTGGCCGCGGGTGGCCGGACGGATAAGGCGGTGGTGGTGCACAACGGGATCGATGCGCAGCCGTTTGAGGGGTTGGACGCGGCGGCGGCAGGGGTGCGGACAGGCCTGGTCGCCGGCGATGAATTCGTCGTGGGGGTCTTCGGTCGGCTTACACCCTGGAAAGGCCAAGACGTGTTGATCGACGCGGTGCAGGCGATGACCGGCGGCCCCGGCAAGCGGGTGTCTGCCTGGATCGTCGGCGAAGCGCTGTTTACCGATGAAGACCGAGCCTACGCGGATCGGTTGCGTGCCCGTGCAGGGCCGTCGGTGCGATTTCTGGGGTTTCGAGGAGATGTTCCGGCGGTGATGCGGGCGTGCGATGCGGTAGTGCATTGCTCGGTGGAGCCGGAGCCGTTTGGCCGGGTGATTGTGGAGGCGATGTTGGCGGGTCGGCCGGTGGTCGCCAGCGGGGCGGGTGGCGCGGCCGAGATCGTGAAGGATGGCGTGACCGGGATGCTTGTGGAGCCAGGAGACGTCAGCGCACTGGCGGCGGCGCTGCGTCGCTTACGGGATGAGTCGGGTCTGGCGGCACGGCTGGCGGCGGCGGGTCGGTCCGAGGCGCTCGAGCTTTTCTCGATCGATCGCGTCGCAGCGGGCGTGGATGCGGTGTTGGAAAGCGTCTTCACACCGCGCGACTAAGGGACGGCCGGTCCGCGATGCGTCGCACTGCGGCTCAGCAGTTCGAGTCATGTCTTGGCGGGGAAGTCTGCGGACGGGTTACACCCAGACATTCATGAAGATCGCCTGCTCAGGGATCTTGCCCACGAGCTTGCCGACGGTGGTGGTGACGAACTTGACCTCGTATTCGGGGTGGAGGTCGAGCCATTCGTTGACCTGTTCGTCGAGGTGATCGATGGCATCGAGGCGGAGCTTGGAGACGAAGGTCTTGACATGGATCGCCCCCTTGCCGGTGAGGTTGGGGGTGCGGGTCCAGTGGTCCTCGTGGGGCTTTCGGCCTTCGGACCGGATCAGCTTGGCGTTCTTGATGCGGTCTTCATCCCCGGCCATGTCGATGGGCGCGAGCTCGTCGTCGCCGTGGGCGCTGGAGGCGTCGTTCGGGTTGGGGCTGTCGTCTTCGTGGTCGAGCTCGATGGGGATCGCGTCGGCGAGCAAGTCTTCGTCGGAAGGGTGATCGGGAGTGAGCGGGGGGGTCATATCTGGCTCCGCAGAGGAAAGAGAACGTGAGACAAAGCTTGGTTGTAACGCGCCGTTGCTTCGTGGTCTAGCGGGAAAAGTTGGGGTTTCCGGCTAATCGATCACGGCGAGCCAGCGGTCCGGGCTGAGCTTCTGGAGGCCGACCCGTGCGTCAAGGCCGGTGGTGTGGAGGCGCAGGCAGATGCGGGTATCGGACCACAGCAGCGCGTAGGCATGGCCTTGAGCAACGCGGGTGACCGTTCCGCGGTTGCCCAGGACAGGCCCTTGGTGGCGGAGATAGTGGGTGCGGTGTGGCGAAAGCGGGGTCAGGATCAGGCGGCGGAGTAAGGGCCAATCCTGTGGCGGGGCGGCGACGCGGAAGGTGGTTAGGCGGTCTTGGGCGAGCGAGGCGGGGCCGGGAGGCGTGATGAGCCAGTCATGATGGGTAGGGGGCGCGGGGGCCGGGGCGTGGTCGTGGCGGAGGATGGCGGTGGGTAAGGGCTGCACGGCGTTGGACAAATGCGGAGTTTGTCAGGGGCTTGGCCCGATCATATTCTGACAGTGTGTGGGGGTGTTGGGCCGGCAGCGAGTCGGTGCGTGGCGGGTTGTCCGAATAGAGCAGGGATCAGGATGATGCGAATAGACCAGCGTTCTTGGCCGGTACGACAGATGACAGGTGTTTGGGCCCTTGCCCTGGTCTTGCTGCTGGGGGGCTGCGTGACCGCATCGATGCACCGGGAGAAGGGCAGCGAGCTGCGCAAGCAGGGCGACTTCGTTACGGCCCTGGAAGAGTTTGAGCAGGCGGTGGCGAAAGACCCGACCAGCTGGCGTGCACAGTACTGGCTGGGGCGTACCTACAACGACCTGGGGCGCCCGTTGGACGCCCAGCTCCCGCTTGAAAAGGCGTTGGAGTTGCGTCGGTTTGGCGGGACGGAGACGGAGCGGATCCTGGACGAGTTAGCCCGGTCGTATTTCGAGCAGGAGGCGTATGGCGAGCTGTTCGCGTTCTTAGAGGCGGAAGCCGAGTCACGCGATCGGTCGGTGGATTACATCCGGCTGGCGGACTTCATGGTGAAAGCCGGCGACGTGGATCAAGCGGCGGTGGCGTATCAGAAGGCGGCGTTCTTCGCGGAGGCCGACGACGAGCAGCCGTACTTGGCGCTGGCGAGCTTCTACGAGTCTGTAAACGATCGGCCCAAGGCGGTGCTGGCCTTGCGGAACGCGTTGTTCGTCGCGCCCGAGAGCGAGGAAGTGGCGGCCCGGCTGCGGAGCCACGGGCTGGTGCCCGGGCCGACACTGAAGCTGCGTCCTGCGAAGCCTTTGCTGAAGAGCCCGGAGGGGACGCCGCCGGTTGGGCGGATCACGGTGCCCGCGACACAGCCGCAGTGAATGACAATTGAGTTTGCGATAAGACGGATCGGCGACGCGTCGCGTCGCGGCTGTTATGTGGCGGTGAGGGTTGGTGCGGGGAGGCCGAGGAAGTTGGCGAGAAGTTTGGGGCCTTCTTCGGTGAGGAACGACTCGGGGTGGAACTGCAGGCCTTCGAGGGGGGCATTGCCGTGGGGGAGAGCGCCGGGCTTGGCGCGGAGGGCCATGATGACCTGGGTGGGTCTACAGTCGATAGTATCCTCGGCCCAGGCGGAGACCTCGAAGCGGTCGTGGTCGAACGAGTCGTTGAGGATGACGAGGCTGTGGTAGCGGGTCGCGGTGAAGGGGTTGGAGACGCCGGCGAAGAGGGTCTTGCCGTCGTGGTGGATGGGGCTGGTCTTGCCGTGCATCAGGATGCGGTGGCGGTCGACGGTCATTCCGAACTGGGCGCCGATGGACTGGTGTCCGAGGCAGACGCCGAGCAGGGGGGCTCGGCCGGCGAAGGCGTCGATCACGGCACAGGAGACACCGGCCTCGGTCGGCGTGCAGGGGCCGGGCGAGACGATGACGTGCGACGGGTTGAGGGCGAGGGCCTCGTCGGCGGTGATCTTGTCGTTGCGGACGACGTGGAGGTCGAGGGAAGCGTCGAGCTCGCCGATACGCTGGACCAGATTGTAGGTGAAGCTGTCGTAGTTGTCGATCAGCAGGATCATGCGGAGAGTATAGAGAGGGCCTGGGCAGGGATTGGGCGTTTGCGCCGAGAGCTTTTAGGATTGGCGGTCGATGCGTTTTTCCAAGATCAGTCATGGGTTGGTAGCGGCGTTCCTGTTGGCGATGGCGGGGATCCAGCTGAATGATCCCGATCCGCTGTTTTGGGGGGTGGTTTACGGCGCGGCCGCGGTGATGCCCATTGCCCGGCTGGCGGGGCATCGCCTCCCGGTGGGCTGGGGGATTGCGGCGGGGTTGGCGGTGGCGGGCCTGGCGGTCTCGTTGCCGGGCCTGATCGACTTCATCCGGTTCGGTGATTACGCGTTGGTCGGCGGGTCGATGAGCGGGGAGCGACCGCACATCGAGCTGGCACGCGAGTTTCTGGGGGCCCTGATCGGGCTGCTTTGCCTGGTCCCGTACCGGAAGTGGCATACCCGCGGTGCTTGACGGTGTACCGCTTGAATGAGCGGTTCTCAGGCGGTTTGAGCTTCGTTGAGAGCGGGGTAGTCGGTGTAGCCCGCGGCGGGGTTGTCGAGGTAGGCGGGTATGGCTTGGGAGAGCGGCGGCGTCTCGTCGGGTGGGTCGGTCAGGTGGCGAATGAGCGGTAGACGAGGCTGGTGACGAGGGCGACGATGCAGGCCATGATGTAGAGGGCGGGGTCGTAGCCGAGGACGAGGATGCAGCCGGTGAGAAGGGCGGCACCGACGATGGGCATGAGGCGGCCGCCGAGTCGGTCGTCGAGCGCGGCGAGGATGAGGAAAGTGACACCGGCGATCCAGGGGATCAGCAGCAGCGCGGAGAGCGAGGCAAGCAGGGTGTTGGCGGCCAGCCCGGCGGTGCTCTGGGCATCACCTCCTGCGAGCTGGTTGGACCAGCCCGGGGCGCTGCGGTTGATGAGGATCCGGCCCACAAGGGTGAGAAGCAGAGCGGCGTAGCCCGCGAGTCGGGGGCCTTCGATCCAGTAACTGCGTTCTGTGAGCTTCCGGGGCGGCTTGTCGGTGGTGGTCTTGAGGTCGAACGGGTCAAACGGCCGGAAGCACTTAGGGCAGTGGTCGTCGGTGAGCCCGGTGAGGTTGTAGCCGCAGGCCGGGCAGAACCGCATCTCCGGGATCTCGGTGGGCAGCGGGGCCAGCGGCGGCGGGGGGGCGCTGGCAGGCGCGACAGGCGCAGCGGGTTGCGGCTCAGGGTCGGCCGGGGGCTTCTCGAGTTCGTAGGGGTCCGCCATGCCCTGAGTTTACCCTCACAGCAGTTCAACCAACGACGAAGTTGATCAGCCGACCCGGGATCAGGATGAGCTTGCGGACGGTCTTCCCCTCGAGGTGCTCAGCGACGTTGGGGTCGGCCTTCGCGGCGGCCTCGATGGCGGGCTGATCGGCGTCGGCGGGGACGGAGATCTTGCCGCGGAGCTTCCCGTTGACCTGGACCGGGTACTCAACGGTGTCCTGGATCAGATACTCGGGGTTGTGCTGGGGCCAGGGGGCGTCGGCGACGGTGTCGGTGAACCCGAGGCGTTGCCAGAGTTCTTCGGCAAGGTGCGGGGCGAAAGGCCCGAGCATCTTCACGAGGTCCTCGGCGATGTCGCGGGGCACGGCGTCGAGCTTGACCAGGGCGTTGTTAAGCTCGATGAGCGCGGCGATCGCGGTGTTGAAGCTCAGGCGGGCCATGTCGTCGGTGACACGCTTGATGGTGTGGTGGTGGAGTCGGCGGAGGTCGGCGTCGGGCTCGTCGGTGGATACGAGGAGTTGGTCGGTGTCGTCGAGGAGGTTACGCCAGAGGCGGTGGAGGAAGCGGTGGACGCCGACGATGTCGGCGGTGTTCCAGACCTTGGACTGATCGAGCGGGCCGAGGTACATCTCGTACAGGCGGAGCGTGTCGGCACCGTATTGGTCGATCACGTCGTCGGGGGCGATGGCGTTCTTGAGGGACTTGCCCATCTTTCCGAACTCTTCGGTGACCGGATTCCCGTTGTGGAAGAAGGTCTCGCCCTTGACGCCCTGGACCTCGGCGGCGGGCTTGCCGTCGGCGTTGACGACTTCGTCGGCGGGCACAGGGATGCCGCGCTGGTCGCGGTAGCAGTAGGCCTGGATGTAGCCCTGGGCGAAGTACTGGCCGAACGGCTCGGGCGTCGAGACATGGTCGAGGTCGAAGAGGACCTGGTGCCAGAACCGGGCGTAGAGCAGGTGGAGCACGGCGTGTTCCTGGCCGCCGACGTAGAGGTCGACGCCGCCGGCGTGGTAACCGCCGGACGCTTTCTCGCTGAGCATCCAGCGGCGTTCGGCGTCGGTGCCGACGAGTTGCTGGTTGTTCCGCGGGTCGAGGTAGCGGAGGTAGTACCAGCAGGAGCCGGCCCAGTTGGGCATGGTGTTGAGCTCACGGGTGTAGGTGACGCCGTCGAGGGTGACCTGCTTCCAGTCGTCGCCGGCCCTGCCGAGCGGGGGTGCGGGCGGGGCGTCGGGGTCGTCGCTGCCGGTCGGCTTGAAGTCCTCCATCTCGGGGAGCTCGACGGGGAGGTCGGCTTCGTCGACCGGGCGGACCTCGCCATTGGGGCCGTGTAGGATGGGGAAGGGTTCGCCCCAGTAGCGTTGTCGGGAGAAGAGCCAGTCGCGGAGCCGGTATTGGGTCTTGCCGCGGCCGAGGTCGTGTCGTTCGAGCCAGTCGGTGATCAGGGCTTTGGCTTCGGCGACGGGCTTGCCGTTGAGCGAGACCTCGCCGTTGGCGGAGTTGATGAGGTCGCCGTCGCCGGTCCACGCCTCGGCCTCGATGTTGTGCTTCTTGGGGCTCTGAACGACTTCGCTGATGGGCAGCGCGAAGGTGTTGGCGAAGGCGTGGTCGCGGGTGTCGTGAGCGGGGACGGCCATGATTGCACCGGTGCCGTAGCCCATCATGACGTAGTCGGCGATCCAGACGGGGATGGGCTCGCCGTTGACGGGGTTGGTGGCGTGGGCCCCGGTGAAGACGCCGGTTTTGGTCTTATCGTCAGCGCCGCGGTCTTCTTGGGACTTGGCGGCGGCTTCTGACTGGTAGGCCTTCACGGCATCGCGCTGATCATCAGTGGTGATCACATCGACGAGCGGGTGCTCGGGGGCGAGGACCATGTAGGTCGCGCCGAAGAGGGTGTCGGGGCGGGTGGTGAAGACGCGGATGGATTCGTCGGCATCGACGACGGGGAAATCGACGAGCGCGCCTTCGCTGCGGCCGATCCAGTTGCGTTGGAGGTTTTTGATGGCTTCGGGCCATTTGACGGTGTCGAGGCCTTCGATGAGCCGGTCGGCGTAGGCGGTGATGCGGAGCATCCACTGCTTGAGCGGACGCTTCACAACGGGGAAGTTGCCGCGCTCGGATCTGCCGTCGGCGGTGACCTCTTCGTTGGCGAGGACGGTGCCGAGCTGGGGGCACCAGTTGACCTCGACGTCGGCGAGGTAGGCGAGTCGGTATTCGTCGAGGAGGCGGGCTTGTTGTTCGGGGGAGAGCTCGTACCACTTGTGGACGCCGATGCGTCCACCGGTCAGGGCTTCGAGGTCTTCGTCGGCTCCGGAGGGGATCAGTTCGCCATCAAGCCCGATGTAGTAGTTCTCGCCCTCGAGCTCGTTGATGAGGTGGGCGATGGGCATCGCCTTGTTGTGGGTGGGGTCGAAGTAGCTGTGGTAGAGCTGGAGGAAGACCCACTGGGTCCAGCGGACGTAGCCCGGGTCGGTGGTGGCGAGGCAGCGGTCCCAGTCGTAGCCCATGCCCAGGGCTTTGAGCTGGCGGACCATGTTGGCGATGTTCTTTTCGGTGGTGACGCGGGGGTGGACGTTGGTCTCGATGGCGTACTGTTCGGCGGGGAGGCCGAAGGCGTCGAAGCCCATGGGGTGGAGGACAGCGTGCCCGGTCATGCGTTTGAACCGGCCGAGGACATCGGTGGCGATGAAGCCGAGAGGGTGCCCGACATGGAGCCCAACGCCCGAGGGGTAGGGGAACATGTCGAGGACGTAGAACTTGGGCTTGTCGGGGTCGAAGCCCGGCTGTTCGGGGTTGGGGACGGCGTAGGTCTTCTCGGCGTCCCAGCGGGCTTGCCACTTGGCCTCGATATCGGCGGGGGTGTAGGGCATGGGATGGAGAGTGTAATGAGGCGAAGGGAAGGGTTGTGGAGGGTTGACGCGAACGGGCAGCGGGTGGCGTTAGTGGTTGTTGAAGCGGGCGGCGCGGAGGGCCCGGCCGATGAGGTGCGAGTAGCCGGCCCACCAGGACACGAGCGTGAGAAAAGTCATCACCACGATGCAGAGTTCGCGGTAGGTGAACGTGAGAGAGTCGGGGATCCAGTGAGTCGGGGTATAGGCATAGCCGACGATAACCAGAACCCAGAGGACCACCCAGAGCAGGGCTTGCCCCACAACGAGCAGGGGCCCGGCGAAGGACGCGAGGGCCGCGGCCGCGGGGAACGTGGTCCCGGCGTCCTTGCGGGTGTAGCTGGAGGCGGCGAGCGTGCTGGTGACCTGCATCGTGACGAGACTGATCAGAGTGAGCAGTGTGGGAAGAACGGCGTAAGCCCAGACGATGCCTTCGCGGGTGCCTAGCCATCGGGCGTTGCCGGGGTCGTAGCTGTTGAACACGATATGGAGCCCGGCCACGCCGAGCAGTGCTGTCAGAAACTGGGCAATCCCGGTGATCCAGCGGGACGCGGCGTGGTGCGGATTGAGGGTGTACAGCGGGGTGGCTCGGCCGAGGCGCTTCGGGTGCATCAGCGCGGCTCGGCCGTAGCGGAGCCCGTTGGTGAAGGCGGGGAAGCGCCCCCCGGCCGGATGAGGGTGGAGGGGTTTAGGGCTGAGGCTCTGTGGGACGGGTTGGCCGCATTCGGGGCACGGGCCCTTCGGGTCGACACCGTGGAGGGCGTAGCCGCAGCCGGTGCAGCGCGGGGGCCAGACGCAGCGTGCGGGCCAGGGCATCGCGCGGATGGCGGCGGTGAGCCAGGCGTAGCCCAATAACAAGCCTGTGGTGATCACCAGCAGCTGGCCTTCTGTGGAGAACGTCACCCACCAGGGATCGGTCGAGAGTCCGGTATAGGTCAAGGCGGTGTGGTGGCTCGTCTGGAGCCAAACGCCAACGGATTCATCCCAGAAGACGACAGCCAGGGTCACGGCAGTCATGACCCATACGCCAGCCGGGCTGGCCCAGGCGATTGTCCGCATCGACTGCTGCAGGGCGTCGAACGGGGTGCCGGGCCGGGCGCACCACCCGAGGTGGACCCAGGCAACGACAACCCAGAGGCCGTGGCCGACAAGGATGACGGCAACGAGGCGAGCGAGGTCCGGGGGATGGCTGACCACATTTCGGAGCAGCCGCAGAGCCTCGCTGACGTCGTTGAGGATATAGGGCAGTGGTGAGTTCAGGCTGCCGTTGGCTAGGCCCTGAGTCCATAGCGTCAGTGCGGGCAAGACCACGACGACCCAGGCCACGCTGACCGCCGCGACCGCCCACGCCCAAACGATGCCGAGGTTCTGTCGGTGCTGTTGCTCGACGGCCCAGCGGGGGCGGACCCATGCCACGAGCCACAGCACCACCGCCGAGGCGAGACGGTCGAGCGGCGGCGTGCGGGCGGGCGGGGTCATCTTCGGGTCCGGAGCATCTGGCTAAACAGCAGCGGGTTCATCACGCCCCCGCGTCACCTGAGTTTACGGTCGGTCCCGTCGTCGAGGCACCACCTGATTGTTGGCCTGAAGCTGCTACATTGCCGCGATGCCTGAACGCCAAGCCATCGCCAAGGCCGCCTCGGACGGCCTCCGCCTCTTCGCCGCCAACATCGACCAGCGCCCCGTGCTCGTCGGCTTCGACGGCTTCGTCGACTCGATTATCCACATCGTCGACAAACGCTACGACGCCGAACGCTTCGACCGCGTGCCGACGATCTCCGACTTCGGCGAACGCATCAGCTCGGCGGCCGGCCAATCCTCGAACGTCGAGCTGGTGACAACCGTCCGCAAGCTCGGCGGCAACGGCCCGATCATGGCTAACGCGCTCGCGTCGGTTGGCTTCCCGACGACCTATATCGGTGCACTCGGCCTGCCCGCGGTCGACCCCGTGTTTGACGAGTTCGCCAAGATCGCCACTGTTCACTCGATCGCCGACCCAGGCTTCACTGATGCGCTGGAGTTCGAGGACGGCAAGCTCATGCTGGGCAAGCACGACGCGATCCGCGACCTGGCCCAGGACGCGATCGACGAGCACGTCGGCCGCAACGCCTACGAGGGCATCTGCCTGCACGCCAAGCTGATCGCCATGGTCAACTGGACCATGCTCCCGGGCATGAACGGGATCTGGCGGCATCTGATCGATCATGTGCTGCCCGAGCTCGACGGCAACCGGATGGTCTTCATCGACCTGGCCGACCCGGCGAAGCGGACCGACGACGATCTGCGGGCGGCGATGGAGCTGGCCGGCGAACTGCAGAAGGACACCGATGTGGTGCTGGGGTTCAACCTCAGCGAGTCATCACAGGTCGCCGGCGTGCTGGGCATCGACGTGCCCGACGACGCGGAGGCGGCGATCGAAGAGACGGCCGCGAAGCTGCGTGAGACCATCGGCGTGCACTGTGTGGTGGTGCACCCGCGGCGTGGGGCGGCCGGGGCGATAGAGACCGACGAAGGCGTGGTGACCTCGACGTTCATGGGCCCGTTTGTTCAGAAGCCGAAGCTGAGCACCGGGGCGGGCGACAACTTCAACGCCGGCTTCTGCACCGGGCTCCTCGCGGGCCTTCCGCTGGAGCAGGCCCTGTGCACGGGCACGGGCGTGAGCGGGTTCTATGTGCGGGAAGGCCGATCGCCGACGCTGGGTGAGCTGGCCGACTTCTGTGCCGACCTGCCCGCTCCGCAGTAAGCGGGCCCGTCAGGCGGGCACGGTGAACGCAGCCTGGACCGCCTCGACGACGCGGTCGTGGAACGCGCCGTTGGTGGCGATGATGCCCGAGTTCGCGGAGAGGGTCCGGCCGAGCGAGAAGTCGAGCGGCTTGCCCGTGATGTCGGTCACGGTGCCGCCGGCTTCTGTCACGCAGAGCATGCCCGCCGCGTGGTCCCAGATCTTCTCCTGGTAGCCGGCCCGGGTGGGCAACCGGAGGTAGATATCGGCGTCGCCACGGGCGACCGCGGCGTACTTGCATTGGCTGTCGATCCGGTAGGGCTCGGCGGTGATGCCGAGCGTCTTGGCGATCTCTGCCGAGGCGCCCTGGTCGGAGTGGCCCGACTCGACGGACTCGCAGAACCGAGCCTCGGCCGGGTCTTGGGTCGTGCTGACGCTGACGGGATGTGATGAGCCGTCGGCGGCGTGTACCCGCGTGCCGCCGCCCAGGACGGCCGACAGGAGCAGGCCGCCGTCGAGGTTGGGGCAGCCCAAGACGCTGAGGACGACCTTGCCGTCTTCGATCAGGCCCAAAGCGACGGCGTACTGCTGGCCGCGGAGGAAGCCCTTCGTGCCGTCGATCGGGTCGAGGGTCCAGTAACGTGAGGCGGGCTTGGTGGCCGGGTCGTGGTTGCCGCGGTCGATGGCGGTCAGGGCGTCTTCGACCGCCATGCCGGCGTGCTCCGCGACCTTCTCGGCCAGCTCGGCCTGATCGCCGCGGAGGTCGGCGGCGTCTTCCTCGCCAACCACCGGATCACCCGGGAAGATCTTCGCAATGATGCTGCAGACCACGGCCTGCGAGGCGAAGTCGGCCACGGTGACCGGGCTCTTGTCCTTCTTCTCGAGGGTCCCCGCGGTAACCAGGTCGGCCTGGACGGCGCGGCAGACTTCGGCGGCTTTGGAGACCGCTTCGAGGGCGACCTTCATCTCGGTGCTGTCGTGGTTGAGTCGGCTCATGATCGTGCTATCGGGTTTCTGGGCATGCGGGTTTGAACCACGGAGAGCACGAAGAGCACAAAGGAACACAAAAGAGCAATCTTCGTGGTCTCCGTGTCCTTCGTGGTTATCGACTCAGCCGAAGCCGTTGTCTTGATGCTGGGCGAGGTTATGGAAGCGGGTCGTCGGGCCGTGGAACTGGAGCTTGACGGTGCCGGTGGGGCCGTTGCGTTGCTTCGCCATGATGATTTCGCCGATGTTCGTTGGCTCGTACTCGTCATCGCCCTTGTGGAAGTAGTCTTCGCGGTGCACCATCATGACCACGTCGGCGTCCTGCTCGATCGAGCCGGACTCCCGGAGGTCGGACATGCGGGGCCGGTGGCCTTCGCGGGCCTCGGCCTGTCGGTTGAGCTGCGACAGACAGACGACCGGCACGTTGAGCTCGCGGGCCAGGGCCTTGATCCCGCGGGACAGCTCGGAGACCTCCTGCTGCCGCGATTCGCTGCCGGGGCAGGACATCAGCTGCATGTAGTCGATGAACACGGCCTTGATGTGCTTCTCCATGGCGAGTCGGCGGGCCTTGGCGCGGAGGGCCATGAGCGAGAGGCCGGGGGTGTCGTCGATAAACATCGGGGCGTCGGAGAGCTCGCCGACGGTGAGCGAAAGCTTCTGGAAATCGTCGGCCCCGAGCATGTTTCGGCGGAGCTTGTGGGAGTCAACACCCGAGCGGGAGCAGAGCAGGCGTTGGGCGAGCTGCTGCTTGGACATTTCGAGGGAAAACACGGCGACGGGTAGCTTGTTGCTCGCTGCGCAGTGCTCGGCGATGTTGAGCATGAAGGCGGTCTTCCCCATGGAGGGGCGAGCGGCGATGATGATCATCTCGCCGGGCTGGAGGCCGTTGGTCATTTCGTCGAGCTCGAAGAAGCCGGACTCGAGCCCGGTGATGAGCCGGCCGTCGTGGTTCTCGAGTTTTTCGTAGGTCTCTTCGAGGAGCCGGCTTAGCTCGCTGGCGTTGGTATCGCCGCGGTGTTCTTGGATCTGGAACAGGCCCTGGCTGACCTTGTCGAGCAGGTCCACCGCGGGCTCGTCGCTGTGGTAGCAGTCGTGAAGCGTCCTGCCGGCAGATTCGATGAGCTGCCGGAGCAGGGCTTTCTCGCGGACGATCTTGGCGTAGTAAGAGGCATTGGCGGCCGAGGGCACCGCCTCGGCCAGCTCGACCAGGTAGTCCGCCCCGCCGACCTGTTCGAGCACGCCCTTGTCGATCAGCCGCTGGTTGAGCTGGACCAGGTCGATGCTCTGCTCGACGTCGTAAAGCTCCTGCAGCACCTGATAGATCGCCGCGTTCGGCCCGTTGTAGAAGTCTTCGGGGCCTCGCAGGATCTGTAGCACGTCGCCGCAGACCCGCCAGTCGAGGATCATCGAACCCAGCAGCGCCGCCTCGGCCTCGAGCGCGTGCGGCGGGAGCTTATCGAACAGTTTGCCGAGCTCGATCGGTCGGCGGTCCGAGCGGCCGTTGTTCGAAAAGGGCAGGGGGTTGGCTTGGCTCATCGCAACACTCCATCGTCGCACATGTCTTCCGCCGCCGCTGCAGTTTGGACTGGCGGTTCAAAGCCTGTCACTAACACCCTAGCGGCTAGTTTTTTGCCGGGAAGTAGTCCTGCAATGCGGCGACGTCCCAGCCGTGGTCGCGGAGGGCCCGCATGGCGCCGACGGCGGCGGTCATGCCGGTGAGGGTGGTGATCATGGGGACGCGTTCGCGGACGGCCATGGCACGGAGCTGGCCCTCGTCGGTGCCGGCGCCCTTGCGGGTGGCGGTGTTGAGGATCAGGGCGAGCTCGCCGTTCTTGATCAGGTCGATCGCGTGGGGTCGGCCCTCGGAGATCTTGTTGATCCGCGTGGTGGTGAGGCCCGCTTCAGCCAGGGACTGGTGCGTGCCGGCGGTGGTGAGGACGGTGAAGCCCAGGTCGATGAGGTCCTTGGCGATGGCGATCGCGCCGTCTTTGTCTTCCTTGCGGACCGAGAGGAAGACCTGCCCCTCGGTGGGCAGCGAGACGCCGGCCCCCATCTGGCTCTTGGCGAAGGCGATGGGGTAGGAGGCATCGGCGCCCATGACCTCGCCGGTGGAACGCATCTCGGGGCCGAGGATGACATCGACGCCGGGGAACTTGCTGAACGGGAAAACCGCTTCCTTAACGGAGGTGTGTGGGGGGTGGACTTCGCCGGTCACATCGAGGTCGGCGAGTTGTTTTCCGGCCATGACCTTGGCGGCGAGGCGGGCCCACTGCACGCCGGTGGACTTGCCGACGAACGGGACGGTGCGGGAGGCCCGCGGGTTGACCTCGATGACGTAGAGGTCGTCCCCCTTCACGGCCCATTGCACATTCATCAGGCCGCGGACCTGCAGCGCCTCGGCGAGGGCCCGCGACTGGTCCTTGATCTGTTCGATCATGTCGTCGGACAGCGAGTAGGGCGGGAGCGTGCAGGCGGAGTCGCCCGAGTGGACGCCGGCCTCTTCGATGTGCTCCATGACGCCGCAGACGATGGCCCTTGGTTCGGCAGCACCGTCCGGAGCCAAGTAGTCGGCGATGACATCGACGTCGCACTCGGTGGCCTGGAAGAGGAACTTGTCGATGAGGATCGGGCCGTCGGCGACGTCGGAGGCTCGGAGGGCGAACTGCATGTAGCGACGGAGCTGGTCATCGTCGAAGACGGTCTCCATGGCCCGGCCACCCAGCACGAACGAGGGGCGGACGAGCACGGGGTAGCCGATGCGGTTGGCGATGGCGACAGCTTCGTCGGCGTCGTACGCGATGCCGTTTTCGGGCTGACGGACCCCGAGCTGCCGGCAGAGCTCGGCGAACTGGTCGCGGTCCTCGGCCAGCGCGATCGAGTCGACGGAGGTGCCGATGATGGGGACGCCCGCGGCGCGGAGGCCTTCGGCGAGGTTGAGGGGGGTCTGGCCGCCGAACTGGACGATGACGCCGTGTACTAGACCACGGTGGTTCGGGTCTTTGAACGAGCCGCCGTTGATGCGTTCGATGAGGTTGAGGGTGTCTTCGAGGGTGAGTGGCTCGAAGAACAGCAGGTCGGAGGTGTCGTAGTCGGTAGAGACCGTCTCGGGATTGGAGTTGACCATCACGGCTTCGTAGCCGAGCTCCTTGGCGGCGAAGGCGGCCTGGACACAGCAGTAGTCGAACTCGATGCCTTGGCCGATGCGGTTGGGGCCGCCACCGAGGATGACGATCTTCTTGGTGTCGGTGACACGGACTTCGTCATCGACGGACGCGGCGGCGTTGCCGTCGGCGTCGATCTGCGTAACGGGCGTTTCGTACGTCGAGTAGTAGTACGGGGTGACGGCCTCGAACTCGGCGGCGCAGGTATCGACGAGCTTGTAGACGGGCTTGATCGACATGTATTCGCGGTGCTTGCGGACCTGCATGATCGTGGTGCTGGTAATGGCCCCGAAGTAGAGGTTGGCGAGCTGGGCGTCGGAGTAGCCGAGCTGCTTGGCCTCGAAGAGTACGGCTTCGGGGACGTCGGCGAGCGAGCTGTAGCCGGCGAGCGTGTCCTCGAACTCGACGAGCTGTTGGATCTGATCGAGGAACCAGGGGTCGATCTTGGTGGCGTCAAAGATCTGCTCGAGCGACCAGCCGAGCTTGAAGGCGTAGCGGACGTAGTAGAGCCGGCCCTGCGAGGGGACGCGGAGCTTGCGCCGGAGCTTGTCGAGCGGGATAGGCCAGACGACGGGTGAGCCGTCGGCGGCGACGACGCCACGCTGGGCTTGCAGCCACTTGTCGTTGGCGTCGAGCCCGAGCCCGAAGCGCTTCACCTCCATCGAGCGGATGCCCTTCTGGAGCGACTCCTTGAAGGTGCGCCCGATGGACATCGCCTCGCCGACGGACTTCATCTGAGTTGTCAGCGTCTCGTCGGCTTCGGGAAACTTTTCGAAGGTCCAGCGGGGGATCTTGGTGACGACGTAGTCGATTGACGGCTCGAAGCAGGCGACGGTCTGCCCGGTGATGTCGTTGGGCAGTTCGGCGAGGGTGTAGCCCACGGCCAGCTTGGCGGCGATCTTGGCGATGGGGAAGCCGGTCGCTTTGGAGGCGAGGGCGGAGGAGCGGGAGACGCGGGGGTTCATCTCGACGACGACCATCTCGCCGTTGTCGGGGTTGATGGCGAACTGGCAGTTGGAGCCGCCGGTCTCGACGCCGATGGCCCGGAGGATGGCGAGCGAGGCGTCGCGCATCCGCTGGTATTCCTTGTCGGTCAGCGTCTGGGCGGGGGCGACCGTAATCGAGTCGCCGGTGTGGACGCCCATCGGGTCGAGGTTTTCGATCGCGCAGATGATCACGGCGTTGTCGTCGCGGTCGCGCATGACCTCCATCTCGTACTCCTTCCAGCCGAGGAGCGAGCGGTCGATGAGGATCTGCGAGGTCATGGAGGCGTCGAGGCCGCGCTTGGCGATCTCCTCGAACTCGTCGAGGTTGTAGGCCACGCCGCCGCCGGTGCCGCCGAGCGTGAAGGCCGGGCGGATGATCGCGGGCAGCCCGGTAGACTTCAGCACTTCACGGGCCTCGTCCATGGTGGTGGCGGTGGCGGAGTCGGGCGACTTGAGCCCGATGTCGGCCATGACCTTCTTGAACAGCTCGCGGTCCTCAGCCCGGTAGATCACGTCGCGGTCGGCACCAATCATCTCGACGCTGTGCTTCTTGAGGATGCCCTGCTCGTCGAGGGCGCAGGCGCAGTTGAGGGCGGTCTGTCCGCCGAGCGTGGGGAGCAGCGCGTCGATGGGGTGGTCGCCGGCGTTCTCCTTAATGATGATTTTCTCGACGGCCTCGGGCGTGATGGGCTCGATGTAGGTGCGGTCGGAAAACTCCGGGTCGGTCATGATGGTGGCCGGGTTGGAGTTGACCAGCACGACGCGGTAGCCCTCTTCTTTGAGGGCTTTGCAGGCCTGGGTGCCGGAGTAGTCGAACTCGCAGCCCTGGCCGATGACGATGGGGCCGGCGCCGAGGATGAGGATGGTGTGGAGGTCGTCGCGGCGGGGCATGGAGCAGGGGTATCGCGGAGGGGGTAGCGGGTGTGGGGTTAAACGCGGGGAGTGTAACGGAGCGGTGGCGTAGGGGTAGAGTTGGAGGGATGGGACGACGGCTAGAGTTGGCTGAGGTGTCGTGGCGGGACGGGAGGCTGTGGTCGGAGAAGTTTGGGGATGTGTACGCGTCGATGGGGATGGCAGAGGCGCGGCATGTGATGCTGGCGGGGGCGGGGCTGCCGGGCCGGTGGAAGGATCGGGAGCGGGGCTGGCCTGATGGGGTTTTCACGATCGGGGAGCTGGGTTTCGGTGCGGGGTTGAACTTCCTGGCGGCGTGGGAGGCGTGGGACCGGGTCGCGGAGCACCGGGTGCCGGGGGTGCTGCGGTATGTGTCGGTGGAGGGGTACCCGCTTGAGCGCGGGGACTTGGAGCGGGCGTTGGCGGGGTTGGATGCTGGGGACGGGATGGCAGCACGGGCAGCAGCGTTGGTGGAGGCCTGGCCGGTGGGGGAAGGATCGGTCGAGGCGGGTACGTCGTGGTCGGTGGCGTTCGGGGGAGGGGTCGAGTTGGTGGTGCTGTGGGGTGACGTCGAGGGGGTGCTCCGGGGGTGGTCGGTGCCGGAGCGGGGTGGCATCGACGCGTGGTTTCTGGACGGGTTCTCTCCGCAGCGCAACGCGGCGATGTGGAGTCAGGCGGTGCTGGACGCGGTGGGTGAACGGTCGCGGAAGGGTGCCCGTGTAGCGACGTACACGGTGGCGGGGGCGGTGCGGCGGGAGTTGGACAGGGCGGGGTTTGATGTCCGGAAGCGTGCGGGGCTGGGCAAGAAGCGGGACGTGTTGACGGGGGTGCTGCGTGAGACCCCACGGGCCGAATCGGCGAGCGTGCCGGGCGGTAGGCGGGAGCCGATCGACCGGGTGTTGGTGATCGGCGCAGGCATCGCGGGGTGTGGCGTGGTCAAGGCGTTGGTGGAGGCGGGCGTGGAGGCGGAGCGGGTGTCGGTTTGGGACCCCGGCGGGGTGGCGAGCGGGGCGTCGGGGAACGCGGCGGGGATCGTGCAGCCGAAGCTGGGGTCGCCGCAGCGGTCGGCAGCGGTGGCGTGGTACCGGGAGGCTCACACGGCGATGGGGGCGTGGCTGCAGACGCAGGACGCGTCGGTGGGCTGGCGGGCGGGTGCGCTGCACCTGGAGGTGAATGAGCGGCAGGCGGAGCGGTTGGCGTGGGCGGCGGAGGAAGAGCTGGGGCGTTGGATCGGGCTTGAAGAGGCTTCGGAACGGCTCGGGGTGTCGATGGAGCGGGGCGGTCTGTGGGTGGACGACGCCTGGGTGGTCCGGCCGAGAGCGGTGTGTGAGCGGTGGCTGGCCGAGGCGGGGGTCGGGGTGGAGGCGCGGGCGGTCGACTCGCTGGAGCAGTCGTTGGAAATCGTGGGTGCGGATGGTGTGGTGGTGCTGGCAAACGGGGACGGTGTGCTCGGGGACAAGGCGATGGTGGGTGGAGTGGTGGGGCGAGTGGGGGGGCAGGTGTCGGGCTGGCGGGTGGAGGACACGCGATGGTTGCGCGGGGTGCTCTGCTACGGCGGGTACGCCCTTCCGGCGTTGGATGGCGTGGGGTGGTTGGGCGCGACCTACGACCACAGCGATCGCGTTGGGGTGCTAGACCGCGATGACGAGGAGAACCGCGCGCGGCTACGGGCGTCCTGCGGTGAGGTGGAGGCGTTATTGCCGGGTACCGAGGGGCGGGCGGATGTGAGGCGGGCTGGCTTGCGGGTGACGACGAGGGATCGGCTGCCGGTGGCGGGTTGGCTGGGCGAGTCGGTGGGTGGGGGGCGGGTTTATGCCAGCCTGGGGCACGGCTCGCGGGGCTTAACAGGCGGCTTGTTATCGGGCCGACGGGTGGCGGCCGCGATGGGGCTGGATGCCGGGGCAATGGGGTGAAGAAGACCCAGGGTTCTGACCGATCTATGAGCTATGTCTATTGGGATCAATGCCGCCGGTGCGAGTGCCTTGACTGCTGCTCAGCTGCAGAGCCAGGTCGGCGTGTCTGTCGCTCGCAAGACGCTGGACCAGGCGAAGGCTCAGGGGGATGCGGCGGTGTCGCTGCTGGATGCGGCCGCACAGACGCAGAAGGCGATGGTGGACCGGGTGAGCATCGAGCCGTTCAAAGGCACGATGATCGACGTGGTGGCGTGAGTTTGTGGCAGACGGCGGGGTTGATGGATAGAAGGCAGAGGCAGAACCGCCGATGGCTGTGTCTTTTGCCTTGTGCGGTCGACCTACGCGACCTCTCCGGGCGGGAGGAACTCGTCGGATTCCAGTGCTTCGGGGCTGGCCTCGTTGATGATGTCTGCATCGAGGGCGTCTTTCGGTACGCCCAGTTCCAGCATCAGAGAGGACTGGATTACAAAGGTTGCGCCGATCCGGTAGAGGCCATCGCTCAGGGGCATGACGTGTCGGATGAGTACTTCAACGCTTGAGAGGGTGTAGCCCTGATTGAGTAGATCGATGCGGTAAAGCGAATTGAGTGGCAAGGGGTGCTGACACAGGAAACCGATGCCGCCCCTGCCGACATCCCGGAGCTGGATGTCCTGGATGCTCTCCTCGGTGATCATCCGGCTGACCGGGAATAGCCGGGCCTCGCCGCGCACAGTGTGCCTAAGAAAAGACCGGCGGGTCTGCATATCGCTGGCGTGGGCTTGACCTTCAATCTGGTGCAGCCGGGCCAGGATCTCATCGGGTTGATCTGACATGGGATGCCTCCGCGGGAGCGCTCGTGCACGACACGAGGCCTCCGGTGTTGCCCCCCAAGATGTCGCATCGCAGGACTGTCAAAGCGATCGACGTGAGCCGTTTGTATTGCACAAATCGGCGCCCCAAACGCTTGGCTTGAGTTCCTTAACCGGAAGAGTTGTCATTTCGTGCCCCGATTTGCGAGGTCACCTCTCGGATCAATGCGAGTGGTCCGATAGCGCACCGCTCGACGGGTGCTTCTCCCTGTGAGCTAAGCCGGCGAATCGACCGTTGGGTTACGGTGAGGGATAGACGGTGAGCCGGGATCCGCGATCCATGAGCCAGAGACGGGTCCAGTCGTCACGCAGAGAGCGGATATTCCAGTCGTTGACCTGGGCCGTGTCGTTGCGGAGCTCTTCGTAGGTCTCAGCGGTGCTGTAGAGCTCCGGGGAAGGGTTCGCGCGGATCTCGCCCGACGTAATCTTGCTGGAGCAGCCGGTGGAGAGTGTCAGGGCAGCAGCCATGACCGAGAGGGTGGCGAAGTAGCGGAGGGAATGGGACATAAAAGAAGTTCCTGGCGGGAGAGACGATGTAGTGTCGCTGCAGAACGGTTTCGGGTCAAGGCATACCGTCGAGGCTGGGGCTAGGGCGTATCCACGGGTGCGGTTGCGGGAGGGTCCAAGAGCCGCAGGGTAAGCGTGACTGGGGTGCCCAGCGGAGGGATCACTTCGGTATTGACCACGAAGTTCTCGCCGTGGACGGCGTTGCTGTCGGTCAGGCGGTTGGGCTTGGCGAGCAGCTCAGACCCGAAATTAACCAGCGAGACCGCCGCGCCGTCAAGATCCGCGATGTAGGCCGCACCCTCCTCGAACTCCCGGAGCTTGGAACCGGCAAAGACCCAGTGGTTATCCGCCATGACCGCCTGACTGGCCTCGTTGTAGACCCACTGGTTGGCGGGGACGGTGACGGCTTGGCCGTCGTCTTCGTAGGTCAGCTCGATGGCGATCACAGACCCGGACGGCGGGATCGCGACCAATTCTTCGCCCCGCGACTCGATACGGATCGGCGATCCCGGCTCGGCACCGATCGTGAGCAGCGCGAAATGGATCACACTCGGCGGGGTGTTCACCGAAAGGATGGACTCGTGCTCTTTGGTCCCAGGCGTGCAGGCGAGAAGCTCGAGCCAGCCCTCGCGGAGGACCACTTTGGCATCCAGCTGGACGAGCTTTCTGTCTCGGTCAATGGTGATGCCCGCGGGAAGTGTGGCGGCGGGTTGGACGTTCTCCTTCTTCGGCCGATCGTTGGGCGGCGTCACCGGGGCGGTCGCCGGTGTGGTCTGAGGGGCCGGAGCCGGGGAAGACTCCGATACCCCAGAGCTCGTGTGGGTGGGCGTACAGGCCTGGGCGGCGATCAGCGCGAAGCCAAGAGCCAGGAGCAGCGGTTTACCGATTGAGAGGGGTGTGTCCGTCATGGGTGGATTGTAAGGTCTGACAGACAGGGCCTATCGCGAGAGGTTTGGTTGGGCATGGACGAATCGAGCGGATACGAGCCGCTGCATCCCGAGGTGTTGACGTGGGCGGCTCTGCTGGGACGCTGGGTGTCGTTTGCCGAGGCGTCCGTGGCTTTGCCAGACGAAGGCGAGCCGGGGCTGCTCAAGGCATCGGTAGTGGATGTGATTACGCTCCAAGCGGTGTGTTGCGCGTTGGGGGAATTGGAGGAACTCAACGCGGAGCAACGAGCGCTCGGTAGGGACCGCGCGGGGGTGCTGGTGGAGCGTCACGCCGGGGCGCTGCGTCGGAAGTGGGTAGGTGCTGATATGCCGGGGGCGTTGGTGGAGCTGATGGAAGAGGCGGAGTTGGCGGTACGGGCTGCACGGGATGGGGGATTGGGGCTAGGGGCGGGATAAAAAAAGCCCGGCGAGTGGCCGGGCTTTGGGGGGCATGGATGTCAGGGCGGGCGCTACTCGGGAGCCTTGGTGGGCTCTTCGTCGCCATCGGCCGCATCGGGCGCATCGGCGGGCGGGTCGGCGGGGGGGGCAGCGGCGGGAGCAGCGGGCTTGGGCTTCGGCGCGGGCTTCGGGATGGCATCGAAGACGTCGGCGGAGGCGTGGGCCCCGACGAGCATGATGAACGCGGCGAGCACGATCAGCAGGTTGCGGGGCAAAGCATCCAACAGGTCGAGGTTGTTGCCGGTGGCTTCATGGGTCAGCTGGGCGATACGGGCGTCGAGCATCCGCAGCTCTTGGCGCTCCTCTTCTTTGAGCTTGTCGTAATCGATCCGACCGCCGGTCATGTTCTCACGCTTCTTGCTGGCGTCGGCGTATGCCTTGCTAAAGTCGGCGGCCTTCTCGCCGCCCTTGTCTTCGGCGATCTCGAGCTGTTCCGCGATCTCGTCGTCCTTTGCCGTCAGCTCATTCTCGAGCTGAACCTTCTTCGCCTGTTCCCGGACGACGCTGAGGAGGTGAGTGTTGCCGTCGATGGCTTCGGCGGGCACGCCGATGAGGCCGCTGATCGTGAGGATGCCGACCAAGGCAAAAAGGGCCTTGCTGTAAGCCGCGATGGGGACGGGGAAGAGCCCCAGGGCGTAGAGCAGGACGGGCACGCCGGCGAGCGCCTGGACGAGCAGCGCGATTGACATAAAGAGGCTGAACTCGATGTTGTTCGTATAGGTCATCCACTGAAGAATCAGCAGGGCGATGTAGGCGATCGAACCGATGAGCAGGAGCAGCTTGTTGCCAGCCATAATTCGTTCCTCCGGGGAAACGTGGTGGGATCAGATGTGGGGTCCGGCACGGTGCCGGGAAAGACGTGGCCCCTTGACGGCTTGGATGATAACGCGGATAGGAAAAGAAATACGGCCCGCGCTCGGTGAGCGGCGGGCCGTACGGATGGGTGGCGTGGATGGCCTGAGCCTGTCGTGGCTCAGTGATAGGAGCGGTGGGTGTAGGCTCGGGTGTGGCGGTAGCTGGTGGTCCAGCGCCCGGAGACCCAGACCTTCTTGTGGTAGCCGCTGCGGACGATCACGCGGTGGCGGGTGCCGCAAGGGTCATAGCGGTAGCTGTAGACGGGCGGGATGTACTGCTGCGTCCAGTAGCCGGGGACCCAGTGGCGTCGGGGGGTGATGGGGCGGTGGGTGGTGCAGCGGTAGTCGCGGTTGGTGTGCTTGTAGCGCCAGCCGAACCGGTTGTCGTGATGGCGTTGCGCCTGGTGGTGGTGATGGTGGTGGACGGTCCGGACGTGGGTGTTGGTGTGGCCGGTGTGGAAGGTTTGTGCGTGCTTGGCTTTGTCGCCGTACATCTTGAGCCGGGGGTGCTGGTATTCGGCGGCCGCGGAAGTACCGGCGAGGATGGCGAAGCCCAGGGCGGCAGCGATACCGAGCCGGCTGAGGTGGGCCTTGGTTTGAGTCTTGGCGAAGTTCATGACGACTCCTTTCGAGGTAGCCCCTTGGTTTGGCGTGGGGCGTCGCGGGTTTGGATCAGCCGACGCTCGGCGGTCTCCACCCCTTGGGACGGGGCCGCCGGGTTTCGGGGCGTGGCGGCCACCGGCGACACCCGTAAATCATTTGCCGAATGAGGCTAAGAAAAATTATTCCGGGCTGGGGCAGGGTGTTGAGCGAGAAAAACAGCGGGTGGGGTGCCGCGCGTCAGAAGAAAATTTTTGGGTGACGTTAAAGCATTTCTTTTAAACGGTTTGTTACCAGAATGCTGGCGAATAGGGCGTAGAATCAAGTGACAAACCGGGCGTTTTACCCGTCTGAGTAGTGGGCATGATTTCTGTCATGCCCGGAGTCCTTAACAGGAGACCCGTGATGAAGATCAAGCGACTGATGATGCGACTGCTGGTGGTGCTGGCGATGCTGGCCCCGGTGGCGGCAGCTGTGGGGGCCGTGAGTGTGAGCGGTTCGGCGATGGCCGAGTCGGGCTGCCACAGCACACCGCCGCCCGGTGGCAAGTGAGCCGGATGGGGGCGGGGTAGGGGCGGTGGGGACGGTGGGGTCGTAATGGGCAATCGAGCGAACGCGTCAAGGTCCAGTGATGCACCCGATGAGCACGACAACCCGAGAAGCGAAGCCGACCGGGGCGGGGCGGCTGCGGACGGTGTTGGCGGACCCGGATCGGTTGATGCGTGTGGCGGACCCGCGGTCGGAGATGCCGAGCGTCGAGCCGGTGTCGGGCGACGGCCCGGCCTGGGTCGGTCGTGTCGGCGAGTCGATCGAGCCGCTCCGGGCCAACGTGAAGGACGCCGCCCGGGCGGTGCTGACCTGGCTGGCGGCGGTGGTGGATCACCGCGGCGAACGGCCGGTCGATGACGTGCTCGCCGCCTGCCTGCGTCCCGGCCAGTCGATCGAGGGCGTGGACTACGCGGCACTCGCCGCCCTGGTCTCGGCCCACAGCGGGATGGAACTCACCGCCAAGCGGGTGCAGACCGCGGTGCGTCATCTGCGGTCACACCAGGCATCGCAGACGGTCGAAACGCCGACGCCCGTGTCGGATCGTCTGGCCGAGCTGGATGAGCACCTGCGTGAGCGGTTCGATGAATTGACGGAAGACGGGGCCGACGGCTCGACGACCGCGATCGAAGTGCTGACCGCGGTCCGGGGGGCGACGGGTCGGCTCACGGCCTACGACTTTGCAGAAGGGCTGGATGCCGCGGATCGTGCGGGCCGATCAGTGGCCGGCAACACCGATGGCCTGCGTCGGCGTTTTGCTTCGGCCCAGCTGGATGGAGACGCGGATTCGAGCGAGCGGACGGCTCAGCTGCTGCGTCGCCTGCTGGTGGTTCTTGCGGAGCACGACGGGACCGCGGAGTCGGACATGAAGCTCGTGCTCTGCGGGTCGGCGCTCGTGTGTCGGCTGACCGGGTCATCCTCACTTCCGGGGGTGATGGCGAGGCTGAACGTGCTGGTGGCGGGGCGGGGGCTGATTGAGCACGGCGACTACGTCACGCGGATGGAGGCTCTGGCCGATCAGGCGGAGGCGTTGCACGGCGACGCGGCGACCAGGACCCTGCTGCACCGTCTGGGCCGAGGCCCGAAGGCGGACCGGCTGCCGACGCCGCGGCGGGTGGCGAGCTATGCCCTGAACAACGCGGCGACGCGGCTGATCCACCGGCGGTTTACCGGAGAGTTGGAGGGTGTGTTGGGTGAGTCGGCCTTGGCGCGGGCAGCGGCCTATCTGGACCGGATCAAGTCGGCGGACAGCGGGTTCGCGTTGGTGCCCAGCACCGAGGCGATGCTGCGGGTCGCGGAGGACCGTGAAGCGGGGCGTTTGCCGGGCGGTGCGGGGTCGGCGGCGCGATCGTTCTTCGAGGCCATGGGGGTCGAAAAGGCGGAAGACGTCGTGGAGCACCTGCTCCGGCACGAGAGCTGCCGGGGGCTGGTCGAGGCGGTACGGGGCGTCGCGGCGGGTGTATACAGTTGCTTATACGAAGATTTGATCGTCGTTCGATGAGATGACCGATAACGCTGGCGTGAGACCGTTCGACCCGAGGCTCGTAGGGGGGCCGGCGCTGGTCACCGCCGCCACACTGGCGTGGGCGGCGATCGTGTCGGCCCAGATGGGCAACACCGAATTCCTGTTCTATGTGGTCGTGATGCTGGTTTTGGCCGGCCTGGTGGCTTACGCCCACTGGCGGGTGTGCTTCTCGGCGGGGGTGCTCTGGGCACTGACTGGCTGGGGGGTGCTGCACATGGCCGGGGGGTTGGTCGCGGTGCCGGAGTCGTGGCCCATCAACGGCGACGTGCGGGTGCTGTACTCGTGGTGGATCATCCCGATCGGCGACGGCAGCGGCGGGGCGGGTGTCGGGCAGGGGGGCTGGCTGAAGTACGACCACCTGGTCCACGCCTACGGCTTCGGCGTCTCGGCCTGGGCGTGCTGGCAGGGCCTGTGCGCCGCGGTCGGCCGCCGGCTGTGTGCCACCTGCGGCCGGCTGATGCTGGTGGGCCTCGCCGCGATGGGCCTCGGCGCCCTCAACGAGTTAGTCGAGTTCGTCGCGACGATGCTCGGGCCGAGCAACGTGGGCGGCTATGTAAACACCGGCTGGGACCTCGCCGCGAACGGCCTGGGCGTGGGGGTCGCGCTGGTGGTGTTGGGGGTAACGCAGCGGTGATGGGGATTCGGTAGACAAGCACGGTTGGCCGTCGTCTGCAAGAGGAGGCGTAGCGCTATCAGTCCTTGCGGACATAGCCGGTCAATCTCAGCCACTTGATTAGGTGATCGGCTGTTCTTGCCGTTGCTTCCGCATCTTGAACTCAAACACGTCTCTTCCCTCGGTCTGAACTTCTGTGCCGCGTTCCATGATTTCATATCCCTGCGAAAGGTAGAACGCTATTGCTCGCTTGTTCTCTTCGTAGACTTCAAGCCATACATCCAATTGTCCATCAAAGTGATTCTCGACCTCTTGAAGGAGTGCCTTGCCGACTCCTCGTCTATAAAACGCGCGTAGGACGTAGAGCCGAGATATGTCGATTCTGTTCTCCGACAGATCACTTCGTGCGTGTCCAATGATTCGGCCGTGAGTCACTGCAACGACGCTATGCATGTTTGGATTGCCGATCTCACTCGCAATCAGTTCGGGTGCATGAACTTTATGTGACTGAGCGAGCAGTTCCGTATCCGTCTGAATACCGTGATATGCATCGAGCCAGATATCGCGTAGCAGAGGCCCGATTTTGTCACAATCGCTTCGGCGAAGCGGCCGAATATAGATATCAGCCATTTTGCTCTCGGTCGTAAGGATTTCCGTGTCTCCGCAAAGGTCTCAGCGTGTAGGGCCGGATTTATCCGGCTATTTGCGACACACCCTCAACACGCTGCGGCCGGTTGAAACCGGCTCTACCTGCTTCATCCCCACCCAGCAGTGATGACAATTGCTTCAGCTTTGTTCTTATCACCAAGTATGTCTGCCAGGCGAGATATTGCTTCTGCTCGGAATACGGGGCGTACGCAACTATCTTCATCAGTAAACTCATCCCCGCCATCTAAGACAACTGCACCAAGTGTCGCAAGACACGCAGCCATCAAATTCAGATTGGAGTAGATTTCATCAGGCTCCCATACCCCTGAGCCATGTTGCGCAAGGAATACTTTATCTTGGCAATAAATGTATGGATCTCCTCCCTCATCGGCAACAACGATCCATTCATCATTCCAATCTAAAATCGGCTCATCGGTAAGACCATTCCACCTGTAACCCGCCTGGTGTTCCCAAAGTCCTGAAAGACTGGGAATGAATGTAGGGTTGCCATAGCCTTCGATTGTGATATCTACCGGGCCAACGTCGCGGTAGAACTGCACAAACGCATCCGGAAGGTTGATGTCGCCAGTCCACTGCGATGCGTCTTGTGACTCGCAAGTACCGTGAAGTGACAGTAGTTCACGAACACGTGCAGATGTGACCATTGAGATGCTTGCCGCCTAACAGTGATTGGGTAACAGGTAAGTTACTTATCAGGAAAGTACAGCATTGCGCCGATTTTGCCAAGAAGCGATCTGGCCTGCGTTTATGCAATAGTTCAATTTTGATTGAATTCCCGAAAAGTGACGGCGGGTGGTGGCCACCGTCAGCGTCTTCGTTTGAAGCGGGAGCCAAGGCCTTTTTTGGGCATGGTTTTGGGGATGTTGCCGTCGGGGAACATCTTGCGGAGTTCGGCGTCGTCGAGTTCGGCGGTGGCTGAGGTGGCACCGCCGCCGATGACGCGGTCTTCGACTTTACTGGGGGAGCTGCGGCGGTCGGCGTTCTTTTGGCGTTCTTCTTTGATGTCTTTGGGGACTGGGCCGGGGGTGAAGTCGGGGTAGTCGAGGGGTTCGATGAGGGTGCCGGCGAGCTTTTCGACTTCGGTGAGCATCTGGCCCTGGTCGGGGGTGACGAAGGTCCAGGCGACGCCACGGCGGCCGGCGCGGGCGGTTCGGCCGATACGGTGGATGTAGACCTCGGGGTCTTCGGGGAGGTCGTAGTTGATGACGTGGGTGATGTGGTCGACGTCGAGCCCGCGGGCGGCAAGGTCTGAGGCGATGAGGACGTCGACGTCGCCGCCGCGCATGGCTTTCATGACGCGGTTGCGTTTGGTCTGGTGGAGGTCGCCGTGGATCTCGCGGACCTCGATCTGCTTGTCGCGGAGGTATTGGGTGACCTTGCGGACGGTGTGTTTGGTTTTGCAGAAGACGACGGTGGTGTCGGGCTTCTCGTTCTTGAGCATCTTGAGGAGCAGGGCCCGCTTGTCCCAGGGCTCGACGGAGAGGTATTTCTGGTCGACCATCGAGACGGTGAGTGAGCCGGCGACGACGTTGACCTTTTCGGCGTCGTCCTTCATGAACTGCCGGCCGAGCGACTCGATGGTGGCGTCCATGGTGGCGGAGACGAAGACGGTCTGGTGGTCGCCCTTGATCTGGCCGAGGATCTTTTTGATGTCGTCGCGGAAGCCGATGTCGAGCATGCGGTCGACCTCGTCGAGGATGGCGAACTTGATGTTTTTGAACGAGAGCTGTTGTCGGCCGTAGAGGTCCATGACGCGGCCGGGGGTGCCGACAACGATCTCGCCGCCGGCGGCGAGGGAGTCTTGCTGGGCCTTCATGGATTCGCCGCCGATGATGGAGGTGACGCCGAGGTCGGTGTGGCGGGCGAGGTTGGCGAGCTCGGCGGCGATCTGGACGGCGAGCTCACGGGTGGGGCCGAGGACGAGGGCCTGGGCCTGGGTTCCGGGCTCGAGCATGGAGAGGAGGGGGAGGCCGAAGGCGGCGGTCTTGCCGGTGCCGGTGCGGGCCTGGCCGATGACGTCTTTGCCGGCGAGGACGCGGGGGATGAGCTGGGCCTGGATTTCGGTGGGGTGGACGAAGCCGTGCTCGGTGATGCCTTGGAGGACGTTGGGGGCGAGGCCGAGGTCGGCGAAGGTGACCTCGGTGTTGAAGGAGTCGTTCTGGGTCATTGCAGGGGTTCTGGGGAGAGGGAATTCGGGCGGGGGGCGGGTTCTGGCGGGTGGTCTCGACGGCGGACCCACCGGAGGGGTTGGGCTGAACCGGGCAGAGCGTCCGATGATCGGGGTGGCGGGGGGGATCGGCCCGCTGCCGGCTTGGCTGGCCTGACTGACCTGGCCCCACCTCCACCTCACGACGTAAACGGCCTGACTCGGTAGCGTAGACTATCAACCTCCGGCCATGGATGGTCCCAATGAGCTCTAACCCCGCTTCCTCTTCGACCTCGCCTCACCCGCCCCACCCGCTACGCCCGTCTGGCTCCACGAAGCCGGACCTGGCCCTGACCCCGGTGCGGAAGCCGCCGTCGGATGAGCCGAGCCGGGTCGAGGTGGATCTGAGCCGGATCGATCACAACTACCGGGTGTTGAGCGGGCTGCTGGGGCCCGGGGTTGAGGTGTGTGCGACGGTGAAGAAGGATGCGTACGGGGCCGGGGCGGTGCCGGTGGCGCTGCGGCTGAGCAAGCTGGGGGCGTCGATGTTCTGTGTGTTCACGCCGGCGGAGGCGGAGCAGCTGGTGAGCCGGTCGGTGACGGCCCCGATCCTGATCCTGATGCCGGTGCGTGGCCTGGACCGGACGGACACGCTGTACCGGCACGCGGTGGCCGAGCGGCTGCACTTGACGATCCATGACGCGGAGCAGCTCGCGGCGGTGAATGGGATCGGGCAGCGGTTCGGGATCCGGCTGCCGATCCATCTGTACCTGGACATCGGGATGTCCCGTGCGGGGCTGACGGCGGAGCAGTGTGCGGCGATGCTGAAAGACGAGGGGTCGCGGCGGTACCTCCGGCTGGCGGGGCTGTACACGCACTTCTCGTCGGCGGACAGCGACCCAGACACGACCGCCGAGCAGCACGAGCGGTTCATGAGCTTCGTCGAGGAGCACCGCGACACGATCCCTGACGACTGCCTGATCCACGCCTGCAACACCTCCGGGCTGCTGCGCGATCCGGCGTACCACGGCAGCATGGTCCGCCCCGGGCTCGGGCTGCTCGGCTACGCCCCCGGCGTCTGGCCCGCGGACCTCGCGGCCCCTGAAGAGCTCAAGCCCGTGCTGCGGTGGGTCTCACGGCTCATCCATGTGCAGCGGATGCCCAAGAGCTCGCCGGTCGGCTACGCGAGCACCCACGTCCTTAAGCGGGACTCGGTCCTTGGCGTCGTGCCCGTGGGCTACGGCGACGGCTACCCGCTGGCCCTGTCCAACCAGGGCTCCGTCCGAGTCCAGCCCCGCGACCTCACCCGAGCGACCGCCGACTGCCCCGTGCTGGGCCGGGTCAGCATGGATCAGATCGTGGTGGACCTCACGGCTCTGGTGGACGACGTCGAGTCGGACGCTGCGCTGACCGCACTGATGGACGCCGAGGCCGAGCTGTACAGCGATGACCCCGATGCGCCGCACGCCTTGCAGAAGCTCGCCGATCTGGCGGGGACGCATGTGTACGAGCTGCTCACGCGGCTGAACCCGGCGATCCCGCGGCGGTATCTATCTTGATTTTTAGCCGCAAAGAGGCGCAGAACACGCAAAATCAGAATTTAAAAACTTTCAATTACTGATCCGTTAGAGGTATTCGGAAAGGCCAAGAGCCCCTGCTTTCTGGATGCTCTTCTTTGCGTTTTCTGCGCCTCTTTGCGGCTAAAAAATCAAAGCCCCGCGCAGAACTCGGCGATGGCTTGATCCATGCCGGGCCAGGTCTTTCGGCAGATGTTCATGTGGGTGGCGTCGTCGACGGTGAAGACGCGGACGGGGCCTTGGGTCTTGGCGGCGGCGAGGGGGCGGGTGTGATGCTTGGGCGGCAGGTTCCGGTCCTTCATGCCCTCGACAAGCATGACGGGGCAGCCGATGCGTTGCATCGCGCGGAGGGTGGAGGCGTCGTCCAGCTCGAAGCCGGCGTTCTGGGAGGCCCGCTCGAAGCCGCCTGTGAGCCAGCGTTGGCTCATCCACGGGGCGAGGGTTCGGCGGAAGCTCTCGATGGCGGTGCGGAAGTCGGAGTAGGGGGCGATCGCGACCGTACCGGCCACGCAGGGGTTGCCCGCGGCGTGCTGGAGGACGGTGGCGGCGCCCATGGAGAAGCCGACGGTGATGACCCTGTTGGTATCGACGAGCTTGAGCCCGCCTTCGTCGTGGCCGGCTCGGCGGATGACGGCTTCGAGGTCACGTCGCTCCTGCACGCCGAAGGTCGCGTGGGCCCCGGTGGATCGGCCATGCGAGCGGTGGTCGAAGAGGACCACGTCATGGCCGAGCGCATTGAAGGCGTTGGCCCGGGCGAAGTGGAGTTCCTTCATCTCGAACCAGCCGTGCGACATGAAGATGGGCAGGCGGGTCTGCCCGTCCGCTCGGTCGGCGGCCTTGCAGGGGCTGAACCAGCAGTCGAGCACGGCCTGGTCGTCGGAGACGGCTTTGAAGCTGACCGCGCCGGCGGAGCCGAACTTCTTGCGGAAGTGGGCCCCGATGAGCTTGCGGCCGGGCATCCGGCTGGCCCGCAGTGCGCCCGCGGCAAAGAGGGTCGCCAGCCCGGGGAAGATCTCACTCGGGCGGTTGGGGGCGGGAGACGCTTCGCTCATCCCGACATCGTACGCGGGCTAAGAGCTGGGGTCGGGCGGGTGACGGCAAGCCGACTTGACCGGGGTCGTCTGGGCGTGTCCAATCCGGCACACATGGATGAAACCACGCCTAGCGAAGCTACCCCGCCCAAGTATCGCCGTGTCTTGCTGAAGATCTCCGGCGAAGCGTTCTGCCGGCCGGGCGTGGGGGGGATCGATCCCGAGGAGCTCCGCGCCATTGCCAGCGAGATCGCGGCGGCCGCCAAGCTGGGCACGCAGCTGGCCGTGGTCGTTGGTGGCGGCAACATCGTTCGTGGGGCGACGCTTGCGGATGCCGGCCACATCGAGCGAGCATCGGCCGACTACATGGGTATGCTCGGCACCGCGATCAACGGGCTGGCCCTGAAGGAGACCCTCGAGACCATGGGCCAGGGCGCCCGGGTGCTCTCGGCCCTGAACATCACGTCGGTGGCCGAGACATTTATCCGCGGCCGGGCGCTGCGGCACCTTGAGAAGGGGCGGGTCGTGATCTTCGTCTGCGGGACGGGCAACCCGTTCTTCACCACCGACTCCGGGGCGAGCCTGCGGGCGGCGGAGATCGACGCTGACCTGTTGCTCAAGGCCACGAAGGTCGATGGCATCTACGACAAGGACCCGAACAAACACGACGACGCCAAGCGGTTCGACCACCTGACGTTTTCTGAAGCGATCAACCGCGACCTCGGCGTGATGGACCTGACGGCTTTCGACATGTGCAAGAAGAAGGGCATCCCGATCACGGTCTTCGACATGAAGCAGCCCGGCTCGATCGCGGAGGTCGTCAGCGGGGTGCCCCACGGCACGCTCGTGACGGTGGACTGATCACGACGGACGGAGACGGGCGGGAGACAGCGCTGCGGCGCTCGGGCTATCCTGTCCGCTCTCAACCCACCCGGAGACCGTTATGGCTGAAGACCCCGACACGATTTTGCTGGAAGCCGAGGAGGCGATGGACAAGGCGGTCGACTATGCCCGGAGCGAGATGAAGGGCGTGCGGACGGGTCGGGCGTCGCCGGGGCTGATCGAGTACGTGAAGGTCGAGGCGTACGGTGCGGAGTCGGACCTGCGGACGCTGGCGATGATCCAGGCCCCGGAGCCGACACAGCTGGTGGTCAAGCCGTTCGACCCGAGCACGATCAAGGACATCATCAAGGGGATCGAGGCGTCGGGCTTGGGATTGAACCCGATGCCGGACGGGAAGATCGTGCGGATCAACATCCCGGCCTTGTCGGGCGACCGGCGTAAGCAGCTGGTGGCGTCGGTCAAACAGATGGGCGAGCAGGCCAAGATCACGATCCGCAACGCTCGGCGCGACGCGAACAAGGCCCTGGATCAGGCGGGCAAGGACAAGTCGCTCGGCCTCAGCGAGGACGAGGTCAAAGACGCCAAGGAGCAGATCGACGAGCTCACCAAGACGCACGAGGCGAAGGTCGAGGAGTCGGTGACGACCAAATCGGCGGAGATCGAGGCGGTCTGATGACGGATCAGTCGATGGGTACGCGGAGTCGGCGTTTGCGGTTGTCGGCGTTGTCGTCGAAGTCAATGCCTCGGCTGCCCTTGCGGAATGGCGGGTCGTAGGTTTCGCCCTCGTCGAGGGTGTCGGTTCGGCCCTGAGTCATGAGCTGTCCGAGGCGTTTGGCGACCCAGGCGTCACGCTGCTTCTGGTGATCGCGGTCGTCGCTGACCATCAGCTGCATCTCCAGGCGGTTCGGGAGCGTGATCTCCCCCTTGCGGCGGAAGGTGGTCTCGCCGTTGCGTTTCACAAAGTCCTGCATGAGCTTCTGGAGCCGGATTGCTTCGTCGTAGGACCAGTCGGCTTCCCAGTTCTCGTAGGCGTAGATGATGGTGTTGAGCTCGACCTGCTGCTTGGGCACGGCGGGGGGCAGGCGGACACTGGGCCACTTGTCGGGGTGATTTAGGACGTCGTGGATGAAGATCGCCCCGACGCCGTGGGAGCCGCGGTTGTGGGGGGCGTCGTCGTCGTACTGGTCTAGCTCGAAGAGCCGCATCTGCATCGCGGCGCGTCGGGCGTGGTGCCCGGCGTGAGCGATGGCCGTCATGTCGGCGAAGAACTCCTGCAGGGTGACGTAGAGCGCTTCGTGCTGGGTGTAGAGGGTAATGATCTGATCGATGGAGAAGCGGGCGGAGAGGAAGTTGTGCCCGAGCTCGTGCCAGACGATGACCTCGGCGAGGTCGCCGTTGGTGTAGCCGTGTGACTCGGCGATGAGGCCCTCGGCGGGGCGATCGCTGTCGATGTGCTTGGGCCGCCAGGCGACGATGATGTCGAGGCGGAGGACGGGCTCGTATCCGTTGCGGGTGCGCTTCCAGCCGGTCTGTCGGACCGACACGGCCTGGACCCCGGTGGTGTCGGCGGGCTTGTAGTTGGCGGTGAAGCTCTTGTCCCAGATCTCGGCCTTGAACGAGACAGGGGTCGACGAGCGGGTGTTCTTCCACCAGGCGGGCGGGCGGTTGCGGAGGACGTCCCGGCTGAGGCGGGAGATGGTGCGTTTCTGGGCGCCGGTGAGGTGGGCGGTGTGCCGACGGAACTCCCGACGCAGGGCGTTGAACTCGTCGGTCTGGCCGCGGAGGCCGTGGCGTTGGAGGCGGACGAAGAAGTCCTCAGCGGCGGCCTTGGCGGTGGCCTGGGGGTCGGCGTTGGCGCCCGTGTCGGGCTCAGCGAGGACGGAGCCGGCGGGCATGAGGACGGCCGCCGCGAGCAGCAGCCCCAGGATTGTGTGGAGCAGGCCGGCCGGTTGCGGGTGGGTCGTGTTGTGCATCGGAATGTCCCCTGCCGCGAGCGCGGCGTGAAAAGCTCAAGCGCTCGGGGATACGCCTTGCCCGGAGCCGCTGAAGCCTAGTATGACAAAGATGGACGGTAATGGAACCATTTTGCCCCGGGCTTTGGGGGAAATCCCGATGGACGCGGTCGTGGCCGGCGAGGCCCGGCTGACCCAGGCCGATGCGCTGACCCTGTACCGGGAGGCGTCGCTGCACCAGTTGGGGCGGTGGTCGACGGCCGTAGCGCAGCGGATCCACGGCCCGCTGGGCTCGCCCCGGACCTACGTCATCGACCGCAACGTGAACTACACCAACGTCTGCTCGGCCAGCTGCACGTTCTGTGCGTTCTTCCGCCGGGAGGGCGACGACGACGCGTATGTGCTCAGCCCCGATCAGCTTCACGAGAAGGTGGCTGAGCTGGTGGACATCGGCGGGACGCAGGTGCTGCTGCAGGGCGGGATGCATCCAGGGTTAGGGTTGCAGTTTTACCTGGACATGCTTGGTGGGTTGAAGGAGAAGTTTCCGGGGGTGCACCTGCACGCGTTCTCGCCGCCGGAGTTTGTGGAGTTTGTGTCGGTGCTGGAGGTGGAGGGGTTCCCGACGTTCGAGGCGCGGGGCGCGAACGAGCTGCCGCGGGAGGTCTGGCTGGCGAAGCTCGAAGCGATCATGCGGGAGCTGAAAGCCGCGGGGCTGGATTCGATCCCGGGCGGCGGTGGGGAGATCTTTGCGGAGCATGTCCGGCGGAAGATCGGGCTCGGCAAAGCCACGGCCGACCAGTGGCTCGACGTGATGACCACCGGGCACCGCGTGGGCCTCAACACGTCAGCGACGATGATGTTCGGTCACATCGAAGGCGTGGCCGACCGGATGGATCACCTGCAGCGGGTGCGGGATCGGCAGGATCTGGCCCTGCGGGAAGGGCTGCCTGGTCAGACCAAGGCGTTCATTGCCTGGCCGTTCCAGCGGGAGAACACGCCGTTGGGGCATCTGCCGGACTTTGATGCGGGGGCGGGTGAAGCGTTTCCTGGGGATGTGTTGGCGGACAAGGTGTGGTCGGGCGAGGTGGACCCGTGGGACAAGAAGGCGTGCGGCAGGGCGGTGCCGCGTGCGGGGAAGGTCGTGCGGATGGCGGGGGCGAACGAGTATCTGCGGATGCAGGCCATCAGCCGGCTGTTCCTGGACAACGTGCACAGCATCGGCAGCTCGTGGGTCACGATGGGTCCGCACATCGGGCAGCTGGCGCTGAGCTTCGGGGCCAACGACATGGGCAGCGTGATGATGGAGGAGAACGTGGTGAGCGCGGCGGGGACGACGTACTGCCTGAGCGAGCCGGTGCTGTGCCGGCTGATCCGTGATGCCGGGTATGTGCCGGCCCAGCGGGACAACGCCTACCGGATGCTGAAGGTGCACGACGCGGCCGATGGGCGGGCGCCGGACCTGGATGTGGAGGACTGGACCACGCAGCGGGCATCGGCGCTGCACCAGGAGTCGGCGACAGCCGAGGAAGAGGGCGGGACGGTGGAGCTGACGGTGGGCGGTCGGTAGTTCGGCTGCGCCAGTATGGCGGTGTGGGTAGGCTGCGGTGATGAGGCGCTTATTGTTGCGAGGTCGGGGGCGTGTGATGGGGTTAGCTGTCGTGGCTGGGGCGTTGGTGTGGTCGTGGGGCACCGCGTTCGCGCAGCCGGCGGGGACGCAGCCGGGTGAGGCGGAAGCGGGGCCGGGGCTGATGGAGGTGGTGCTGGGGAACGACCTCATTGCGCTGTTCGCGGTGATCGGGGTGGGGTTGGCGATCGGGCAGGTGACGGTGGCGGGGTTGTCGCTCGGAAGCTCGGGGGTGTTGTTTGCGGCGCTGCTGCTGGGGCATCTTGGGTATGACCTGCCGGCGGGGGTGGGAACGGTTGGGCTGGTGCTATTCGTGTACTGCGTGGGGCTGACGGCGGGGCCGAGCTTTTTCAGGGCGTTTGTGCGGCAGGGCAAGACGATGGCGACGCTGGGGGTGGTGATTGTTGGGTTGGGGTGTGTGGTGACGTGGGCGACGGCGACGATCGCGGGGATCCCGACAGACCTGGCGGTGGGCATCTTTGCGGGGTCGCTGACGAGCACGCCGGCGTTGGCGGCGGCGACGGAGGCGGTGGCGGGCGGGATGGGCACGGGGGCGGTGGGCGATCCGGGTCGGGTATCGGTGGGTTACGGGATTGCTTACCCGTATGGCGTCATTGGTGTGGTGCTGTTTGTGCAGCTGTTGCCGCGGCTGCTGAAGAAGGACATGTTGGTTTTGGAGGCCGAGCTGCCGGCTGCACATGGTGCGGTGGGTGGGGCGATTGAGCGGGCGCTGGTGACGGTCAGTAATCCGGCGGTGTTCGGGAAGCACCCGGGGGAGGTGGCAGGGCTAGAGGCGATGGCGGTGCAGGTGCCGCGGCGTCGGGAGGGGGATCGGTTGGTGCCGATCGATGCAGGGTTTGTGTTCGAGCAGGGGGTTGACGTGTTGGTGGTGGGTCGACGGGGGGACGTGGCGGCGGCGGTGGATGTGCTCGGGGTGCGGAGCGATGCGAAGGGCTTTATTGATACGGATCGGGAACGGCGGCAGGTGGCGGTGTCGTCGGGGGGGCTGATCGGTCGGACGCTGGGGGAGGTGGACACGCTGGGCAGTTATGGGGTGGTGGTGTCGCGGATGACTCGGATGGGGTTGGACATCGTGCCTCGGCCCGGGACGGCCTTGCAGATGGGGGATTTGTTGACGGTGGTGGGGAACCCAGAGCAGTTGGAGGCGTTTGCGAAGGTGGCGGGGGACCGGGCGAAGCTCTTGGATGAGAGCCACCTGATCTCGCTGGGGTTTGGGATCACGCTGGGGGTGTTGCTGGGGATGACGCCGATCGGGCTGCCGGGCGGGGCGGCTGGAGGTTTTGTACTCGGGTTGGCGGGTGGGCCCTTGCTGGTGGCGTTGGTGATGGGTCACTTCGGGCGGATGGGGCCGTTGGTGGGATATCTGCCTCGGCCGGCGAGGCTGGTGCTGATGGAGCTGGGGCTGGTGCTGTTCCTGGCGTCGGCGGGGGTGAAGGCGGGGGGTTCGATGGTGGAGGTGATTCAGGTGTACGGGGTCGCGTTATTGGTCTCGGGGCTGGTGATCGCGACGGTGCCGATGCTGCTGGGGTTCTGGGTGGCGCGGAAGTGGTTGAAGCTGAGCGTGCTGGAGACGCTGGGCGGGGTGTGCGGGGGGATGACGTCGACGCCGGGGTTAGGGGCGGTGACGGCGAAGACAGACGCGGAGGGGCCGGTGGTGGCGTACGCGACGGCGTACCCGGTGGCGTTGATCCTGATGACGGTGTTTGCGAAGGGGTTGGTGGGGGTGTTGGGGTGAGGCAGAGGGCAGGCGCGTGCCCCGGGTCATTGACCCTGGGTTCAATGGAAAATCACTCCGCGATTTTCAGGTTGGGGGTCTTGGCTTTTTTGCGGCGCTCGGCGAGATCGACGAGGATGCGCTGGGTGATGGTGCACTGGCGGACGACGGTGCCGAGCATGGAGATGAGCTCGATGGTCTGGTCGGAGTTGAGCGCCTTGCCGCGGCTGGCGGCACGGATGGCGAGGAGGGAGTCGGTGGAGGATTTGACGGCTTGGCAGGAGGCGTCGAGGGCGTCGTCGGCGTCGACCTGGCCGTCGTGGTTCACGTCGAGCTCGACTTCCATCATGGTGCAGTGCCAGTCGGTGCCAGCGGTGAAGGCGTGGAGCAGGGCCTTCTGGGCGGCGCGGCTGGGGAGGTGGCGGAGGAGCAGGCGGATGGACTCGTAGTCGGGCTGGGATTGGCCGGAGATCCAGCGGTAGACGGTGGAGGGGGAGACGCCGGCGAGCTCGCCCATTTCCTTGGCGGAGGTGTGTTTCTGGTCAATCAGCCGCTGGAGAGTTTGTTGAAGCATGCGGCGAAGATATCGCGCGGCGTGTTGCAGGGTTGCGAAAGTTCGCCTTGGTTGGTGCGGGGGTGGGTGGTGACGCGCCGGCGAGGCGTCGCCTCGCGGCTATGACGGTTCAGGAGACGGGTGCGGGCCAGTCGGAGAAGACGAAGCGGCCGTCCTGGGAGATGACTTCGCCGTCGGCGGTGATGGTGCCGCCGGCGGAGCCATCTTCCGGGGGGCGGAGGTCGCAGACCATGTCCCAGTGGAGGCCGGACTGGTTGGCGTTGCCGGTCTCGGGGTAGCCGGCCCCAACGGCGGCGTGGAAGGTGCCACCGATCTTCTCGTCGAAGAGTGTGTTCTTGGTGTAGTCGGTGATGTTGTAGTTGGTGCCGATGGCGATCTCGCCGAGGGCGCGGGCACCCTCGTCCTGGTCGAGCATGGCGTTGAGGAAGTCGAGGCCCTTGGAGGCTTGAGCGTCGACGACGCGGCCCTTCTCGAAGGTCAGGACGATGTCGTGGACTTCTCGGCCGTGGTGGACGGCGGGGAA
>JBCDIM010000010.1:0-79145 GCA_038749105.1 Planctomycetota bacterium
CAAAGACGTCATGAAGCTCCGCGCCTCCACCGGCCTCGGCATGATGGAGTGCAAGAAGGCCCTCACCGAAGCCGAGGGCGACATGGACAAGGCCGCCGAGATCGTCCGCACCAAGTTCGGCGCCAAGATGGACAAGCGGTCCGACCGTGACGCCACCGAAGGCAAGGTCGCCGTCGCCCTCTCGGACGACGGCTCGACCGGCGCGATCGTCCTCGTCGCGACCGAGACCGACTTCACCGCAAACAACGATCAGTTCGTCGAGATGTCGCAGAAGATCGCCGACCAGACCCTCGCCGACTTCTCGCCCGGCTCCGACGCCGAAGCCAACGACGCCATCACCGCTCTGATCGAACCCGTCAAGCTCGTCACCCAGGAGAACATCCAGTTCGGCAAGGGCGTCGTCTTCGGCGGCGAAGGCAAGACCGTCGGCAGCTACGTCCACTTCACCGGCAAGACCGGCGTGCTCGTCGAGCTCACCGGCGGCGACGTCCCCGAGCAGACCATCAAGGACCTGTGCATGCACATCTCGGCGATCGTCCCCGAGCCCCTGGGCATCTCCGCCGACGACATCCCCGCCGACGCCGTCGAGGCCGAGAAGGCCCGCGCCCTCAAGGACGCCGTCGACTCCGGCAAGCCGCAGGAGATCGCCGAGAAGATGGTCACCGGCAAGATGCGGAAGTACCTCGACTCCGTCGCCCTGCTCCGCCAGCCCTTCGTCAAGGACGACAAGCAGCAGGTCGCGTCGATCATCCCCGACGGCATCACCGTCACCCGCTTCGCCAAGTACCAGATCGGCGGCTGAGCCCCACCCGCCCGATCTCTTTAGCCCCTGGCTCTGCCAGGGGGCACGCGGCGAACCGGATAATCAACGCTTAAGCCGGCAGCGCGTCCAACTCGGCCATGACCGCGTCGATCAACGGCTCCAGCGTCTCCCGGCTGAAGTCAAACTTGATCCCCGCCCCCTCGAACAGCTTTGGCAACGGCTTGGTCCCGCCCAGCGTCAGCCCCGCGCGGTAGTCCGCCAACGCCGCCGCCGGGTCCCGCTTGTACTTCAGCCAGAGCTGCAACGCCCCGAGCTGGGCGATCCCGTACTCGACGTAATAGAACGGGATGTGGAACAGGTGCAGCTGTGCGTGCCACGACGCGGCGAGCGCCTCCTCGTAACCGCTGTAGTCGATCACCGGGCTCTGGAACCGCGTGCACACCTCCAGCCAACCGGCCGTCCGATCCTCGATCCCATGCCCCGGCGTCGAGTACAGCCAGTGCTGGAACTGATCGATCGTCGCGATCCATGGCAGGATCCGCACGATCCCCTCGAGCTGCTTCCGCTTCGCCCGGGCCGCCTCTTCTTCGCTGTCGTAGAACACGCCGTAGTGGTCGCAGCCCATCAGCTCCATGCTCATCGACGCGACCTCGCAGAACTCGATCGGCGCGTGCTGCAGGAACATCAACGGCTCCGCCCGGCTCGCCCACATGTAATGAAACGCGTGGCCGCCCTCGTGCAGCAGCGTGTCCACGTCCCGCTGCAGACCCGCCGCGTTCATAAAGATGAACGGCTCCTTGATCTCGCTCAGCGAGCTCTGGAACCCGCCCGCCCGCTTACCCTTCCGGCTGTCCAGGTCCAGGTTCCGCCCGAACTGCAGCGTCGCAAAATCCTCCGCCAGCGACGGGTCCACCTTCCGGAAGATCTCGGTCCCCCCGTCCACCATCCGCTTCACATCGTCTGCCGGGAACGGCCGAAGCGGCCCACGCCCCTCGATGTCCACCGATTTGTCCCACGGCCTGAGCGTGTCTACACCCAGCGCCGCCTGTCGCTGCTCGTCCAGCTCCACCACCCTCGGCATCACCACCGACTCGATCGCGTCCGCAAACGCTGCGCAGTCCGCCGGCGTGTAATCAAACCGCTGCCACGACCGCCACGAGTAATCGACGTAGTCGGTGCAGTCCGCGTTCTTCGCCATCTGCTCCCGCAGCTCGAACATCTGTTGGAACTGCTGATCGATCGTGTCGCGATCTTCCAGCCGACGGTTTGACGACAGCTCATAGGTTTCCTGCCGCACCGCACGGTCGGTCTCTTCCTGGTAACGGGCCAGCTGCTGCAGCGTCTGCGTCTTGCCGTCGTACTCGACCAGCATCGCCCCGATCGTCTTGTCGTACTCGCTGTTGAGCTTGGTGACCTGCGTCTGCAGCGGCACGTTCGCTTCGCGGAACAGCTCCGCCGAAGCTTTCCACTCCCGCGTCAGGATCCCGTACCGCCCCTCATCCAGACCGGACAGTCCAGGCGCTTCCAGATACTTCAGCTGCAGCTGGTTCCCGATCGGCTTGAGCTTCGGCGAGATGTTCTCCACCCAGTGCAGGTACGCCTTTTCGATCGCCTCGTTATCCGTATGACAAGCGTGCTCGATGTTGCGTCGGCTGCCGAACTCGCTGACCACGCAAGACAGCTCCGAGTAGTCCGCCAGCCAGCCTTCGACCGCCGCGGCGTCGGGCAGCTCCCGGTCCAGCAGCGACTGATACAACGGCTCGAGCTGCCCCCAATCCGCACAATCCAATTCGGTCGGGACAAACGTACGTGCAGACATCAGCATGCTTGAAGCATAGCAGCCGAAGGCTGCCTTTAGCCCCGGGCTTTGCCCGGGGGCACGTAGCCTGCCGGGTGCGATGAACTAAACGTGAGCCAGCTTGTTCAGCCCGTTATACGCCGCGACCTTGTAGGCCTCCGCCAGGGTCGGGAAGTTGAACACGTTGTTCACGAAGAAGTCGGCCGAGCCGCCCAGGGCCATCACCGTCTGCCCGATGTGGATCAGCTCCGTCGCGTCGGTCCCGATGATGTGCACGCCCAGCAGCTGCTTCGTCTCCTGGTGGATCAGCATCTTGAGCATGCCGGTGCGGTCGCCGAGGATCTGCCCCCGGGCGATCTCGTCGTACGACCCGATCCCCGCTTCGTACGGGATGCCTTCTTCGGTGAGCTGCTCCTCGGTCTTGCCGACCATCGAGATCTCGGGCACCGCGTAGATCCCGTACGGGAACAGCTCCTGGTTCCACGACTCCATCGGCTGATCGAACGCATGGGCGATCGCCCGCCGGCCCTGCTCCATCGACGTCGACGCCAACGCCGGGAACCCGATCACATCCCCCGCCGCGTAGACATGATCAATGACCCGCACGTTGTCCGGGTCTTCCATGTTCAGGCACTGGTAGTGCTCGTTGACCCGCAGCCGTTCGCGGTCGGTGTAGGTGATGTCCACGTTCTCGAGCTGCAGCTTCCCGCACACGCCCTGCCGGCCCACCGCGTATAGCAGCGTCTCGGCCTTCAGCGTCTTGCCCGACTCCAGCTGCGCCTGCACCATCGGCTTGCTCACCGACCCGTTCCCGTTGGTCGGCAGTGAATTCGGGTCTTCCAGCTCCGTGATCTGCTCCACCTTCTCGCCCAGCCGGAGCGTCACCCCTTGCTGCCGCATGAAGTAGTGGAACGCGTCAGAGATCTCCTGGTCCAGGAAGCCCAACACCTGCGATCGGCCCTCCACCAGCGTGACCCGAACCCCCAGCGTCGCCATGATGCACGCGTACTCCGTCCCGATCACCCCGCCGCCCACCACGATCATCGTCTTCGGCAGCCGCTCCAGCTTCAGCAGCTCATCGGAGGTAAACACGGTCTTGCCGTTGAACGGGACGTTCGTCGGGCGGGCCGGCCGCGTCCCCACACCGATCAGGAACTTATCGGCCGTGATCAGCTCCGACGAATCACCCTTCCGCACCTGCAGCAGGTTCGGCCCCTCGAACACGCCCTCGCCCCAGATCAGGTCGATGTTGTTCCGGTCAAACTGGTCCCGGATCACGTCCCACTCATGCCGGATCACCTGCTGCGACACCGCGACCAGGTCCGCGATCGAGATGTTCTTCTTCACCCTGTATGCCTCGCCAAACAGCCCCCGCTTCGAGGCCCCGGTCAGGTGCAACGCCGCCTCACGCAGCGTCTTGCTCGGCACCGTCCCCGTGTTGATCTGGGCCCCGCCCAGCACGTTGTTCTTCTCGATAATCGCGACCGACTTGCCCATCTTGGCGGCCTGGATCGCGCCCTTCTGGCCCGAAGGCCCGGTCCCAATCACAACCACGTCGTAGTGCTTCACGGTGTCGGCTCACTCTGCAGGCAAGAACGGAACTCAATCCCCGTCGGCAGTATATCCGTCGGCCATCCCCACCGGGAGCCCCGTTGAACACCCCACCCACAACCCACCACTCCCAACCCGCCAGCCTCATCCCTCAGGCCTCAAGCCTCAAGCCTGATCCCTCATCCCGCGCTCACGTCCCGCTCAGCCGCCGTACCGTCTGGTCAAACCCCCGCACCATCCCCGACAGCAGCGACCACACCACCAACGCGTACACCCCCGCCGCCGCCAACGCGCTGAGCCCCAGCAGCAGCCGGCCCCCCGTCGGGCCGCTCCCGAAATCCCGCACCCGATTGAACGGATCGGTCAGCATCAGCACGTTCGTCGTCGGGCTCAGCGCATTGATTGCCGGACCCACCAGCGGGATGCTGTCCGCCGCCGAAAACCCGCAGAACCCCGTCACCAACGCCAGCGTCCCGATAATCGCCATGTTCTTCGCCACCGCTCCCAGCACGCTCCGGCTCCCCAGCGAGAACATCATCCCCCACGCCACACACCCCGCCACAAACGGGATGAACATCAACGCAAACACCAGCGCCGACTCCAGGTAAACCAACGGCACCCCCGACGTCACCGCCCCCGTCGCCGCATCCGTATAGCTGTACGTCGCCGCCGGCCACCCCGCCCGCCCACCGATCCAGGCATAGCCGGCGACCAACGCCAGCGTCAGCACCGGCACCGCGATCAGCACCGACAAAAACGCCACCAACCCCCGCAGCTTCCCCCACACATACGCCCTCGGCGTGATCGGCGTCGTCAGCATGATGTCCAGCGTCCCGTCCTCCCGCTCCCGCGACACCGACCCCGCCGACATGTAGATCGCCACCAAACTGATCACCAGCACCTCGATCAGCAGCACCGCCAGCAACGCCTGCCGGAACCACTCATGTGGCGCAAGCTGCCCCGCTCCTACACCACCACTCGCCCACGCCGAGTCCCGGTGCAGCCGAAGCAGCAGCAGCCCCACCCCGCTCAGCCCCAGCGCCATAAACCCGTATCGCGCCAGGATCCCCGCCGCCAGCTTCCCCCGCGTGTTCGCCTCCCGCCACGCCACCGGGTTCCCCGTCCCCAAATCCCGCGCCACCCGCCGCCGCTCCTCACCCCCCGCCCGCAGCCGCAGCTTCCCCCGGACCCAACTCATCACCGCCCCCTGCCCCGTCCCCACCCGACGCACCCACAGACTGCAAAACAGCAGAAGCCCCACGCTCACCACCCCCCCCAGCCACATGAACGTCTCGAACGGCCGCCCCAGGTAGAACCGCACCAACGCCGGATACTCCGCAAGCAACTCCGGCCCCGGCGGCGCGTAGTTCGCCCGGTTCAGATACGCCGTCAGCACCAACAACGGGTGGATCGGCGTCACCCACGTCGTCCGCCCGTCCCAAGCCGTCCCCGACGCCAGCCGACGCAGCAGCAGGAAGTCCAGCAGATAAAACAGCACCAGGAACGCCGCGATCCCGATCACGAACGCAAACACCGCCTTCCGCCCGCCCACCCGCATCACCGACAGCGTCACCGCCACCGACCCCACCGACAACGCCGTCATCGCCGCGACCCCGAAACACACCCCCACGTTCCCCGCCGGCAACCCCCCGAAAACCAGCAACACCGCAAACAACGGCAGCCCGCTGGCCAACAACGCCAGGATGAAGAACAGCCGCCCCACCAGCGACCCCAGCACGATCTGCAGGTTCGACAACGGCGTCGTCAGCAGGATGTTGTACGTCTTGCCCGACTGCTCCGACGCGATCGTCCCCGCCATGAACAGCGGCGCCAACAAACAGATGAGAATGACCTGCCCGTACGCAATGATCTGAAACACCAGCGCCGACGACTTCGCCAAGTCATTCAGAGCGAGGGTGCCCGCCAACGCGCCCCCCTCGAGCAGCCCGATCAGCACGAGCACGATCAGGATGCCCAGATACCCCATCCGGATCCAGAGGTGCTGCACCCTTCGCCCGCCCCCCAGCACGATCCGCCACACCATCGGGTTCCCCGGCACCAACTGCCACAACCATCGTCCGACCGCTTGCATGCAAGCATCTTAGAAAGACCACCCCCTCTCGTCCCCGCTCCCATTCCCCCAAGGATCACAGAGCCCATCAATCAACAACGGGTACAATCGCCGCGTGCAAGCCCTGCTGGACCGCATCACCCTCGACCCCGATATCTGCCACGGCAAGCCCTGCATCCGCGGCCTCCGCTACCCCGTCCAGACCCTGCTCGAACTGCTCAGCAGCGGCATGAGCACCGACGACATCCTCACCGACTACCCCGACCTCGAACGCGACGACCTCCTCGCCGCCCTCGCCTACGCCGCCCGCCTCACTCACAGCCGCCGCCTCGAGCCCACCACCCCCACCACCACCTCTCCCCACACCGATGCCCCGTAAGGCGACATGCGTTACCTCATCGACGCCCAACTCCCTCGCCGTGCCGTCGACTGGCTCACCACGAGTGAAAGCGACGCGATCCACACCCTCGACTTGCCAGACGGCAACCGCACCCCGGACAGCGCCATCATCAAACGTGCCGACCTGGATGGCCGTGTCGTGGTCACCAAAGACGCCGACTTCGTCGACGCCCACCTCATGCAAAACCGCCCGGCTCGCCTCTTACTCATCTCGATCGGCAACCTCAGCAACCCCGGCCTTCAAGCCCTGCTGGAGCCGCTTACGCCAACCCTCAACCATCAATTCAAGACCCGCCGCTTCCTCGAACTCACCCACCACGGCCTCCTGATCCGCGACTGACCCCACAACCTCAAGAGCCTGCTCCGCTCAGCACGATCCGCCACACCATCGGATTCCCCGGCACCAACTGCCACAACCATCGTCCGACCGCCTGCATGCCGTCATCCTAAGACGCGATAGGCCATTTTGTGTACTCCATCAGCAGAACTCCTGGTTCGGACTGTATGTTTGGCCGCGACGCCCTCAGAGTTTTCCACCGTCAGCCCGTTTACCGGCTTTTTGCTTGACACCGGGCGGGCGTGCATGATGATGTAATCGCCACTCCGGGATCAGGGCATGAGCCGTACTAAGCGACGGAACAACTCGGCAGCACGCAGTCAGCGTACTCTCACAAAACGCAAGCCCTCATCTGCCCCCATCACAACCAAAACAGTCAAAACGTCCAACAAGGCCTGGATGCTGGTGTTTGCTGTCGTTCTGGGGCTGGCGATCGCGGTGCTGATCGGGATTGCGGTGGTAGATACAAACGATTCGCCAAGGCGTGCGCCGGCTATGGGGAGTGATCTTGTCCAGGTCATTCAGCAGGACTACCGGATGCGAGCGGTCCAGGCATCCATGAAGCCGGTGGAACTGGTGCGATGGGACTTGGCCCCGCAGACGCTTAATGAGTTGCTGGACCTGCCGAGCGATCAGCTCCACCGCGTGGACATCGCTCGGATGAACCTGTTGTGTGCTTCGCGGCTGCCGAGCACCGAAGGTCTCGACATCGATCACGCCCTGGCGACGCTCGATGCATGGGCGGAGCGGGTCGCGTTTGAGACCGAGCGCCACCTGTACCGGGTGAACGACCCGCGTTATGCCGAGACGTACGGGGGCAGCGAAGCCCAGTTCCGGGCGGCGATGCTGGCCCAAGTCCTCCAAGAAGACCTCGGTGTGAAGTACAACATGACGGCCGAAGGGAACTTCTCCTTTGCCGACCCGAGCGTGGCGTTCATCCACGGCATGATCCCCCCGGAAGGGAAAACCACCGCGGATACGCCGGGCGGGACGTGTGCGTCGATGCCCGTGCTGTACGTTGCGGTGGGGCGGCGGCTGGGTTACCCGCTAAAGCTCGCTACCACCGACAGCCACATCTTCGTCCGCTGGGATGGCAAAGACCATGAGAAGCCCGGTTTCCGGGGGTACTTCAACTGCGAGACGACCAATGGCTTCGTCCGCCTGGATGACGACTACTACCGCACCTGGCCATACCCGGTGACGGATCAGCAGATCGCGGTGAACGGGTTCCTGCAATCCCTGAGCCCGGCCGAAGAGATGGCTCAGTTCATGGCCGCTCGTGGCCACCATGGCATGGATGTTGGCCAGATCGGCTTCGCGGCCCGGTGCTATGAGAACGCTTATCGCTACGACCGGCGTCGGCCGTGCTACCGCAGCTGGTTCATGGCAGCCGCGACGCGGACCAATTACGAGCCGGTCACCCCGACCTTACGGCACATGCTGGCGTCTCTCCCAATGCAACCGAGAAGGGGGGTACGGAGCCACGTTCCCCCCACCTTCGGCACACCGACGCCGAGCCAGACCCGCAGCAGGCTGACGCCCGGCATCCCGCTACCGCCTAGTCACCCCGGCTTTGGAACTCATCGCCGCCAGGACCCGCCGTTCGGGGCGGTGCCTCGTGTGGTGCAGCCACCCAGCCCGACAACCTATTACGATCCGTACTACCAGTCACCCAGATAAGGGGTTTTCTCCATGCGTCGATCCATCATGCCCGTTCTCGTCGCCGCCTTGATCTGCGTGGTGTTCACCACCGACGCGATGGCGATCTACCACACCAGCCTTGGGCGTTTCGCACAGCGTGATCCCATCGGGTACCCCGATGGGATGAATGCGTATGCGGGGCATCATGTGGTGTATGGGGGACTGGATCCATCGGGTCTGATTCTCGTTGCAGTTGATGGAACGTCTAGTAGGCGTTACCTGGACGGTGTAAGGGCTCCCCGAAGGAGAGGCGGAGAACCTGTCCTAATCAGACCTGGTGCACCCCGGACTGAGACCGATTTGTGGCGAAGTCATGTGCGTAATTTTTATGACGACTATCGCGATCCACCTAAAAGGTATTGGCATGGACCAGATACAGCATTCCCCACAACTGTTGCAGCAAGGGAGAGTCATGGCATTCATAATGGTGCTTACGAATGGGTTTGCAAGCAATGGTGTGATAGTGGATGCGAAGAACCGATTGACCTGATCGGCCATAGCCGCGGAGGCTACATAGTCCTGCAGATCGCAGAATCATTAAATGTTCATGGGTGTAAGTGCGACGGGGAAGCTGATGCCAATGTGCCTGTCCCTGTGAGATTCTTGGGAATGTACGACCCTGTAGACAGTGCTCCGGGGTTTGGGCAGACCGGGGATATCCCTCCTAATGTCCAGAACTCATACGTTGTAATTGCTACACATCGCGTGGTCCGTGGGCCATGGACTATGAGAAGAGTCACGGTTGCTCAGTCTAGGCCATTTTTTAACCGTGAAGGTCATGAAGCCAGAGATCCAAACGCCACGAATCATAATACCGGTAGCTTTGTCGGAACTCACGGCGGTGTTGGAGGAGCCCCTTGGGATGGTGACAGGCCACATGGGCATACTGAGCAAAACGATATATTTCAAGCAATTGTTTCAGACAGGGCTATGCGAAATAGTGCTCAGGCTGCCGGCGTTAATATCCCCGACATAGGAGACTACGGCTATCGTCCTGGCGGTGGCGCTGTTGATTAATCCTAAATCATCGCGATCTCATATGCATATACAATACTTATTAATATCTGCATTAGTGGTGACGCTGTCTTCTGGGTGTGGGCAGATGGCTAAAAATATATGTGCATCTGAAGATCTGCCAGACGGAATCTGGGTATGCGATGACCCAATTTTTGTAGAGGTAAAATTTTCCGAGGGCGTTGAATACATCGACGGCGGCAGTGGATTTAGATTGTGCCTATTTAAAGAATCAGAGAATCAAACAACAATTCCCATATTCTGCTATTTAAGAGGCAAAGCTGGGGGAGGGCGAGAACAAAGAGATATCTGGCCGATTATTTATACGATCTCGTCGAATAAGGATTCGATTGTTTTATTGCCTCCAGATTATTCTTCAGGTGATTATTTTCTTGCTCTCAATCCAATATCCGACGCAGGCCGTTCGACTTGGTACCGCCTGGATCTAGATGCGAATAAGATTGAAAAATTGAATAACCGAAAAATGGTGATGCCGACCTTGGATAATGCAAGTTTGATTGCAGACGGATATGCCAAAGACACGTTCCTGGAACTTATTGAGAAAGCGCAGGCGTATAGATCTAAATTAAGGCAATCTTAAAGTTTGGGTTGTAATGTCAATAAAGATCTGAACGGTGCCGATACGTCTCCGTCTGCCTGAGCCTATTTCGGTAGTGTTCATAAAATAACGTACATTTGATTGAGCAGTATTCCGGGGATGGTAAACGGAGCAGAATGGGCGTCAGTTAATTCTGGTACTCTTTGGTGAACTCGGCGGGGACGCGGTCGTCTTCGTCTTCTTTCTCGGCGTCCTCTTCGTATTCCTCGTACTCGTACTCCACGTCGTCGTCGGCCTCGGCTTCCTCGACGTCTTCGTATTCCAGTTCTTCTTCGGCGTCGCTGTGGGCTTCGGTGTCTGGGGCTTCAGATTCGTCATCTTCACTTCCGGGGGCGATGACTTCGCCTTCGCCGTGGACGGTGACGCCGGCGTCGGCGGCGGCCTGGGCTTTCATCGCTTCCCACTCTTCGGTGGTGATGAGGACTTCGCGGGCCTGGGCGGTCTTGTGGCCGCCGAGGACGCCGTATTGTTCGAGCATCTCGATGATGCGGGAGGCGCGGGCGTAGCCGATGGTGAGCTTGCGTTGAAGGAGGGAGACGGAGCCGCGGCCGGTCTCGATGAGGATTTCGACGGCCTGGTCGAAGAGGGGGTCGCGGTCGTGTTCGAGGGCTTCGACGCCGTCGCCGCGCATCTGGACGAGCTGAGGCTCGAAGGATTGCTGGGAGACGTCGCGGAGGAACTTGACGGACTTGCGGATCTCGTGGTCGTCGACGAGGGTGCCCTGGGCGCGGATGAGCTCGGAGGAGCGAGGGGACAGGAAGAGCATGTCGCCGTGGCCGAGGAGGAGCTCGCCGCCCTTCTGGTCGAGGACGATGCGGGAGTCCATGCCGGAGGCGACCTTCATGGCGATGCGGCAGGGCATGTTGGATTTGATGAGGCCGGTGACGACGTTGGCGGAGGGGCGTTGGGTGGCGAGGATGAGGTGGATGCCGACGGCGCGGGCTTTCTGGGCGATGCGGACGATGTAGCCCTCGACCTCTTTGTTGGTCATCATCAGGTCGGCGAGCTCGTCGATGATGAAGACCATGTAGGGGAGCTTCTTGGGGATGCGGGCGGCTTCCTCCTCGGAGCCGGGCTCCATGCGGTCTTTGATCTCGTCCCAGCCAAGCTCGTTGTAGGAGGCGATGTCGCGGACGCCGACCTCGGCGAGGAGCTCGTAGCGCTCGTCCATCTTGGTGACAGCCCACTCGAGGATGGCGGCGGCCTTGGACATCTCGGTGACGACGGGGCACATGAGGTGGGGGATGGATTTGAACTGCGACATCTCGACCATCTTGGGGTCGACGAGGACGAGCTTGAGTTCGTCGGGTCGCTTGGTGAAGAGGAAGGACATGATGATGGAGTTCATGCAGACCGACTTGCCGGAGCCGGTGGTGCCGGCGATGAGCATGTGGGGCATGGCGTTGAGGTCGTGGACGAGCGGGGTGCCGGAGGCGTCCTTGCCAAGGAACATGGGGAGCTTCATTTTGGAGGCTTTGTCGTGGGCGACGGACATGAGCTCCTTCATACGGACGCGTTCTTTTTTGGTGTTGGGCACTTCGACGCCGACGGTGTTTTTGCCAGCCATGTTGGCGACGATGCGGATGTTGGGGGCCATCAGGGCACGGGCGAGGTCGGAGTCGACCGCGGCGAGCTTGGCGACCTTGGTGCCCGGGGCGAGGCGGACCTCGAAGAGGGTGATGACGGGGCCGGAGTCGATGCCGACGACCTCGCCGTCGATCTTGTACTGCTTCATCGCCGACTCGAGCTCGACGGCCTGGTCGCGGACGATCTGGGCCATCTCTTCGTTGAAGTCGCCCTCGGGTTCTTCGAGCAGGTCCATCGTCGGGAACGCGTAGCCGGAGAGGTCGACTTCTTGGCGGGGCAGTTCCTTGGCTTCGGGGCGGGCGGCGAAGTTGATGGGCATCTGGGCCATCTTCGCGCGGAGCTCGTCGGGGTCGAACTTCTTCTTGCTGGAGACATACGCGGCCGGGGCGTCGGCCGACGCGGCGTCTTCGTCTTCTTCTTCGTATTCCTCGCCGTCTTCGTCTTCGTACTCCCACTCGTACTCGTCGTCGTCTGTCGCTTCGATGGCTTCGGTGCCCGCGAAGCCGCCGGCGTCTTCGTCGATGGCGACGGCCACGGGCTCGGCCAGGCGTCCCCGCTTCTTCTTCAGCTTCCGACGCTCGGCCGGCGAGAGGTGGGTGCCTTCGGCCAGGTCATCCTCGGCACCGTCCCACTCCGACGGGTCGCTCTTAAGGAACGGCTTCGCCATCCACCGGCAGACCCGCGCGATCGGCTCGGGCACGCCGAGCCGCTGCAGCTTCGCCCGCAGCTGGGGCAACGCCTGGATGTTCAGCGCCCGCAGGATCGCCGCGCCGACCGCACGCGGCACCGCCAACGCGATCCGGTCCATCGCCAGCACCGCACCCACCCAGCCGCTGACGCCCACCAGCACGAACGTGCCCAGCAGCCCGAACCGCGGGCTCAGCACGCTGTCGAAATACACCGCGATCAGCCCGCCCGGACCCTGCGGCGGCAGCGCCAGCGTGTCCACCGCAAACCGCGACTGGTATACGCTCCACCCGGTCGAGACCGCCAGGGCCATGAGCACCACGCCGACACCGGTCAGCACCGGCTGCTCGATCCGCTTCCGTGACGCAGTGGCCAGCAGGACGACCGCGACCGCGGCGACGAGCACCCAGACGCCGGGCCCGAGCATGAGGTAGGCGTGGTGGGCGAACGTCGCGCCGACCTTGCCGACCCAGTTGCTGGGCGATTCGTTGGGCACGCCGACGGCGGGGTTGGGCGCGTCGAGCGGGTCGTGGCTGATCAGGGCGGCACAGACCAGGAACGTCACCGCTGCGGCGGCGGCCCAGAGGATCCCGAGGTAGGGGTTCGGGGGGGTCTCGTCGGGCGTGGTGGTTTTAGATCGGGGCATGAACTCGGGTCCGGATAAACACGGAAACAAGCCCGGCAGGGGCCGAGCGCTATGTGTGTTGATCGGCGTGTCCGAGCCCGCGCCACGAATCTCACGGGGTCGGCGGAGGCGGGGGTTGGGCCGGGGGGCTCAACGGCTCGGCCATAGGGGGTCAGGGAAGCCCGGGTTCGGCCGGCGACGCGTAGAACAGGGCCCGATAAACAAACCAATGGCGGGTACGGTCGATCACCCGACGGGTAAACCGGGTCTTCTTGCCGTCGTCGTCGCGTCGCCGCTCGAACGACTCGTAGACGTCGGTCTCGACGGTGGCGTTGAGGTAGCCGAAGCGGTAGAGCACGGTGTCCGCGCCCAGTTGGCGGGCCGCGTCGGCGGCGACCGCATCCCTCAGCACGGCGTCGGTCACCGCCGTCGCGGTCCCCAGCAGCCGGCCCCGCTCCGCGGCCGACCGCTGCCCCGCCTCGAAACGCCGCATCGCCACCGCGTCCGCTTCGTCGGCTCCGATCACCCGAACCGGGACCTCCGCCGGCAGGGGCGTAAGCCGTTCGCCGCTGTAGCCCTGCACGTAGGGATTGGCACAGCCCCCGGTGGTCAACGCGACCCACACCCAACCCGCCCACACCCACCCCAGCACACCGAGCGATCGAACGGACTGCCTTTTCATCTCACCCCATAGGGCAAAATCGCCGGATTGATCGTGCCTCCGATGCGACTTCAGGGACACCGCGGGTTCGCCCATCGGGATCGGCCCCTTGCTTACAAGGGTTTTTGGCATGGGTTCGCTGCGATCGATTTTTTTCGGCAGCGCGCGAGACCCCCGGTTCGGGCCGCGGCGAGATGCGTGCCCGAAGAGGCTCTGAAACTCAATGGCGGTGGTCACTCGCCCGGCTTGCGGTAGAAACCGAAGTCGTGCGGCGGGTCTTGGGCGGGTGTGCGGTAGACCGCCGTCCCCAGCGGCGGGAAGACCCACGGCTCGAATTGTTGCAGGGACGCCAGCGACGCGATCGGGAACGGCAGGTGCTCGGGGGTGTCGTCCCACGCCAGGATCAGCTTCCCGCCCGGGCGAAGGCACTCGAAGCAGCCGGCGATCGACCGATCCGCCACCGCCACGTCATCGAGCCCGTAACCGATCACACCGAGCATCAACACGGCGTCCAGCGACCCAGGCTCGAAGTGCTCAGTCACGTTCGCGACCGAGTCGGTGATGTGGCGGTCGCTGCCATAGCGGGCCCGGCGGGGGTCGATCTCCAGCGTCCAGAACTCGCGCTCCCGGAAGAGGCCCGCGTAGTGCCAGGTGTACCAGTGGCAGCCGACGAACAGGATGCGTTGCAGGTCGGGCTGGTCGAGCAGATACGGGAACAGCGTCTGCTCGTGCAGCCGGCGGTCGGGGCGGTCGAGCGTGGGCCCGACGCCGCAGTACAGCATCAGGTCACGGAGGTTCCGGCCGATCGGCTTGAGGGTCTGTTTGAGGGTGGTCATGCGATCTCCCGTTCGCAACCCCCTCAGGTTAACGGATATTCCGGCTGCTCCGGGCCGACCGCCGCGGCGTCTCGGGTTGGAGGTGATGCCCGAAATGGCTCAGTGTCGCTTCACGGATCGGGGTGATGTCGGTGACGCCGAAATTGAAGTGGCCGCCGCCGTCGAGCAGCAGCAGGCGGGTCATCTCCGGGTTGGCGTCGGCGATGGCCCGGGCCTGCTCGGGGGGGACGTGCACGTCGTTCTCGGAGTGGATCAGCAGGACCGGAGCGTGGGTGAACTGGATGGCGAGGGTCGTGTCGGCGTCCGCAGCGGTGAATTTGCCGCTGTGCATCGCGTTTCGGGCGATGGCGGGCTCGTTGATCAGCCACCGCAGTGGCACGGCCCAGCCGAATAAGCCCTTGGAGAAGCTGGGGACGACGTCGGTGAAGCGGGAGAAGGCCGAAACGCTGACGACGGCTTTGACGCGGGGGTCGAGCGACGCCAGGCGGATCGCGGTGACCCCGCCCAGAGAAGCCCCGAAGACGCCGAGCTCCCCGACGATGAGTTGTCGGCGTTCGAGCTGGTCAATGATCTCGACCAGGTCCCGAGCTTCCTGGGCGGCGAAGGTCGTGGTGTCGCCGGTGGAGCCGCCGTGTCCACGGGAGTCGACCAGGATCGTGCGGTAGCCCTGCTGGGCGAGGATGCGGGCCCAGAGCAGGTAGGGGTAGCGGTTCTTGTCGTGGTAGTAGCCGTGGAGAACCAGCAGGGTGCCGGCGGTCGGATTGCGCCGGGTCCGAGGGGAACCGTCGGGGACATGGAAGTAGATGCCGCGCTCGTCGTCGATGAGCTCCTCGTTGCTGGGGTCGATGATCCAGAGCGAGAGCCAGACCGGAGCGGGGTCAGGCTGATCCGCGCTGGCGAGTTCCAGGTAGAGGCGTTGATCGATGACCGTGCCGGCGGGTTCAGCGGCGGGGGGGCTGTGGGTGTCGCGCACTTCGTCGAGCGACTTGCCCGCGTTGGGCGGCGAGACGATGGCGTGCCCGATGACGCCGGAGCAGCTGTAGAGCAGCGGGGGGGTGATCAGCAGAAAGCCGAGCAGCAGCCAGCGTTTTCGGCGGGCGAGGCGTCGGCGGATTATGGAGATCACATGCATGAATATCCCCTCCCGAGTCTAAGCGACCTTGCGGGCGGCCCGGTCGCGCGGCGCAAGAAAAAGCCCGCTGGGGAAAGCGGGCTCAAGGGGGTTTCGATTGAGTTGGCGGTCAGGCGCTGAACGAGCTGCCGCAACCGCAGGTGGCGTTCGCGTTGGGGTTGTTGAACACGAAGCCCCGGCCCATGATCTCGTCCTTGAAGTCGATCGAAGTGCCGTTGAGGTAGAGGTAGGACTTGGGGTCGCAGACGACGCTGATGCCGTGCTGGTCGAACTTCTCGTCGGTGTCCCGCTCCTGCTCGGTGAGGTCGAGGAGGTACGAGAACCCGGAGCAGCCGCCACCCTTCACGCCGACGCGCAGTCGGACCTTATCGGAGTCGAGCTCCTGCTGATCGATGATGGTCTTGATCTCACGGGCGGCGGTTTCAGTCAGTTGGACGGGCATATCAACGGCTCCTTCGGGACGGAAGTATAGACGCTTTCCTGCAATAGAGCGAGGGGCAACCGGTGTTTATTCCCGGCAGTTAAGGCCCCGTGCGGTCTTGAAAGTATCGGCTGACTATGGGCTTGAGCCTCAGCGGTCCGCCGTGATCAAGCGGAGCCCTCGGCCTCCTGAGCGGGTCAGTCCCGGAAGCGGAAGAAGGTGACCGCCAGAGCAGCGAAAGCGAGCAGGACCACCGCGATCCCCCCGACCGTGGCCGCGACAGGGATGCCCGCCCGGGTGCGGAGGATCTGGCTCACGAGATCGGCGGTCGACAGGTCGTAAAACTGCCGGCTGGGCCAGGTTGCGAAGCCCCAGGTAGCCAGCCAGATCCCGAGGGCGGCGAAAACCTGCAAGGCAATCAGGATCGAGAGGCGTTTAACGTTCACGGCAGTCAGGGCTTTGCGGGCGAATTAGGGAACGGATCGTCGGTGGGACATCCACACGAGGCCCAACGAGTCACTCAGTTTAACTATCGGGCGGCCCGCCGTTGGCCTTGGATCGGGTTGTCAGCTTTTTTCAACGCAACCGCCTCGCCGATCACGGCACCGCGGTGGGGCGGGGAGTGCGGACAGGCGAGGCGGGATTAGTCGTTGGGTTGTAGAGCCGCGTGCCGGGACGGGACCCGGCAGTTATGCGGACGCAGACGACGGCGAACCGGTACCTTCGGCGTGGTCATGGTCGTGGTCGTGGTCGTGATCATCGTGGTCGTGGTGGATGCCGGCCTTCTCCTCGTAGTCGTGGACGGCGGCCTTGATGCAGTCTTCGGCCAGGACCGAGCAGTGGATCTTCACCGGCGGGAGGCTCAACTCCTGCACGATCTCGGTGTTCTTGATCTCCTCGGCCTCGTGGAGGGTCTTGCCCTTGATCCACTCAGTGGCAAGCGAGGAAGACGCGATGGCTGAGCCGCAGCCGAAGGTCTTGAACTTGGCGTCCTCGATGATGTGGGTCTCGGGGTTGACCTTGATCTGGAGCTTCATCACGTCGCCGCATTCGGGGGCGCCGACGACGCCGGTGCCGACGGTCGGGTCGGTCTTGTCGAAGCTGCCGACGTTGCGGGGGTTCTCGTAGTGGTCGATGACTTTGGGGGAGTAGGCCATGGTTGATCTCGCTTGCTTGGTGGTGATTAATCGTAGGACGGGTAATCCGGCGGGTCGCGGTGGGGTTAGTGTTCGCCCCACTGGACGGTGTCGAGGTCGATGCCTTCCTGGACCATCTCCCAGAGCGGGGAGAGCTCGAGGAGCTTGGAGACGTTAGTGGTCACCTTGTCGATCGTGTAGTCGATCTCCTCTTCGGTGGTGAACCGGCCGAGCCCGAAGCGGATGGAGGAGTGGGCGAGCTCGTCGCCGAGGCCCAGGGCCTTGAGGACGTAGGAGGGTTCGAGCGAGGCGGAGGTGCACGCCGAGCCGGAGGACACCGCGATCTCCTTGATCGCCATCATCATGGACTCGCCCTCGACATAGGGGAAGGAGATATTGGTGGTCGCGGGGAGTCGCTTGTCGGGGTGGCCGTTGATGACGGCGGTTTCGAGCTTGCTGACAATGCCCTGTTCGAGCCGGGTTCGGAGGGCGAGGGTGTGCTCGCGGTCGTCGTCCATGCGTCGGCCGGCGATTTCGCAGGCGGCGCCGAGGCCGACGATGCCCGAAACGTTCAGCGTGCCGGACCGCATGCCGCGCTCGTGGCCGCCGCCGTCGAGCTGCGGGGTGAGGCGGACGCGGGGCTTGCGTCGGCGGACGTACAGGAAGCCCACGCCCTTGGGGCCATACATCTTGTGAGCCGAGGCGGAGAGCAGGTCGATGTTGTCCCGCTCGACGTCGGTGGGCATCTTCCCGACCCACTGGGTGGCGTCGGTGTGGAAGATCACGTCGTTTTCTTTGCAGACCTTGCCGATCTCGGGGATCTCGTTGATCGTGCCGAGCTCGTTGTTGGCCCACATGATCGTGACCAGGATCGTGTCGGGGCGGATCGCCTCGCGGACCTGCTCGGCGTAGATGATCCCGTCCTCATTCGGCTCCAGCCAGGTCACGTCGTAACCCTCCTTCTGGAGCCGCTTGCACGGGTCGAGCACCGCCTTGTGCTCGTGGATCGCCGTGATGATGTGCTTGCCCTTCTTGGCGTACATCTCAGCCACACCCTTGATGGCGAGGTTGTTCGACTCGGTCGACCCGGAGGTGAAGATGATCTCCTTGGAGTTGGCCCCAATGAGGTTGGAGATCTGGGTCCGGGCAAGCTTGACGCCGTCCTCAGCCTCCCAGCCGTAGCGATGGTTGCGGGAAGACGCGTTGCCGAACTTGCTGGTGAAGTAGGGCATCATCGCGTCCAGGACCTCGGGGTCCATAGGGCAAGTCGCGTTGTGGTCGAGGTAAATCGGGAATTCCAGGGCCATAACAGTCGATTCCTAGAGGTTTAACGTTGATCAGCGGGGATAAACCCTTTCCGGCAACACCATAGTAGGAAACCTATATTTCCCGAGGCAAGCCCCAGATTGGAAACATTCCAATGTCCGGATAAATCGGCCTGCTCAGAAGACCGTTTTGACCAGGCACGATCCCCAGCGTTTGGGCGTTTTCGGGGCGTGAGGTATGATCCCGCGTCGCTTCAAGTCCGCTCTCAACCGCCCGATAGGACAGGTGTATGACCGAACGCTACAAGACCCTGCTGTTATTTGGTGCACCCGGAGCGGGCAAGGGGACCCAGGGAGCCGTGCTTGGACGAATCCCGGGGTTCTTCCACTGCTCCTGCGGTGAGGTCTTCCGGAACATCGACATCACCAGCGAGCTGGGGCGGACGTTCTACGAACACTCTTCACGGGGCGAGCTGGTGCCCGATGAAGTGACCGTGCAGATGTGGGCCCAGGCGATCCATGCCCGAACCGTCCTGGGGGATTTCAAGCCCCGGGTCGACCTGCTGGTGCTCGACGGCATCCCGCGGACCGTTGAGCAGGCCCACCTGCTCGAGGAGTACTGCGAGGTCCTGCGGGTGATCCACCTGGTCTGCGACGATGAACAATCGATGTTCGATCGCCTGCGTCGGCGAGCGCTGAAGGAAAACCGTCACGACGACGCCGATGAGAAGGTGATCCGCAAGCGTTGGGAGGTCTACCAGGCCGAGACGCAGCCGGTGCTCGACTTCTACCCCACCTCCATGATCGACCGGATCGACTCGTTGCAGAGCCCCGCTCAGGTGCTCCACGACATCCTCGAATACGCGGTCCCGGCCCAGGACGCCCACTTCACCGCATTCGCGGGCTGACCCCAAAACCCCCGAAATCCGCAGGCCAAGCCGGCGACACGCCGTTTTGCTAGGTTGCGGTATGGACCTGTTTCAGGCAAAGCGTCCGGTGTTGGTCGAGCTGCAGCGGCTGCTCGTGGGCTCGCTGGAATCGACGATCGCGTCGCTCCGCGGGGCGGGCCGGACCGCAAGCCCCGCGTCTGCCCGCAGCGGTGCCAAGCCCGGCGGCAAATCCAGCCCGCGACCAGCCGACGCCTGGCGAGGCCTCCAACAGACCCGGGCCATCCTCGATCTGATGGGCCCGAGCCTCAGCGCCGAGCTCTGGGACTACGAACGCACCGCCCTGGCGCAGGCCATCGGGCCGCTCGCCCATAGCCGACGGGCCTCAACCGCGGTCGGCCTGATGAAGGCCCAGAAGGCCCCGCCAACCGCCGTGGGCCAGGGCGGCGGCAGCGCCTGGAATATCGTCCGCAAGACGCTCGACCGCGCCTCTGTGAGCCCCAGCGTCCTCGCCCTTACCCGCGGACAGACCCTCAACCCAACGGTTTACCGCCTGGTCGCCGACCTGGCCGAGGCCCGCGCCCGAGCTGTCCGGCTGCCGGGCCTCAAAGCCGACCACCCCACCGATGACCGAGTCCTCCAGGACGGGCTCGCCGCCACCCTCCGCGCCATGCGTCGCCGCGACCGCTGGGGTGCCCTCCCCACGAAGCGCCGGCGCCCGGCCCACGCCAACGTCCCCCGGCTTGGCGGCTCGCTCGGCCCATGTGGCCTGCTCGCAGAGCAGCTCCGCCTCATCGAGCCCGCGTGGCCCGCGGGCATCAAGCCGCTCCGCAAGCTGGCCGCCGAACTCGCCGACGCCGGCAGCCGGTGGTGGGCCGCCACCCTCATCGCCCAGACCGCGACCCGGCTCACCGACCCGTCCGAGCCTCACGCCGGCAAGACCCCGCCCGACCCCAAACAACTCCGTGCCGTCCACGCCTGGGCCGAACAGGCCCGCAAGCGCCTCACCGACGAAGCACAGCCCGCACTCGACCGCTTAACCCTCGAGACCCCCGCAGCCCTCGCCCGTCGACTCACCGGCTACGCCAGGCTCTGGCGCGACCATCGCCGATAAGCCACCGCCCGCAAGAAGCCGGCAAGCCGAGCCGCAATCTGCAGCGCTATACTCCGGTCAGCGAAGGAGACCCCTCTATGCACATGCGATCCGACGGCAAGCAGCTTGGACCCCGTGAGGTCCCCGTCCGCTTCGAGCTGGAAAACCCCGAAGAACTCACCGAGTCCGGCGAACCGATCCAAGTCGTCAAGGCCGCGGTGGGCCAGTCCCTGCTCGAGCTCGCCCTCGAGAACGACATCAACATCGAACACGCCTGCGGCGGCGTTACCGCCTGCTCCACCTGCCACGTCCACGTCGACGGTGGCGAAGACAGCTTCAACGAGCCCGAAGACGAAGAGCTCGACCGCGTCGAAGAAGCCCCCGGCAACGACATGACCTCCCGCCTGTCCTGCCAGTGCCGGCTGCTCGCCTCCAAACCCGACGAGCCGATCGTCATCCGCGTGCCCGCCTGGAACCGCAACGCGGTCAAGGAAGTGCCGCACTAACCCATCGGGCGGCCCGCCTCCGGCCAACGCAGCCTAATCAAGCCCCCATCCATCCCACGACGGGCGGATTTCACATGTCCTCCACAATCCGCCGAACCCATCGCAAGCCTGCCGCGTCACGGCTGGTATGCTCGGGGGCATCGCGGGGCAGGGGGGTGCTTCAATCCATCGAACCAGGGGTATTGCCATGAAACGGACCGGCGTCATCAGCGTGCTTAGCACGGCAGTGGTTGTCCTTCAAGCCTGGGCCTCGCCGCCCACCGCGGCCGCCCAGGCCCTGGCCGACCGCGTGCCCGCCGAAGCGGTGGTGTATGTCGGCTGGGCCGGGTCCGCCGACCAGATGCCGGCGTACAACGGCTCGACCCTCAAGAAGTACTTCGATCTCAGCGGCGGTGCAGAAGGCCCGCTGTCCGACCTTGGTGCGATCTTCGACAAGATCGCCCAGAACGAGCCGGACCCCGAAGCCGGTGCGAAGGTCGAGGCGATCAAACGCCTGGGGCTCGCGCTCTGGCAGGGCCCCACCGCGTTCTACATCCAGGCCCCCGCCGAGGATGGCGAGCCGCCCCAGGTCGTGCTCATCACCGCGGGCCCAGTCCAGCAGGCCGACGTCGGGCTGATGCTCGACGACATGCCCCCTCGTAATCAGCCCGATATCAGCCGGGCCGGCGGCCTGACCTTCTTCACCTTCAACCCGCTGCCGGGCGGGGTCCAGACCGACCCGGTTGGCAAGCTCGCCGACGACGCCGGGTTGATGGCAAGCCTCGCCGACGCCCAGGCCGACCCCGCCGTGGTCATGAACATCGACGGCCAGGCCCTGATCGGGCTGATCAACGCCGGCGTCCAGGCCGAGGCCGACATGCAGCAGCAACAGGCCTGGCTCATCGGCCGGGAGCTCTCGGGCATCCTCGATGTGCAGCGCATCCTCTTCACTGCCGGATTCCAGGAAGAACCGGGCGAGCAGGGCGCCGGCTGGGAACGCAACCTCATGATCAGCCTCAGCGACGAGCCCAAGGGCCTGCTCAAGCTGCTGGTGCAGGAGCCGGTCGGCGACGCCGAGCTGACCTGGGTGCCCAAAGACGCGTCGATGGTCGGGGTCACCCGGTTCGACGTGACCAAGGTCGTCGACCTCGCCCTGGAGATCGCCAGCCAGGTCGACCCCGAAGAAGGCGAGCAGGCCGTCGAAGGGGCCATCGAGATGGGCAGCGGCTTCGTGGGCGTCGACCTGCGGGCCGACCTGATCGAGGCGCTGGGCACGGCCTGGATCAGCTACATCGATCCCGCCGCCGCGGGCCACTCGCCGCTGGGCTGGGTCGCCGTGAACCCGCTCAAGAACGCTGAAGGGGCCGAGCGGTCGCTGACCGCGATCTGCGAGCTGATCAACGCCGCCGTCGCCGAGCAGATGGACGAAGACGTGCCGCTCGAGGTGCGGTTCAACAAGAAGACCGTCGAGGGCGTGGAGCTGAACATCCTCAGCGTCCCACTGATCATGCCGACCTGGGCCGTCGTCGGCGACCGCCTGATCGTCGGACTCAACCCGCAGTCGGTGCTGACCGCCGCGGGCCGGGAGGCCGACGCCGCCACGTCGATCATGGCGAACCCCGCGTTCATGACCAGCTACCAGGCCGTCCTCGCCGGGCAGGCCCCCACCAGCCTCTGGTGGACCGACCTGCCCACGACCGCCGCGATGAGCTACCAGAACAACCTCATCTGGAGCAGCATCCTCTCGGGCTTCGGGGCCATGTTCTCCGGCGAGGCCCCCAACTCCCTGCTGCCCACCCTCGGCCGGCTCCAGCCGCTGCTCTCCCCCGACATGACCCTCGGCTGGACCGACGGCAACACCTTCCGCTGGCGCAGCCTCACCCCCTTCCCCGGTGCCTCGGCCTACGGCCCCACCGCGGGAATCGGTGGCAGCAGCACCGTCGCCGTTGGCGCCCTCGGCGCCGGCATCCTCCTGCCCGCCCTCGGCGCCGCCCGGGCCACCGCGCTGGAGGTCCAGGAACTCAGCAACGCCCGCCAGCTGACCGTGGCCCAGTTCGCGTATGCCACTGACCACAACGGCCGCTTCGCCGAACACGTCGGCCAGCTGATCGCTGGCCGGTACATGACGCCCGAGGTGGTCCTGGCTCGAGGGATCGCCGTACCCGCCCTCCCGCCCGAAGAGCTGTCTCTTTGGACGCGAGAGAACAGCGTCTTCATCCTGATTCCGCAGCCGCCCATGCACCAAATCGACACGCCCTGGGAAGTCATCATCGCCTTCCAGAGCCCCGAGCCGGGCAGTGCCACCGTCGCGGTTGGCTATGCCGACGGCCACGCCGATCGTCTCCCCATTGAGCAGCTCGAAGCCAAACTCCAAGCCCAGACCCAGATGACCCCCCAAGAGCTCGCCGATCAGCACCGCGGGGTCGATGCCCGCGAGCCACTGGTCGATTGATCCGCCTGCCCACTTCAGATCCGTGGATTCCGCCATCCCGCCCGGCGAGGTTCGGATCTAATTGAGTATTTGTCGCTTCTTGTCTACCTCGGGTTAGCCCGTAGTATGTCCTTATCAAGACAGGTGTCTTTACCCGTCTCAAGGTCCGGTCCGACATCACCCGGCCATCAACCCCGACCCCCCGGACGCCTCGCGGTATGCCTTGTGCTGCCGCGGGGCTTTTTTCGGGCCTTATCCCCCACCAGACTGCTTATGCGGATCCCCCAAAAGCGGCCCGCAACGCTCGGAAGTACCGGTCCACCTGGGCCCCGACCGAAAACCGCTTCAGAGCCTCTACCCGCGCCGCACGTCCCATCTCCGGCCACCGCTGACGATCCGCTAATACCCGCGTCAGCCCCGCTTCGAACCCCGGCACCGACGGGTCCGTGATGTGCCAACCCGTCATCCCATCACTCACGGTCTCCGCCGGCCCGCCCAACGCATGGACCAGCGTCGGCACCCCCATCATTAAGCCTTCTACCACCGACAGCCCAAACGGCTCGGGGTCCACTCTGCTGTTCACCGCCACGTCCATCGCCCCGTAGTACCGCTGCGGCTCCTCCACCCGGCCCAACAGATGCAGCCGATCGCGCTGACCCGCCGATTCTGCCGCCGACACCATCCGCCCCGCCAGTTCCCCGTCCGTGGGCCCTCCCAACACCAGCAGGTGCAGATCCACCCCGCCACGCACCTGCCCGAGCACTGCCTCCCACAACCGATCCTGTCCCTTGCTCGGGTCGAGCCGAGCGACCACCCCCAGGACCACCGCACCATTAGGGATGCCCAACTCTGCCCGGGTCATCGGATCCACCGACGACGGATCAAACACCCCCGGGTCCACCCCCAGATGAAACGTCACCGGCTCCACCCCATCCGCCCCACCTCCCGCCAAAGACGCCCCCGTGTAAGCGCTGTTCGCAAGCACCAGCACCCCGTACCGACGACACGCCCGCCGATACAGCCAACGGTTCACATCAAACGGCAGTGCCGAGGACAGCGTGTTCGGCATCTCCCATACACAGCGCTGCCCCGCCTCACTCGCCGCCTGCGCCGCTAACCCCACTAGGTTGGGCCAAAGCACCTGCAACACCCCGCCCCCCATCTCCCGCAGTGCCGCCACCACCTCCGGCACCGCCCGGCGACGATACCGCCACCCCTTGACCACCCCGGCCGCCTTCGTGAGCAAGCCCCCCGAAAATGCCGGTGCCTTGCCCAGACCCAGCACCCGCGTCTCCAGACCCACCGACTCCACCGCCGCCACCGCCGGCCCATCTTCCAGCACCACAGCAGCCACGCTCACACCTGCCTGCCGAAGCCCGCCAGCCAGCGTCGTCACCGCCCGCAAGACCCCGTACCGCTCATGCCCCGTCATCAGCCACACCACCGACTCCACAGGCAACGCATCCGAACCGTCCGCCATCCAAGGCCTCTCGTAACCACAACACACTCGACTTAGCCGCTGACACCGTCAGTGGCCCGCTCCAATGCGAAAGAGTCTAACGCACCGACCGCCCACCCAACGCCCCATGCTTGACCCGTCACCGCCGCCATTACTATGCCTGCGATGCGACTGATGATCTTCGAGCCCGGCCTTGGCGGGCACCACACCATGTACCTCGCCCGACTGCTGCCGCATATCGCCGGGCTCGTTGATTCTGTCCAACTCGTCATGAAGCCCGGTATCCATCAAGACCCCGGTTTCCGGGAACACCTCGAAAACCTCCCCGACCACACCACCCTCCACCCCCTCCCACCCCGTAACCCACGCACACGACCCGCCGCCCGCGGGGTAGCCGCCCAGCTCATCGCCGCCGCACGCACGCACCGCCCCGACCACATCCTCGCGCCCACCGGCGAGGCCGCCGCCATCGGGCTCGGACTCAACTTCACCCGCAGACCGCTCCCCCCGTTCCAGGCCGCCATCGTCCGCACCCAGTTCGTCCAGCCCGCGCACACCCTCCGCAACAGACTCAGCCGATGCGTCGCCCGCTTCGCCTACAAACGCTGCCCCGCCGCCCGCCTCCTGCCGATCGACCTCTACGCCTACCGGCACATCCTCGACCGCTACCCAAACGAATTCACCGACCGATTCCGCCTCCTGCCCGACCCCCTCGACCCGATCGAAGAGGCCCGGCTCGCCGCACTGCCCGACGCCCGCCAAACCTTCGGCCTCGACCCCGAGGCCCGCTACATCGGCTGCACCGGCCTCCTCTCACCACGCAAGGGCATCGACCGGCTCCTAGACGCCTTCGAACAGGCCCAGCTCCCCGGCGACGCCCGGCTGCTCCTGGTCGGACGCTGCGAGCCCGAAACCCGACGCATCATCCAGGACGCTCAACCCCACCTCGGCTCACGCCTCCACGTCATCGAACGCTTCCTGACCGACGACGAACTGCTCGCCGCGGTCCGCGTGATGCACCTGGTCGTCACCCCTTATCTCAACCACTTCGGGCCCTCCGGCATACTCCTCCGTGCCGCACAGCTCCGCCGCCCCGTCCTCGCGCCCGACACCGGCTGGCTCGGCAGCATCACTCGAGACTTCGGCCTCGGACACACCACCAATGTCCGAGACCCCGACGCTTTTGCGCAGACCCTCCGCCTCGCCGACGAACACGCCCACCACCACACGCCTTCCGCCGCCGCGGACGACCTGCTCCGCTTCCACCACCCCGACAACTTCGCCCGCACCTGGGCCATCGAGCTCCGCCAGCAACTCGGCCTGCCCGCCGATCCCAAACTCATCCCGCCCGACACCGTCCTCCGCCACGCTCGGCCCTCGTAAAAGCCTCCGCCCGCTCCGCCTCACCCACCCGCCTCACCGACTCGCCGCACTCCAGCGCTGTGCCGACTGCTTGAACAGCTCCAGATACCGCTCCGCCTGCAACGCCAACGGGTATTCCGACTCTGCCACCTCGCGAGCCCGACGGCCCATCTCCGCTCGCCCCGCTTCATCCCCCAGCAGGCCCGCCAACATCTCGGCCATCCCTTCCACATCCCCGTACTCCGCCAGCCGGCCCGTCTGACCCGGCCGCACCATGTCCGGGATACCGCCCACCGCAAAACCCACCACCGGCGTGCCGCACGCCATCGCTTCCAGCACTGTGTTCGGCAAATTGTCCTGCTGCGACGGGATCACGAACACGTCCGCCGCCGAGTACAACAACGACAACAGCCGATCGTCCTGCAGCTGGCCCAGATGCCGATGTCCGGGTCCCCAAGCATCGCCCCAACCCGCCGAAAGCAGCACCAGTTCCGGCATCCGCGCACGCAGCCGATCCATCGCCTCCCGCAGCACCGCCCCCCCTTTCCGCACACTGCTCAACGCCCCGGACACAAACGCGACCACCGGTGCCGACTCCGGCACCCCCAACGCCTCACGTGCCAACGCCCGATCACGCGGCCGATAAGCCTCCACATCCAGGCCATACGGGATGACCTCAACCGGGAATCGCCCCAGCGTCGGAGACGCCTCCGCCTCCACCGCCAGCCACCGGCTCGGGCTCACCACCGTCAGCCGATCCGCCGGCACGCTCGCCAACGCCGCCACCTTCCGCTTCAACCACGCCCGAGACCGCCCCTCCCATCCCCCCGGCACCGCCGGCCCCACCCCCAACGGCGTCCCCTGATAGTGCAACGCCCCCACCAACGGGTTCATGTCGTGCAGCGTCCACACCAGCGCCGGCCCACCCGACGAACCACCCGGCAGATGCCGAAAAAAACTCCCCCAGTCCAGCCAGTCCGCCACCCAGTGCAGGTTCACCACATCCACCCCTGTTAACCCCTCGGCCAACGCTCGGCTTGACGCCGACCTCGGCGAAGACACGTAGTCGATCTCCGCCGGCAGCCCCCGCCGCTGCCACTTCCACCGCGCTCGGTATCCCAATTCCACTGCCCCGTGCCAACGGCCCACCACTTCCCCGCCCGCCGGCCCGCCCCGCACCGATACCTCTCCCGACTTGCGGTGACGCACCCGCATCGTGCTTTCTACCCCCAGCCTCAGCAGCCCTGCGTGCAGCCGATACGCCGCCCGCGCCGCGCCACCCGCCAGATCGAACGTGCTCAGCAGAGACACCCTCATACCATCAGCTCCCGCTCGGCCTCGGCGTCTGCATCCGCCTCCGGCACGCTCACATACTCACACACCCCCTCGCTCACCAGCAGGCTGGATCGGCTCCCACAGGTCACCCGCACCCCCATCCCCGCCGCGTGCTCCACCACCTCGGGCAGCCGACTCATTACCCCGGGCAGCCCCTCGATCACCCGCTGCGTCGCGTGCAACCCTTCCCCTGGCTGCTCCCGCTCCAGCCGGACATAACGGTCGTGCAGCTCCGGCCTGGCCGTTAATTCCGCATCAAAGAATGACGGGCCCGTCAGATCGACGCCCAGCAGGCACAACTCGCGCCCCGGAAACAGCAGACACAACAGATTAATCAGCACCGTTAGACTACCACGATAAAAATACAACGGCTCTTCCAACGACCGCGCCCATCCCGGCGACGACTGGCTCGCGATCTCGTGTGCAAAGAACGTCACCGGCTCGGGCCGATACCAGGGCCGATACACAAACCGCTGACTCAGCAGCCCCCGGCCAAACGTCTTGAGATTGGCCCACCCCGCCCGGCCCCGCCACCGGCCCGCCCCGTACTTCCGCGCATACAAACGATCCAACAGAAAGTGCACCCCGCTGCGACCCTCCGCAACACCCGATGCGATCACACGGTGCGACTCTTGATACACCCGTACCGCCGGGTAGTGCGCATCAGCCAGGAACAGATGGCTCGGCCAGACCCCCACCTTTTCCCAGAACAGCAGGTACTTGTTCATCGCGACCCGCGGATGACGGGCCAGCTCCGCTTTCTGCCCCGCGGTCAGACCCAGCAAAGACTCCCCGCTGCCAAGCACATACACCGGACCCGACGCCAACGGCTCCGGCCCAGAACGCCCGGCCTCGTCCGCCAGCCCGCTCACACCCGCCTCAGCTTCTTCCGGATCGGGACTTCGCGTTCGTACACCCGCTTGACGCCATCGCCCTGAGCCTCTTCGATCACACGGATGTCACGCACCAGCTTGATCAGCCCCTGCGGCTCCACCGACGCCGCCTGGTCCGAGCCCCACATCGTCCGGTCCAGCGTGATGTGGCGTTCCACGCAGCAAGCCCCCATCGCCACCGCCGCCACGCTCACCTGCAACCCCACCTCATGACCCGAATACCCAATCGGGCAGTCAAACTGCTCACGCAGCTTCGGGATCAGGCTCAGGTTGATCTCCGACGGCTGGGCCGGGTAGGTGCTCACCGCGTGCAGCAGCATCCGCTGCCCGGGGGTCAGCAACCCATAGCAGTGCTCCACCTCCGCCATCTCCGACATGCCCGACGACATGATGATCGGCCGACCCGTTGCCGCGGTCTTCTTCACCAGCTCGTCGTCCGTGATCGACGCCGACGCCAGCTTGTAGCACACCGGCTCGAACCGATCGATGAAGTCCACCGAGTTCACGTCCCAGCACGACGCGAACCAGTCGATCCCCTTTTCCTTGCAGTACCGGTCGATCTCCGCGAACTCTTCCTCGCCAAACTCCACCTTGTACCGGTACTCGAAATACGTCATCCGGCCCCAGGGCGTGTCCCGCTCCACCGACCGCTGATCCATCGGGACGCACAACTCCGGGTCGCGCTTCTGGAACTTCACCGCGTCACACCCGGCGAACGCCGCCACATCGATCAGCTTCTTCGCGATCGCCAGATCACCGTTATGGTTCAGCCCGATCTCCCCAATGATGTAGCAGGGCGAGTCGTGGCCGACGGTGGCAGAGCCGATTCCGATTGACGCAGTCATGGGTTATCTCACAGAGTTGAGGAAGAGGATTCGAGGGGAAAAATACGCGGCATAGATATTCGCTATCGGCTCACCACCCGCAGACTTCAGCCGCGATCCACAATCAGGTCGCACAGCTCCCGGACCGCCCCGTCACCACCGTTCCGCGTGAGCACCAGATCCGCCACCGGCATCACCGCCGGGTGTGCATCCGCCACCACCACACCGCATCCCGCCGCCGCCAAGCACTGATAATCGTTGATGTCGTTGCCCATGTAAACGGTCCGCGAGAGGTCCAAACCCCGCCCGCCCAACCACTGCCTCAGAGCCGGTAGTTTATCGTCAATCCCGTGCAGGCACTCCAGCCGCAGCTTCTCACACCGCTTCATCACAATCGGCACCGGCTCCTTGCTCAGCACCAGCAGCGGCACCCCCGTGGCCCTCAGCCGATCGATCCCCATCCCGTCCCCCCGGCTGCACACCGCCGACTCCACCCCCGCTTCACTCAACACCACCCGGTTGTCCGTAAACACCCCATCGAAATCAAATACCACCGCGTCAATCGGGTCCGGCAGCAACGCCAGCACGTCCCGCTGCCGACGCTCTCGCATCAGCACCTCCGCTACCCGGAAGTCCACCAGCTCGTCGATCTCTAGCCGACGCTCTGCCGGCATCACATACGCCGCCGTTTTCCCAAAGAACCGCCGACGCTGCTCCCGGAACCCCCGCACGCTCATCGCGTAAACCGCGCCAGTCTCTAAGTACTCCGGCTCACGCTCCTGCCGCAGCAGCCGCCGACCCCGGTGGTCGTGATTCACGCCCACCACCCCTTGCCCCTTACCCCCGTGCTTCCACAGGAAGTAGTGGTGATCGATCACCGCCACCGCCGAGTCTGCGCCCTGCTCCCGCAGCGCCGCCACCGTCCCGTCGATGTCCGCCGATGCCGTCAACGGCGAGGTGCACTGCAAGAACACCAACTCCCCGGGAAGCTCAACCCCCGGCTTCCCCTCGGCCCCAGACTCCAGCATCTCTAACGCATGCAGCAGCGCGTCCTCCGACGACGCCATGTCCCCCGCAATCGCCTCCGGCCGCCACACCACCTCCGCCCCGTACCGCTCGCTCACCGCCGCGATCTCCGCGTCATCCGTAGACACGAACACCGCCCCCACCGACTTGGCCTGAAGCGCCGCCTCGATCGTCCACGCGATCAACGGCTTGCCACACAGCGGCAGCACGTTCTTCCGGGGCAAACCCTTCGACCCGCCACGGGCAGGGATGATGGCAAGCGCTTGATTCATGATTGAGGCCTGACCACTGCGCGAAGGAAGCCGCCGTCACGCGACGCGGCGTAGCTGCCGAACACCGCGTAGGGGATCCGGTCCTTCCGTTTGACCTGAAGCTCGGGAAACACCCGGGCCACCACCGCATCCACATCTTCACGCCGATTGTTGTCCGCCTTGGGCGGGACGAATCGGTACCCACACGCAAGAAGACCTCGCTCCAGCTTCAACAGCAGTCGGGGCGTCTTCTCGTGACGGCGTACACGCCGGACCCGCTCCGGGATCGACGAGGCGCACCCGGAAACAAAGTCCACCAAACCGCCTGCACGCTCGGCCACCCCGGCCAGCGAATCAGCGTCATAGAACCCCACGTGGGGCGTGTGATGCCACGTCTTGTACGCCGCCGGGCAATTGGGTACCTCGATCAGCAAGTGACCCGACTTGGCAACACAGGCCAACGTCCGTGACAGAAACTTTACGGGGTCCGGCACGTGCTCGAGCACATGCGCGAGGATCACGACATCAAACTTCCCCTCCGCACACAAGTCCCCGACATCCTCGTCGCGGGTCAGCATCCGCGGGAACACGCTCGCCCCCAGCTTCTCCAGGTGCTTGATACACCCCGCGTCGGGTTCCAGTGCGGTCAGCGAGACCGTCTCCGAGCGTTCACGGAACGCCGAGAGGTTGTAGCCATAGCCGCTGCCGATCTCCAACACCCGGAGCTGCCGCTCCGCCGCATTCGAGAAGCGATCGTGCAGATCTCGCAACGCCCGGCCGCGCGACAGCGCACGCGGGTTGTCATACGGGAAACGATCGATCGTCTTCTGGTTCGGCCCATACTGCCCATCCTTGCGATAGGTCGAGCTGTAATACGTTTCCAGCTGCTCGTCGGTCGGACAGCGATCGATCTGGAACAGACCGCAGTCGTCGCACCGAACGATGGCACGATCGCCGAACAACGCCTTGTCGGCCGGCGAACGCAGCACAAACGGGCGGGCATCGCTGCACGATCGGCCGCCACAACAGATGCAGGTGAACTCGTCACTGACCTTCACAATCACTCCGTAACAATGGGGCGATACGGCACAGCACCGCATGTCGCCGGCAGGCTATCAGGATTAGCGATCCAAATCTCCCGTCCTGTCTGTTTGTATAGTCGGCATATCGAACCCAGGATGTATTGGATAGGTGGCGTCTTGTTATTCGCACCCCAAACCGCCGTCGAATGCTCCTTCTTGGGATCGATGTTTGTGAACCGGCGGTCATAGTCATCCACCCGTTCGTCGTTCTTGTAGAAGTGCTGGCCGTCGGACAGATCGACCCCTACGAGGTGAACCCGCCGGTACCCCATCAACCACACCAGATTCAAAACAAGCGAAAGGGTTCCCTGTGTGAGAAGCGGTCGTTGCGATAGCCTGAACGCCCAGAAATACCGCAAGCGGCTGTCCGGCATCGGGCTGCCCGAACGCTTCTCCAGCAGCCGAAACCGCAGGGCATCTATTAGCATCCCCCAGCGGTAATACGGCCTCCAGTACGCGCGGATAAGTTGCGGGTCTTGCCCCGGACCCGGCCAACGGCTCTCGGGCACGCAATACACCGGGTTCGAGAACCCCTCAAAACGCTCGGCCCAAAACGACGACAAGAATAAGTTCGTGTCCGACCAAAACCGATCATCCCGCATCAATACGGGCAAATCACCCAACACTTCAGGCGTCGGGTCGTGCGAGTCAATCAGGATGAAGTGCGTCGGCTCGACACCTACTGCGTCACGGTGCTTCGGGTAGTGATTGAACGCAAAGCTGTCGCACTCGCTAATCCGGGCCTTCTCTTGTTCTGTCAACCAGCCCAGACTCGGGCCGTTGCCCATCACAAAGCATGTGTCACTACTCGGCGCCGGTAACGCTTGGCCTGTCGTGAAGTAGTTCGTCCAGCCGTCCTGGTTCGTACTGCTCAACTGCATCATGGTAATTTTTCGCTGGGGTTTATTGTGGGCCACACCGTGGGCTCACCCTACCGCCATTCATCATTCCGGACAGGCCAGCCGTCTCAGCTCCGAGTCCAACTCCCGGAAGCAAAACGCTGCAGACAACTGGGTCGCCGCGTAGACCGCCGCCGCTTCAGAGAGCTCCGCACGACCAGGCTTATCGACCAACAACCCCGCCACCGCATCGCCGAACTCCTGCAGCGATACCACCCTGCACGCCGACCCCACCCCGTCCAGCCCCTCAACGCCCAGCGGCGTCGTCACCAACGGCTTACCGTGGGCCAAAGCCTCGACCGTCTTGATCTTCAAACCCGACCCAAAGCGTGGACAGCACACCACCACCTGCGCTCGGGCATACACCGGCTCCAGGTTTTCAACCCGACCCGTCCAGTCGATGCTCGGCAGCCGAAGCTCCGGATCGGGCAACGCCTCGGCGATGCTGCCCACCACCCGCAGCCGCGCCGCAGGATGACCCCCCAACACCGCCGGCCACGCCTCCTGAATAAACCACCGCAGCGCGTCCACATTGTGGGCGGCCTTCGACCCCACAAACAACACCTCTCCCGGCTGCTCCTCGAGCGCGGGATCGGGCCGGACCGGCTCGGCGGGGTGCATCACTGTGATCACCCTTTTGCCCGGCAGCATCCCCCGCAGGTGCTCCGCCTCCTCCGTCTGGATCGCCACCACCAGATCGGCCAGCTCCAGCACCGCCGCCTCCTCCGCCTCAATGACATCGATACGAGGCTCAAGCCCCAACGCCCTCGCACTCGCCGCCCGACGCGAGATCACGTCGTGCGTATCCAACACCACGGGCACCCCCAGTCCGCGCGCGATCAAGCCCTCGGGCAGCATCATCCAACCGTATTCCGCGATCAACGCCACCGGCCGGACCTCGCGGCAGACTCGCGCTAGAAGGTGCCCCCCCGTCCGACGCTCTCGCCAGAAGGGATGACCGTTCCAGGATGCCGCCAGCCCCCCCACAGCCCGACGCTCCCGCGCGTCATATCGACGCTGCCGCCACCAGCCACGCAGCACCCGCAAACGCCCACGCAGTGAGTGGTCACGCGGGTTCGCCGACAAACCCCGCGGCGCGTGGTCGATCCTCTGAAACACCTCCGCCAACGCCGACCGGCTCGGCCTCGGCCCGCTGGTCGTTACCAAAGCCAGCCGATACGCACCCGACAGGTGACGCGCCAGGCTCAAGATCCGACGCGTGTTCCCCGCCACCGGCGGATAAGGCCACTGGCTCATCACCATCACCAGCCAGGGACGATCAGGGCCATGCTTCTTTTGCATCACGCGGGGCTCTTACAAATCATGAGGTCGCAAATCGAAAGCAGCAGTATGGGTTAGCATCAAGCAATACTGGACGGATAGCACGACTTAATGGAGATCATGGAGAAACAGCACTCAACGGGATCCCCCAACGCGTCAGCTTCATAGACTGTCATTCTTGATCATGTGCCACCGCAGCTTGAGCCTCGCGATCGGCATGCTCCCATGCCTCGATACGTCGTCCGAGCAGGGAATACAAGCGCTCGTTCTCGGGCCGGTAGTAGTCATAAATACGTCTGATCTCATCGGGGGTAGCCGGAAGATCGTAGTGTGTCACATTGTGATATGCGTAATCGATATCTACGTGCGGCAGCCCCAAAAACTCGTGAACACGACGCATCTGCGAAGCGACCAGACCCGAAGCATCCTTCACGGGCACGCCGTGCAATTGATCCATCTCAACCTCAGTACGGTCGATCTCTGCCTCATGATCATCGCTGATGATCACCAGCACACGGGCGGGATCAATCTGTGCATAAACGTTCTCTTCAAGCAACGCGGCGTAGCGGCCTCTGCCTGCATACTCAGCGGTAGCCAAAGCCTGATCGACCGAAAGCACCCGTCCCCGACGCTGCCTCATCACCATCTGGCTTAAAAGACGGCGCGTCGGATCGCGCAGTACCACGATCAGCTTGGCCTCCCCAAGCGTCTCGGCAAGCCGGCGTGCCGCATCAGGTACAAACATGTACTCGGGAGTTTTTTCACCGCAGAGCCGTCCCTTGCCGGGCGTAAAGAGAGTGGAGTACCAGCCTAAACCCCGCGACCAGTGCCTGTCGAAAAAATGCACTTCCCCCTGAGCATTGTCTGGATTGAAAGGCTTTGTATCTGGGATAAATACACCGGGATGCTTAGACAGGTTCAGGAGCATCGACGAAGAGCCGGCTTTTTGGGCTCCAATGATTAAAAAGTCAGGCAATTGGCCCCGCCGCTGTCTCCATCGATCACGCAATTCACACGCTGGGCGACGGATACAGCGAGGCACCAAATGTCGGATTTTGCGGTTCAATTTGAGGTCCTTGCTTGAGAAGCAGGAAATACTAATTGATCGCCGGGAACCATCTCTGTCAGCTCGGCCAGGACCAACTCACACGTCCACAGAAAGAATCGGGCCACGTCACATGCAAACCCGAAATACGCGCTTTCGTTCATACTCGAACACTCCCCCATCGCCTCAAGGCTCTCAACAGCGGAAACACATGAAATGCTTTAGACCACGCCATCACGCTCAGAGACCGTGTTGCGTGCTCAGGGAATAACGTGCTGAGAGCCCTTGTGCAGTACCAGGCCGCACCCAGGCTCAACCTCGACCCGGGTTGACGCAGATACGCATGAAACTGCGAAGACCAGCGTCGGTAGGCACGGCCACGTACTTCCGGCGTTCGAGAGACCTTCTGACTCAGTTCCAGCAGTACTCCAAACACCTCCACAAATCGAGACTCTCCCCGCTCAATCGTCTCACGCACGGTCTGCGGATGGCGTCGCCATCGGTTCAGCGGTTCAGCATAGAAATGCACGTCCCCTTGACCCGCCAAGCGTGCCCACGTGGCCCAGTCGCCGCACATCCGCCACTTCAGCGCCGCTCCGCCCGCCTCATGATAAGCCCGACGGCGAAACAGGACAGCGCTGGCGTTAGGGATCATCCCCCCCACCGACAAGTACTTGGATAGAAACAGCTCCCCGTCAATCGTCACACTCTGCGACCAATCACCACCCACGCGATCGACATGCACCTTCGCCATCGTGTCCCCAAGTTCGCCGCCCGCAGCCATCCGACGGCTATCGCAATACGCCAAGGCGACCCCGACTGACTGATCCAAAACCCCCACCAACGCCTCCAGCAACCCCGGCTCCGCCACGTCATCGCTCTCCGCGATCCACACATACTCCCCCCGCGCCAGCTCCACCCCCTTGTTCCACTGCTTGAACGGGCTCCCCGAGTTCTCCGTGTTGAAGCACGTCTGTACGCGATCCGGGCCCAACACCTCCGCAAACCGCGCGGCGTACCGCTCCAGCACCGCCACGCTCCCGTCCGGGCTCGCGTCGTCCAGCAGGATCACTTCGTAATCCCCAAACGTCTGATCCAGGATCGAGTCCAACCGCTCCGGCAGGTACTTTTCGTGCCGGTAGTTCGGAACCACCACACTCACGGTTGGGGGCACTGAGTCAGCCATCACACCACGTCCGCGAAAGTCTTTTCCATCCGCCGGAAGTAGAACATCCCGCCGACCAAGACCACCGCCACCAGCACCGCCGACATCGCCAGCTGCAGCCCCGGGAAACCGCCCGTGCCCAGCAGCGCCCACCGGAACCCCCCGATCACCCCCACCATCGGGTTCAGGTCATACACCACCGCCAACCAGCCCGGCAGCTTCGACGTAAACCGGTCCGCCGCGTAGACCACCGGCGTCAGGAAGAACAGCGTCTGGATCACATAAGGCACCAGCAACCGGAAGTCCCGATAGATCGCACCCGCCGCCGCGAACCACAGCCCGATCGAGAACGCCGCCGTCAACGCCAACACGATCAGCACCGGCAGCAGCAGCAGGTTCCACCGCCACACAAAGCTGTACCCGTCATCCAAGAAATGGAACCCCGCCACCATCAGCACAAACACCCCGAACGCGATCCCGAACTCCACCAACGCCTGCAGCATTGGCGCCAATGGCACAATCAGCCGCGGGAAGTACACCTTGGTGATCATCCCCTGTGCAGTCACCACACTCGACGCCGCCGACGTCACGCCCATCGCGAACATCTGCCACGGTAGCAACGCCGCGAACGTCGACACCGCGTAAGGCACCCCCGCCACTCCCGGCTCCTGACCCCGGCCCATCAACACCCCGAACAGCACCGAGAACACCACAATCGTCGTCAACGGCTGGATCACCGCCCACGCGATCCCGAGGATCGACTGCTTGTACTTGACCTGGATGCTGCGGATCGCAAAGAACCACGCCAGCTCCCGGTATCGCCACAGCTCCTTCAGCCGGATCGGCTGCCACCCCGGCGTCGGCTCGATCACCACCCGGCTCGGCCGAGACAACCCCGAACCGCCGTCCGCACCCCTATCAACCCCGCCCGAAACCCGTTTATCAGACCCACCGTGCTCGGCCTCCGCCTCGAGTCCTGAAGACGGCCCCCCCGACTCCTCGATGTCCGCTGTCTGGGTCATGGGCCTCCTGCAGTCTATCGGATAACCCCAGGCCCCTCCCCAGCCGAATTCCGCCACCCAACCCCCAACCCCACCCCACGCCCAACCCACCCCCGGCGTCGCCACGCCCGCCAACGGCTACAATCCTGCCCCACCAATCACCCCGCCAGGAACCCCACCATGTCCTCCCTCATCCCCATGGTCATCGAGAAAACCGGCCGAGGCGAACGCGCCTACGACATCTTCTCTCGGCTGCTCAAAGACCGCATCATCTTCATCAACGGGCCTGTTACCGACGACATGTCCTCCCTGGTCACCGCCCAGCTCCTGTTCCTCTCCAACGAAGACGACAAGAACGACATCTCCGTCTACGTCAACTCCCCTGGCGGCTCGGTCTCCGCCGGCCTCGCCATCTACGACACCATGCAGTTCGTCCGGCCCGACGTGCAGACCTACTGCGTCGGCATCGCCGCGTCGATGGGCTCGGTCCTCCTCATGGGCGGCACCGCCAAGAAGCGCTACATGCTCCCCAACTCCCGCGTGCTGCTCCACCAGCCCCTGATGGGCGGCGTCATGCAGGGCCAGGCCACCGACCTGTCCATCCAGGCCCAGGAGATGCTCCGCACCCGAGAAAACCTCTACCGCATCATGCAGCACCACACCGGGCAGGACGCCGAGACCATCGCCCGCGACTGCGAACGCGACAAGTGGCTCTCCGCCGAAGAATCCGTCGCCTATGGCGTCGCCGATGCGGTCCTCCAACACCTGCCCGACCGCGTCGCCGGCGATACCGACGACACCCCCGACAGCGACGACTAATCCGTGACGCCCACCACGCCCAACACGCACTCTGAGGCGGGCCCGCTTCAGCGGGGCTGTTGTGCTGCGCTGCTCGTGCTCATCGCCGCCAGCCTCCCCGCCTGCCTCTCCGCCGGTCCTCGCAACTTCGAGAACGAGAACGACGCCCTCCGCGAAGAGCGCCAGAAACTCGAACAACAGCTGGCCGAGACCCAGGCCGCCCTCACCCGTCGCGAGTCCCAGCTCCGGGCGCTGCAAGCCAAACACGCCGCCCCGTCCGGCGCAGCAACCCAGCCCGCCAACCCCCAGCTCGCCACGCTCCGCTTCGCCGCACTCTCCGGCCCCATCGACACCAACGACGACGGTGCCGACGACACCCTCCGTGTCTACCTCCAAACCCTCGACGACCAGGGCCGATTCCTCCCCGCCTTCGGTGTTGCCCGCCTCCAAGCCGCCTGGCTCCGAGACGAACAGCCCCCCGTGCTCCTGGTCGATACCGCACTGAACCAATCCGAATTCAACGCCGCTTACCGCGACAACTTCGTCGGCACCCACTACACCCTTTCCGCCGACCTGCCCAATCCTCTATCACCCAAGCTCGACGCCCTCGCCGTCAAAGCCACCCTTACCACGCCCGACGGCCGCGTCTTCACTACGCAACAGACCTATCCCATCCAACACGCCCCCTCCACCCCGCTCGCCCCGTAAACCCAATTGTCCACCTCCACGCTCCTTATCGCCTGCCCCGACCGCACCGGCATCGTCGCTGCGCTGTCTCACCTGCTCGCGGAGCACGGCGGCAACATCCTCGACGCCGACCAACACGCCGAGCCCCCAACCGCTGACAACGAGCTGCCCCCGTTCTTCATGCGGCTCGCCTTCGACCGAAGCCACATGACCCTCGACGACGCCGGCCTCCGCGCCGCCCTCGCCTCCCTCGCCCAGCGCTACGAGATGACCTGGACGCTACACGACGGCACCCACCGCCCGGCCGTGGTCGTCTTCGCCTCCAAGACCCCGCACTGCCTGTACGACTTGCTGGTCCGCGAAGCCATGGGCGAACTCCCCGGCGAGATCAAGGCCGTCATCGCCAACCACGACGACCTCCGCCACGTCGCGGACCACTTCGACAAGCCCTTCCACCTCATCCCCGTCACCCGCGACACCAAAGCCGACGCCGAAGCTCAACAGCGTGCGTTACTCGAGCAATACGACGCCGAGCTCGTCGTCCTCGCCCGGTACATGCAGATCCTCTCCCCCGAGCTGAGCGCCGACCTCGCCGGCCGCTGCATCAACATCCACCACTCGTTCCTCCCCGCCTTCGTCGGTGCCAAGCCCTACCACCAGGCCAAGGCCCGCGGCGTCAAGATCATCGGCGCTACCGCCCACTACGTCACCGCCGACCTCGACCAGGGCCCCATCATCGAGCAGGACGTCACCCGCGTCACCCACCGCGACGACGTTGATGCTCTGGTCCGCAAAGGCCGAGACCTCGAACGCCAAGTCCTCGCCTCCGCTGTGCGTCTGCACCTCCAGCACCGCGTGCTCATCCACGGCAACCGCACCCTCGTCTTCCGGTAACCCCACCCACCCACCTACCCACAATCCTCGCTCACCTGATAGCCGCGACGCGACGCGTCGCCGGTCTTCGTGCTTCAATGCCTTCATGACCGACTTCTGGTCCCCCGACCACCTCGCCCACCTCACCGGCGGCACCTGGCTGTCACAGCCGCGGGGCGACGCCCCGCCGGTCCCCACCTCATCCATCACCGGCCTCTGGCACGACACCCGCCAACTCCAGCCCGGCGACGCCTACCTCGCCCTCCCCGGCAACCGCGTCGACGGCCACACCCTCCTCCCCCAGGCCGCCGACGCCGGCGCATCCTGCGCCATCATCACCCAGAAGCCCACGCTCTCCGAGCGTGGGCCCGCGCCGCCATTGCCTTGCCTGCTCGTCACAGACGCCATCGAAGCCCTCCACGCCCTCGCCCTCGCCTACCGCAACCACCTCGCCCAACACCAAGCCACCGTCATCGCTGTCTCCGGGTCCAACGGCAAGACCACCACCCGACACCTCATCCACCACGTCCTCACCGCTGCCGGCCTCCCCGGCTCCCAAGCCCCCGCCTCCTTCAACAACCATCTCGGCGTCCCCCTCACCCTCCTCCGCGCCAAACCCACCGACCGCTTCGTCGCCCTCGAGCTCGGCACCAACTATCCCGGCGAGATCAACCAGCTCGCCGCCCTCGCCCGCCCCGATATCTCCGTGATCCCCTCCCTCGGCGAAGAGCACCTCGAAGCCTTCACCGACCTCGCCGGCGTGGTCCGCGAGGAAGCCGCCGTCCTCCCCCACGTCCGCCCCAACGGCACCATCCTCACCACCCCCGACGCCGGCCAACTCCTCGCCGAACACTACGACGTCCAGGAAGGCGTCGGCATGACCAGCGTAAACCCTGACCACTTCACGCTCCCCAAAGACTTCCCGCTCCCCGGCGAACACAACCGGTCCAACGCCGCCCTCGCCCTCGCCCTCGCCCGCCTCTTCGACATCCCCCCCGACACCGCCCAACACGCCCTGTCCACCTTCACCCCCGCCCCCCACCGCTCCCACCTCCGCCGCATCGGCCCCATCACCCTGATGGACGACTGCTACAACGCCAACCCCAGCTCCATGCTCGCCGCCCTCGACCTCTTTATGCAGACCCCACCCACCCGCTCACCCGACACCCGCCGCGTCGCCATCCTCGGCGAGATGCGCGAGCTCGGCGAATCCTCTGAACACCATCACCGCGCCATCGCCCACCTCGCCCACGTCGCCGCCCACCTCGCCATCCTCCTCGGCGACGCCTTCGCCTTCGACCCCGCCCATCAACCCTTCGACCCCGATGCCATTACCGCCCAGCTCCAGCCCGGTGACCACATCCTCCTCAAAGCCTCCCGCGGCCTCCGCCTCGAACGCCTCATCCCCGCCCTCGAAGCCCGCTTTGCCCGTGATTCATAGCCGCGGGGCGACGCCCCGCAGGCCGACCCGCGGTACCCTCACACGATGCCCGTCTACCTCTTCACGCTCCACGCCTACGGCTCGTGGATGCCCGACCACCGACGCGGCTACACCCACCGCGGAGACGGCGTCCGCCCCAAAGATGAGGACATGGCTAACCGCTGCCAAAGCCGTATGCCATCCGATGCAGTCGCTTTTAGCCATCAAGCCCAAACGATCATCACCGCCGCCCTCCGCGAGAAATGCACCCTCAAGGGCTGGCGGCTCTACGCCGTGGCAACCGATGAAACGCACATCCACACGATGCTCGGCTGGACCGGATTCACGCCGTGGGAAGAAGTCCGACGCGGCTTGAAATCCTCCCTGACCCGCCAGCTCAACCAACAACTCACGCGACGGACCTGGTTCTCGAAAAGCGGCAGCCGGAAGCGTGTGACCGACCCCAAGCACTTCGACCATCTCATGACCACATACCTTCCCAGCCACCGCGGCATGAACTTCTTCGATCCCCCCCAAGTCGATCAGCCCGGCGAGGCGTCGCCTCGCGGCTAAAACAAAACACCCCTCATAGCCGCGACACGACGTGTCGCAGGCCGAGCCGCCACTGCGTCCGCTCCACCCCAACCATGCTCTACTGGCTCTGGCACACCCTCCGCGAACCGATCAACAACTCCGCCCTGCTGGGGCCGTTGAACGTGCTCCAATGGGTCGAGTTCCGGGCCGTCTTCGCACTGCTGCTCGCGTTCACCCTCGTGGTTGCCCTCGGCGACAAGACCATCCGCGCCCTGGTCCGCCTCAAGGTCGGCGACTCCCCCGAGTTCCATCACCAGGACCTCAACCAGCTCATGCAGGAGAAGCGCAACGTCCCCACCATGGGCGGCATCCTCATCGTCGCCGCCATCACCGCCGCGACCCTCCTGCTCGGCAACTTCGAGTCCTTCTACCTCACGCTCGGCCTCGTCTGCCTCCTGGTCCTCGGGGCCATCGGGTTCGCCGACGACTACCTCAAGCTCACCACCGCTCGCCGAAAGCCCGGCTCCCGCGATGGGCTCTACTCCTGGGAAAAACTCGCCTATCAAATAGGCCTCGCCCTCATCCTCGGCTACTTCATCTACCAGCACGGCGGCAACAAGATCGTCGGCGAGTCCACCCAGCTCCTCGAGATGTCCCGCTCGCTCAGCCTGCCCGGCCTCAAGAGCTGGGCCTGGGACAATGCCGCCCAGGCCTGGGTCCCCGCCAACCAGATCGTCCTGCCGCTGGTCGTGTTCATGTTCATCGCTGTGTTCGTCATCGTCGGCACCTCCAACGCAGTCAACCTCACCGATGGTATGGACGGCCTCGCCGCCGGCACCACCACGATGGTCGCCCTCGCGTTCGCCGTGCTCTGCTGGATCGCCGGCTACCGCTACGACGAGTTCATCATGGCCCAGTACCTGCTGCTGCCGCACATCCCATTGGCAGACGAGCTGGCGGTGCTCGCCGGTGCGATGGCCGGGGCCTGCCTCGGGTTCCTCTGGTTCAACTGCAACCCCGCCAAGGTCTTCATGGGGGACACCGGCTCGCTCGCCCTCGGCGGCGTGCTCGGCTTCATTGCGGTCACCATCCGGCAGGAAGCCCTGCTGGTCATCATCGGCGGCATCTTCGTCCTCGAAGCCCTCTCCGTGATCATCCAGGTCGCCTACTTCAAGGCCACCAAGGGCAAACGTGTCTTCCGCTGCGCCCCCATCCACCACCACTTCCACCTCGGCGGCTGGTCCGAACAGCAGGTCGTCGTCCGCTTCTGGCTCGCCACCGCGATGCTCATCGCCCTCGCCCTCGCCACCATCCGTGTGCGTTGACCCGTGGCAGCGTGCGGCGAGGCGGGGTAGGCCGACCGGGCCCTACTGCCCATCGACCCGGAAGAACCGCTTGGGGTTGTAGATCAGGTACGCATCCATCGGCTCAAGCGGCGGCAGGTTCACATAGCTCCGGCCGTTCGCGTCCTTAGCCAACAGGGCCCAGTACCACGGCCGGGGCATCTCGCCCGTCGGCTTCTGGCGGATGCCCTCTTCGCGGACCTCGTCCACGATCTGGTTGACCCACTTCAGCTCGACTGCTTTGTCCGCAAACTCCTCCCAGTCACCCGATGCGGCGTTCTCGTACATCTGCTCTTTGAACTGCTCAAGCGTGATGCCCATCTTCGCCGCGACCGGCACCGCCAATCGGGCCTCCCACTCCTTGAGGATCTCCAGCGTCTGCTCGAGGTCCGTCATGTTCCCCCTAAACCCAGCAGACATCTGGTGGTGCAGGATGATCGCGTTGGGGTAGGCATAGGAGTGGTCGGCGAGCGTCGTAATCACCGCTGCCATGGACGCCGCAAAGGACTTGACCACCACGTGGACCGGGGCCTTGCTCGCCTCGATCGCCTTGACGATCCGGTAGCCCTGCATGACTGAACCGCCGGGCGAGCTGTCGATCATGAGGAAGATCGGCTTGGTCGGGTCTTCGTTGTTGAAGTAGTGGATCCGCTGCGTCACATAGTCGGCGGTCCCCGTGATGATCGGCCCGTTGAGCGGGATACGCCGATCGCTGATGAACAGCACGCCGTCCACCAAGGGCTCATCGCGGTAGCTCAGGTCGGCCTCCACCACGTCGGCCAGCCGTGCCTCGCTGTCCAGCCGCTGGAGTCGGCTCGCCGCCACCGCAGCCTCGGCCTCGGCCTGCTGCTGCTCCGCCTGCTTCGCCGCCAACGCCGCCGCCTGCCGGAGCTGACCCGACTCGTATTCCGCCTGAAGCAACGCCAGCTCGTGCTGCTTCGCCGCCAGCTCACCGGCACGCTTCGCCGCCGCCAACGCTTCCGCCGCCTGCAGCCGTGCCGCCTCGGCCTTCATCTCCGACAGCTCCGCCTCCTGCCGGGCCGCACGCAGATTCTGTTGCTTCTGAAGCGCGGCCAGCTCCGCGTCCGCCTCCGATGACATCGCCGCCCGGCGGGCCGTCTCCAGGCCCTGCTCCAGCTCAAGCTTCGCCTTCTCCAGCTCCAACGGCTGCAGCTCCGCCCGCTGGGCCTGCAACGCCACTTCGTAGGCCTTGCTCAGCTTTTCGTGTTTCGCCCGCAGCTCCGCCAACTCTGCCGATAGCCGCTGCTCCCGCAGCTGCGCTTCGACTTCCAGCCGCAATAGCTCTTCCCGCAGCTGTTCGACTTCCGGATCCTCCGAAGCCCCCACCTTCTCAGCACGCTCTTCAACAACCACAACCGGCACCGACACCGAGGCTTCAGCGACTTGGGCATCACTCTGCACAGGCTCGGCCGTCGCCGGCTGGTCCGCCAGCCCCGCACACCCCGCGAACGCCAACAACGACATCGACAGACCAACAGGCAAACGCATCATGGGGGTCTCCGCTAGGAACCAATTTTTCTCAGAACTCAGATCGCACTCCCCAAGAATATCCGGTCGCCCCCGGACCGGTTCGCCAAACACGCAAGAGATACCGCCCAAGCCCTCGTCAGGCACCCGCTCCATGGCGACCGACCACATCTTCTAACCCGTGGTCCGGGGCCGCCAAGTCCTCCGCCTTCACCGCCGATACCGCACCGGCAAACGTCGGCCGAGGCTGATCCGCCGGCCGCGTAACCCCCACGCCCCGCGTCGCCTCAAACCCAAACACCCGCGCCTGCTCACTCCCCCATGTCTCCTCGGGCACCAGCCTTAACCGGTCCGTCGTAACGCTGACCGGAACCCGCAACAGCCGCTGATGGTTCTGCTCGTTCCGATACACCGTCGACCAAGACCCGTTCGCTCCCCTCGCCTCGACCCGGAACGCCTTGACCAACACACGCGGGACACGCCCCGATCCCTTCAGCCCCGCACCCTGCGGGTAGTTGCACGGCATCCGCTTGTCCGACTTCAGATTGGAATCGAACACACACCGCACACCGCCCACCTCCACCGGGCGATCCCACGACAGCTCGACCGCTCCGCCCACCTCCCCCACCCATGCGTGATCGACCCGGTCCAGCTCGCGGTCGTACCCATCCAGCACCGGGCTCTCGGTCACCGCCGAACGCGACAGCTCGTCGACAACCCGCGGCACACCGGGCAGGTATTGGTCGTCCGCCTGCAACAACGCCTGCAGCTCACCGACGTGATCCGGGTAGATCGTTGCCGGCTTCACGCCCTTGCGCACCGACATCGCCGCGGCCGTCCCCGCCGCCTGCCCGATCACCGCACACGTCGCCATCACCCGCGTCGAACTCAATGCCGCGTGCGTCACCGAGATGTTCCGCCCGGCAAACAACAGGTTCTCGACGTTCCTGGACGCCAGCGATCGGTACGGGATCCCGTACGGGCTCGGCGCGGGATGAAAGATCGTGGGCTTGCCCGGATAGAGCATCCCTGCCGGATGGTGGTCATCCATCGACCAGCCACCATGCGCGACCACATCGTCGAACCGCCCGCCCGATTCGACGTCGTGCTGCGTCATTATGTGGAGCCCCTCGTACCGCCGGTTCTCCCGCTTACCCGGCAGCGACCCGATCCACTCCAAGGCCCAGGTCTCCGCGTCCTTCCGGTGCGGCGAGACGTTCTTGATGTAGTCCCAAACGCCCCAGGCCAGCCGCATGAGGTCGTCCCGGATCGCTTCCGCATCCGCGATCGTGTCCCAGATGCCCCCCAACTCCAGCCACCAGAAGTTGTGCGCATTCACACCGTTGCCCAGCCGGTGATTGAACTGCGACTCGTCGTCGAACCGGTACGCGAAGTCCGGTGCGGTAAACGGCTGGACCTCATCGGTCCGCCGCAGCTGGATCAGCAGCGTGTTGCCCATCGTCTTGCGGTCGGGCTTCTCCGGCGCGATCGGCTCATCGAATTCGGCCCGTGCTTCCCTGCCCCACCGGTACGCCGCTCCACTTGCCGGGGCGAGGATGCTGTCCCCCGAGCAGTCGATAAACCGCGCCGCCTCCAGCGTGTGCCACGTCTGGCTCGTGAGCTGCCAGGCGGTGATCGTCGTGATGCGGACGGAAGCATCACTCCCTTCGGTCTCACAGCCGGTGCACGAGCAGTTCATGAACAGCGTCAGGTTCGGCTGTCGGTTCATCACCCGGAACAACGCCGCGTCCCAGACCGAGTAGTTCAGCGTCGGGTTCAGCGCCGCGTTGTCGAGCAGGATCTCTTCGAGGATCCCGGTCTCCTTGTTGTCCGACCCGTGCGCGCCACAGATCCACATGCGGATTTCAGACGACGCGTTGCCGCCGAAGACTGGGCGGTCGTGCACGAGCGCCGTTTTCGCCCCATGCCGGGCGCTCGCCAGCGCGGCACACATGCCCGACATCCCTCCACCCACGACGACGACATCGAAACGGTGCGAGAGACGGTCGAAGCCGTCACGGTGTTCGAGGGGTGCAGGCATGACTTAAGCATCACAAAAAGCGAAAGAAAGTCCATGTTGCAGCATGCGCAATACATGTCATGATTTGATTCATGGCCGGACCACGCAGCCCGCTCGAGGCGACGATCAACCACCCCTGCGGCCGGATGATCGGGCCACCCGGCTGGTCTCGGCCGCGTTCGGCGTCGCTCGGACTTCACGACCATGAACTCTGGCTGGTCTGGCGTGGCCGGGGCTGGATGAGCGACGGCATGAACCGGCGAACCCTCGGACCAGGCTCCCTCGTCTGGATGCGCCCAGGCGGCATTTACGACGCGGGGCAAGACTCCGACGCCCCGCTCGGGTTCACCTTCATCCACTTCAGCCTGCACGGCATCCGCCCGCCCGCCGAATTCCTCGGGCCGGTCGATCTCGGGACCGTTGAGCCGGTGATGCGTCGTATCGTTCAGCTCTTGCCGCGTTCCGGTGGCCGGGACTGGGGCCGACCCGCCAAAGCCCCCGCCGCCGCGACCCGACTCCTCGAGGGCCTGCTCCTCGACCTCCGCTACCCGCCCGACGGCAAGCACCACGACCCCGAGAGCACCCTCGCTCAGGTCCGCCGGCTCGGTGATGACCTCCGCATCGACCCGATCGATCCACCCCCCGTCGCCGACCTTTCCGAGCGGCTCCACATCACCCCAGCACACTTCTCCCGGCTGTTCAAACAGGCCCACGGCCAGTCGCCACAACGCTTCCTCATCGAGGCCCGGATCGACCGTGCCCGCTATCTGCTCCGCGACACGGACATGCCCCTATCCGATATCGCCGACGCCCTCGGCTACGCCGACCCCTTCACTTTTTCCAAGCAGTTCAAACGCTTCTCCGGCCAGGCCCCCCGCGCCTACCGACGCGCCGCACGCGCCTGAGGACTAGACCTGCGTCGGGTCCGGCCGATACACCCGCGTCTCCAGCGCCCAGACCTTCTCGGTGAAGTCGCCGCCGAGCTCCGACGACTTGGCGTGGCCGCCGCGGTCCGCGACGCCCAGTGTCAGGTTCATCTTCGCGTCAAGACTGTCCAGCAGCGAGATGAAGATCGCCTCGGGCGTGGCCGGGATCTTGAGGGCGCCGTACTCCGCTTGCCCGTGATGCGAAAAGATGATGTGCTCGAGCACCGTGAGCAGCGGGGGGGTCAGCGCGACCGCCGCCTCGCCGAGCTCGGGGTCTTCGCAGGCCTTGGCCTTCTCCGCCAGCATCGTTACACCCCGCCCGATGTGCCCGACCAGCTGCCCGTCGGTCGTGTACCCGAACCCTTGCTCCCAGGTCAGCTCCTTGCACTTGCCCAGGTCGTGCAGGAACAGGCCCATCAGCACGACGTCCCGGTTCACGCCGGGGTAGAGCGGCAGCAGCGCATCGGCCCCACGCAGCAGGCTCAGGGTGTGCTCCAGCAGCCCGCCCAGGTAGGCGTGGTGCAGGGTCTGGGCCGCGGGGGCCTGGCAGAAGGCGTCCATCAGCGGCCCGTCCTCGAAGTACCGGTCCCGCAGGCACGCCAGCCCCGCGTGCTCGATCGTCCCGAGGACCCGCACCACTTCGGCAAACATCTGGTCCACGTCCTGCTCGGTCGAGGGAAGCAGCTCCCGCAGCTCGTCGGGCGTCGGCTCGTGCGTGCGGATCTGGTTCACGATGATCTGCATCTCGCCCTGGTAGGGCTGGCTCTGGCCCTCGATGTAGACGAAGCCATCGGTCGGCAGCGAGCGGAAGAGCTGCTCGGTGGTGTTCCACATCCGGGCCGGGGTGCGCCCGGTCTTGTCGGCGAGGAGCATCTTGAGGTAGGGCTTGCCGGCCTTGGTCTGCCCGAGCTGACAGTTCTGGATGGCGTAGACGCCGGCGAGCAGCTGGGCGGCTTCGAGGTGGGCGATCGGGGTGCGGATGGCATTGGGCATGGGGGGTCTTCTTCAATCGGGCAGGGCTCAGGCCTGCGATATCGCTACCGGAACGGGATCGCCAGGTCGAACGACACGACCTGTTCCTCGTCCGTTTCTTCACTGAGCAGCGGCAACGCGAAGTCGATCGCGAACGGGGCCTGCCCGAAGAACGGCACCTTGAACCGCACCCCCGTCCCGATCGACAGCCGCCAGTCCTCAACGTCCGGCTCATCGAGCACCGTGCCCATGTCGGTAAAGAACGCCCACCGCACCACGTCCCCCTGCACCGGGAACGTGTACTCCGCCCGGCCCACCAGCGAGAACTGCCCGCCCACAAACTGGTCCGACAACGCCCCGTTGGTCTGCACCCCCCGTGGCCCCGCCCCGCGGTTGTTGAACCCCCGCAGCGACCGGTGCCCCCCCGCGAAGAACCGCTCGAAGATCGGCGCCTCGTCTTGCTGCGGGATGTACCCCGTCTCCACCCCGATGAAGAACACCGTCTTCCGGCCAAGGTAGTCTTCTTCGATCGTCCAGTACTTCGACCCCGTGAACTGTAGCTTCGTGAAGTCGTAGTCCCCGCCCAACACACCGATCTGTTCCACGCGTGCCTCGAACCGGCTCCCCCGTGTCGGGCTCAGCGGGATGTCCAGCGTCGAACGCACCACCCCGAAGCCCAGCCCCGAGATCACCGACTCCCCCTGCACCTCGAACACGTCCACCGGCGCGTCCGTGTCGATCTCGCTGACGTCCACCTCCTCCATCCGGGTCGACACCGACGCCGACCAGATGTCCCCGAACCGGCGGCCCACCCCGATCCGGCCGATGATCCGGCCCTCGTCGAAGTCCTCACGCTCCCGGTTGAAGAACGTGAACGCCAGGTCCAGGAAGTAGTCGGACTCCATAAAGAACGGGTCCCGCCAACGCACGCTGTACCGGTTGAACTCGTCCCCCGGCTGCAACGCCAGCTCGAACAGCTGACCGCCCCCGCGGAACGACCGGTTGTTGAAGAACTCCTCAAGCGTCTCCGGCGTGTCCAGGATGTCGAAGTTCCGCTGCGTCACCGAGATCTCGCCGATCAGCCCGACGTCCGAGCTCACCCCCACGCCCAGCCCGATCCGGCCCGTGTTCGTCTCCTTCACCTCCACCAGCACGTCCCGTACCGGGTCGCCCGGCTCACCGAGGATCGTGATCACCCCCTCCTGGAAATACTGCGAGTTCGCGATCCGCCGACGCGTCCGGTCGAGCTCCCGCAGATTGAACGGCCGGCCCGGCTCCAGGCCCCGCAGCTCCCGCAGCAGCACCCGCGTCTGCGTGAGCTCGTTGCCCCGAGGGATCACCTTCCCGACCCGCGTCACCTCCCCCTCGTCGATCGTCACCAGCAGGTCCACCACCGGCCGGTCGCCGTCAAACAGCCGATCGATCCGCACCGTCGTATCGATGTAGCCCAGGTCGCCGTACATCAGCCGGACAATCCGGATCGACCGCTCCACCGCACGCACATTGAACGCCGCGCCCGGCGACAGCTCCAGACGCAGCTGGACCTGCTCGTCGGTGAACTGACGGTTCCCCCGCACCGTCACGTTGCCCACCCGGTACTGACGCCCCTCCTCCACAATAAAACGCACCACCGCATCCCGGCCGTCGGGCGAAATCTGGATCTCTCGGCCCACCTGCCCGTCCAGATACCCCCGCTCCCGCAGGAAGTCGCGGATCCGTGCCACGTCCTGATCCAGCTGGTCCAGGTTCAGCTCGCCCTTCCGGAGCAGCCAGATGTACGTCTTCGTCCGCACCTGGCTCAACAGCAACCCGCCCGGAAACACCGAATTGCCTTCGACCTGGAACGCCTTGATCCGGACCTTCGGCCCCTCCACGATCCGTACCAGCAGCACCCGCTCATTCTCCAGGAGCTCCTCGTCGATCCGCACGCTCGCCGCGAAATAGCCCTCTGCCTGATACAGCCGCTTGATCTGCTGGATCCCGCGGTCCATGGCGAACTCTTCAACCGGGTCGCCCGGCCGAAGGATCAGCACCGCCGACAGCTCCTGGTCCGTTAACGCCCGGTTGCCCACGAACTGCACATCCGCCAGCACCGCCGCCTCCACAAACCGGTAGGTCAGGATCACATGCGTGCCCCGCCGCTCGGGGTCGTCCCGGGCCGTGATCTCGATGCTCCTGAATCGAACCAGGAAGTTCAGCCGCCGCACGTCCCCCTGCCGCACCTCCGCCCGGTTCGGGTCGCCCACCCGCATCCGGATCTGGTTCTCCACCAGCTGCCGGCTCACCGCCTGCAACCCCTCCAGCTCGATCGCCGAGACGATCCGGCCCTCAAACCCGCCCCCCGCCGCTTCTTGGGCCCCCGCCGCACCGCCCACACAGACCGCCCCCGCCATACTCAGCGTCCACCACACCATCCGGGCCCAGCTCACGCCACGTCGCAGCGTTCAGTCTCCTAAAAACCGTCAAACACGGAGTGTAGCCCATCCCAGCCCCCACCACTCCCGGCCTTCTCACACCACGACTCTTGCAGAAAATGCCGCCTCCGCTACACTACTCGGCTCGGCTAAACCGCCCTCACCCAACCCTCTTATCCCCCCAGCCAACCCCCGAGGCCCCGATGTTTGCCATCATCGAAGACAGCGGCACCCAGATCAAGGTTTCCGAAGGCGACGTCATCGACATCGACCGTCGTGAGCTCGGCGATGAAGACATCGCCCTGACCTTCGACCGTGTGGTCTACCTCTCCACCGACGACGACAAGGCCCCCACCATCGGTGCCCCTTACGTCGATGGCGCTAAGGTCGAGGCCGACATCCTCGAAGAGGGCCGGACCGCCAAGGTCGACGTCGTGAAGTTCAAGCGTCGCAAGGGCTACCACCGCAAGCGTGGTCACCGGCAGGACTTCATCCGCGTCCGCGTCACCAGCATCTCCGCCTGACGCCACCCACTCTCCGAACCCACCCGCAAGCCGGCGATCCCCGATCGCCGGTTTTTGCTTATATCCGATGCCCTCGATCCCGCCGATCAGACCTCTATAATTCCCGGCTCCCACCCACACCCCACCTCCCACCGCGACCCCATGCCCGCCGCCGACCACATCCGCAACTTCTGCATCATTGCCCACATCGACCACGGCAAGTCCACCCTCGCCGACCGCATGCTCATGGGCACCGGGGCCATGGACGAACGCACCAGGCAGGACCAGAAGCTCGACTCGATGGACCTCGAACGCGAACGTGGCATCACCATCAAGGCCGCCGCCGTCTCCGTCGAGCACGAGTACCAGGGCAAAACCTACGAGCTCAACTTCATCGACACGCCCGGCCACGTCGACTTCCACTACGAAGTCTCCCGCGCCCTCGCCGCCTGCGAAGGCGCGATCCTCGTCGTCGATGCCACCCAGGGCGTCGAGGCCCAGACCGTTGCCAACCTGTACAAGGCCGTCGACGCCGATCTGGAGCTCATCCCCGTCATCAACAAGATCGACCTGCCGTCCGCCGAGCCCGAGAAGCGGGCGCTCCAGGTCGAAGAGGTCCTCGGGCTCGACGCCGACGACTGCATCATGACGTCCGCCAAGACCGGCGTCGGCGTCTCCGAACTCCTCGACTCCATCTGCGAAAACTTCCCGCCCCCCAAGGGCGACCCCGACCAACCGCTCCAGGCCCTGATCTTCGACGCCAAATACGACGACTACCGCGGCGTCATCGTCTACTTCCGGGTCGTCAACGGCACGTTCAAGAAGGGCGACCGCGTCCTCATGATGGGCGCCAAACGCACCTACCAGGTCACCGAGCTCGGCAAGTTCAAGCCCGACATGCACCCCACGAACGAGCCCTTCGAGGCCGGCGACGTCGGCTACATGGTCGCGGCCATCAAGTCCCTCGAAGACGTCAACGTCGGCGACACTTTGACGCTCGACACCGCGAGAGCCGAGAGCCCTCTTCCGGGGTACGAAGAGCCGCAGCCCATGGTCTACTGCGACTTCTACCCCTCCGGCGACACCCAGTTCGACGAGCTCCGCGACGCCATCGCCCGGCTCCACGTCAACGACGCCTCCTTCAACTACGAGCCCTCCAACTCCGAAGCCCTCGGCTCCGGCTTCCGCTGCGGGTTCCTCGGCATGCTCCACATGGACATCATCCAGGAACGCCTCGAACGCGAGGGCAACGTCTCCGTCGTCCAGACCGCCCCCACCGTGACCTACGAGGTCGAGGTCCTCGGCAAGATGGGCGAACGCGAAACCATCCTCATCACCAACCCCGCCGAACTCCCGGACATGTCCAAGGTCAAGGCCATCCGCGAGCCCATCGTCGCCGCCGAGATCATCACGCCCAACGCCTGCATCGGCGACATCATGAAGCTCTGCGAGAACCGCCGCGGCATCTACAAGCAGCAAAAGTTCCTCGCCGAGGACCGCCAGATCCTCGAGTACGACCTGCCGCTCGCCGAGATCATCTACGACTTCTTCGACAAGCTGAAGTCCATCACCTCCGGCTACGGCACCGTCGACTACCAGGTCACCGGCTTCAACACCGACAACCTCGTCAAGATGGACATCCTCGTCAACGGCAACCCCGTCGAAGCCCTGTCATTGATCGTCCACCGCACCAAAGCCGAGTTCCGCGGCCGCCACCTCCTCAAGCGCCTCAAGGACCAGATCGACCGCCACCTCTTCGAGATCCCATTGCAGGCCGCGATCGGCGGCAAGATCATCGCCCGTGAGACCATCAAGTCCGTGGGCAAGAACGTCACCGCCAAGTGCTACGGCGGCGACGTCACCCGCAAACGCAAGCTCCTTGAGAAGCAGAAAAAGGGCAAGGAGCGGATGAAGAAGGTCGGCTCCGTCGACATCCCCCAGGAAGCCTTCATGTCCGTCCTCGATACAGGGGACTAGGCGCACTGTATAGCGCTTGATATACTGAATCTTTCCGCCGGTGATGAGGCACTGGCAGTCACTCCGTTAGCAAGGAGGCTGTCTTATGCCCTCACCCATCCCGTTCAGGAAAGTCCGCAAGCTGCTCGAGTCCGCCGGCTGGAAGCTCGACCACGTCCGTGGTTCTCATCACATCTTCAGACGACCCGGACAAGGTCTAATCAGCATCCCGGTTCACCGCAATCAGGTGAAGGCCCACTATGCCAAGATCGCCCAAAAAGCCGCCGACGAAGCCAAAGGCCAAGGCCAAGACGCCGGATGACGCATATCTCCGCCGCGACTTCGAGCCCAAGCTCTGGAAGAAAGCCCAACAGATCGCAGGGACCTACACCTTCATCTCGAAGTACGACCCGGATGAAGCGTGCTACTTCGGCCGCACTCTAGAGATGCCCCGCGTCATGGCCGACGGTCTGACACCCGAAGCCTGCCTGAAAGAAACGCTTCTGGCCACAGCCCTGTCTGTGGCGGTCTTGCTGGAAGACGACGAACGGCCACCCGCTCCACTCTCTGACCAGAAGCGGACTTCTCAATTGAACGTGCGTCTTACGGCCGATGAAAAGCTCCGCATCGAAGAGGCCGCCCGCGCCGCGGGCTTCCGCGGCGTGTCAGACTTCGTCCGCTCGGCCGCCCTCGACAAAGCAAGCTGAACCGATCGTCCCCGAACCGGCAAAGCGTTGGTGATCCACGCGACGTCGGGTATATTGCGGTGTGCGGAAGCCCGGTTTCGGGGCCGCGTTGATGCGTCTTGTTTCGTTTTGATTCGTTCGCTTTTGTATCTCTATTTAGATCAGGCCGCGGCGTTTGCCGCCTTGTTTCCCAATCGAACCGTGTGTTTCCTGCGGCACGCCCACGCGTGACGTGACCCCCCATCTGTTCAACCCTTGGTTTGCTTCAACCGTTTCCCTCTAACCCGGAGTGCTTATGTCTGTTGTCGATCTCTCTCCCGCTTTGCAAAACTCGCCGGTCATTGACTTCCTGAGCCGGCCCAAGCAGCTGCTCATCAATAACCAGTGGGTCGATACCGACTCGGGCGAGACGTTCGCCGTGTACGACCCGGCGACGGGCGAAGAGATCGCCCAGTGTGCGGCGGGCAACGCGGCCGACGTCGATCGTGCGGTCAAAGCGGCGCGGAAGGCGTTCGACGAAGGCCCGTGGACACGGATGACCTCGAGCGAGCGCGGCAAGATCATCTGGAAGCTCGGCGACCTGCTCGAAGAACACCTTGATGAGTTCGCCCAGCTCGAGACGCTCGACAACGGCAAGCCGTTCGGCGTCGCTCAGGCCGCAGACGTGCCGTTGGCGGTGGACATGTTCCGGTACATGGCCGGGTGGACGACGAAGATCGAGGGCGACACGATCCCCATCACGGTGCCGTACACGCCCGGTGCTCGGTACCACGCCTATACGCGGAAGGAGCCGGTCGGCGTCGCGGCGCAGATCACGCCGTGGAACTTCCCGCTGCTGATGGTGGCCTGGAAGCTGGCGCCCGCGCTCGCGGCCGGCTGCACGATCGTGCTCAAGCCCGCCGAGCAGACCCCGCTCTCGGCCCTGCGGCTGGGTGACCTGATCCTCGAGGCCGGGTTCCCCGAGGGCGTGGTCAACATCGTCACCGGGCTCGGCGAAGACGCCGGCGCTCCGCTGACCGCTCACCCGATGGTCGACAAGGTCGCCTTCACCGGCAGCACCGAGGTCGGCAAGATGATCGTGCACGCCGCGGCCGACAACCTCAAGAAGGTCACGCTCGAGCTGGGCGGCAAGAGCCCGAACGTGATCTACCCCGATGCTGATTTGGATACGGCTATTCCGGGGGCCGCCAACGCGATCTTCTTCAACCACGGCCAGTGCTGCTGTGCCGGCAGCCGGCTGTTCGCGCACCACAGCGTCTACGACCGGGTCGTCGAGGGTGTGTCGAAGCACGCGGACAGCCTCAAGCTCGGCAGCGGCTTCGAGTCGGACACCGACATGGGCCCACTGGTCTCGAAGGAGCAGCAGGACCGCGTGGCCGGTTATCTCTCGGCGGGTCAGCGCGACGGCGCAACCGCGGCCTGTGGTGGCAACGCCATCGATGGCCCGGGGTATTTCGTGCAGCCCACCGTGCTGACCGACACGAGTGACGACATGTCGGTGGTGCGTGAAGAGATCTTCGGGCCGGTCGTGGTGGCGACGCCGTTCAAGGATGAGTCCGAACTGCTGCACCGCGCGAACGACACGGACTACGGGTTAGCGGCCGGCATCTGGACCTCGGACGTGGGCAAGGCCCACCGTTTGGCGGCCGAGCTCAAGGCCGGGACGGTTTGGGTGAACTGCTACAACATCTTCGACGCGGCGCTGCCGTTCGGGGGTTACAAGCAGTCCGGCTGGGGCCGAGAGATGGGCCACGCCGCGCTGGACAACTACCTCGAGACCAAGAGCGTCGTCGTCTCGATGTAGCGTTTCGGGTCGTCTTAACCACCACGCTGCAGAGAACCGGTCGGTCCATTCGGCCGGTTTTTTCTTGCGCGTTTGTCGATCGAACTGAACCCCCACGAACCAGGCCGCGTATCGACGGCTGATTGGATGGCTTGGTCAGTGCGAGAAGCCGGTGTGTTCGGAAGTGAGTGATGGGTCGGCCTGCCGATGCGTGGCAGTTGCGACTGCCAACCGAAGGGACAAGGGATGGATCGGTCCGATGCGGAACACGGCGATGGTGTTGTTGCGCAGGCACATTCGACAACCGAGAGCGGGGGTTGGCGTGGCTTAATCGGTGAGAGCCGGACGGGGTGGGGGTTGAGACGACGGCTGAGTTTTGTCTCGGCGGTGACGCTGGGGATGATCGGTCTGGCGGACTACCTGTTCTTTGAGCAGCCGATCGGGTGGTCGGTCGGGTTGTACGCGGCCGCGCTGCTGGGCGCGCTGTTGATGCGGGGTGGGGCGGTGCTGGGAGCGGGTAAGCGTGTGAAGGCCGCAAGGATTTTGGTGTGGCTGGTCCTGGGGTTGATCGGCGCGTTGGTAGCGCAGCCGGGGCCGATGGTGGTGGGGCTGACGCTGGTGGGCCTGGTGAGCCTGGCGGCGGTGCAGCGGGGGGGCTGGACTTCGAGCGTGGCCGAGTGGCTTCGGCGGTGGCTGTGGTTCGCGGTGCGGGGCATCGTGCAGCCGATGACGGACGCGGCGTTGGCAGGTCGGGTGGGTCAGTGGCGGGCGGTGCGGGGCGGCAGAGGTGGTGTCGACAACGGGGCGCCTTTGGCGTTCGAGCGGGCAGCGCGGTGGCTGTTGCCGGGCGTGGTGGGCGTGGTGTTCGCGCTTCTGTTTATTTCGGCGAATCCGGTGATCGAGTGGGGGGTGCGGGTGTTCGGGGAGGAGATGGCTTTGCGGCTTGAGCGGTTGCCGGAATGGCTGCCGGCGGCGCGTTGGGGGCTGTGGCTCGTAGCGGGGCTGGGGGTGTGGGCGCTACTGCGGGTGCGGTTCACGTGGCGGGCGCAGAGCCAGAGCAAAGCGTTCGGGCAGGCGGACCCACGCTTGGAAAGCGTGGGCTTCGAGGGCAGCGGCCTGAGCCGGGTGTTGCCGAGTGGGGTGGTGTGGCGGAGCCTGCTGGTGTTCAACGCGATGTTTGCGGTGCACCTCGTGCTGGACGGGGTGTACCTGCTCGGGGACACGGCATTGCCCGACGGCATGACGCTGGCGGCATACGCGCAGCGGGGGGCGTACCCGCTATTGGCGACGGCTTTGCTAGCCGGGGGCTTTGTGTTGCTGGGCTGCCGCTCTGGGGAGCGTGGCGCGGGGGCTCGGTTGGTCCGGCTGTTCGTAACGCTGTGGGTGGGCCAGAACGTGCTGCTGTTGGCGACGGCGGTATGGCGGCTGAACCTGTATGTGGAGGCGTATTCGCTGACACGGCTGCGGGTCGCGGCGGCGGTGTGGATGGGGGTGGTCGCGGTGGCGTTCGTGCTGGTGCTGTGGCGGGTGCTGGCAGAGCGGGACAACGCGTGGCTGCTGCGACGGGCCGCGGTGCTGGGCGTCGCGGTGGTGTACGCCTCGTGCTTCGTGAACTTCGACGGGTTCATCGCGCGGTACAACGTCGCGCACTCCGCGGAGCTGCGGGGCGAGGCGGGCGGCTCGCGGGTGGACCTGATGTATCTGGAGCACCTGGGTCCCGAGGCATTGCCGGCGTTAGAGCGGTTGAGTGAAGAGTTGGCGTGGGACCACCCGCGGGCCGCGGAGGTGCGTCACGTCGCGCACCGGCTACGGTTTGAGCTTTGGGAACAGACGCGGGACTGGCGGGGGTGGACGCTGCGGCGGGGGGTGCTGCTGGCGTCACGGTGAAGGGCGGGCGTCGCGGTGGCGGGGGGGGTAGGCTGCGGGGATGAAGACGGATTTCTCGTGCGGGGTCGTGCCGGTGCGGCTGGATCAGGGTGGCGGGATGGAGTTCCTGTTGGTGCAGCTGCACGCGGGGCACTGGGCGTTTCCGAAAGGTCACCCAGAGAAAGGTGAGGACGATCGGACGGCCGCGGAACGGGAGCTGTTGGAGGAGACCGGGCTGGTGGCGGAGCGGATCGTCGAGGGGGTGAGCTTCGACGAGGGGTATGTGTTCACGAAAAAGAGCGGGAAGCAGGTGAGCAAGACGGTGCGGTACTTCCTGGGGCTGATCGCTGGTGAAGCTGAAGTGGTGGTGCAGCCCGAGGAGGTCAAGGCGTTTGCGTGGGGGGATGCGGCGGCGACGCGGGAGCGGTTCACGTTCGACGAGGGCAAGGCCCTGTTCGACCGGGTGACCGCCTGGCTGGCCGCGAACGGTCGGGCTTCGGTTTTTAGCCGCAAAAAGACGCGAAAAAACGCAGAGCACTAAGTCTGAGTAATACGCGGGGCGGGTGGGGCGTCAGGTTCTTCCTCGGGCTTGGCCTGCGTGGGCCGGCCGGTTACTGTGAATGAACCGGATCACTCTTAAATAAGGATGAGGTGACGTGATGAAGACTCTTTTGATGGTTGGTGCGTTCGTTGGCGTTTCGTTGCTGTCGGTGGGCTGTGAATCGACGGGATCGACGAATAGCGAGCCGAGCTACGGCGAGAAGAAGGTGGAACAGAAGGCCGACCGGGCCGTGGATCGCGCGGAGTACCGCGTGGACCAACGGGTCAACCGATCGATCGACCGGGCGGTGGACAACATCTTCCGCTGATCGGTTCGCGCTGATGCGACATTTGCCATTGGTGATCGTCATCGTTCTGTTGGCGCTATCGTGGGCGGGGTTTGCGCTGGTCCAGAAGGGCAACGCGATCCGCACAGCTCACCTCGATACCGAGTTGCGGACTGCGTTGCCGACGCTTACACCTGATCGTGTCGTACACGGCCGCACATCGCGAGGCGGGTGCGTGGCCCGATCCGGGGACGGTTTACGACGAGTCCATGCTGCCCTTCTTGGGTAGCCGCGATGAGGGCGGCGATCGGGTGGACACTTACGGGACGTTCATTGAAGGTCGACGGATCGAGGTCACGCTCGGGGCCGACGGTGCGATCGAGGCGTGGGTGGTCACGGAATAACTGCTTTGGCGGGCCAGGGATTTGGGGGAAAACGACAGAGAAGGGGTAACGCCAGGGGGGCGGTTCGCGTCTGCTCCTTCCTCGGCCGAGCCCGCGTGGGATCGTGACCGGATGGATCGCCGGGCGAAGAGCCCCTAGCAGAAGGATGCGGTGCACGATGGAATTGATCAAGCGGATGACGGTCTTGGGCTGCGCGGGCGTGTTGTGCCTCGCCTCGGTGGGTTGCGGCACGATGGGTCCCAAGGCGGAGAAGGCGGAGCCGACACCCGAGATGCCGAAGCAGAACGGCGCGATCGAGCGGGGGGTCGATCGGGCGGTGGATCGGGTGGAAGACCGCGTGAACAAGCACATCGACCGGGCGGTGGACCGTCAGATCGATCGCCAGGTGGACCGCGTCATTCACAAGACGGTGGACCGGGCGATGTCGAACGTGCTGGACGACTACTTCAGCCGGCGTTGAAGCCGGGCTGGATCAAGTGGTGCGGCCGTGGGCGGCGTCTGAGCCGTCCGCGGCCGTCCGCTTTGAGCCAGGGTTCACCGGGCGGCGATCAGCGCGATGAACTCACGGCAGAACGCGGGCAGGTCGCTGGGGCGGCGGGAACTCACGCGCTGGTGATCGTGGTCGACGTGGACCTCGGCGTCGACCCAGGTCGCACCCGCGTTGGTCAGGTCGTCCTTGATGCCGGGCGTGGAGGTGTAGGTGACGCCTTGGACGATGCCGGCGGAGATATCGATCCAGGGGCCGTGGCAGATCGAGGCGATCGGCTTCTTGGCGTCGGCGATGGTTTTGGTGATGGACTTGACGTGCTCGGAGCGGCGGAGCAGGTCGGGCATCCAGCCGCCGGGGACGACCAGGGCGTCGAATTCGTCGGGGTGGGTGTCGGCGAGGGTCTGGTCGGCGGCGTCGGGGTAGCCGTGCTTGCCGGGGTAGATGACGCCGGTCTCGGGGGCGGCGAGGGTGACGTGGGCCCCGGCCTCGCGGAGCCGGAGCTTGGGGTACTGGAGTTCGAGGTCTTCGTAGTCCTTGCCAAGAAAGATCAGGACACGCTTGTCATGCAGGGGCAGCGGGGTGGGTGGCGTGGGCATAGCGTGAGTTTACGGGGACGAGGTGTCACACAGGGGTGGCGACCGCTAGAGTTGGGTATGAAACGCGACCCCGTTGGGCCCGGTCAGGAATCGGTGTGGGACTACCCCCGGCCGCCGCTGTGCGAGCGGGTCACCGACACGATCCGGGTGATCTTCGATGGACAGCAGCTGGCGATGACCACGAACGCGGTGGTCGTAAAAGAGACGAGCCATCCGCCGGTCTACTACCTGCCGCCGGGGGATGTAGACGGGTCGATGCTCAATCGGGTCCCGGGGAAGACGAGCTTCTGTGAGTGGAAGGGGTCGGCGAGCTATGTCGATGTGGTGGGGCCCAGTAAACGGGTATCGGCAGCGGGGTGGTTCTACGCGGAGCCGGTCGCGCGGTTTGCCGCGCTACGGGATCACTATGCGTTCTACCCGTCACGGATGGACGCGTGCTATGTGAACGATGAGCGGGTCACTGCGCAGGAGGGTGACTTCTACGGCGGGTGGATCACGTCAAGCGTCGTCGGCCCGTTCAAGGGCGCGGCCGGGACGTGGGGGTGGTGAGCCGGATGGCCCTGGGAGGCCGAGGCGATCAGGCCTGGTTGGTCTTTTCGACGTAGTCGGCCTCGGGCGCGTTGAGGTGGCTAGCCAGATCCTGGATCGCGGCGGCCTCTTCTTCGCTGACCTTATGCCCCAAGCTGAAGAACCCGCCAGAGACCTGGGCGACGCCTTCGCAGAGCTCGAGGAGGGTGTGCGGGTGCAGGTCCTGGGCCTCAAGCAGGTCGTGCAGGTGTTGGCGGACGACGGTGAAGAACGCATCGGAGGGCTGGGTTTCCAGCAGCGCGGCGAGGAGGTTCGCGGCGGGGCTGGCGGGCGTGATGCCGTGCGCTTCAGCGATCCGGAGGATGCGGACGCGTTCGGGGACCGAGACGTCGCCATCGGCCCAGGCCACCTCGACCAGCGGGACCAGGTGCAGGGCGGCACCGGTCTCGGCGTCGAACCCAAGCTCCTTGAGGTGGCGCGTGATGACGTCGTCACTGAGCTCGGCCTCCTCGGCGAGGCGTGCGTGACCGGTGGCCTCACGGGCCTGGGCCTCGAGCTGCTCGCGGAGCTTCGCGCGGGCTTCGGCGTTCTGCTTCTGGAAGTACTGCTCTTCGTACCGGTTGTCGTCGTTTTCGGCCATGAGATGATGCTCCACGGGTGAGGGCGGGAGTATACGGCGATGGCGCACCGCACAGCGGCACCGCGGCGAGCCGAGGTAACGCAAAGCGAGCAGGGCAGAGGCGGAGGTCAGCCGGAGACCGCACTGCCGACGCTGAAGATCGGCAGCAGCAGAGCGATGGCGACGAAGCCGATGATGGCACCCATGGTGACGATCATGGCGGGCTCAATGAGCTGCGTGGCAGCCTTGACGCGATCGTCAAACTCGGCCTCGGTGTAGTCGGCGACCTTGGACATCACCGAACCCAGGCGACCGGACTTCTCGCCCGAGACGATCATCTGGGAGACCGAGCCAGGGATCAGCGGCGAGTCTTTCAGACCTGCCGAGAGGGGGTCGCCCGCGCGGAGCTGTTGATCGACTTCGTCCCAAAGGGCGTCGTACTGGACGTTGTTGGTGACGTCACGCACGATGGCGACCATGTCGAGGATGGGGACGCCGGCATCGATCATCGTGCCGAGGGTCCGGCAGGCGCGGGTGAGGTAGAGGCGTTCGAAGAGGGGGCCGACGACGGGCGTGGAGAGCTTGGCCTGGTCGAGGGTGTTGCGGCCGGTGGGTGTGCGGAGGAAGACCGCGAGCCCGACGATGAGGGCGGCGGCACCGCCGGCGTAGGCGTACCAGAACCCGGTGATCTGACCGGAGGTCGCCAGGAGCATGCGGGTGGGCGCGGGCAGTGCGGCACCCTTGCCGGCATAGATCGTTTCAAACCGGGGCAGGACGAAGATCATCAGGCCGAGCGTGATGACCACGACCAGGCCCAGCATGACCGCGGGGTAGGTCAGGGCGGACTTGATTTTCTTGGCGGTGGCCTGCTCCTTGCCGAGGTATTGGGACACCCGGTCGAGCATGGTGCCAAGCGTACCGGAGGCTTCGGAGGCTTTAACCAGCGAGGCCATGATGGGCGGGAACACCTTGGGGTGCTCTTCGAGGGCGACCGAGAGCTCGTTGCCGCTCTGGACGGTCTGGGTGACCGCGGCGATGACGTCGGCCATGTTGAGGTTGTCGGTCTGCTCGCCGATGCAGTCGAGGGCATCGCCCAGGGGGACGCCGGTGTCGATCATGACCGCGAGCTGGTGGGCGAAGGTGATGACCTCGGCTCGCTTGATCTTCTTGCGTTTGCCGGTGGTGGACCGCGCCTTGGCGGGGGCACCGGCGGAGAGCTTGGCGGCGGGCTTGGCGGGCCGGCCGGCCTTGCCGTTCTTGCCCTGTGGGCTGAGCTCGATCACGAACTTGCCGGCCGTACGCAGCATCGCCGTCGCGGCGTCGAGGTTGTCGGCCTGGAGGACGCCGGAGTCAAGGCTACCGGAGGCGGTTCGGGCTTTGTAGGCGAAGGCGGGCATGGGTTGCGGCCTGCGGGCGGTGGCCCGCAGCTGAACAGGTGGCGGTTAGAGCGCGGTGGCACGCAGGACTTCTTCGACCGTGGTTAGGCCTTGCCGGACTTTGTCGAGCCCGTCCTCCATGAGGGTCGTGTAGGACGCGGACGGGTCCTCGCCCGAGGTGGCGAGCTTCCGGAGCTCTTGCAGGCCTGCCTCGTTAGCGATGGCGTCGAGGCCGGAGTCGCCGGGGATGTAGAGTTCGTAGAGGCCGAGGCGCCCTGCGAAGCCCGAGTCACGGCACTTGGGGCAGCCCGCGCCATGGAAAGACGCCTCGGCGAGGTCGGGGTACCGGGCAAACAAGGCCTGGGCACCCGGCGAGCGGTCTTCATGGGCGGTGGTGTCGGGCTCTTTACAGTGCGGGCAGAGCTTTCGGACCAGCCGCTGCGCGAGCACACCGCGGACAGCCGCGGCGACGAGGTACGGCTCGATACCCATGTTCTGGATCCGGGTCACCGCGGACGGGGCGTCGTTGGTGTGCAGCGTGGACACGACCAGGTGGCCGGTCATCGCGGCCTGGGTCGCGATGCGGGCGGTCTCCTCATCTCGGATCTCGCCGAGCATCACGACGTCCGGGTCCTGACGCAGCAGGGCACGGAGTGCGGAAGCGAAGGAGAAGCCGGCCTTTTCCTGGACCTGGAACTGGTTGACGCCGGGGATGTTGAATTCGACCGGGTCTTCGACGGTGGAGATGTTGATGTCGTCGCGGTTGATCTCGGCGAGTGCGGAGTAGAGCGTGGTCGACTTACCCGAGCCGGTGGGCCCGGTGACGAGGACGACACCGTTGGGCTGGTGGATCTGGAGCCGGAGCTTGTTAAGCATGTCGGGGCTGAACCCGAGCAGGTCGAGGCTGGAGATGGCGTTCTTCTGGTCGGCGATACGCATGACGACCTTCTCGCCGAACTTGCCGGGCATGGTCGAGACACGCAGGTCGACCTGCCGGCGTTCGATGCCGAGCGTGATGGCCCCGTCCTGGGGGACACGGCGTTCGGAGATGTCGAGGCCGGCCATGATCTTGATGCGGGAGGCGACCGCGGGCGCGAGGCGGATCGGCGGGCTGATCTTTTCGTAGAGCCGGCCGTCGACGCGGAAGCGGACGCGGAGGCGGTTCTCGTCGGGCTCGATGTGGATGTCCGAGGCCCGTTCTTTCACGGCGTCGAAAATCAGGAAGTTCACCAGCTTGATGACGGGCGAACCCTCGGCCGCGGCGTCGTCGGCCAGGTCCGTGATGTCGTTCTCGATGACGCTGACATCGGTATCGCTGATGTCGATCGAGGTGATGACTTCATCGATCGAAAAGCCTTCGGCCTCGGGGGTGCCCAGGACATCGATAATGTCCTGTGGCGGCGAGATGACCAGCTGCACGGGGTGCCCGGTGCGGCGTTCGATCTCCTCGGCGAGGAAGACGTTGTCGGGCTCAGCGATCGCAACGGTGAGCTTTCCGCCGACCAGGAACAGTGGCAGGGCGGGCGTGGCCTCACAGAACTCGCGGGGCAGCATCTCGTGCAGCGACGAGTCGGTGAGCGCGGGGGTCAGCCGGGTGAAGGGCAGGCCCTGAGCGTCGGCAACGACCTCGAGGACCTGTTCGGCCTCCACAAAACCGAGCTCGACCACCACCTCGCCGAGGAGCTTGCGCTCCTTGCGGTTCTTCTGGAAGTCGATGGCCTGGTCGATCTGCTCAGACGTAACGAGGCCGTGCTCGAGCAGCAGATCCCCCACGCGCTTCGGCTTGGGAGGCGCCGCGTCGCTGGGCAACGGGGTCGGGTTCGTCGTCTGGGCCTGGGTCATCGGAGGCTTCTGCTAGGGGTGAGGTCGGGCGGGTTAGCCCTCGGGTTGAGCCGGTTTGCGTGCATACGCGTGGGTTTTCAGGGTTATGGGACCGGTGCCCCGACCTGGAGGTTGCCCACGGCGGTATCGACACTGGGATCGATCGCCCAGCGGTCGTCCAGCCGGGTGAGGCGGAAGATCGTGGAGAGCATGTCGGGGGGGGCAGCCAGGCGGACCTGGCCGAGCCGTTCGTTAGCACAATCGCTGAGCCAGATGAAGGACTCGAGCCCGCGGGAATCGACGGTGTCGAGGCCCGAGAGGTCGACCACGAAATCACGCGCGTTCTGGTCGAGGTGCTCGAGGGCGGCGCGGCGGAACTGGTCGCTGGCATCGTCGGTCATCTCGCCGCTGGGCTGGAGGATGGTGACGTGGTCGAGTTGATGGACTTGGAGCTTCATGGCTTGGGGCTCGCGTGTGGTGGCAGGGAGGTGGCTGGGGTGTTAGGCGGCGTGGGGGCGTTCGTCGGCGGCGAGGTGCTGATCGATCAGCGCGGCGTACGGAACCAGGTCGACGTCTTGGAAAGCATCAACCAGCTCGGGGTCGAACTGGGTGCCCCGGCAACGCAGGATCTCTTCACGAGCGCGGGTCTCGTCAAAGGCTCGGCGGTAAGCGCGGTTCGAGCACATGGCGTCGAAGGCGTCGGCGAGAGCGAGGACTCGGCCGAGCTGTGGGGTCTGGGGTCCGGTGAGCTGGTGGGGGTAGCCGTTGCCATCCCAGCGTTCGTGGTGGTGGAGGACGCCGGGGATGAGCTCGCGCATGGGCCGGATGGACTGGAGGATGCGGGCACCGATGACCGGGTGCTGCTGGACGATGCGGGTCTCTTCGGGATCGAGCGGGGCGGGCTTGGTGAGGATGGCTTCGGGGACGCCGATCTTGCCGATGTCGTGCACGAGCGCGGCGAGGTGGGCGCGCTTGATGGACTCACGGTCGTGCCCGGCGGCCACAGCGATCGCACGCGCGAGCAGTGCGACGCGGTTGGAGTGCCCGAGCGTGTAGGTGTCCTTGGCGTCGATGGCGGTGGTCAAAGCGTGGAGCGCGCCGGCGAAGAGGTCGCGGGCGTCGCCGACCAGCTCGGCGTTATGGAGGAAGATGGTCAGCGAGGCGGCGAGGGCGTCGAGGAGCTTGGCGTCGATGGAGGTGAGGCCCGACCCGTCGAGCTTGCCGGCACCGAAGAGCAGGCCCAGGGGTTGGCCGTCGCGTCGGAGCGGCGCGACGACAAGCGGCTCGCGGGCGCCCAGCAGGTGGTCGGGGATCGCCACCCGCTGGGGTCGATCCAGGATGAGGGCCTGATTGGCGAGCCCGAAGTGCTTCAGCAGGGCGTCGCCGGCCTGGCGGAGAGGGCCGGGGCCGGGGGCTTGGCCCGCGGAGTACAGGTTCGTGTGGACGCCCGGCAGGTGCTGGGCCTCGGGGCCCAGGTGGAGGCAGAGCCAGCGGAGCTGGAGCGTCTGCTGAAGCTCGCCGGTCGCCTCCTCGAGCAGGGGGGCCGGGCTGGCGTCGGCCTTGAGTCGGATTGCAAAGCGGTGGAGCAGGCTGAGCTCTTCGTAGGTGGCCGCCAGCTCGCGGGTCACCTCACGGTGACGCTTGCGGAGGTCGGACTCGTCGCGGGGTGCGTGTGCTTTAGCGTCCTGCGGCGCGGGCCCATGCTGGGACAGCGTGGGCTTCTGGGGGGCGCCTTGGTCTTCGAGGAGGAAGGCGGCGGCGCGTGCGATGGTCTGGGCGGCAGCGGGGTCGGGGGTCCGGACCAGGGCAACGCAGCGGTCGGACTCGGGGTCCGCCTGGGGGTCGAGCCAGACGGCGTGGAGCTGGCCGTCGTCGAGGGCGGTGACGGGCTCCGCAAACAGGGACGTGTGGAGGACGCTCAGGGCATCGGCCCAGGGCTCGGCGTCGGGCGTGAGCGGGTGGATGGACCGATCGGCGTTGATACGGAGCAGCTGGACGCCAAGCTCACGCAGACGGCCGGCGGTCTCCGGGGAGACGGCCGGCGGGCAAGGGGTCGTCGGATTGACGGCAGGGTCGTGAGTCATGCGGCGTGCGGTGGGGTGAATCCGGAAGAGGGGTCGGGCTGGGTTGATCGGAGCTGCCCGGCGATCAGGTCTTGAACGGTCCGGACGACTGCGCGGGGGCTGAAGGGCTTGGCGATGATCTGATCGATCCGGAGTTGAGCGGTCTGATCCACCGACAGCGATGCCGGCTGGTCCGTGAGCACCACGAAGGGGGTCTCGGTGAGCTTGGGCTGCTGACGGAGGTCGGCCAGCAGGGTGAGGGCCGGGGCGTCTGGGAGTCGGAGGTTGGTCAACAACAGGTCGGGGGCCTGGCGTCGGATCGCGAGAAGGGCGGCCTGGGCGGTGGCGACGGGCTCGGCATGGAGGCCCGCGTCTTGCAGGCAGAGCGTGAGCACCTCACACGCGGCGGTGTCCGGTTCAAGCACGAGGACAACTGGGATTCGAGTGGCGTCCATGGCCAAGCCTCCGGGCTCCGAACGGGAGCCGCTGTAGGAGAGATCGGCGGGAACGGGGGGGCGGTTAAGCCCCGCGGGGGTATGGATTGTGAGGGCTGGGCCGACGCGGGGGGTGGTGTGCCCGCTTATTGGACCTCAACCGAGGCCAGCAGCCGTTGGGCCCGGGAGTCCGCGGGCTGGCGTTCGAGGGCTTCGCGGTACGCCAGGGCGGCGGCTTCGGGCTTGCCCGAGCGTTGAAGCACGACGCCGCGGAGGACCAGCGGGGTGGCATCATTCGTGTCCAGCTCCGCGGCCCGGTCGAACATCCGCAGCGCATTGGCGTCATTCCCGCGGTGTTGCCAGACCATGCCCGCGAGGAGGTAGCCCTCGGGCCGGTCGGGGGCGAGCTGGGTGACGTTGTGGGCGGCGAAGAGGGTCGCGCTATGGTCCTTCTCACGCCAGGCGAGCTTGGCGAGGTTGACCCAGTCGTCGGCCTCGGCGGCGTACTGCCGGGTGAGGTTGATCAGGGTCTGCCGGGCGGCGTTGATCTGCCCGTCGGCGATCTGGGACTGGGCGAGCAGGCGGTGCAGGTCGAGGCGATCGCGGGCGTCGGGGTCTTCGAGGACAATGCGGAGGTTAGCGGCGGCCTCGCCGTGCTCACCAGCGGCGGCCTGGGAGAGGGCCAGCTCCTCACGCAGCTTGGCGTTCTCGGGCTGGAGCGTCACCGCTTCTTCGAAAGCACGAACGGCCTGACGGTGCTGGCCTTGGAGCCGGTAGAGGTGGCCCAGCGACGCGCGGAGCGACGCGGACTGGTCGAAGTAGGTCCGCTGCTCTTCAAGGATGGCGATGCCGTCTTGCGTGCGGTTGAGCGGGACCAGGACACCGGCCATAGCCAGAAGGTGTGACGGGTTGTCGCGTTCGAGGGTGTAGGCCTTGCCGTAGGCCTCAAACGCTTCGTCGTAGCGTTGCCAACGCTGGTAGATGACCCCCTGGAAGTGGTGGGGGTCGGCGTTCTCTTCGTCGAACTGGATGCTGACGGTGAACAGCTTCATCGCTCGTTCGAGCTGACCGCGCTCAAGGGCGATGCGGCCGTCCATCAGATAGAGCTTGGGGTTGGTCGGGTCGATCTTGGTCGCGTCGTTCACATGCTTCTGCGCGATGTCGAGCTGGCCGGACTCGAAGTGCGACTCGGCCATCTGCAAGATCAGGTTGGACCGAAGCTCGAGGTAAGGGCTGGCGACTTCTTCCTTGACCTCACCCCAGGTCTGGCAGCCGGACAGGAACGCGATGCCGGCGAGGGCAGCAGGAGCAAGGGCGAAGAGGAACGATCGTTGCGGGGTTGAGTTCATCGCGGGCTCTGAGGTGGAGGGGAGGACTGCGGCGTTATGAGGTTCATCGACCGTCCCCGCAGGGGGGCTGAGGTGCAGTGGATGGTGTCGCCACGACGCGTGGTTATCGGCGTCGGTAGGGGCGGGCGCAAAACCGCCCGGGCGGTGAGGCCCGGGCGGTGGCGGTTTAAACGGGTGATGGCTTAGTCGGTTTCGACGTTCGTGAGGCCTTCGGCGGGGAAGTCGAAGTCCTCGGTGGCGTCCACCGAGTCGGCGGCTTCCTGGGCGGCTTCGGCGGCCTTGAGGGCGGCGGCCTGAGCCTGTTCCAGGAAGGCCTGGGTGTCGAAGAGGAACCAGCCGGTCTCGGTCAGGTCCACCTCGGGGGAGGCGGCGATGACGGGCTCGGTGGCCGACTCGGCCGCGGGCTCGGGCTGGGCTTCGGCCTGGGGCAGGTCGCCGAAGGTCTCGGCCTGGACCGTGTCGAGGTCCGCAAGGGCGGCGGCGATCGCGGCTTCGATGTCCTGATCGGACGCGGCATCAGCGGTGGGCTCTCCGCCCTCGGCGGGCGTGGACGACTCGGTCTCGTCGAGCACGGGCTCGGTCTCGGCATCGATTTCGGCAGCCGGCTCGGCGTCAGCGGTGGGGCTGAGCTCCGCGTCGGGCTGCGTAGCCGGGGCGGCCGACTCGGCGGGCTCGGCGTCGTCGAGGACCGGCTCGGTCTGGGTATCCAGCTCCGCTTCGGCTTCGGCTTCGGTCGCCAAGACGGGCTCTTCGCTCATCTCGGCGTCGGTGTCCGCCAAGGGCTCCTCGATGATCTGGGCTTCAGCATCGGCGACGGGTTCGGCGTCGGGCTCTGCCGTGGGCTCGGTCAGCAGGGCTTCGAGCTCGCGGGTCGCTTCGTCGAGCGCGGCCTGGGCCTCGGGCGAGGTCTCGGGCTGCGGCTCGGCGTCGGCCAGGCCTTGGGCCTCCGTGTCGAGCATGGGCTCGGCATCGACGACTTCGGCATCGGCGGGCTCAGCGGGGGTCGCCGGCTCAGCGGCTTCGCTGGTGCTCGACTCGGGCAACAGCTCGTCCGGGTTGAACTCGGACTCGACCGCCGCTTCGGGCTTCGCGCCGCTCACCGACTCAGGGGCTGCGACCGGGGCGACGCCCATGTCCTTCATCTCGGCCTTGAGCACGTCATCGATCACGGTGCGGAGGATGCTGGCGTCCTGGGCAAGCATCTTGCCGCCGGTGACCGACTGCTTGATCTCCATGGCCCGGCCGTTGGTCGGGGTGAGATACAGGGCCTGGTCGGCGGCGTAGGCGGCCTTGGCCTTGAGCTTGGTCTGCATCTCGGGGTCGGTAGTCGACTCAAGCTTGTCGAGGTGCTTCAGCGCGTCACGCACATGGGCCTGGGCGAGGCGGTCACGCGACCAGGGCAGGAACTTCTTCCGCATGTTGTGGCCGATGCCATCGATGTAGTCGCCGGTGGCTTCGCCCATGGCGGTGGCCTGGGCGGGCTCGATGATGGTGGCCTTGACCATAAAGATGACTTCGGAACGACGGATGGTGTCGTCCTGGCCGCGGAAGGCGTTCCCGATCAGGGGGATGTCGCCGAGGCCGGGGACCTGGTTACGCCCGACGCTGCTGTCTTCGGTGAAGAGCCCGCCGAGGACGACGGTCTGGCCGTTGCGGAGGATGATGTTGGTGGTCAGCTCGGCGACGGTGGTGTCGGGGATGACAAAACCGCCGACGGTGTTGGTCTCACCGGTCGAGACCGAAGGCTTGAGCTCGAGGCGGATGTTGCCGTCGTCGGAGATGAACGGCCGGACGAGCAGCTGGGTACCGACGTCGAGGAACTCGACGGTCTGGGTGGTGGACGTATCGGTGACGGTGGTCGAGAGGTAGCCGAGCTGTTCACCGACAAGGATGTCGCCGCGCTGCCGGTTGAGGATGGTCAGCTTGGGGTTGGAGACGATGGTGGCATTGGTGACGGAGTTGAGGGCCCGGATGAAGACGGCGGCGTCGGAGCCGACGACCCCGACCTTGACACCGCCCTGGCCGTTGGCGGTGTTGCCGACGGTGGACTGCACGCCCTGAGAAGACTCGGTGGCGAGGCCGCCGGTGATCAGCTGATCAACCACGGACAGCGGGTTAGCGAGGCTAAGCCCATCGATGTCGGCGAAGACGGCGAAGTCGACGCCCAGGGCGTTGTTCTCGGTGAGTGTGGCCTGGAGGATGGTGGCCTCAATGAGGACCATCTTGGGCTGCACGTCGAGCTGCTTGAGAGTGGCCTCGATCTGCTCGATGTGGTCGGGGAAGTCGTGGACGACGAGCGTGCCGGCATTGGCGAAAGAGTCTTCGCCGGCGTCGGACGACGGGTCGAGCCCGGCGGTGACCTCACCCGAAGCAACGATCTTGCCCTTCTCCGAAAGCATCGGGGTCAGGAAGGTCGAGGCGTCCTTGGCGGTCAGGTAGTTGAGCCGGATGACCTTGGTGGAGAGCTGCTTGGTGGCCTCCATCAGCTTGGTGTATTCATCCTCGGTCATGACATGGATGAAGGAACCCTTCTCGGCGTACTTGAAGCCATTGGCATCGAGGATGGCCTCGAGGGCGGCGTAGAACTCGGCGTCCTTGATGGTGAAGGTGACCGAGCCGGAGACGTTGCGGCTGATGATGATGTTCCGGCCGGCCTGCATGGCGAGGCCGCGGAGGACGGTCTGGATATCGACGTCGGCGGCTTCGATCGAGATCTGACCCATAGCGCCGACCTCGATGGTCTCACGCGGGGCTTCACCGTCCTGGTCGAGGAGGGAGACCTCTTCGATGACGGGGTTCTCGACGGCCGGGGGCACCGACTGTGCGGAGGCATGGAAGACGGGCGCGACGACCAGGCCGGCGGTGAGGCTGGCCTTGACTGCGGCGGCGGAAAGCAGTTGCTTGGTGCTGAAGTTCAACATGGCGTTTTTCCTTGCCTCACTAACGGGTTGGGTCTGACTGGAAGTCGTGGGTTTGGACCGGGGTCTGCCGACTTTGGCAGGGACTAGGGGGTCTGGGGTTTGTGGGTTAATTGGCGGCGGTGACGCGGAGCCGGAACAGGTGGCCGCCCTTGAGGACGACGGCGGAGTGGGGCTCGATCGCGAGGATCTTGAAGCCGCGGTGGGTGTCGCCGGTTTTGAACATTTGGCCGTTCATGACCACTCGGGGTCGGACGCCGTGGATCACACCTTCGAGTCGTAGGGCACGGGCCTCGCCGCGGACTTCTTCGATGTCCGCAGGCAACTCATCGGTGGAAACAGTGCCCCGGTTGCCGAAAGCGCCCGGGTTATCAGGACTTTGGGCCGGGATGTAACGATCACGCGGGATAGAGAAGGGATCGCGGGCCGCTTCCTGGGGCAGCGTGCCGATGTAGGTCACCGTCACGATGGGCGGGGCCTTGGCCTCGGGCTGGGTGTCCGCCTGCTGGTTGGGGTCGGCCTGCACCGTCTTGGGCACGCGATCCAGCAGGATCAGTCGGCCCCAGAGCAGCAGCCCGACCATGATCAGCAGGCACATCAGCCCGAACTTCTTCTTGTCGGCGGTCAGCTTGGCGATCAGTTCCTGGAGCTTCTCATTCACGGTGCACCCCCCGCCGAGTCGGCATCGGGGTCGAGGAAGAACGCGGAGAGGTCGATGGTCGTGTTGACGGTGTGGGAGCCGTCGAAGCCGACCTCACGCTCGAGGCGGATCACCTCGGCACGCATCAGGCGGGGCGAGTGGGCCGTGGCCCGGATGACGTTGAAGGCGTCTTCGAACTCGCCACGGAACACGATCTGCACGGGCAGCTGGCTGAACGCGGCGAAGTGCTCGGCGTCACGGATCGTGATGTCGTAATCGGTCAGCCCGGAGCGGACCGCGGCGTCGGCCAGGCGGGCGAGCACGGCGTGCGGCTCGGCGCCTTCGCCGATCCGGAACGGCAGCTCGTCCAGCCGGTTCTTCACGGTCAGGGCGTCGTCCTCGGCCTGCGCGGGCGTGCGGGTTGAGACCGCGGCCAGGGCCTGGCGGTCGGCCTCGATCTGCTGCTGAGCCGCCTGGGCCTGCTTGACCGTTGGGTAGATCAGCACGAGGCCGGTCACCGTCAGGACCGTAAGCACCGCAAGGGGCAACTGGAACTGTTCAATAAGTCGCATGGGCAACCCCCTCCTGGCCGGCCTTGATCCGGCGGTTCAGATCGATGACGAGCCGGACCTGGAACGACCGGGCTTGCAGGCCCTCGACGACCACACCGCGGTTGGCGGGGATCTTCACGTCGCTGAACAGGCGGTGCCGGTCCAGAGCGGCGACGAAGCGGACCACCGCCCGGTCATCGGGGGCGATCCCGTCGATCGTGAGCTCGACCTGGTATTTGGGCCGATCGAGCGTGTTACCTCGGCCGGGCCGTGGGGCGGCCCCCGTCTCGTCGGGCCTGGGCGTGGGCGACGGACGGACGGTCCGGAACTCCACGTTTTGGTAGGTGATGTCGGACGGCGTCAGCTCGGTCAGCAACGCCAGCACCTCAACGGGCGCCACGTCATCACGCAGCGATTCGATCAGGTCGATGCGCTGCTGGAACCGGGCTCGGCGGGCATCGGCGGCCTGGGCTTTAGCCTGGGCATACTCGGCCAGCTCGAGCTGCTGGGTCACCTCGAGGCTCTGCTTCTGGAGCTGATCGCTCCAGCCACGCAGGGGCAGCCACACCGCGACACCGGCAAGCAGCCCGGCGATCACCGTGAGCCCGGTGACCCGGCGACGCTGCAGCGCATCGCGGCGCTGCTGCACACTGGCGGGAAGGAAATCGATGCAGCTCATGCGGCCCCCTTGGTCTTCTGGCTGCTGCACTCATCTCGGAGCGACAGCCCGGCGGCCAGCCCCCATGCGGCATGGGTGCTGCGCGGCACGGCCCCGCGGACCGATGTGATATCGATACCCGAAAGCGGATCGGACGGCTTGATCGTGACCCCCGCCAGCGGCGTGAGGCGGTCGGCCAGGGCCTGATCCCCCGCGCCCCCGATCAGGCTGACCGTCTCGGGCCTTGCGCCGCGGAACGTCACGGTGTAGTACCGCAGACAGAGCCCGATCTCACGCCCCAGATCGTTGACCTGGGTCTGGGTCGCTTCAACGAATTCGGCGTATTCCGCGGCCTGTTCGGTCGCCGTTTTGCCTTCCTGTTCCTCGGCACGCCGGATGATCGCAACCTCTTCGATCGGCCGACGCATCGCTTCGGCGGCCGCCTGATCGAGGCTGCCCGAGCCGATCGGCAGGGGCTTGAAGAACACCACCGAGCCGCCCGAGGCGATCACGATGTTGCTGCTGCTGTAGCCGAACTCCAGGATCACCTGGACCGGCGGAGCCGTCGGTTCATTGCCGGCTGGTAGGGCGAGCGGCTCGGATGGATCGGCCGTGTCCTGCCCGGAGCTGTCGATCAGGGATTGACCCTGACGGGCGATCTGGCCGGATTCGTTCAGACAGCGAGCCAGCGCGGCGGGTGCTGCGTCGATCGCTTGGGGCGAGAGACCGATCGCCTGGAGGGTGGCGGTGTGCTTTTCGATAAACCCGTTGGGTGCCGCCACGAGGATGACCTCACGGCGGATGTCGGTGCCCTGACGGACCTCGCCGGCATCAAAGAACTGCACCACCGGGCTCTGACCCGGGTAACGCACGCGGTCGGCGGCCTCCCATTGCACCGCCGAAGCGAGCTCCGCCTCAGGCATCGCCGGCAGCCGCAGGTTCTTGTACTGCATCACCGCCGACGGCATCGACGACACACAGCCCTTGCCCCGGAACGCACCTCGGGACAGGCCCTGCTTGATCGCGTCGCCTACCGCATCGTGGTACTTGTCGGAGTACGGGTCCAGGCCGTCGGGCAGCGTCACGGCCGCCGAAGCGATCACGCGCAGCCCATCGCCGATGCGCTCAAGCTGCATCAGCTTCACGCTGGTTTTGCCCAGGTCGATCCCGATCGGGCAGTGGTTTGGCCTCCACCATTTCGTGGTCACGATTAGCCTCCTGCTCCTTCCACGCGGGCCACGGTCACTCGGCCGGTAAAGGCCGCCACCGTGACGCGGTAGGTCTCGTTGTCGTACCGCAGCTCCACCACCCCGCCCTGGATCGGGGTGCCTAGATCATCGAACTGCAGCACGGGCGTCCCGCCGAAATCGGCCGAGAGGATCTCGACGCCGCGGAAACGCTCGTCGTCGTCGAAATCGATCGCATAGTTCTGGTCGGTCCCGCCCTGCATCGCGGAGCTCAGCAGCGTCCCGCTGGAATCGGTGAGGCTGTAGGCGTTGTCTGCCGGGGTAAACGCCACTCGACGCGTTGCGTTGCGGGTCATCGCGTCGTTCTGGGCATACAGGATGTCGGCCACCACCACGCGTGCGGCCGCCTGCACGCCCAGCGTCCCGGCCTGCAAGAGGTTCGGCACCACCACCGCCGTCGCGATGCCCAAGATCGTCACGACGATCAGGACTTCGATCAGGGTGTAGCCGGGTTGTGAGTGGCGGCGGGGCATGGGGCGTTCGGGGCGAGAGTCGTGCGGGTCGCTTCGGACGGGCGGGTTAATCGGATGATGGGGCCGTGTTGACCACGCGGACATCCAACGGACGGCTGGTCAATGACTGTTTAAGGCTCTGCACTTCGCTGCGGAGGCCGGCGATCTCCTGCTGGATGGCCTTACGCTGCGCCGCGGCGTTGAGCGGGGCGGTGCGGGTGCTCTCGGCCTGGGCCTGGGGCAGCGTTGCCGTCCCGAAGCCGCCGGCGACCAGGTTGATCCCCAGCAGCAGGGCTACCGTGAGCAGCAAGCCTTGGGTAAGTCGGCCCGACGGGCTAGGGGTGGTTGGGGTCGGAGGCATGGCCTGTTCCTTTCGTGCCGGATATGCCGGCTGGGGGTGACATCGGACGATCGGGGCTGCGACTGAGGTGCGGGCTAACCGGGTGATAACCGTCGCGGGCCCTGGAGCGGCTTATCGGGCCGCCCTTAACGGGTTGGGCGAAGCGGTGGGGCGGCGGGATGGGCACAAAAAAGGCAGCCGAGGCGGTGTGCCTCGGCTGCCTGGATTCTTGGACTAAGCGGGGCTTAGTAGGTCGTCTTGTCCGACGCGGGGATATCGCTCTCGGCCGAGTAGGTCGTGGGGATAGCCGCGGTGATCTTGCCAGTGGCGGTGATCACCCAGCCCACGGAGGCACCAGCAGCCGTACCAACGGCCGACTGGTTGTTCACACCGTTGACCGGAGCGGACTGCAGGTAAGGGCCATAGTCGTTACCGGTGGTAGCACCGTTAACGTCGGTGGTCTCGGTCATCTTGGCCCAGTCCCAGGTGCCGTTCCACAGGCCGTCAGCCGTGGGGAAGTCACCGTTGTGCTGGTTCTTGTACAGCTCGACCTGCGAGCGAATGGTCTGCAGCTGTGACTGCAGGCTCGAGACCTTTGCAGACTCCGAAGCATTCGAGAACTGCGGGATGACGATGGCGGCGAGGATCCCGAGGATCACCACCACGATCAGGATTTCGACCAGGGTAAAACCCTTGGCCAGCGAACGACGATTCATAACCATTCTCCTCATGAGGACTGACTTCGCGGGTTCCTGCTGGCGCCGGCCCCGCTCGGGACCAAACCACGCCGCAGGCGACGTACGTGCATGCCGAGCCGATCCGCCTCTCACCTAACCCCTCCACTTAACGAGAGGCGCGTCGGCTCGATCCGCACGGCGTGCACAGAGGTGATCGTCCCTACCCACCCTCGCCTTCACCCCCTTCTTCCCGTCATCGCGACTTACCGTCCGATCACCCACGAACAGACCCAATAACCCCTCCAACCCGTCCAGCTTCCGATCCGCACCCCGCCCACGAGACCCCCGACCCACAACCCAAACCCCCCAAACGGCAGAGCCCCACCCGTCCCTCCGTACAATCAAAGTACACGCCATCCCACAGCCTTCGCACGGACCCCGCCATGACCCAGCTCAGCGATGCCCCCTCGTCCATCACGCCCTCGGCTTCCACGACCGTTGCGATCCCCGCCCCCGACCCCCAAGACCCCCAGCTCTACCCCAAGCTCACCGACACCCAGCTCAAGACCATCGCCCAGACCGCCGTCTGTCAGTGCTACGACGCCGGCTCCACCCTCTTCGACCACGGCCAACCCCACGCCCCGTTCTTCATCCTCGAACAAGGCACCGTCCAGTTCTTCGACCGCAACGCCCACCACCCCACCGACGCCCCCGAGCCCTTCGTCACCGTCGAGGCCGGCAACATCCTTGGCGATATCGCCCAGTTCACCGGTGAGCCCACCGTCGCCGAGTGCGTCGCCAAGACCGACTGCCAGGTCCTCCGGCTCGAGCCCGACCAGCTCCGCCAGCTCATCGCCGAACACGCCGACATCGGCGACAAGATCCTCACCGCGTTCATCGCCCGACGCTCCTGGCTCAAAGGCCACGGCATCGGCACCATCAAGCTCCTCGGCTCACGCTGGTCCCCCGAAGCCTTCCGGCTCCGCGACTTCCTCGCCCGCAACCAGATCCTCCACAAGTTCTACGACCTCGAACGCGACCACCAGGCCACCGAGCTCCTCGACCGCTTCGGCATCGCCCCCGAAGACACCCCCGTCACCATCTGCCCCCAGGGCGTCAGCCGTAACCCTTCTATAGAACAGCTCGCGTCCCACCTCGGGCTGCGACAGATCGTCGATGACACCCGCGTCGTCGACCTGCTGATCGTCGGTGCAGGCCCCGCCGGCCTCGCCGCCGCGGTCTACGCCGCCTCCGAAGGACTCGACACCCTCGTCATCGAGGGCGACTCCCCCGGTGGACAGGCCGGCACCTCTTCAAAAATCGAAAACTACCTCGGGTTCCCCACCGGGCTCTCCGGCCAGGAGCTCGCCGAACGCGCCACCCTCCAAGCCAAGAAGTTCGGCGCCACCCTCACCAACCCCGCCCGCGTCACCGCCATCGACTGCGACGGCACCTACAAAACCGTTACCCTCGACGAGGGGGAACAGGCCCAACGCGTCCAGGCCCGCACCGTCATCATCGCCACCGGCGCCGAATACCGGAAGCTCCGCATCGACGGCTGCGACCGCTTCGACAACCGCGGCGTCTACTACGGCGCGTCCCACTCCGAGGCCGTCCAGTGCGCCGGCGAATGCGTCGTCGTCGTGGGCGGCGGCAACTCCGCCGGCCAGGCCGCCGTCAACCTCGCCAAGCACGCCCGTGAGGTCCACATCCTCATCCGCCGCGAGAACCTCTGCTCCTCCATGAGCAAGTACCTCATCGAACGCATCAACAAAACCGCCAACATCACCCTCCACCCCCACACCGAGATCACCTCCCTCAACGGCGACGACCGCCTCGAGTCCATCACCACCATCCAAAACCAGTCCCACACCACCGGCCAGCTCGGCTGTACGTCGGCCTACATCATGATCGGCGCCGCCCCCCGCACCGACTGGCTCCACGGCTGCTGCCTCCTGGATCCCAAAGGCTTCGTCCTCACCGGAAACCAGGCCGCCCAGCACCCCGACTTCGCCCAGAACTGGTCGCTCGACCGACCGCCGCACTACCTCGAGACCTCCAAGGAGAACGTCTTCGCGGTCGGCGACGTCCGGGCCGGCTCCATCAAACGCGTCGCCTCCGCCGTCGGCGAGGGCTCCATGTGCCTCCGCTACGTCCACGACGCCCTCGCCACGCTCGCCTGATCCCCCACCGCACGCCGTACTTTCCTGCACGAAGGCCTTGGCATCCGCGGGGGTCCGCCCGATAATCGCAGCTGCCACGAAGGCAGCGGTTCAGCCGATCAGTCTCACAAAGCGACCCGTCACCCCCTCTCCGCCTCAGGACCATGGAAGACCCGATGCGCCCAAACCCCGCGATCCCCCGACCAGGCCTCTTCGCCCTGATCGCCCTTCCTGTCCTGCTTGGCTGCTTCGTGGCACCCGCGCTGGCCCAAGCCGAACCCCGCACCGGCCAAGGCCCCGCCTTTTTCGCCCCCTCCACTACGCTCCACGGCCCGCAGTCCGCCATCCTGCCTTTCCAAGTCCCCCACGCGCACGCCACCCGCGACCGCAACTTCCGCGTCCGGGTCTCCGGCCCGCTCCAGGTCCTCAGCCCCCCAGAAGTCCTCGCCGGTCACACCACCGGGTTTATCCGCGTCCGCCCCAGGCCCGGACTCAACAAACCCGCCCAAGCCTCGCTCCGGGTTGAGGACGCCACCCTCCTCGTGCACCTCCAGCCCGCACCGGCCGACCCAGCCTCATCCGACGCCGCGCCCGCCATCCGCACGCCCGTGCAGGGCGCCGCCGTCTGGGGCAAGGTCGCGATCGCCGTCGAGTGGCCCCTCGATCCAGACCAGCCCCACCTCCGCACCGCCGACCCGATCCTCAGGCTCCAGCCCGGCACCACCCTCCAACCACACCACGTCGGCATCCTCCAAGACGCGCCGTACCGGCAGGCCGTCTTCCTGCTCGACACCAAACGCTTCTCGCCCGGCATCCTGCGACTCACCCCCGTCCTCACCCATGGTCAAGGCCAGGCACAGCGCACGACGGGCAAACCCGTCACGATCCGCGTGGTCCGCCCCGACAAGAGCCGGCTCGTTCAACGCGAGGCCGAAACCCCCGACCCACGCGACAACCCTCTACCCAACCCGCTACGCCAAGGCCCGATCAATATCACCGATGACCCTTCCGCTTCCGGCGGCGCGTTCGTCGCCCAAAACGGCGCCCGACCCATCCAGACCCACCCCCTCGAGATCGAGTCCCCCGGCTGGTACCAGCTCATCGTCCGGGCCCGCGGCACCCCCCACGCCGGAGCCCTCCCCGCCATCGGCTTCCGCGTGGACGACATCCGGCGACCACTCACCCAAGGCTGGATCGCTCACACCCAATGGCACCGCGCCGCCATCGGTCGGCCCGTCTACCTCAAGCCCAGCCACCGCACCCTCATCCCCAAATTCGAAAACGACTCCAACTACGGCAAAAACAACGACCGCAACCTCTATCTCGACCGCATCGAACTGCTCCGGCTCGAGGCCCCCCCAGACACCAACCTCCTCTCCGACTCCCACCCACCCGCCCACCGTCCAACTCCTGCTCAACCGCACCCCCGTCGCCACTCAGACCGCCCTTAACCCCAGCTTCCACGTCCCTCATCAACTCCTCAAAGAGGGGCCAAACACGCTCCAACTCCGCATCGAGCATCCCAAGGCCGGCCACAGCACCAGTACCACGCACACCGTCAACGCCTTAACCCTCAAGGACGACTATCCCACAGACCCCAAG
>JBCDIM010000011.1:0-78847 GCA_038749105.1 Planctomycetota bacterium
CGCGGCGAGTGGGCGTTCCGCGACGGCCGGACCTGCTACCTGCACGGCCGGCAGGCGTTGATCCAGTTCGATGAGATCGACACGGTGGCGGAGGCGTTCTACGCCCAGGACCGTGGGCGGGCCGAGCAGATCAGCGATTGATCCGATCGCCGAGCGTTTCCACCTTGTTGGTGCTGGAGAGACTTCGTGCCTAAAGAGGGCTAAGGCATCTTGTCTGCCGACGCCGTTGGCTGCCTCCCGTATCGACCCTCACGACTCCTGGCTCGCCGGTGGGGATGCGTCGCCTTCGGCCATGGTCGTCGATCTGCATTGCCGACCCTTTGGCTGAACCGCTCTACGCAGTGACCGTCGAGACGATTTTTGCGTGCGGTTGGATCGCACGTCGTGACAGCAAGCGTTTAATCGTCTGGCGTGTTCGAAGCGGCTGGCTCGCCGTCCTGAATCCCGAACCCTAGAGGCAGCTCGCTTCGCGCACGCAGTCAACGCATCAAGGGCGTCGAGGGGCGGACTGATGCACCGGGCTAGGCGCTACGTGACGCCGTTGTCCATTTGGCGGGTTGCAGACGACAGATTGGAAGCTGCCCGGCCTAGAACTCCTCGGCGTCCGCGAGATCGACGCCGACCAATTCTCACGACGACTCGAACGCAGCCGACCCGATGTACTGGCCTCGCTTGCATCACAACCCCGCGACGCGTTGATGCTCCGCGAGGCTGTCCGGCTCGGTATCAAGAATATGGTCATCGGCACCGCTCACCATTTCATCTGCCCCCCGTCTGTGGTCGAAGACAACCGCCAGGGGACACAGCTCGCCATAGATGCCCTCCGCGATGCGGACCACGAACGGATCGGCATGATCATCAACCGCTGGCCCGGCAGATGGGTCTTCGAGCGACAAGAAGCCTTCGAGCAACGCATGGTCCAAGACCAGCCCGACCCGCACGCCCCCGGCACCTGCCGGATCGGGTCCAGCGACCACCCCGCCCACGAAGCTCACAAACTCCATAACGGCCACAACGCAAAACCCCACTCAGACCCCATGGCCGGCCCCACCTATCAACCAACCGCTTGGCTCGAAAAGACCCGACCGACCGCGATCGTTGCCGGCAGCTTCTCCGCGATGCTCCACATTGGCACCGCCGCCAGCTTCTTCAGCCAGGCGTTCTCCTTCTCCATCTCCTTAAGCCGCTTGGCCTGGTCGACCTTCATCTCCCCGTACTCCTTCCGCCACCGGCAATACGTCTGCGTCGTCGGCTCCAGAAGCCGGCACACTTCCGGCACCGCGTGCCACTGACTCAGCAAGACCTCCGCCTCACGCAGCTTCCCGATGATCTGTTCCGATGAATGTTGCCGTTGTGCCCTCACTGACCTGGCGGTCCTGATTGCGTCCAAGACCAAGAAATCTTCTCATAAGCAGTGGACTAGTCTTCAGGGGGCAGGTCAACGAACAGGCCACGCTCGACGGGTTGCGTATCTGGTCATGGATCGGGTTATCGCAAAGATCAACAACGAGCCAGGCGATGGAGGCGACAACGATTGACCTGCCCAATGAGAACCCGTGCACGGCTGTTGATCTGCAATACCGCGTCTGCTTCGAAACGAACTCGAATACAACGGTATCGGAATCGCAAAAGCCCGTGTTTTGCCGGATGACTGCCAACACCTAGACAGGCATACCGAACCTGTCGCATCAGGCGAGCGCGGCCACGTCGATCACAACGCGGTCACCCGGTTTCCCCTTGACAGCGGCGCTGCCCAGCGGCGACACCAGCGTCAGCTCGGTTTCAAAGCCGATGGTGATCTGAGCCGAGGTCACTACGCCGCCCTGCCAGGCGAAGCCCAGCCGGTGCCCGCCGCGAACCACCACGCCACGCAACTGACCGACGGGCCAGTCTGCGGGCAGAGCGGGCAGGAGGCGGACCAACCGCACGCCGTCATGCACGTCGTGGCTCTGGACCAGCATTTCGGTCACCGCCGCCCCCATCCCCGCCGCGCTGTCGAACTGCAAATGGTTGTGGGCTGCGCCGAACCCGTTCGGCAGCGTGCACCGCTGGGCATGGAGACGCAAGGACTCCAGCGCACGTTCGCCGTCATACAGCCGGGCAAAGAAGCAGGCCTTCCACGCCGCACTCCAGCCGACGTCGTCACCGCCCTCCTGATGTCCGAGCCTGCGATCGATGGTCTTTCGTGCGGCCTCGGCGAGGTCCGGCGTGCCGTCTGCCGTGATCTGCGTGCCAGGGAACAGGCCGAATAGATGCGACATATGGCGATGGCCGGGCTCGATCTCTTCGTAGTCTTCGGACCACTCGGCAATCGTGCCGTTGGGCCCGACGCGGGTGGGACGGAGCTTATTGAGCATGCCTTCCCAAGCGTCCCGGCGGTCTTCGTCGATCCCCAGGACCTTGGCCGACGCGATACACGCCCGCAGCAGCTCACGGATGATCTGATGGTCCATGGTGGGCGAGACGCAGAGCTTGCCGATCGCCCCCGCCGCCGTTCGATAGAGGTTCTCGGGCGAGGTGCTCGGCCCGGTGTGCAGCAGGCCGTCTTCACCGTCAAAGCAGAAGTCTTCAAAGAACAACGCGGCGTCACGCATCAGCGGATAGGCGTATTGACCAAGCCATTCTTGATCGCCTTGGTGCTGGTAGTGCTCCCAGAGGTGCAGGCAGCACCACGCGCCGCCGACGGGCCAAAGCCCATCGCTCGCGGCATCGGCCGGCAGCGTGAAGCCCCACGGGTCGCTGAGGTGGTGCAGCACCCAGCCGCGGCAGCCGTAGTGGTGCTTGGCGGTAAGGCGCCCGCTCTCGGCCACAAAACCGAGCCAATCCAGGAACGGCCGATGGCACTCCCCCAAGGCGCCGCTCTCGGCCGGCCAGTAGTTCATCTGGATGTTGATGTTCGTGTGGTAGTCGCTGTTCCAGGCGGGCGTCAGCCGATCGTTCCACAGCCCTTGCAGGTTGCTCGGCAGCCCGTCTCCACGAGACGACGACACGTTGATGTACCGGGACATGCGTTGCTGCGCGACATGGAAGTCGCTGCCCAGCGTCCCTTCGCCCGCCGCCGCGATCTCATCCTCGACGTCAACAGCGATCTCGGGGCTGCCCAGATTGAAGCTCACCCGCTCCATCAGTGCGCGGAAGTCGGCCACATGCTCAGTCCGCAGGGCGTCGTAGCCCTTGGCTGCCGCGGCGTCCAGGCGTGACAGGCTTCGCTCGGCGTAGGGGACATCCACCGCGCGACCGCGGAAGCCTTCCCAATAGTCGGTCTCGGCGGTGATCAACAGGCAAACGGACCGGCTCCCGGACACCACCAGCCGGGCACCGGCGGACTCCACCCGTCCTGAATCCGGAACGACCCGGACACGCCCAATGAACCGGGTGCCGTGCTCGCCGGCACGCCCGCGGACCGTGAGCGTGTCCCCGTCCGCTTGGACCGCGTAGTTGGCCTGCCGATGGAACTTCAACCAGAGATCGTGACCCGCGGGGTCGTCGGTGGTCAGGCGAAGCACCATGACCTGATCGGGATGGGAAGCAAAAAGCTCACGCCGATAGGTCTTGCCCTCGGACACGAAGGACACCCCGGCCACGCCTTCCTCCAGATCCAGCCAGCGCGTGTAATCGGTCACGCCCGCAGCCATCGACCGTGAGGGACGGGCGTACCCGATGGATAGCGCCGCCAGGGGCTCGTAGGGCTGGATGCGATTGACCGGGCCGGTCATCTTGGCCTCCGCCAGGAACTCCGCCTCGGCCGTCTTGCCCTCCAAGAGCAGCTGACGGATCTCCGCCAGCGACTCACGGGCCGCATCGCTGTGGCCGTCGTCGGTCCAGCGGGACCAGATCGTCTGTTCATTGAGACGAACCGTCTCGACGTCCGCCCGACCGCTGAGCGCCGCGCCCAGGCGGCCATTACCCACGACAAAGTGATCGTGCCAGCCCCACGGGGAGCCCGGCTTGCTGAGTTGGAGGCGCGTCGAGTTCATCCGATTGTTCTCTCCGGTCTGCTGCCCATAGCTGAACGATTGGGCATCGCGAGCGATACGCTACCCGCTGTGCCGATATGGGCACATTTTCCTCAGGTCGAAACACTCTAAGTAGTGCTGTTTTCACTTTATTTTGTCAGCGTTATCGAGTTTCGTGATGCTCGATAAGCTTGCCCAAAATGGACCTTCATAAAGCTGAGTATTGAGAGTTCGAGTCTCTTCGCCCGCTTTCTCGCCGCTCCATGCATGGCGGCCCGATGCTCTAGGCATCGCGTGTGTCTTGGCTTTTCTCGACCGCCCTCACGCCACCTCAGTACCAAAACGGCACCACGCCGTAGACCGCCAGCTGCACCCCCAGCGCACCCATCCCTAACGCCAAGCCGAAACCCCACCACGACGACCACCCCTTCCGGCCGTTCACCAGCGACGCCCCCGCCACCGCAACCGCCACGGGCCCCAGCACGCTCGCCCCGGTCAGTCCTGCTGTGATCAAGCCGAACCGCCCCAGCCGAGCCACCGTCTCGAGGTCGCCGCTGAACTGGTGGTACCCGTACCCCAACAGCAGCCCCAGGAACGCCACCCCGCCGCCCGCCAACGCATACGGCCAAACCCGCCGACGCACGCCCCCGAAAAGCATCAACACCGGCCAGCCCACAACCGCCAACACCGACGCCAACACCCCCGAGACCAACACAGCCACCTGCCCGTAGACCGCAAGGGCCGAACTCATCCGGTAGCTCTCCCCGTCCACCCAGTACCGCCCGACCCCGTCTTCGTACACCGCCCCACTCGCTACCGACAACCCCTCGGCCTGATAAAGCCGATCCCCCACCCGACGCCACAGCGTCCCGCCTCCCATCCAGACCGACTCAACCCACACGCCGTCCCCCACCGGGGTCAACCGCCGGGCCCCGAGCAGCCCCATCAACCACGCCCGCCCGGGCTCGTCGTGTGTAGCCCCGAGGTAAAGCCCTTCAAACGCCTCCGGCAGCAGCCCTACCGATCCCGTCTCGCTCAATGGCGGGTCAACGCCTTGCGTCACCGCTTCGTTCAACAACCGCCGGAGGTAACGCAACTCCAGCTTGTCGGCGGTATCCATCAGCAGCACATAACCCGCCCCACCGGCTCCAGCCTCCGGCGTGTACGCCAGCGTGGCCCGGAACCCTTCGGTCTTCCCCCAGTGAGCCCGGAGCGTCCGCCCGCCGTCCACCGGATACGCAAACGTCCCGAGCCCGTAAACCCCCGTCTCGCCCCCTGCCTCCGCCACCACCCCCGTCTCCCCCCGCTCGATCCGCGCGACCGACTCGGCCGACAGGAACCCGTCACCGTCCGCCAGCAGCATCGCGACGACCTTCGCCAGGTCGCCCGCCGTTGTGACCGCCGAACCCGCAGGCCGCACCGGCATCGCCCACGGACCTGCCCGCGTCACCCCGTTGCCGTGATAGCTCACCGGCGACGCCGAGTCGAAGTCCGTCTCCATCATGCCCAGCGGCCCCAAAACCTCCCGCCGCATCAGGGTGTCGAAGTCGCTCTGCCAGGCCGACTCCACCACCGCCCCCGCCAGCGTGTACCCCGCGTTCGAATACGAGTAATGCACCCCCGGCCGCCAACGCAGAGCGAACGGTCGGCCCGCCTCGACATACGCCCTGGGCATCAGCCCCGGCGCCTGCAACGCGTACTCCCTCGGCCCGCTACCGGCCAAGCCCGCCGTGTGTTCCAGCAGCATCTCCACCGTGACCTGTTCAGCCCACGCCTGCTCCCCAAACACCCCGGGCAGCCAACGCTCCACCGGGTCGTCCAGCCGCAACACGCCCTCTTCTACCGCCCGCATCACCAGCAGCGCCGTCAGCAGCTTGCTCACCGAACCCGCGCGAAACCGCTTGCCCGGTTCACCGTACACCACCATCTCCACGTCGCCGTCCGGACGCACCACCGCCGCCTGCCCGTTGCGGATCCTTGACCCCTCGAACGCCTCCAGCACATCCGCTTGCCATGCCGCATCACCGACCGGCGCCAACGCATCCCTTTCGGCCAACACCGTCAACGCCGCGTCCATCAGCTTGATCGCCGAGCTCCACTTGTCCAGCTCCGCCGACAGGTTCGCCAGCACCACCACCGCGGTCCCTCCCGTCTCCGCGTCGGGCAGCCAGACCGCGCTGCTGCTGAACCCCGGCACGTCCCCATGGTGCCCATACCCCGACCCACCTTCCCCCTCTCCCAACCGGTGGCAGTGGAACCCGTACATAAACGACCCTTCCCCATCCCCGTCGGTATCCGCAAACCGCAGCATCTCCGCCCGCCCGGCTTCCGAGAGCAGGTACCCGCCGAACAGGGCCTGCAAGAACACCGCGGTGTCCGCAGCGGTACCCGTCAGCTCCCCGGCCGCGCCGGCCCAGCTCGCGCTCCATCCTGTCGCGTCGAACCACACGTGGTCGTCGGCCCCGCCGTAGCTCACCGGGTCGTCGGGCTTGCCGTACCGATATCCCCGGACCGTCGGCACTTCATCGAACCCCGTGTCCTCCAGGCCCAAAGGCTCGAGCAGGCGAGCCCGCACCTGCTCCCGCCAACCCGTCCCCGTTACCACCTCCACCACCCGACTGAGCAGCAGCGTATTCGTATTGCTGTACGCCCACTTCTCACCAGGCTGGAACCGCACCCCCGGCTCGAACGCCACCGCCAACAGCTCGTCCGTCCGCCACTTCCGCCCCGGGTCCGCTGCCAACGCCCGGTGGAACGGCATCTGCCGGATCGCGTCATCCAGCCCGCTCGTGTGCCGCCCCAGCATCCGCAGCGTGATCTGCTCCCCGTTCGGCACACCGTCCACATACCGATCGATCGTCTCTTCCAGCCCCAGCTTCCCCTCGTCGACCAGCTGCAGAACCACCGCCGCCAGATACAGCTTCGTCACGCTGCCCAATCGCATCCGCGCATCGCTCGGCATCGGCGTGTCGCGTGCCTCATCCGCAAACCCGAACGCCCACGCTCGTTCATGAACACCCTGCCGAACGACCAGCACCGACCCCGGCGCGTCCAGCCCTTCCCACACCCCACCCACCCTGGCCGCCGCGACTTCCCAACGCAGCGGCAGCACATCTTCGCCCACCGCCGGGACCCCACCCAACACCACCAGGCCGGCCATGGCCCAAAACACACCCACCCGCAAACCCTTCAAGCCAACACCCCGAGCACCAATCGACACCATCGCTATACCCTACCGCGTCGATCAGCCGGGGCCTTGAGAGAGCCTTCAGATAAATCACAACGCCCGTATGAGCCTCAGCCTCGCGGGCTATCGCTTGTTTTGTACAACCCAGAAATGCAAACGTATTCCAAACAAAATGGCGCACTCAGCCGGCCGATCCACCCACAACAACCCTCAATCCACGAACACCAGACGCTCCATCAGCGGCGTCCCGGCACGAACCAAGACCAACCGGATATCCAAAAAAACGCCCCTCGCAGCAAGCGAGAGGCGTTTGAAGTGACCCCTACGGGATTCGAACCCGTGTTATCAGGATGAAAACCTGGTGTCCTAGACCTGACTAGACGAAGGGGCCGCCGCGGGAAGTCTAGCAGACCCGAACGCGTGGACAAGTCGTGTAAATGAAGGGGGCCACTGGCATTGGTCATCCGGAATGCCTGTGATAGACTTTTCTGTCGTTTCAGAGGCGGTTTGACCGTCATTCAGTCTCCACGCTCGTGTTGCGCTGCCGCGACACCGCGGTGCCGAGGGCTCCAGCTTGCTCACCCTGATCCAGATCCAAGGCGACGGCAAAGGTCGCGCGCTGCGGTTCCGAAGCACCCGCCCACAGGTCCTCGGCCGACGAGTCATCAAGTACCGGCTCGATGACTCCCGCATCTCCCGGCAGCACGCCCAGATCGACTTCGATCACGGCAGCTGGCGCGTCACCGACCTCAACTCGTCCAACGGCACCTACCTCAACGCCCAACGCGTCGACCCCTCCGCACCGCTGCGTATCGGAGATCACCTGCAGATCGGCAGGCTCCTCTTCGAAGTCACCACCGCCGCCGCGCCCGCCCAGGCCGAACCAGCACCCCCAGCCGAACCCATCCAGCCGGATGCTGAAACCACCGAAGCACGCCTACCTGCCGTCGATGCCCCAAGCCCCGACGACAGCCTCGAGCTCGACCTCGACGCCATCCTCGGCCTCGACGAACCGGCCGTCGACCAAACCCTCGACCCGGATCACTCAGAAGACGACCTCGTCCACATCATGGACGACCCGACGCAAGCCCCGTCATCCAGCCCCGCTGAAGCGCTCCCGCCGGACGTCATTGATCTTGACGCCGAGCTCGATGCATCGGCGCTCGATGCTTCCGAGCTCGCTGCAGAGGAAGCCGTGGATCTCGATCAGCCAGACGCCGAACCCGATGATGCATCCGACGAGGAAGAGCAACCCGATGGAGACGAGGCCTCTACGGCCGAAGCGGACGCCCCCTCCACCAGCACAACGGAGCCCTCCGACGCTCCGCCGCTGCCGGTTGGGCTGAGCCTTGAGCACGACCCACCTCAGCCGGTGCAGGCTGCCGACCCCATCGGTATCGACACTCACGCCGAGTCGGAGCAAGAGCAAGAGCCGGAGCCGCAACCAGAAGCCGTTGCCGAGCACACCATCGACGCAGTGCCCCTCGAGGGGGAAGCGCCCGATGCCCCCCTCGAACCCGACGCGGAACCCACTGTCGACAACGACCCGATCCTCGTCGATGCGTCCCCCGAAGACACCGCGGATGATGCCGAAGAAGCCGAGTTCGATGGGCTGATCGCTTCACTCATCGAGGAGACCGCCCCAGCCGACGAAAACGCGGCGGAAGCCACTCCAACCCCGCCAGGCGCCGAGGCCGCTGCCCCATCGACAGAAGCCGACGAACCCGCGCCGGCCGACAACCCCGACAACTGGACAGCCGAACAGCTCGACGCTGCCCTCGACTCGATCACCGGCGAGGGCGACGAGCCCGAGCCTTCAACCACCGAATCCAAAGCCAACCCCGACCTCGGAACCAGCCCGGACGCGCAAGCCGAGGGCGACGAGCGGGCCAACATCCCGGGCTTTGACAGCTTCGTCTCCGACTGGCTCGAATCCGAAAAGCCGACCGATCAGGCCTTCGACGCCGAAGACTGGCAGCCCGAAGCCCCGACCACCCAAGGCGCAAGCGACACGCCCCCGATCGCCGGGCAGGCGACGGCCCCAGAAACAGCTGCCGGCACCGCCCCAGACGGCGAGCCGTCTTCCTTCGCGGATCAGGCCACCCAACTCCGGGCCATGGCTGCGGCGTTTGAAGAACAGGCCGGCACCGCAAACGACGCCGCCGACCAGCTCGGGATCGCCCCCGAGGCGGCAACCACCCCGCAGACCAACGACCCGCAGACGCCGGAGCCAACCGCAACCGTCACGCTGCTCGGGCCCGCTCCCGAGCCTCCCGCCGACACCCCAACCCAAGCAACGCCCCGCCGACGCCGCGCCGCTCTCCTCGGCCTGCTCGTCCTCGCCCCACTGGGCCTCGGCGTCGCCCTCTGGCAGACCGTTGGTAAGCCTTACTTCCAGCCCGACCCGGTCACAGGCTTCACCCCTCCCGCCACCGCCGGTGCCCCCGCAGACGTCATTCCATCCAACGACACCACCCCGCCCGGCGATGCGACCGACCGCCTCGACGACGCCCATTCGAACACAGACCCCCAGCCCTCCGCCATCGCTGAGTCCGTGATCGTGCTCAAGTCCGCCCGCAATACGGATCAAGACGCCGCCAGCCTGTTCGATGCCGGCCCCGAGGTCATACCCTCCCCCGCCCGACCTGCGGTGACGCCCACACCCAACCCATCGACGCCGCGCGACACCGTCAAGCCCGCCGACCCACCGAAGCCGACCGCCCAGCATCATACCGACACGCCGCCCTCGCCTCTCAATACAGCCGGCGTGACCCCACCGCCCGCGGTCGACCGCCAAGCCGCTGATGCACCCCACACACCGACCACCCTGGAACCATCCGCCGACCGGCAGGGCACACCTCCGCCCAATGCCCCGGTGAACGAGCAGTCCGCTGCCAACCGGGAGGGACCCGGCGATCAGGCCAAGACCGAAGACCCCGTCGGGCCGCTCGCCATCGCCGAGCCAATCCCCGATGACGCGATCCGCCCTGTCGTCCCGGTCGATCCCGAGCCCGTGGTCCACCGCCCAGCGCTGATCGATGTCGACTCCCCGGTCGTCTTCCTGGTCGATGCCTCTGGCTCGCTCGTGGACTCGATGCCCCTGGCCCTGTCTTACCTCAACCAGAAGGTCCAGGCACTGCCGGAGGACGCCGAGTTCACGGTGGTCTTCTTCCGACTTGGTCAGGCTCAGGAACCCATGAAGCCCGGACTCCGCACCGCGAGCCCGGCTACCAAACGCAGCCTCGCCGCCTACCTCGACCCCGCCGCCGGGTACGTCCGCCCGGAAGGCCGGTCCTCCATCGACCAGGCCCTCGAGCAAGCCCTCACCTACGCGCCCAAGACCCTCTACATCCTTTCGGACAACGCGATGGGCCGATCCGATCGCTCGGACCCCGACCAGACCGCAGACGCCCTGCTCACCCGCGTAAATCAGGCCGTCGCCGAACTCAGCCCCGTCATCCACACCGTCCAGTTCTTCTACGACGACCCGGATGGCTTGCTCCGCTCCATCGCCGAACAGCACGACGGCCAGTTCCAGCTCCTCCGCGGGACCACCGCCCCGGTCCAGGCCGACCCGCTCGACCTCCAAGACCTGCTGACCCGCTAAGCCCCATCACCTGCCGCCACGATTCACATCCGCTCAACCACCCCGATCCCCAACAGACCCAGCCCCTGCCGGATCGCTCGCCCGGTCAACGCGCTGAGCGCGAGCCGGCTCATCACCAACGCATCATCACCCGCCTTCAACACCGGGCAAGCCTCATAGAACCGGTGGAACGCCCCCGCCAGGTCGTAGAGATAGTTGCACAACCGGTGGGGCTCCAACGCCTCGCCCACCGACGCCACCACTGATCCATAACGCAGCAGCAGCAACGCCAGGCGCCGCTCCGCGGGTTCGCCCACCCGGACCGCGCCCCCCAGCGCACCCGCCTCGGTCAACCCGGCCTTCCGCAGGATCGATGCCACCCGCGTGTAGCTGTATTGCAGGTACGGCGCAGTGTTGCCCTCCAGCGCCAGCATCCGGTCGTAATCGAACACGTAGTCCTTGATCCGATCGTTGCTGAGGTCCGCGTACTTCACCGCCCCAACCCCCACAACCCTGGCGACCTCGTCCCGCTCCTCCGTCGGCAGTTCCGGGTTCTTCTCGGCGATGACCGCCCCCGCACGACGCACCGCCTCGTCCAGCACATCGACCAGCTTCACGGTTCCGCCCTCCCGCGTCTTGAACGGGCGACGGTCCGGCCCCAGAATCGTCCCGAACGACACGTAATCCAACCGCACCGACTCTTCGGCCCAGCCCGCACGGCGAGCCGCATCGAAGAACTTCTCGAAGTGCTCCCGCTGCCGCGAGTCCACCACATAGACCACCCGGTCCGCCTCCAGATCACCCACCCGGTACCGCACCGCCGCCAGGTCCGTCGTCGCATACCCGAACCCCCCGTCCGACTTCTGCACAATCAACGGCGTCTCGTCTTCCTTCCGCTCCGCGCCAAAGACGCACAGCGCCCCGTCCGACCGCTCCGCGATCCCCGCCGTCTCCAGATCGCTGCACACCGCAGGAAGCTTGTCGTTGTAGAAGCTCTCCGCACAGAGGTCATCGTCCGTGAGCTTCACGCCAAGCCGGGTGAACACCGCGTTCATATGTCGCACCGACTCACCGATGAGGCCTTGCCACAACGCCCGAGACGCCGCGTCGCCCGACTGCAGGGCCACCACCCGCTGACGGGCACGTTCGGCGAAAGCCGCGTCGCTGTCGTCCCGCTTCTTCGCCTCCTGATACAACGCATTGAGGTCCGCGATCCCGCTGCTCTCCGCAGACTCGGCCGACCAGCCCGACCCGATCAGGTGCTCGAGCAGCATCCCGAACTGCGTGCCCCAGTCCCCGATGTGGTTCTGCCGGATCACCGTATCACCCATCGCCTCAAAGACGCGCGCCAGCGCATCGCCGATGATCGTCGAACGCAGGTGCCCGATGTGCATCTCCTTGGCGAGGTTCGGCGATGCGTAGTCCACCACCACCCGGTCGGCCCGGTCATCCGCCAGACCCAAACCCAGCCGATCGTCTGCCGCCAACCCGACGATCGCCCCGCTCAGCGTGTCGGCCCGGAGCGTCAGGTTGATAAACCCCGGGCCGGCCACCTCGACCCCCTGCAACAGCCCGTCGGCATCCCCCAAGCCCGCCACGATCGCTTCGGCCACGTCCCGCGGTTTCCGCTTGAGCCGCTTAGCCAGCCCCATCGCACCGTTCGCCTGAAAGTCCCCAAACTTCGCATCCGCCGCCGGCCGAACCACCGGGTCGGCGTCCGCACCGTCCGGTCCAAACGCCTCAACGATCGCCACCCGCACCCGCTGCTCCAGCTCGCTCTGCACGTCTTTCATGGGCCGAGCATGCTACGCCGGGCCGGGATGATCTGCTTGGCGTGAAACCCAATCACAGAGATTTGGAGACACAGAGACACAGAGAAAATCCCTTTTAAAAACCACAGAAATCAGAATCACCCAATCACATGATTAGCCGGCGCAACAGCGTCTCGCCGAAACCCCTCTGTGTCTCTGTGTCTCTAAAACGCTGTGATATCTCCCCGACCGACAAGCCCTAAAACTCAACCCTCAACCGTCAACTCTTTGTTCCGATGGTTCAGCTGAGCCTTCAGCCGAGCCAGGATCGAGCTGTGCATCTGCGACACCCGTGACTCCGAGAGGTCCAGCGTCGTCCCGATCTCCTTCATCGTCATCTCTTCGTAGTAGTACAAGATGATGATCAGCCGCTCGGCCCGCGACAGCCCCTTCGTGATCAGGTCTTTGAGGTCCCGCTTCTGCACGGCTGCAAACGGGTTGACCTGCTTCTGGTCTTTCAGGACATCGATCTCGCGCACGTCCTTGTTCGAGTCGGTCTCAAAGTACTTCCGCGAGAGCGACACCGTCTGCACCGCACCGGCATCCTTCTTGATCTTGGCGTATTCCTCCTGATCGACGCCGAGCTTTTCGGTGAGCTCGTCGTCGGTCGGCTTCCGCCCGTGCTCCATCTCGAACGACTTCTTGGCTCCCTCCATCTGCGAGGTCCGCGACCGCACCAGCCGGGGCACCCAGTCCATCGACCGCAGCTCATCGAGGATCGCCCCCCGGATCCGCGGCGCACAGTAGGTCTCGAACTTCACGCCCCGGTCCAAGTCGAACGCGTCGATCGCATCCATCAGCCCAAAGATCCCCGCCGACATGAGGTCTTCCACGTCCACCTCATCGGGCAGCTTCGTGTGGATCCGCTCGGCGTTGTACTTAACCAACGGCAGGTACGTCTCCATGAAATGGTTACGCAGCGCTTCGGTTGGTTTCTTGCGATAGGCCTCCCACTTCTTCTTCAGCTCAGCCTGCTGTTCAGGGGTGGGTTTAGCGTGTCGCGTTCGTGCCATGTCTTTGACTCCTTGTCATCGGGGGCGCTTCCTTGCGCCGAAAACAGGACGGGCCGGCCGCTCGGGCCGGACCTGCGCGGGGGTTACGGCTCAGCCGCCGCACTCAGCTCATGCTCGTGCAGCTCGGCCACCGCAGCCTCTTCATCAGGGATCGGGTTCGCCGCCTTGTACTGATCGATGTGATCGTCCACACAACGCTGGATCACATAGCCCCCAAACCGCCCCACGGTGTAGCACGCAAGCATCACCATGATCGCCGTTGTCATCAGCGAAAACGAAGACACACCCAGATAAGCGCCATAGACCAGGCTCGCGGCAAACGCCGCAAACGCGAAAATCGTGGCAATGACTCGACCGGGCATCTCGTGCAATCCGTTGCGTGATTCGACGAGGCGTATGAAATCCCCAACGCTCGTCAACAGAATTTAGCTAGACCGTCAATCCGTGACTCCTAGCTGCCTAAATGTAGCGAACGCGAGCGAGAATTGGATGGAGAACAACAGTTTTTTTCCGAAAAAACCGGAATAAAACCATGTTCAAAACACGTCGGAAAAATTTTAAAGTTCTAGCGCTCCGCGCTCCGCGCAAACCACGTCGAAAGCCGACGCAGGAACCCCGCCGCCGCGGGCTGAGGCTCGACCGCGTGCAGGTCTAACCGGTGCGCCAACGCACGCACGCACTGGCTTACCGCCGACGCCGGTGCCATCACCGCAAAGGGCCGACGGGCCCGCACGGCTTGGGACACGTGTTCGTCGGCGGGCAGATAGCCCGCGTAGGTCGGCATCAGCCCCAAGAAGCGGTGGCACACCATCGCGATCCGGTCGAACACCATGTGGGCTTCTCGTTCATCACGCACAATGTTTACCAGCACATGAACATCGAGGCCCGGACGCCGTTGGTGTGCGGTCTTGATCACCGCGTAGGCGTCGGTGATCGCGGTGGGCTCGGGGGTCGTGACCACCAGCACACGGTCCGCCGCCGCCGCGAAACCCAGCACGTTCGCGCCCACGCCTGCGCCGGTATCGATCACCACCACGTCCGCCAGCCGGTCCAGCCGATCGAACTGATCGATCAGCCGCTGCCGCTGCCCGCCGCTGAGGTCCGCCATCTGGGCTAAGCCCGACGCACCCGGGATCAGGCCAAAGCCGCCCGGCGCTTCCAGCACCACTTCATCAATCGTCCGCCGACCCGCCACCACCGCCGCCAACCCCACCACCGGGTTCAGGTCGCAGATCACGTCCGCGTTCGCCGTCCCCAGATCGGCATCCAGCAGGACCACCCGACGCCCCATCTTGGACAACGCCACCGACAGATTGACCGCCACCGTGGTCTTGCCAACCCCCCCCTTCCCACTGGTTACCGCAATCGACTGTGCCTGCATCAACCCAACCCCAGGGACTTCTGCCCCCGACTCTACCACGCTCCCCGCGTCCGCTTGGGCTCCCCGGGCCGCCACCGCCTGCTCGACCGCCGCCAGCGCGTCCAGAGCGGCCGCGCCGTCACCCGATGACGGCCAGCCATCGGAGTCACGCGTTGCCACCAGCCCCCGCAACGCCTCGGCCTGATCAGCCATCCGTACCGTCCATTCGCTGACCCATCACCACCTCGGCCAACCGACGCGCGTCGCTCGGCTCGATCTGGTGCGGGACCTCCTGCCCCGTGGTGACATAACTCAGCCGCTTGCCCACCAGCTTCGCGACATTCAACAACACACCCCCCGTCACCGCCTCGTCCAGCTTCGTGAAGATCAACCGGTCCGTCCGCACCCGCGCGAACCGCTCGATCGTCTCCAAAATCACCCGCTGCGTGCAGGTCGAGCTCAGCACCAGGTGCACCTCGTGCGGGTCCACCGACTCAATCATCGCCTGCAACTCGATCAGCTTGTCCGCGTCCCGCTGCGACCGCCCTGCGGTATCAATCAACACCGCATCGAAGTGGGCAAACGAGGCCACCGCCGCGTTCAGCTCCGCCGGGCTCGAGCACACCTTCAACGGCACGCCGATGATCCCGGCATACGTCCGCAGCTGCTCGACCGCCGCGATCCGGTAGGTGTCCAGCGTGATCATCGCGATGTTCCGCCCGGCCTTGAGCTTAAACGTCGCCGCCAGCTTCGCCAGCGTCGTCGTCTTGCCCACCCCGGTCGGGCCCACCAGCGCGATCGTCCTTGGCCGACCGTCGCCCGGCCGATGGAAGTCCGCCGCCTCAGGATCCACCGGCAGGTACTTCGAGATCGTCCGCCGCACCGCCTCGTGGCAAGCCTTCTCGTCGTCCAGCTCCGACTCGTTCATCAAGCGACGGGCTTCGGTCACGATCGCCTCGGCCAGCTCCCCGGTCACCTCCTGCTCGATCAGCTCCGTGTAGTGCTTCACCAGGTGCTTGGGCAGCTCCGGACAAGGCCCGGCCTGGCTCCGCATCACCCGCGCCACCATCGCCTTGACCGACTGCAGCTCCTGGGTGAGCTCCTCGGTCGCCTCGGTCGCCGGGGCCGGCACGGACGCCGGGCTTTCAACGCCGTTCATTGCGTCCATCGGCTGCCCGTTCACCACAGCCGGCGGCTCGGCAACCCCGACCGCCCCGCCGTGGGACTGGGCCGCACCCGCTTCCCGACTGATCTCCGCCTTGGCTGCCGCGTACGTCTTCTTGATCAGGTCCCCGGCCATCGGTTCGACCGACGCCGTATTGGATGAAGCGGCCTTCTCCCGCCGCTCCGCCAGCGCCATCGCCCGCGGCGACCGCCGCGCCTCGGCCCGCTTGCGCCGACCGACCGCCCGGCCGTCCGTCGCCGTCACCTCCACCACCGTCTTCGCACCAATCCCCAGCACGCCGCCGGTCTTGAAGCTCCGCGTGTGCAGCACCACCGCCTCGGTGCCCAGCTCTCGCCGGACCGCCGTCAACGCATCGGCCATCGTTCGGCCGGTGAACGTCCTCATCGCTTCCACTGACTCACGCCCTCTGCAGTTGTGGATCACCGGCCATGGCAGACTCCGCTGCCGACACCGGTGCTCCGGGTGCGTCCATGCCTAGTCCGGAACCCGCTTCGTTCTCCGCAGAGAGCGTCGCCAGCCCCATCGATTCCACCTCCACGCCCTTGCTGATCTCGTTATACCCCAAGACCGCCGACCCCGGCAGGTGCGGCTCGATCAAACGCCTCACCTGCGCCCGAACCTGCGGCGACGCCAACACCACCGGCGTCCTGCCCGCGTCAATCAGCCGCTGCAGCTCGCCCATCACCGCCGCCGTGATCCGGTTCGCCACCGCGGGAGGCATCGTCATGCTCGTCCCCTCCGCGCTGCGTTCGATGTACCCATTGATCTGATCCTCGAGAGCCGGGTCAAGGCTGACACAATAGAGTCGGCTAACCAGCGGCGGATTCTCCAAACCCGGCTCATCGACCGCCGGTTCCTGCACCGCGTACTGCGAACAGATCGTCCGGCGCAGCCCGTTCCGTGCGTACTCCGTCAGCACCTCCAGGTCCTTCGTCCGCGTCGCCCAGTCCCCCAGCGTCTCCACCACCCCCTCCAAATCCCGGATCGGCACCCGCTCCCGCAGCAGGTTCTGAAGCACCTTCTGCAACTCGCCCGGCTTCACCATGGGCGTCTCGCCCTCCAACACCTCTCCCGTCAGCTTCGGGGCCTTGTCCTTCAGCTGCGCGATCAGGTTGTTCGTCTCCTCCCGCGTCAGCATCTCCGCCCCGTGTGTCTTGACGACCTCCGTCAGGTGCGTCGCCAGCACCGACGTCGGATCAACGACGTAATAGTTCAACGCCTCCGCCCGCTGCTTCTGACCCGAATCGATCCAAGTCGCCTGCTGCCCGAACGCCGGCTCCACGCACTTGATCCCCTGCAGCGGCGCCGACCCCGGCGAGACCAGCCCCGCGTCCAACGCCATGAACTGACCCGGGTACACCTGCCCCTGCGCCACCGCGTTGCCCCGGATCTTGATGTGGTAGTCGTTCGGCTGGAACTGCATGTTGTCCCGGATCCGCACCGGCGGCATCACCAGCCCCAGCTCCGCCGCCAATTGCCGACGGATCATCGTGATCCGGTCCAGCAGGTCACCCCCCTGCGACGTGTCGACCAGCCGGACCAACGCGTAACCCACCTCCAGCTCCAGCGTGTCGACATGCATCGCCTGCTCGACCGGCTCGGGCTCCGACGACTTCTTCGCCTGCGTCTCCGCCGCCTTGGCCTTCTGCTGCGTCTCCGTCCGCTCCTGCCGGTACACAAAGAACGCCATCCCCCCGCACAACGACGCCAGCCCCATCATCGGCAGGAACGGCAGCCCCACGAAAGACATCGACGCCAGGAACCCGGCCGTGATCGCCAACGCCACCCACTTGCCCGTGAGCTGACCCAACAGCTCGGTGTTCAGGTCCTCTCGGCTCGACGTCCGCGTCACGATCAGGCCCGCCGCGATCGCGATGATGAACGCCGGGATCTGCGACACCAGCCCATCCCCGATCGTCAGCAGCGTGTACGCCGCCGCCGTCTCCCCGATGCCCCAGCCGTTGATCGCCAGCCCCACGGTGAACCCGCCGATGATGTTCACCAGCGTGATGATGATCCCCGCCACCGCGTCGCCGCGCACGAACTTCGACGCACCGTCCATCGCCCCGTGGAAGTCCGCCTCGTGCTGGATCTTCTCCCGCCGGTCCTTCGCCTCCTTCTCATCAATCAGCCCAGCGTTGAGGTCCGCATCGATCGCCATCTGTTTGCCGGGCATCGCATCCAGCGTGAACCGCGCCGCGACCTCGGAGATCCGCGTTGCGCCCTTGGTGATCACCACGAACTGGATGATCACCAGGATCGTGAACATGATCACGCCCACGACGATCCCGCCGTTGTCCGTGCCCCCCGTCACGAAGCTCGAGAACGCCTGGATCACATGCCCCGCCACCGCCGTCGCCTGCTCCGGCGGCTGATCCGTCGGGGTCAGGATCAACCGCGTCGTCGCGATGTTCAGCACCAGCCGCATCAGCGTCGTGAACAGCAGCAGCGACGGGAACACGCTGAACTCCAGCGGGCTCTTCACGAAAATTGTCGTCAGCAGGATCAGCGTCGCCAACGCCAGGTTCGCCGCGATCAGCAGGTCCATCAGGATCGGCGGCATCGGCACCACGATCACGATGACCCCCAGCACCACGAAAATCGGAAGCGCCAGCGTCCGGTACTCGTGCAGCTTCTTCACCCAACCCGGGACCGCGATGTTCGACGTCTTCGCCATAGGTTCCGTCTATCGCTCTCTCACCACGGAGGCACGGAGAGCACGGAGACCAATCCAGAGGTCTCCTGCCTTTCCTCCGTGTCCTCCGTGTCTCCGTGGTGAATAACCAACCATCAACCAGCTCCAATCACGCCGCCACCGCCCGACCCGCCAGCCGGTACACATACGCCAGCACCTCCGCGACCGCCGCGTAGTGCTCCTCCGGCACCTCCTGCCCGATCTCCACCCCGCCGTACAACGCCCGCGCCAACGGCTTCCGCTCCACCAACGGCACACCGTTCGCCAACGCGATCTGCCGGATCCGCATCGCCATGAAGTCCGCCCCCTTCGCCACCACCTTCGGTGCCCGCATCGAATCCCCGTCGTACTGCAAGTCCACCGCGTAGTGCGTCGGGTTCGTCACCACCACGTCGGCCTTCGGCACCGACTGCGCGATCCGCTGCATCGCCAGCTGACGCGCCACCCGCGCCCGGCGCTGCTTCACCAGCGGGTCCCCGTCCATGTCCTTCATCTCCCGCTTGACCTCCTCCTTGGTCATCCGCAGGTCCTTGGCCGTCTGCTGCCGCTGGTACAGGTAGTCCAGGATCGCCAGGAACAGCAGGATCCCCGCCAGCTTCAGCGCCAACAGGAACACCATCCACGCCGCCGCCGCCAACGCCTGCGCCGGGTCCAGCTGCGCCACCGCCAGCAGCCGACGCGCATCCATCGCGATAAACAACCCCGACACCACCGCGATCAGCAGCAGCTTGCCCATGCTCATCACCAGCCGCATGAACGCCCGCATGTCCGCCAGGCGCTTGGTCCCCGCGATCGGGTCCAGCTTCGAGAGCTTCGGCACGATCGGCTTGCCCGTCAGCATGAACCCCACCTGGCACACCACCGCCAGGATCGCCACCCCCATCAGCGTCAGTCCGAACGGCGCCAGCGTCGAGACCGCCAACGCCAACGCCTGCCGCCACGCGCCCGACAGCGACTCGATCCGCGTCGGGTTGCTCGTGAACTGCCCGCCCAGCATGCTCTGCATCGACAGGGCCGTGCTCGCCAGCAGCCGCTCACCGATCACCGCCAGCAGCACCACCCCCGCCATGAGCGTGATCGCGGCCGTGAGGTCTTGGCTCCGCGCGACGTTGCCCTCCTTGCGGGCCTCGCTCTTGCGTCGGCTCGTCGCCTCTTCGGTGCGTTCTTGTCCGGTCTGCTCAGGCATGGGTTCTATACATCCGTTGCTTACTTAAGCCGCGTTTACTCCGAAGACGGGGCGGGCGGGGCCATGAAGTGCATCAGCGCGTCCATCGTCTCCAGCAGCGAGTCCCGGTAGAGCATCGTGATCACCCCGACCGACGTGATCAGCATCACGCTGCCCGCGAGAATCCGGATCGAAAACCCAACGCTGAGGATATTCATCTGCGGGACGGTGCGGGCGATAAAGCCCATCGCGACCGACTGAAGGAACATCAGGCAGAGCACAGGGGCCGAGACCTTGATCGCCAGCTCGAACATCACGCCTAGCAGCCCCACCGTCATCGCGACCAGCCCCGAGATGTCGTGGAACCCGCCCATCGGGACGTGGCTGAACGACCCGATCAGCACCGCCAGCATCGCGTAGTGCCCACCGACGATCACGAACAGCGCTAAAGCCGTCATGAACAGAAACTCGGCGATCACCGACGAGCTCTCGCCCAGCTCCGGGTTGACGATCTGCGCGAACGCCAGCCCCAGCTGCTGGTCGATCACGTTCCCGCCCATCTGCATCCCGATCAAGGGCAGGCTCGCGGTGTACCCCACGATGTAGCCCAGCAGCAGCTCCAGCGCCGCCAACGGCAGCAGCTGCCACAGCCCCAGGCTCTGCCCCATCATCGTTGAGGCATGGGCAAACGCCGGCGACTCCGGGCTCGCCAGCAGCAACGGGTACACACACAGCGACAGGATGAACACCAGCAGGGCCTTGACGTACCGCGGGATCGTCCCCGACCCGAGGATCGGCGAGAGCAGGAACACCCCGCTGAGCCGGAACAGCACCAGCAGCCACGGCACCAGGTGCATCTCGATCAACGCGGTGGGGATGGTGACAGGCATTCACGGAGGAGTACGAAGTAAGGAGTAAGGAATTAAGCCGTCCAGGCCATCACTGGCCGGAGAACATCCGCGTACTGAAGTCCGCGATCTTCTGGATCAGCCAAGGCATCGATAAAATCGCCACCGCCCCCATCCCCAGCATCTTGGGCACGAACGTCAGCGTCTGTTCCTGCACCTGCGTCACCGCCTGCAGCACGCTGATCGCCAGCCCCACGATCAACGCCGCCGCCAGGATCGGTGCCGAGAGCACCAGCATCAGCGTCAATGCTTCCCGCGTAATGTCGACCGCCTGATCAAATCCCATGGTTCCGTGTTCCCTTTTGCCCCGGGCTCTACCTGGGGGCACTCGGCTCACCCGAGGCTCATCGCGCGCAGCGCATCCCCTACGTCGTCACCCCCGGCACCGCGAAGCTGTTCAACAGGTTCCCCGCCACCAGATTCCACCCGTCCACCATCACAAACAGCAGCAGCTTGAACGGCAGCGAGATCAGCACCGGCGGCAGCATCAGCATGCCCATCGAGATCAGCACCGAGCTGACCACCATGTCGATCACCAGGAACGGCAGATACAGCTGGAAACCCAGCAGGAACGCGACCTTCAGCTCGCTGAGCACGAACGCCGGGATCAGCGTCAGCATGTCCACGTCCGCCCGCCGAAGCTGTCCCGGCTCCGACGTGTCGATCTGCCGGTAGTTCAGGATCATGTACACCGCGTCCCAGTTCCCCGCGTGCTCGATCTGCGCGAACATGAAGTCCCGCAACGGCTGCTTCGCCCGCTCCCACGCCTCCATCTCCGTCATCCCGCTGTTGGGATCCTGCAACGGCTGCAACGCCTCGGTGTTGATCCGCTCAAACGTCGGGGCCATCACCAGCATCGTCAAGAACAACGACAGCCCGACGATGACCTGCGACGGCGGCAGCGTCTGCGTCCCCAGCGCCTGACGCAGCAACGCCAGCACCACGATGATCCGCGTGAAGCTCGTGCACATCACCAGGATGCTCGGGGCCAGCGACAGGACCGACAGCAGCAGCACGATCGACAGCGTCGTGCTCAAACCGCCCCGCTCGCCGGCCCCACCCACAGCCTCCGGCGCCCCAACCGCGCCCGCCGGCGATCCCGTGCCCGCCCCCGCCGGCAACGCCTCGCTCGCCCGGCTCAGCACCGAGATCGGGTTCAGCGGGTCGTACCGCTCACCCCGGCGCTGCGTCGCCCGCTCCCCGCCCTCCATACCACTGATCCCTTCCACCGCCTCCAACGCCCCCACCGCTTCCGGGCCCGCGCCGATCCCGTCGATCGGGTCCAACGGCTGACCCTCCGCCGCTCCCGCGGGCAGCACCGTCGTGATCGCCCACGCCAGCACGATCCAGAGCATCGACCACAGCATCGCCCGTCGCGTCGTCACGCCACCCCCCCTTTCGTTGCACCCGCGTTCGTACCCGCCGTGAACCGCAGCTTCGCCTGCAGCCCCGACATCAGATCACGCACGCGGTCGATCCGGTGCTCGCCGTCGTCGCCGCCGGTCTCCGACGCGTCCGGCTCGTACCCGGCAGTCACCCCGCTGAGCACCTTCCCGAACGCGCCGCTCACACTCGTCGGCTTCGACGCCTCCACCGCCTGCATCAGGTCCGCCACCTCCACCGGGTCGGTCACCTCGCACAGCGTCCGCGTCCCCGACGACGAATCGCTCACCACCAGCACCCGGCCCCCCACCCGCAGCAGCAGCACATGGTTCCGCGGCGCGATCATCGACCGGCTCAAGACCTCCACCACCGCACTGGCACCACTCCCGCCCCGCCATCCCCCAGCACCCACGACCTTGCCGCCGAGCTTCGCGTACCCCCAGCGGATCAGCAGCAGGATGCCGAGCACCACGCCCAGGGCTGTCATCGTGTTGAGCACCCAGCCCGACCCCGAACCTTCCGCATCCTCGGCCCCGATCAGCAGCGCCTCGCTGGCGGCGGTGGGCGACGCCCCTTCGCCCGGCGTGCCCAGCGGCTGCCGCTCCACCGGGTCCATCGGGGCGGCCGCTGCGGCGGTGACCGGTTGTGTCGAATACCCGCCGACGCCCTCACGGCTGCCGAGCCGCTCGGCCGCCGCCGCGATCATGTCCGCGTCGGACACCGCAGGTGCGGCGTCCTCCGCGCAGGCCTCGCCGACACAGAGCGCAAGAATTGCGCACCATGCACAGACCTTCCCCGTCCTCAAGCGTGATTGGAACGTGTTGTTCAACGGTTGGCCCTCCATGGCCGAACTGCGTATCGCCGGGCATCCTGCCCAAGCGCTCTCTCCCCTCGCCTTAAGCCGTCGTGTCTCCCGCGCCTTGCCCACCACCCGCCGCACCCGCCCCACCCCCCGCACCGGGCAGCAGGTCCTGCACCGACTGGTCGAGGTCGGCGATGATCTCGCTGATGCGGATACAGAAGTTGTCGTTGAGCACCAGCACCTCGCCACGGGCGACGTGTCGGCCATTCACATAGACGTCCACCGGGTCACCCGCGAGCTTGTCCAGCTCCACCACGCTGCCGGCCCCGAGCTTGAGGACGTCTTCGACCAACATCTCGGTCCGGCCGAGCTCGATGGTCACCGTCAGCTCGACATCGCTCAGGAGATCAATCCCGGCCAAGTCGGGCTCGGAGGCGAAGTCGGTCAGGCTCGCCCCCATGACGCCCTGCAGGTCGTCCAGGGAGGTCTGCGCGTCGGCCAGGGCCTGCTGGATGCCCGAATCTTCGGTCACCGCCGCACCGGGCGCAGCGGCGCTGGGCGTGGCGGTCGGGTCAGGATTGGGGGTGGCGTCGGGCATCGCGTCCTTGCTTGCCGGGGTTGACGGGTTGATCACGCGGGATCAGATGTCGGTGCTGAACTGCTTCATGTTGGAGATCAGGACTTCCATCACGAACGGCTCGCCGTCGGGCGAGTTGCCGAGGATGTCGTTGAGCGTGGCCTTGAGCTGACGCTTGAGCGTCTGGCGTTCGGGCTCGTTGAGGTGGGCGGGCTCGGCCCGGCGGAAGATCGTCACGACCCGGTCGCTGATCTTCGGCTCCAGCTCGTTGACCTTGTCCTGCACCAGCTCCGAGTGCTTGTTCTTCACCGAGATCTGGATCTCGGTGTCGTACAGGAACGGCTGGCCCGAGCGGGTGTTCTGGTACTTGCCGGCGGTCACCAGCAGGATCGTCGGCTTGTTCTCTTCGGCCTCGGCGTCGTCCACGGCCGTGGTCCCCTCGACTTCGGAAGGACCGCCGACCACCCAGAACGCGATCCCGATCGCCAAGCCCTCCACCAGCATGACTGTCGCCAGAACGACCGCCATCTTGAGGCTGAACTTCTTCTGCGGCTGTTCGGCTTCTGCACCTTCGGGCATGGCGTGTACTCACGGGATCGGGTGGCGGACCCAGGGGATATCGGTCCTTCCCGCGGCAGGAGTTAAATCGTGGCGGGGGCGCCGCCCGCAGATGACGAAGCGCGGTTCAACCGGGCGGCCCAAGCGGCAGGATCGGCACAGGCGGACCGGCCGATCGAGCGGAGGCCTAGCTGTTGACGAGCCGGCCTGTGTCGGGCCGGCCAGAGCGACACACCCAGGCTCGCCGATACGCATCGCACCGCGTTACATCGGATCCGGCTGGTTGGGCTCTTGGTAGTCCTGCACCAGCGACTCGCTGACGAAGACCTCGGCCCGGCGGTTCTGCAGGTTCTCGTAGGACCCGACGGCACGCGGGTCGATCGGCTCGCGGTCGGCGTTGGCGATCACGCGGATCCGCTCGGGGTTGATCCCGATGCGGTCGCCGGCGAGGTGCTGCTTGACCGCCCGGGCGCGTTCGAAGCTGAGCTGGTCGAGGTCGTCGAAGCTGGAGCCCGTACCGAGCAGGTCGAGGCGGGAGGCGTGGCCGTGGACCTCGATGATGTTGGCGTTGCCCTTGAGCCCGACGGACTCGGCCATCTGCTGGAGGGCGGCTTTGGACGGCTCGGAGAGGTCGGCGGAGCCGGGGTCGAAGACGATCTTGCCGCCGACGGCGAAGAGCATGCCGGGGCGGATCTTGGTCACCCGCGGCTCTCGGCCGCGCTGGCCGGGGTCTTTGGAGTTGCTGCGGTTGGGAATCTTCTCCTGCCGCATGCGGATGGCCTCGAGGCGTTCGATCAGCGACAGGGCTGGGTCGTCCTTGGTGGGCAGCTTGCCGCCGCCGCCCTTCATGCCGAAGGCCTTCTGGATCTCTTCGACCACGGCCTGGAAGTCGTCCTCCTTCTTGATCTCGGAGAACGAGACAATGAGGACGAAGAAGCACAGCAGCAGGGTCACCATGTCGCCGTAGGTGACCATCCATTCCGGCGCTCCGGCGGGCGGGCATTTGCACTTGCGGGCCATAGGGCGGGGCTCTGGGGGTTACGCGGCTTCTTCGCCGGCGGCGCGTTGGCCGGGCGGGAGGAAGGTGCGGAGCTTCTGCTCGACGATGCGGGGGTTGTCGCCGGACTGGATCGCCATGACGCCCTTGATGATCACGGTTTTGTAGAGGACCTCTTCGGCGGAGCGTTTGGCGAGGCGGTCGGCGAGGGGCAGGGCCAACGCGTTGGCGACGATCGACCCGTAGAGCGTGGTGAGCAGGGCGACGGCAAGGCCGGCCCCGATGGATGCCGGGTCGGAGAGGTCCGAGAGCATGGCGACCAGCCCGATGAGCGTGCCGATCATGCCCATGGCCGGGGCGTACTTGCCGATCGCTTCGAGCAGGCCCTTGCCGCTGTCGTGACGCTCGACCAGGTTGTCGAGGTCGTTGGTCATGATCTGTTCGATGAGCTCGGGGTCGGTGCCGTCCACCGCCATCTGGATCCCGGAGACGATGAAGGTGTCGTCGACCTCTTTGATGCTGTTCTCGAGGCTGAGGATGCCGTCGCGGCGGGCGATCTCGGCGTAGCCGACCATGTCTTCGATGAGCTGGTCGATGGAGGGGGCCTTGGCGAAGAAGACCCGTTTGGCGATCTTGGGCAGCTTCTTGATCGACCCGGCGGGCGAGCAGAAGAACAGCACGGTGATGGACGCCCCGAAGACGAGGACCACCGAAGGGATGTCGATGTAGACACCGATCTTGCCCCCGAGCAAGAGGGTCCAGACGATCAGTAGCCAGGTGCCGACGATGCCAAAGAGGATTCCGAGGTCCATGTTGCAAGCCTGGGTGGGGTCCGTCCGTGGAGCTTGAAGGGTTATCGGAGCGGTGAGGGGGATGCGTTGAAAAGGCGTCCTTCGCCCTGGGGTTTACGTCGGGGGCAACAGCTTGCGGAGGGCTCGGCCGTAGTCGATGGCGAGGTCGACGACCTCCTGCAGGTTCTCCTTGACGAGGATGGTGTCGCCGTTGAGGAGCTTGATCGTGGTGTCGGGGTTGGACTCGACGGTGCGGATGATCTCGGCGTTGATGACGAGGGGCTTTCCGTTGAGCCGGGTAACGGTGATCATGGTGGGGCTTACCGGAGGGTGGCGAGGAGTTCCTGGATCAGCTGCTGGGAGGTGGTGATGATCCGGCTGTTGGCGGAGAAGCCGGTCTGAGCGGAGATCAGGTTGATGAACTCTTCGGAGAGCTCGACGTTGGAGATCTCCAGGGCTCGGCCAATCACACGGCCCGATCCGGAAGACCCGGCGGCGACGATGATGGCATCGCCGGAGTTCGGGGTGGTGCGGTAAGTGTTGCCGCCGGTCTCGAGCAGGCCCTCGGGGTTGGAGAACAGGGCCAGCGGGATGCGGCCGAGGTCGCGGAGCAGGGAGTTGGAGAACACGCCCGTGATCGTGCCGTCCTCGGAGACGGAGAAGTCTTCGAGGGTGCCCAGGGCGGTGCCGTCCTGGCTGATCGCGTTGATCTGGGACCGGACATCGAACAGCGCGGTGAGCGAGCCGAACTGGTCCTGGAAGGTCAGGTCGAAGGACTGGGGCGTGAGGGCACCGGTGTTGTCGCGGTTGATGGTGACCAGCGTGTCGGTGGTGGTGACGAGCTGGCCCTCGTTGTCGAAGTTGAGGACGCCGGAAGACATGTGCCGGTCGAGGTCGGTGTCGTCTTCGGACTGGGCGTAGAACCGCCACTGGGTGCCGTTGTTGGTCTTCTGCTCGAGGACGAGGGTGAGGTCGACCTGCAGGGGCTCGCCGAGCGAGTCGAAGACGACGAACGTGGTCCGGGCGGACTCGCCGTCGGCGGCCTGGGTCTTGGTGAACTGGAACGGCAGGTCCGGGGCGACGCCGAGGTTGTTCACGGCGTTGCCGTCGTCGAGGACGAAGTCGTTGCCCGCGCCGAGGTTGCCGGCCAGGTTGATCACGCCGCCGGCGTCGATGGTGACCGACCCGGTGGGCTGGGTGTCGTCGATGCCGAGGATGTCGTTGTAGAAGTCGAGGATGTCCTGGACGGTGGTGCCGAAGGCTGAGCCGTCGCCGGGGTCGGCGGCGGAGACGGTGAACCGCTGATCGGAGAGGGTGGCCCCGCCCTTAGATGCCCCGGTGACAGTCAGCACATCGTTGGTGGCGAACAGCGGGACGCCCGAGGTGTCGTCGAACAGAGATGTCAGGAGGGTGGTGCCGTCGGCGGCGGTGGTGTTGCCGGCGTCGGAGAACAGGGCCTGGGAGTTGATGAGGGTGCCGACGGTGGTGGGGTCGCCGCCTGCGTTGAGGTTGCCGGCAAACTTCACCTCGTTGGTGGGCTCGGCGATCGTCAGAACACCAAGCGGGATGTTGATGCTTTCCAGGACACCCTCGACGACTTCAAACTCGCCGTCGACGCCGAAGCCCTGCACGCGGGCCCCGCCGTTGGTCACGAGGTTGAAGTCGCGGTCGAGGGCGAAGGAGCCGTCGCGGGTGTAGCGCTGAGAGCCGCCGTCCTCGACGATGAAGAAGCCGGCCCCTTCGACGGCGTTGTCGGTGGCCTGCCCGGTGGGCTGGAGGCCGCCGGCGGAGAAGTCGCGGCGGATGGCGGCGAGCCGGGTGCCGAGCCCGATCTGTGCGGGGTTGGTGCCGCCGAGGTCGGCGGTGGGCCGGGAGCCCGAGGAGAGGGTCGCGGAGATCTGGGTCTCGAACTGGGCACGCGACTTCTTGAAGGCGTTCGTATTGACGTTCGCGATGTTGTTACCGACCACATCAAGCATCTGCGAGTTGGTCTGCATGCCGGTGAGGCCGGTGTAAAGCGAGGTGGTCAGGGGCATGTCGGGTCCTTATTGAGCCTTGGGTAATGCGGGGTTAACGGGCGGGGTTAGCGGGCGGGCTTGGGGGGATCGGCGGCGGGTTGAGCGATGAGGTTTCGCAGGCTTTGGTTCTCGATGCGGTCAATACCGGAGAGCGGTTGGAAGGTGCTGACGGGTACGGGTTGGGGGGGGTCAGCTGTGGTGGCGGGGTCGGGTGAGGCCGTTGCCGCGGGTTTGTCGGCGGTGCTGGGGTTGGTGGCTTGCTGGAGCAGTTGGTCGAAACTCTGGGATTCGAACGGGGTGTTGGCGGGTTTGGGCGGGCTGCCTGTCGTTGGCAGCGAAACGGGCCGGACGGCCGGTTCGAGCATGCGGAGCAGTTGGCCGGGGTCACTCATGGCGGGTGGTTACGAACCGGGGTTGGCGTTGGTGACCAGGGTGACGCGGTCGAACGGCAGCGAGGTACCAGAATCGAGCTGGAGCAGGGCCTGGCCGTCGACGATACGGACGGACTCGACGATGCCGGAGACCTGGTTGTTGGCTTCGCTGAGCCCGTCGACCGCCTTGCCGATGATGCCGGCGGCCTGGGTGACCTCGTTCTGGAGGACCAACGATCGGAGCGACTCTTCGAGCGAGCCCTGCGATTCGATGTTCCGCAGCGACGAGATCTGTTCGAGGATCGCGGTGGTGTCGTTGGGCTCGAGCGGGTCCTGGTTGGTCAGCTCGGCGACGATGATGCGGGTGAACTCCTCGGTGGAGAGCTCGGCGAAGGCGTCACGCTGGACCGGGTTGTCGGTGTTGGCGTTGTTGAGGCCGGCGGTGTTGGGGCTGATGGCTGCGCTCATGGATCGGTGCGGGGGTTTGGGGGTGTTTGGCCGGATTTAAGGGTTGGCGGGATGGCGTGCGGGTAAAAACCCGCCGCTAAACGAGGGTGTTGGGTGGGGCGGGCTGGATCAGTTCGTCAAAGGACTCGGGCTGGGCCGAGGGGTTGTTGGGGTTGGGATTGGGGTTGTCCTGGCGGTAGGGGTTGCGGGCCTGGCCGTCGGGGGTCGAGGCGTCCTGTCGGGACTGGCCGGGGGAGCCGTCGCCGTTGGCGGAGGCCTGGTTGTTGGTGTTGGTCTGGAGGGACTGGACGGAGATGCGGTCGACGGAGAGACCCGACGCTTCGAGCGAGGTGCGGAGCTGGCCGAGCTGAGACGCGAGGATGTTCTGGGCGCCGGGGGTCTCGGCGTGGAAGCGGGCGGAGACGTTGGTGCCGGTGATCTGGAGCTGGATGCGGACGGTGCCGAGTTCGGCGGGGGTCAGCCGGAGCGTGACCGCGCCATTCTTCTGGTTCATCGCAGCGGTGAGGCCGCGGTTGAGCCGGGCGGCGTTGAGCGGGTCGGGCGCGTCGGTGTCGGCGGCGGCCTGGGCGGCGGTCGGGGTCGGTGCGGCCTGCGTCGGGGCGTTGGCGAGCGGGTTGGTCAGCTGGGCGCTGGGCGATGCGGTGGGGGTGGTCGCGGCGGTGGAGGCGCTGGACTGGACCGCGGTCGTGTTGGTATTGGTGGCGCGATCGGCGGGCTGGAGCTGGGTATTGCTGTTGGGGTTGCGGCCGGCCTGGGTGTCGGCATCGGCGTCGGTGTCCGTGGTGGCGGCGTTTGCGGCGGCTTGGGCTGGGGTGGTTGTGGCGTTGGCGTTGGGGTCGACGGCCGTTGCTGCGGCGGCGCGGGCCTGGGCCTTGGCGTCGGCCTGGGGCTTGGCGGACTGGGCGGCGGCCGCGGCGTTGGCGGCGGCGACCGGGGTCTTGGCGGCGTCGGCGGCGCTGGCGGCGTTGGGGTTCACCGCGGCCTGGGCGGCGAGGGCGTCGGCAGTGCCGGCCAGGGCATCGAGGGCGAGCTGGTCGGCAGAGGGCGCGGTGGATTCGTCGGTGGCCTCGGTGTCGGCTTCGGTTCCCGTGGACTCGTCCTGGGCTTGCGTGTCGCGCGAGTCATCGGCGTTGGAAGCGTCTTCGCGCGACGGCTCGGGGCGGTCGGTGGGGTTGGTGTCGCGGTCGGGGGTGGTGTCGTCGCTGGCCTGGGGGTCGCGGTCGGTGTCGGGGGTGGTGGAGTCGGCGCGGTCGTTGGTGCGGGGCTCGGCGTCGGTGGCGGTGGTCTCCCGCGCGGCGGGCTCGGGACGGTCGGGGCGTTCGGGGGCTTGGCGCGGGGTACGCGGCTCGGGGGGTGGGAGCAGATCGCGGAAGGCCTGGTCGTTGCGGGTGCTGGTGGGCACGGCGACCTGGAGCGTGCTGGGCCGGGGCGGCGCGGCGGGCGTGGGTTGGAGTTCGAGTGGGCTGGGCATGGTCAGGAGGCGGGGGTGGCGTCGGGGGTGAGGGTGCGTTGGCGGAGGGCCTCGATGAGGTCGGCGAGCTGTCCGGCGTCGGCGGGGTCCTGGTATTGGCGGAGGATGCCGGCGGCCTTTCTGGAGTTCATGGCCGCGAGGTATTCGACCGCCTGATCCTGCTGGCCGCGGGCGATGAGGGCGTCGATCGTGTCGCGGGCCTGGGCGGGCTTGAGTTCAGAGAGGGCCTTGACGGCCTGCTTGAAGTCCTCGTCCTGGAGCTGCTCGGTGCGCTGACGCATGAATTCTTCGAAAGCGGCTTCGCGCTGATCGAGCTCGTCGCGTTCGGCCTGGAGGAGTCGGCGGTCCTGAGCAACACGGTCCTGGATGGATTTGATGTCGGTCTGGAGTCGGCCAAGCAGTTCACGGGTGTAGTCGTCGGCGGCGGCGTTGGCGGCCAAGCGCTGATCAACGGAGATGGGGCCGGTCGCGACCGCGGCGAGGCGCTCGAGGCGGGCGGCCTGCTCGGCGACCTCTTGCTCGGCTTGTTCGGCGGCGGCGAGCTGGGCCTGCTCTTCGGCGACGGTGGGCGTGAACAGGTCGATGAGCCGATCAAGGCGGGCCTGATCGAGGCGGCCCGAGGCGTAGAGCCAGGCGACGCCCGCGCCGGCGGCGGCGAGGTTGATCAAGATCACGAGCATAAGGGTGGTGAAGATGAGCCTCACGCGGCGGCCTCCCGTGCTTGGTCAGCCTGTGCGGCTTCGCGTTGCTGGCGGATCCAGTTCTGGGTGGCGGCTTCGTCGAGCTGAGCGGTCTCGATGCGGCGTTGTTCGGTGAGCCATTGCTCGTGCTTCTTTTCACGGAGCATCTCGAGGGCTTTGACGTGTCGGCGGGCCTCGGTCAGTGCGGTACGGGCGTGGGTGATGGTCTGCTCGAGTTCGGCGAGGACCAGGACGTCGGCGTGGCCCTGGTTGGTGACGGAGGCGGTGTAGCGGGCGACGCTCGAGATGGCGTCGAGGTTGACGGTGCCGGTGAGGGCGCCGGCCATGTCGTGCTTGGACTGGGAGATGGTGGACTGCGTGCGGCGGAGCCGTTCGTGGATCTCGATGCGTTTGGCGAGGCGTTGGGCGAGGGTCCGCTGGCAGCGGGTCTCCTCGGCACGCTTCTGCTTGAGCAGGGGTTCGAATTGGAAGACAAAGGGGGTCATGAGGCGCTAGGGGTTAGGGGCTAGACGCTGGGGGGTGGCGTCGCGGGTCGGCCCGAAGCGTTGGCCTGGGTGATCTGCTGCTGGGCCTGCTGCACGTGGTGGGCCAGGGCGCTGAGCTGGGCGGCGGTGGTCTGGAAATCCAGGGGCTGATCGCCGCGGCCCTGTTTGAGCAGCGTGTCGATCGCGGGCTTGCAGGCGATGGCGAGGTCGGCTTCGGGGTTGGAGCCGGGGGCGTAGGCACCGATGTTCAGCAGGTCTTCGACGTCGCGGTAGGCGGCAAGGAGCTGGACGACGAGCTGACGGGCGAGCTGGTGTTCGTGGGTGGAGACGTCTTCGGCGAGGCGGGAGATGGAGCCGAGCACATCGATGGCGGGGTAGTGACCCTTCTCGGCGAGCTTGCGGTCAAGGAGCAGGTGGCCGTCGAGGACGCCGCGGCAGGCGTCGGCGACGGGCTCGTCGAAGTCGTTGCCCTCGACGAGGACGGAGTAGACGCCGGTGATGGAGCCGGTGTGGGTGCGGCCGGAGCGTTCCATCAGGGTGGGCAGGAGGGCGAAGACCGAGGGGGGGAAGCCGCGGGTGGCGGGGGGTTCGCCGGAGGCGAGCCCGACCTGGCGTTGGGCCTGGGCGAAGCGGGTGACGGAGTCCATGATGAGCAGGACGTCGAGGCCCTGATCGCGGAAGTGTTCGGCGATGGTGGCGGCGGTCTTGGCGGCCCGAATACGCAGCAGCGGCGGGTCGTCGGAGGTGGCAGCGACGACAACGGAGCGGGCCCGGCCTTGTTCGCCAAGGGTCTTATCGAGGAAATCGCGGACTTCTCGGCCGCGTTCCCCGATGAGAGCGATGACGGTGACGTCGGCGGCGGTGTGCTTGGCGATGGAGCCGAGGAGGGTGGACTTACCGACGCCGGGGGCGGCGAAGACGCCGATGCGTTGGCCCTTGCCGAGCGGGGTGATGGCATCGATAGCGCGGACGCCGGTGCCCAATGGCTGGTCGATAAGGGGTCGTGTGAGCGGGTCGATCGGTTGAGGGTCAATGGGGCGTTGCCCGGTGTCTCGGAGGGGCCCGAGGGAGTCGATGGGCTCGCCCTTGCCGTTGAGGACTCGGCCGAGGAGCGGGGTGCCGACGGGGGCCGTCTGGGTGGGGTGGTGGACGACGGCGTGGTCGCCGGGGCAGACGCCGGTGGTCGCGGCCAGGGGCAACGCGATGGCGTCCTGTCGGTCGAAACCAACGATCTGGGCGGGGATGGGGGCGGACTGTCGCTTGCTGGCGCGGGGATGGATGTGGATCTCGGCACCGATGGGGGCGGGCATAGCCGCGATGCGGAGGGCCAGGCCGCGCACTTCTTTCACGGTGCCGCGCAGCTCTGGCGCGGTAGCGGCTTCAAGGGTCTGCATGGGCTCGTCGAGAACGGGCATCGTGGTGTCTTTCTGCAACGGGGGTGCCAAGGGGACAGGCCGCAGGGCGTGGACGCTGCGGTTTGGATCGGATCGGATCGGGTGAAGAACGAATCGGTAGGGTCACGCCGGGATGGAAGGCGGCGGGTCTTCGAGGGGCGGTTCGGGCTCGGCCGACGGGTCGGCAGCCGCGTCGGTTTGGACGGTGGGCTCTGGCTGCGGCTCTTCTTCGCCGGGCGGGAGGATCAGGTCGGTGAGGCGTCGGGTCTGGGTTTCGATGGAGGCGTCGATACGCCCATCGCCGAAGTGGAGGACACAGCCGCCCGGGCTGATCGTTTCATCATCAACGAGCTTGACGTGCTTGATGTGCTCCGCGTGAGCGAGGATGCCGGGCAGGGCCTGTGTGAGGTTGTCGCGGTCGAGCGGGTGCAGGTGGACGGCGACATCCAGGGGCTCGAGGACATACTCGAGGGCGTTGGCGACCTGGTCGGTAATCACGTTTTCGTCGATCTCGACGATACGGTGGGTGACTTTCTCGGCAAAGCGGAGGGCGAACCGCAGGATGGACTCGCTTGCGCTGCGCTGGAGGTCGCGGCGGAACGCGTCGAGGCGGGTCGTGGTGTCAGCCCAAGCGTCGGTGAGGTTCTGGAGCTGCTCTTGCCATTGGGCCAGGGCCTGTTCCTGGCCGTCTTTCTGGCCCTGATCGAGGCCTTGGGCATGGCCCTGCTCGCGGCCTTCTTCGAGGCCTTGGCCGCGGGCTTCTTCGATGAGCTTGGCGGCCTTGGCTTCGGCGTCGGCGAGGATCTGCTGGGCATGGGCTTCGGCGGCCATGCGGAGCTTGGCGGCCTGAGCCCCGAGGTCACCCAGATCGAGGACGACGGCCTGCTTGATGGCGGGTGCGGCGGCTTGTGCTTTGAGGAGTGGCATGAGTTTGCGGGGATCATGGCGGGACAAACCCCGCCGTTAAACGGGGGGCATGGGCCTAAACGACGACGTCGCCGTCGCCGCCGCGGCCGGTGATGATGATCTCGCCGGCGTCTTCGAGGCGGCGGACGATGTCGACGATGCGTTGCTGGGCGGTCTCGACGTCGGAGACGCGGACGGGGCCCATGAATTCCATATCTTCCTGGATGAGCGTGGCGGCCCGCTCGGACATGTTGCCGAAGATCTTGTCCTTGAGGTCGTCGGAGGCGGTCTTGAGGGCGAGGGCCAGCTCGTCGTTCTCGACCTCTTTGAGGACGGCCTGGATGCCCTTGTCATCGACCAGCAGGATGTCCTCGAAGACGAACATGAGCCGGCGGATCTCTTCGACCAGGTCGGGGTCCTCGGCTTCGAGGCCTTCCATGATCGACTTCTCGGTGGTGCGATCGACGAGGTTGAGCATCTCGGCGACGGTGTCGACACCGCCGATCTTCTCGAAGGACTGGTTGAGCATGTTGGCGAGGCGGGCCTCGAGGCCACGTTCGACCTCGTGGATCACCTCGGGGTTGGTGTGCTCCATATTGGCGACACGCTTGACCACCTCGATCTGCTTGGGTGTAGGCAGGCCGCCGAGGATTTCGGAGGCCTTGTGGTAGGCCATGTGCGAGACGATCAGCGCGATGGTCTGGGGGTGCTCGTCCTGGATGAAGGTCAGCAGGTTCTGCGACTCGGCCTTCTGCAGGAATGCGAAGGGGGTCTTGCGGACCTGCTGAGAGATCTGCTGGAGGATGCGTTCGGCCTCGTCTTTGGGCAGAGAGCCAAGCAGGAGCTTGCGGGCGTAGTCGAGGCCGCCCTCGCGGGCCCATGACTGGGCCACGGCGAGGTCGTAGAACTCTTTGAGCACCGCATCGCGGACATCTTCGGGGATGCGCCCGGCGGAGGCGAGCTCCCGGGTGATCTCTTCAACGGTGCGGTTGGGCAGCTGCTGGAGGAGCAGGGTGGAAGCCTGGGCGTCGAGGGCGAGCAAGAGGATGGCGGCTTTTTTCGAGCCGATCATCTCGTCGAGGTCTTCGGGTTTGAGCGTGGGGCCAGCGGGCATGGGGTGGCTGTTTGCTGCGGGGGGTTAAAGCATCCGGTTGGCCGAGTGCAGTGCCAGGCAGAGCCTGGGGACTAATGGTTGGCTACTCCTCGAGGTCGACCCACTTGTTCAGAAGGGTGCCGGCCTCTTCGGGGTTGGCCTTGATGAGTTCGCTGATCTGGTCGGCCATCTTGCGGGCACGGAGCTCGGACTCGTCGAGCTCGACGCCTTCCATGCCGGTGTCGACCTCTTCGACCTCGCCCAGCAGATCGTCATCAGCAGGCAGGGCCGGGGGCAGTCCTGCGAGTTCTTCGACGGAGGGCAGGGTCTCGCGTTGAGTGGCTTTGCGGGTGAGGTAGAACATCAGACCGAGGGCGGCGATGCCCAGGACGCCGGCGGTGACGACGCCGGTCGAGATGCCGGCATCGGAGAGGACGGCACCGATGCCGGAGCCCGCGACCTCGACCTCGACAACCGGGTCGTAGTGCATGGCGACAGCAATCTGGGGCTCGACCTCGGCGGCCACCTGGGGCTTGATCTGGTTCTCGATCTTGACCAGCTCGGCGTCGATGATGGGCTGGAGGTCGGCGTCGCTGGGGGCCTCAACCTCGGGCTGCTGGGCCCGCATGACGTTGACGAAGTAGCTGCGGGGGATGGAGATCGAGACGTTGATCTGCTGGATCTGCAGGCCGTAGGACTTGACGTTCTGGCGGGCGATGACGGGGTTGACCGAGAGGCGGTCCTCGGTGATCTCTTCCTCCATAGAGCGGGCGACGCCGCCGCCGCCGTCGATGGTGGCCCCAACATTGGAGCGGACGCCGGGCTCGCCGCCGTTTTCGAAGTCGGTGTCCTTTCGGCTTTCGGTCCGGGTCATGAGGACGGGCTGATCGGGGGCGAGCTCGACGTTGGCCGAGGTCTTCTCCTTGATGTTGTCGGTACGGACGCGGACGGTCACGATCGCGCCGCGGACGAAGCGGAGGTGGTCGACGAGCTTGTCGCGGTGGTACTTCTCTTTGAGACGGATGGCCTCTTGGGCGTCGGTGGGGTTGGCGTCGTTGGGGTCACCGACGGAGTGGGCCTGGTTGGTGTTGCCGTCGACGACCTGGACGTCCTGAGGCTTGAGCTCGGCGACGGCGCCGGAGACGAGACCGGCCACCGCGGCGACAAGGTTCTTGCTGACTGGTCGGCCGGCCTGCATGCGGACGACGACGGAAGCCGACGGGTCGCTGTGGGTGTTGCCGAAGCCCTTGCGGTCGGGGTAGTCGACAACGACGTGGGCGTCGTCGACGTTGTTCATCTTCCGGATGACGCGGGAGAGGAAGGTCTGCTTGGCGATGAGCATCCGCTGGGTGTTCTGCTTGTCGTTGGTGAACATGGACTGTTCGGAGACGAGCTGATTGAACGCGTCGGCGGCGTTGGCGGCGAGCAGGTTGTTGGCAGCGAGGGTCGCCAGGGCGTCCTCACGCTGGTCGGCGGGGACGGTGATGACGGCCCCCTCCTGGGCGGCGTCGATGCCGGCGGTGCGGAGCTGGGAGAGGACCTCGGCGGACTGGCCCTCGGCGAAGTTGGAAACGGGAACGCGGTCGCTGCCGTAGGCCGTAACGATGAGGATGCCCGCCACCATCACGAGGATGACCAGCACCGCCCCGATGAGGAACTTGGTGCTCAGGGACAGGTCGCCCAGCTGGGCCTTGATCTGAAGGGCTTGCTTCTTGAGGAAGTCCAAGGTCGGCCTCCATGCCGAGGGGGGTGGACGGGATGGGTCTGGACGGCGTCACGGCTCCGCCGTGGGTGATGCGTACAGGCGCTTCTTGCGCAGTGATTAAGGCATCGGCTGCGCGGTGGCTGCAGGCTTAATTGTTGTGAGGGGTGGGGGTAAGGCGGGCGGCCAAGAGGCCGCGTGGGCCGTTAGACGCGGATCTGCTTCACTTCTTCGTAAGCATCCATCATCTTGTTGCGGACCTGCAGGAGCATCTGGAAGGCGACGTCGGCCTTCTGCTTCGCCATCAGGACCGAGTCCATGTCGTCGCGCTTGCCGGCGGCGAGGTCCTCGATCGCCATATCCGCTTCCTGCTGGAGGGTATTGACCTGCTCGATGTTCTTCATCATCAGCTCCTTAAAGCTGGGGCCCTGGATGGGGGCGCTGGCGTCGAGGGGCTTGATGGGCTGGAGGCCGGGGGTCGAGCTGCCGGGGATGAGGCCGAGGGGGTCCATGGTGAAGAAATTAGGCGTTGGGATTCAGGGTTGGATAAGTTTCACCTACGCCATCAGGCGGAGGGAAGTGCGGATCATCGACTTGGTGGCTTCGGCGGCGGCGATGTTGGCCTCGTAGGCACGGCTGGCGGTGAGCATGTTGATCTGCTCGGTGATGGAGTCGATGTTGGGGAACTTGACGTAGCCCTTGTCGTCGGCGAGCGGGTGCTTGGGCATGTACTTGAGCTTGAACGGGCGTTGGTCTTCTTGGATCTCGCGGACGTGGACGCCGGTCTTGGAGCCGGTGGCGGGGTCGCCGGGGGCGAAGACGGCGATGCGTCGGCGGAACGGGTTGTTCTCGCCGTTCTCGTCCTGGATCGCCCGGGCGTTGGCGAGGTTGGCGGCGTAGACGGTCGCGCGGGTTCGCTCGGCGACGAGGGCAGAAGTCGAGGTGTCGAGTGCGCCAAACATGGTGGTTACGGGGTGGGGTTAAGTGTGTCTAGATGCGTTCGCGGATGGCGGTGCGGAGCATGTCGAGCTGGTTCTTGTACATCTCGATGCCGGCGGAGTGGGTCAGGGCGTTTTCCGCGAGGGCCTGCATGGAGCGTTCGAGGTCGCGGTTGTTGCGGTCGTGGAACAGGATGTTCTCGTTGGTGTAGTCGGGCCGAGTGCCGAGCGTGTCACGCCCGAAGCTGAGCTGGTTGGAGTCCCGCAGGGCCAGGGGGCCACGGGTGGGGTTGGCCTGCCGGCGGCGGGCTTCGTGGGCCTCGGCGAGCCGGCTCTGGAACGACTCGACGTCGAGGTCCTTGGGGCGAAAGTTCGGGGTGGAAAGGTTCGCGGCGTTGTGGGCGAGGATGCGCTGACGCTCGCCGGTGAATTGCACCAGGCGCTCCAGGGTGGGCATCGCTCCAGAATCGGTCAGGCCGCGGATCATCAGGGTTTATCTAGCAAACGGGAAGCCAAGTCGGTTTACGGGTTTAGGTGGGCATTGAAGGCCGTTCTGTGTTTTCGGCGGTGCGCAAGACGTGCGCGGCTTTTGCGCGGTGACCGCGTGGGCCTTGCGCAGTCATACGGATTGCGGGATCAAGTTGTCGGCCTTCCACTTCTTGAGCTTCAGGCCCAAGGTGCGGACACCGATGCCGAGCGCCTCGGCGGTGCGGGTGCGGTTGCCCCCGAAGCGGCTGAGGGTCTGAAGGATCTCCTGACGCTGGGTTTCTTCGAGCGGTCGGATCCCGGTGGTGGGCGGGGGTGCGGCGGGCACTGGGGCAACGGGAGCCGGGGCGGGGGCTTGGAGCGGCGGGCTGCCCAGTGGGGCTGCGGGGGGGGCCGCCCATGGCTGAAACCCGTGGGATTCCACGGGCATCGGTGCCGGAGCATGGGCAGGGGGTAGAGGCGCAACCAACCACGGCTTGAGCGTGGGTGCTGTGATGGTCTGACCACGGGTGAGAACGGAGGCCCGCTCGCAGATGTTCTGCAGCTCGCGGACGTTGCCGGGCCAGGAGTAGTCGGTCATCAGCTGGAGGGCGTCGGGGTGGAACCGCTTGGGCTCACGGTCTTCGCGGAGCCCGACCTGGGCGAGGAAGTGCTCGGCCAATAACGGGATGTCGGCGAGGCGGTCACGCAACGGAGGTAAAACCACGGGCAGCACGTTGAGCCGGTAGAACAGGTCTTGACGGAACGAGCCGTCGGCAACCGAGCGGGTGAGGTCACGGTTGGTGGTCGCGATGACACGGACGTCGATCTGTTGGGTGGCGGACGAGCCGACACGCTCGAACTGGCCTTCCTGCAGGACGCGAAGGAGCTTGGCCTGGAGCTGCGGGCTGATCTCAGAGATCTCGTCGAGGAGGAGCGTGCCGCCGTCGGCGAGCTCGAATCGGCCCTTGCGGAGCTGGTCGGCCCCGGTGAACGCGCCCTTTTCGTGGCCGAACAGTTCGGACTCCAGCAGCGAGCTGGAAAGGGCCGCACAGTTGAGGCAGAGCATCAGACGATCGCGGCGGGGCGAGTGGGCATGAATGGTGCGGGCGACGACTTCTTTACCCGCACCGGACTCGCCGTGGATCAGGACGGTGCCGTGGGAACCGGCGATCTGGTGGATCTGCTTGGCGAGGGTCTTCATCGCCGGGGACTTCCCGACCAGTGCGGGTGCGGGGTGGGACCGGACGGGGGGGAGCTCCGGGCTTCGGCTTGCCGACCTCGCCGGTGCGGGGGCCGGCGTGGTGGGGGTCGCGGAGGTCTTGGCAACACGCTGCTGTTCAACCGCCCGGCGGACCACGCTGACGAGCTGGTCGGGCTCGAAGGGTTTCTGGATGAAGTCGAACGCGCCGTGCTTCATGGCTTCGACCGCGTCTTCGACGGTGCCGTAGGCGGTCATCAAGACCACGGGGAGCGTGGGGTTTGCGGTGTGGAGCTGGGCGAGGAGCTCGAGCCCGGTCATCTCGGGCATGCGGAGGTCAGTGACAACGGCGGCGGGGTGGTGCTTCTGGATGAGCTTGAGGGCGGCCTGCCCGTCGGCGGCGGCGACGATGGTGTAGCCGGCACGCTGGAGGGTGGTGGCGACGGCGTCGCGCATGGCTTGTTTGTCATCGACGACGAGGAGCTTGGTGGTCATGAGTCGGCGTCCGTGTGGGTGAGTTTGGGTGGGTGGGGCGGGAGGTGGAGGGTAAAGACGGCGCCGCGGGTGCTGGGGTCGTTGTGTGCGGTGACGGAGCCGGCGTGTGCGTCGAGGATGCGGTGGACGATGGCGAGGCCGAGCCCGGTGCCGGAGGCGCGGGTGGTGAAGAAGGGGTTGAAGAGGCGGTCGATGGTGTCGGGGGCGAGGCCGGGGCCGGTGTCGGTGACGGTGAGGATGGAGCCGGCGTTGGCGTTGGGGTCGACAGCGGCGGCGAGCGTCAGGGTGTGGGCTGGGTCTTGGTGTGCGGGGTGGGTGCTCATGGCATCAACGGCGTTGCGCACGAGGTTGAGCAGGGCCTGGTGGAGGAGGTCGGGATCGGCGTGGATGGCGTGGCCGTCGCCGCTGGTGTGGACGCGGAGGCGTGCGTCGCGGATGGCGGGTCGGTGGGCGTCTAGGACCCGGGCGAAGGCCTGGCCGGCGGGGATGACGCGGGGCTGCGGCTTGAGCTCTTTGGCGAAGGCGAGGACGTCGTTGACGATGGTGCCCATGCCGGCGATGGCGTCGGCGATCTTGTGGAGGTGGGGGGCGGCGGGGTGTTCGGGGGTGGGTGCGTAGGCAGGTCGGGTGTCGCGTTGAGCATAGGGCTCGCCGCGTGCCCCCCGGCAGAGCCGGGGGCTAATGGGGTTGAGGTCTTCGAGGGCGAGGGTGGTGTAGAGCTGGATGGCGGCGAGGGGGTTGCGGATCTCGTGGGCGATGCCGGCGGCCATCTCGCCGAGGGCGGCGAGGCGTTTGGAGCGCTGGAGCTGAGCGTTGGCAGAGGAGAGCTCCTCGCGGAGCCGGAGGACCTGGTTCTGCAGGGTGTGGTGGGAGTGCTGGAGCTTCTCGGTGACGGCGTTGTAGGCGGCGATGATCTCGGCGAGCTCGTCGGCGCGGGGAGCCGCACGGAAGGCTCCGCCATCCGTGGGCTTCTCTGGAGCTGGTGTGGTGGGCGGCGCGGCGGTCATCCTTGCTGGTTGGTGAAGCGGTTGGTGTTGGCTTGCTGGCGTTGGTAAGCGGCGTGGACGGCGCGGGAGGTGTTGGTGGTCTTGATGGTGGTGGCGACCTGATCTCGGGCGGCCTGCAGCTGCTGGGTATCGCGCTGGTCCTGCTGGATAATGGACTCAAGGAGGTCCTGGACCTCGCGGACGAGGCTGCGGAGGGTCTGTGCGGTCTCGTCGGCGGCGGACTCGGACAGCTGAGTCAGCATCGCCCGGTGGGGGTCGAGTTCCCGGGAGAGCTCACCGAGCCGATCGATCACGGACTGACGCTTAGAGATGACCGAAAGCAGCTGCTCGGCGTGGCCCCGCTCGATGAGCAGCTGCTGCTGGTCGGCGAGGGACTTGAGCGCGGTGTACTGATCGCGCTGCTCGGTCACCAGAGCGATCAGGGCGTGGGGGTCCGCAGGGCTGGGTGGAGAGTCGGTCATCCTGACCTTTCGCGAGAGATGCGGGGGGGAAGGCTCCGCCTTCGGCACGGGTGAGGTATCGGCGTGGCAGGGGGTGTGGCTTGAAAGGTGCGCGAGAATTGCGCGGTATCCGTGGGGGCGCTAGCGGGATAAATCCCGCCGCTCAACGGGTGGATCAGTTCGTGGGGGTGGCGGCGAGGGTGTTGAGGCGGGCGGACCACTGTAGCCACTCTTCCATGAGGTCGCGGGACATGGGCATGGTCTGGTCGTCGAACGCTTCTTCGGGGATGCGTCGGAGCAGGTACATGGCCTTGCGGTGGGCGGCGGCGGCCGATTCATATTGCTCGAGCCGGCAGTACGCGTTGACGATCTGGACCTGCGCGATGAGGGCGGAGGGGTGGGCGGCCCAGCGGGAAGCGGCACGCGAATAGAGCTCGATGGCGGTCTCGAGGGGCTGGACCCCGCCGAGGGTGTACATGGCGTCGGCCTCGTAGAAGTAGCTGTTGCGGTGGTAGAGCTTCTCGAGGTTGGACAGGGTGTCGGGGTGGCGTTCTTCGAGCTCGGTCTTGACCTGGTTGAAGTAGGCACGGGCTTCGTTGAGCCGGCGGTCGCGTTCGGCCTGGAGCGCGAGCTGACGCCGAGGGGGCAGGTCGGTAGCGAGGTCGGCGTCGATCTCGTCGACAGATCGGCGGAGGGCGTCGGCGAGCAGGAAGCGGAGGCGGGGGCCTTGGCGGGTGTTGCCGTAGCGTTCGACGGCCTCGGTCAGGCGTTCGATGGCACGGGCAAAGGCGTCGGGCTGGTCGGTGCCCTGGGCGTGGTAGAGCGAGCCGAGGTCGATCAGGGCCTCGCGGTAAGACTCGGATTCGGGGGTGATCGTCGGGTGGTTAGTGACCACGGAGAGGAGGATGCGTTCGGCTTCTCCGAAGCGGCCAAGCGCCTGTAAGCAGCGAGCGAGAGGGACGTAGGCGTCGGTCACAAACGGCGCGGCGGGGTGGTTGCGGATCAGCTCTTCGAAGCGTTGGACGGCGGGCTCGTGCTGGCGGTCGGCCATGAGGGCGAGGCCGAGGTTGAGCTTGGCGCGGACACGCCGGTCGTCCTCACGCCGGGTCTCGACGAAGTCGGCGTAGGTCTTGATGGCTTTGGGCCAGTCCTGGGCGCGGTCGAAGTTCTGGGCGGCGTTCCAGAGGGCGTTGCCGTGGAGGGTGTCTTCGTTGGGCAGGCCGGTGACGGCGGCGGCGAGGCGGAGGTAGAAGTCGCCGGCCTGCTCGAAGTGCCGGGCGGCATCCTGGTTAGCCAGGGCGAAGGCTTGAGCGGTGGAATCCTCGCCGAGCTTGAGGTTGGCAGGGTTGAGGGCTTCGGCCTGCTCGAGGGTTTGCTGGCCGATGCGTTCATGGACGGAGGCGAACCCCTTGAGGGTCTCGGGGGAGAGCTCCGGTTCCTCAAGACGTGCGGCGAGCTTCAGCAGGGAGAGCGTGTCGGGGTAGCGCTTTTCCTCGGCGGCGCGTTCGGCGTGCTGCTGGGCGAGCTGGGCGGCACGGGTGCGGCGGGGGTCCCAGGGCGGGGACTGTTCGAGGAGCGTGGAGATGGCGAGGTTCAGGTGCTCGAGGGCTTCGGGGAGCTGACGACCGCCGGGAGCCCAGGCGTAGGCGTCGGCGAGACCGAGCAGCGCATCTGCATAAACAGTGCTGGTGGGGTGGCGTCGGGCGGCTTCGGAGAAGTAGCCCACGGCCTGTTCGCGGAGGGCCTCATCGGCGGCGGCGCCCTCGGCGAGGGCGATGTTGCCGAGCCCGATGAGGATGCGGGCGTTGAGCGGGTCGGCGGCAGGGATGAGGGACTGGGCGAAGCGGTACTTGAGCCCGGCCTCTTCGAAGTCATCGACGGCGAGGTAGGCGTCGGCGAGGAGGGTATGCAGCCCGGCGAGAGCGACGGGCCGAGACGGGTCGGGAACGCGGGCGGCGAGCCGGATGATCGTTGGGGTCAGGAGCTGGATGGCCCGCTGGGGCGTGTTGATGGTGGGATGGAGGAATTGCCGGGCTTTGCGGCCGGCGGCCCAGATCTCCTGATCGAGCCGTGCATTGCTGTCGGTGATCCCGCGGACCTCCTGATCGAAGCGGGACAGGAGCTGATTGCGTCGGGGGATGGACTGGGCGGTGGGCGGGCCGTTGTCGGCTTCGAGGAGGGTGCGAACGATGCGGGCGCGCTGGGGGGCGGCGGACGCGGGGAGCCGATCGACGAGGGCGAGGGCCTCTTCGGTGCGTTCGAGCAGGGCGAGCGTCTCGGCGTAGCGGCGCATCGAGACCGGGGGGACGGTCCACTCGCGGCGCTCAGCATCGGCGTAGTCGGCAGCGATCAGGCCGTTGGATTGGCGGGAGGCCTCGGTGGAGAAATCGACGAAGGGCCGCTGGCGCATGGAGAGGAAGCGCCAGTCGGCACGGAGCTGGGCGAGCCGGCCGTGGATGGAGGCGGACTCGGGCAGCTGCTTGAAGAACGGGTCTTCACGGATGGTGTCCATCTCGGCGACCGCAGCGTCGAGCTGATTGCTGTCGATCTGCTGCTCGATGGCGTTGAGTGCGGCGGGGATGTCGGGGGGGTCGTACCGGGGGATGGCGAGGTAGATGCCGAGGACGAAGAGCCCGAGCCCGAGCAGGAGGACGGGGATCTGCCAGACCTGGGTCCAGCTCATCTCGGAGGGCGGCGGCGCGGGGAGCTGGGCGGCCTGGTCGGCGAGGGCGAGCTCGGCGGGATCGAATTCGCTGGGGGCCTGGGACATGGGGGTCGGGGGCGGAGCGGTAGGCGGGGTCGGGTATGAGATCGCGCCACGCGGGGCGTGGTGAGGGTGTTATGTGGATCGGATGGGGGCGGGGGTCGGCTTGAGTTATCGGGCATAGGCCAGCGGTGAGGGGCCGAACCGCTAGTTGGCGTCCGCTTGGCGGGCGCGGCGTTTGAGCTCGGCGTCGATGAAGCCCTGGAGGTTGCCGTCCATCACCGTCTGGGGGTTGCCGACCTCGTAGCCAGTGCGGTGGTCTTTGACGCGGTTGTCGTAGAAGACGTAGGAGCGGATCTGGCTGCCCCAGCCGCGGTCGACGCTGCCGCCGGTGGCCTGGTCCATCTCGGCTTGGCGCTTTTCCTCTTCGAGCAGCTCGAGCTTGCCCTTGAGGATGCCCAGGGCGAGGCGTTTGTTCTGCTCCTGTTTCCGTTCGACGGAGCAGACGACCATGATGGACTCGGCCATGTCGGGGGTCTTGTAGACGAGGCGAACGGCGGAGGCGACCTTGTTGACGTTCTGGCCGCCGGGGCCGGAGGAGCGGGCGAACATGGTGGTCTCAAGGTGGTCTTCGTCGATCTCGACGCCGCCGGTGTCGGGGAACTCGGGGATGACGTCGATGGTGGCGAAAGAGGTCTGGCGTTTGCCCTCGGCATTGAACGGGGAAACGCGAGCCAGGCGGTGGGTGCCGCGTTCGGCGGAGAGGTAGCCGTAGGCCATCGGGCCCTTGATGAAGAGCGTGACTTCGGAGATGCCGGCCTCGGTGCCGTGGGTCTTGGAGACTTCGGAGACGTCCCAGCCCTGTTTTTCGCAGTGGTAGAGGTACATCCGCAAGAGCATCTCGGCCCAGTCGTCGGCCTCGGTGCCGCCGGCCCCGGACTGGATCGTCAGATAGCAGTTGCGGCCGTCGTACTTGCCCGACAGCAGCGCCGCGGTCTCCAGCTTGTCGATCTTCTCGCCCAACGGATCGATCTGGCCGTCAACCTCTTCACGCGTGTCTTGGTCGTCTTCATCTTCCGCCATCTCCCAGAGCAGGACGGCTTCGTCGATCTCGGCCTTGAGGTCAGTGACCGGCGAGATCAGGGCCTTGATCGTTTTGAGCTCGTCGACGACGGCGTTGGCGCTGTCTTGGTTGTCCCAGAAGTTGGGCTGACCCATCTCGGCCTCGAGCTCCTGGAGGCGCTCCGACCGCTCGGGCACGCGCAGCGAGTTGTGGATCGCATCGACGCGTTGTTGGAGGTCGGAGAGCAGGCCGGGGATGTTGTCGTGCATGGGCGAGAGGGGTTACGGGGGGCGCGGGCAGTCGCGGGCAGCGGCCTGCGGTGGGCGGCGTCGATGGGCGTCAGGCGCAGGCGTGGACGACGGCGCCGATGGCGTCGCAGAGCTTGGGGAGGTTGTCGGGGGTCATGCCGGCGACGTTGATGCGGCCGGAGCCGACGATGTAGATCGCGTGGTCTTCGCGGAGCTTCTCGACGCAGTCTTTGCTGAGGCCCGAGAGCGTGAACATGCCGTTCTGCCGGGTGATGAAGGCGTTGCCCTCGGGGGAGAGCTGGATGTCGGCGTCGTCGAGGCGGTCGCGGAAGGCCTGGCGGATCGAGTTGATGCGGTCGCGCATGGTGGCGAGCTCGGCCTTCCAGTCGGCGGTGAGCTGCGGGTCGTCGAGGATGGTCTGGACGACGGCCCCGCCGTGGGCGGGCGGGTTGGAGTAGTTGCGGCGGATCGCTTGCTTGACCTGCGACTTCGCGGCGGCGGCGGCGCTCTCATCGGCGGCGACGACTGTCAGTGCGCCGATGCGTTCGCGGTAGAGCCCGAAGTTCTTGGAGTAGCTGGCGGTGACCATGAACTCGGGGCAGGCGGCGGCAACGGCGTGGAGGCCGGCGGCGTCTTGGTCGAGCCCCTCGCCGAAGCCCTGGTAGGCGAAGTCGATCAGCGGGAAGAGCTGCTTCTCGGCGAGGAGTTGAGCGATCTGCTGCCACTGCTCAAGGGTCGGGTCGATGCCGGTGGGGTTGTGGCAGCAGGCGTGCAGCAGGACGACATCGCCGGGCTTGGCGGTCTCGAGGCCGGAAAGCATGGCGTCGAAGGCCAGGGCGTTGGCGAGCCGGTCGAGGTAGGGGTAGGTCTGGGTCTCGAGGCCGGCGGCTTGGAAGATGCCGTGGTGGTTGGCCCAGGTGGGGTCGGAGAGGTGGACGGTGGAGCCGGGGAGGTTGGCCTTGATGAAGTCGCCGGCGACACGGAGGCCGCCGGTGCCGCCGGGGGTCTGGGCGGAGAAGGCACGGGGGCTGTCGACGAGGTCGGCGGTGGGGTGGTCGGGGCCGAAGAGCATGGCCCGGGCGTGTCGGCCGAGTTCGGGCCGGCCGTCGATGGGGAAGTAGGACTTGCTGTGGTCGGTCTCGAGGAGTCGGGCCTCGGCGGCCTTCACGGCACGGAGGACGGGGGTGCTGCCCTGCTCGTCTTTGTAGACGCCGACCCCGAGGTTGATCTTGTCGGGACGGGGGTCTTCGACAAAGGCCTGGGTGAGCCCGAGGATGGCGTCGGGGGGGGCGGGCTTGACGAGCTCGAGCATGGCGGGGTCCTGGGGGGCACCGGGGGGCACCGGGGGAGGGCACCCCGGGAGGTGCCGAACGGCACAGCGTATCCGTGGGCCGCAAACCGGGCAAAAAAGGGGCCCCATTGCGGGCGGCTTGGGGTAGTATCGCCCGCCGGGTATCCCGCATCACGGGCCCCGCAACGCTCACCCCCCTACCGCCGCCCCTGGAGTGCGGCACGCGGAGAACTCAGCAATGGACAAGGTCAGACTCGGAGTCATCGGTGCCGGCGGCGGCATGGCGAACGCCCACCAAGCCTATTTCAAGGACATCCCCGGCCTCGAATACGCCGCGGCCAGCGACATCAACCCCGAAGCCCTGGAACGCATCAAGAAGGAATACAGCCCCAGCCAAACCTTCACCGATGCCCGCGCCATGATGGACTCCGGCGAGATCGACGCCGTCCTGATCGCCTGCCCCCACTTCGACCACCCGGTCTTCAGCGAATACGCCTTCGAACGCGGCATCCACGTCCTCTGCGAAAAGCCCGTCGCCGTCACCGCCCACGCCGCCGCAGCCACCAACGCCGCCTACGAGGCCGCTAAGGCCAAGCACCCCGGGCTGCTCTACGCCGGCATGTTCAACCAGCGCACCCACGCCGACTGGAAGCTCATCAAACGCTACCTCACCGACGGCACCATCGGTGAGATCATGCGCGTCTCCTGGACCATCACCACCTGGTTCCGCTCCCAGGCCTACTACAACTCCGGCGGCTGGCGCGCCACCTGGGCCGGTGAGGGCGGCGGCGTCCTCATCAACCAGTGCCCCCACAACCTCGATCTCTTCACCTGGTGGTTCGGCACGCCCAAGAAGGTCATCGCCCTCGCGGAGCTCGGCAAGTACCACGACATCGAGGTCGAAGACGAGGTCTCCGCCCTGGTGCAGTTCGAGAACGGCGCCACCGGCACCTTCGTGACCTCCACCGCCCAGACCCCCGGCATCAACCGCATCGAGATCGTCGGCGAGAACGCCACCCTCATCCGCGACGACAATGACTTCATCCTCAAGAAGACCCACGACGGCGTCCGCGAGTTCATCCACACCACCGAAGAACGCTTCGGCAACGTCACCGTCGACGAACACCACATCAAGGTCGGCGGCGACTCACCGGGCCACAAGGAAATCACCCGCAACTTCATCGCCACCATCCTCGGCCAGGAAGACACCCTCCTCGCCCCCGCGATCGAGGGCATCAACGGCCTCGAGTTCGGCAACGCCATGCTCCTCTCCGGCCTCGAAGGCAGCCGACCCATCGATCTACCCATGGACCGCGCCGCTTACGCCGCCAAGCTCGAAGAGCTGCAGGCCAACTCGACGTTCGTGAAGCCCGAGGTCAAGAACGAAGGCCCCGTCGCCATGGGCAGCTCGTTCTAAGCAGCCTGCCCTGCCCACCGATACCCAACACCGAGTCAGTCGAACGGACTGACGCAACCCCAAGATTCCGGAGAACCGCTGAGCATGGAAAACGACCCACTGCCCGACCCCGATTTCGTCCCAACCAGCGCCTCCGTCGATGACGGTCCAGCGTTCACCCTGCACCCGACTCGCGGCGTCGTCTGGGCCGCGTTCTGGGGGTCGTTCATCGCCGCGGGCATCGTGATGGCGATCAACTTCGCGCGGATCGGCGAGAAGGCCGCCGCGTGGACCACCGTCGCCGTGGGTTTCGTCACCACTATCGCCGTGTTCGCACTGGTCTTCGTGCTGCCCGACAGCCTGCCCGTCCCCGACATCGTTTTCGTCATCCCTCAGCTCATCGCGGTGTACCTCATCGCCAACGCGCTGCAGGGCAAGACGATCCAGGCCCACGCCGACGCGGGAGGCGATGTGGCCTCGGCCTGGCCTTCGGCCGGGATCGGCCTGCTCTGCCTGCCCTTCGTTGTGGCCGGCGTGTTCGGGGCCGCCCTGCTCTTCGAGCAGTCCTTCGGCACAAAAATCGAGTTCGGCGAGGACGAGATCTACATCGCCGGCGAGGCCACCGAGGCCGACGCCCGCAAGCTCGCCACCGCCCTCGAAGAGGTGGGCTTCTTCGCCAACGCCGGCGTGTCCGTCCGCATCGAAACCATTGCCGGCAACACCACCGTGTCGTTCATCCTGATCGATAACGCGTGGGAAGACCCCGAGATGGTCACCGCGTTCCGCGAGCTCGGCGGCACCCTGACCGAAGCGGGCTTCCCCAAGCCGCTGACCCTCGAGCTCTGCGACGGCTACTTCGAGCCGCAGAAGACGCTGACCATCGAGTGATGCTCGTTCCGGCCTAGCACGCCTGGGCAGGAACGGACGACCGATGATGAACGTCAGCGTGGGTCAGGCACAGGGTCACCAATAACCCGATCTCCGTCACTCACATCGTCGAGGCCGCCATCGTCTTCGCCATCGGGCCCAACGCTGTAGAGCAGGTAGGTCTTGCCGTCTTCGCCGGGCTCGTAAGTCAAGGGCCGACCGTCGTAGCGGTCGGTCGGCAACGCTTCGAGGTAGTCAGGCACCAACGCTCTGAGTGTCTGTGGGTAGCGTTGGTGATCGATGCGATGCAACGCGAGCGCAGCGGCGACGCGGAGCCGCACGGCGTGGCCGTTATCCATCTGCAAAGAGATATGCACCGGAGTAAGGCCCAATGTGTAGTGCAGCCAGAATCGGTCGACAACCCAACGGGTGAAGAAGACCTGACGCTGTTCCGGCGTGTCGGCGGTTTGGGGGAAATCGGGCAAAGCGTCATAGCGTGCTTCGATAGCTTCGGATAAGGCCTGCGCCTGGCCGATGTTGGTCGGTTGATGCCCGGCCCACTCCAGATACCAACCCGATGTGTAACGCAGAGCTTCGTTGATATCGAAAGACGGTGAGCGGAAGTTGATCCGATGCCGCCGACTCAGCTCCTCGCCATCGACCGAATGCCCGTTGAACTCGGCGAGCATCCCGTCAAGCATCCAGAGCCGTTCGCCAACCCGGAGAACCTCGCTGGCGTACTCGGGTGTCCTAAGCGGAAGCAGCCCATCCCGAAGGCGGGCCGCCTGCTCGCGGGTCAGCTCCGGGTGAACCAGGATGTGTTCAGCGAGCGGCAACGCGATGTGTTGGATTGAAAAATCGACCAATCTGGGCAAGGCCAGTGGCTCTCGACCCGCATGACGACCCAGCGCTTGTAGTGATTGAAAATCGCTGATCGCTCCGTCCAGATCGCCTGTGTTTACCCGGTGTAGACCGCGCATGAGCAGCGAACGGGCCAGGAACCGAGATTCCGACCACTGCGGGTATAGCGCGTTGAATAACGTCGCACGCTCGCCTTCCGCCGCGACTACGGGCCACCAGCAGCGGGGGCGTCTGACTGCGGCCGCTAGCGCATCGAGGCCCTCGCCATTCGCCCGTAACCACTGGTCGACTAGCGGCAGGTCATCGGCTTGCCACGGGCCTTGCTGGGACTTTTCAAACTGCGTTTCCGCTTCTGGGTGACTGGGCCAGGGTGTGATTGCTAAGCGGTCCATGCCGGGATCGACTCCGAGCATGGCGGCGAGGCGTCGGTCGAACGCTTGGCTCTCGAGCGGGCGGCGCATCAGCTTGAACAGCGCGGCGGCGGCGTTGTTCTCGGGGGTGACGCCCCGGCTGAACTTGGCGTTCCAGGCGGCGACATAGTCGATCGTGCCGTCGTCGCGGACCGGGCCGAGGAAGACGGTGGTCTCCTCGCTGATGATCAGCTCGGGGCGTTCGGCGTAGCAAGGGCTGGCGACGAGCAGCAAGGCCCAAAGGCCTAGGGATGCTGGGCGGGCGGTTTGGATGGCGCGGGTGGAGTCGCGGCGGGGCATGGTGGGGCTCGCTTCCGATCGACGCAGTGTTCGATCCAAGCCCAGTCTAGTCAGGGCTGAACCGGCCCGAATCCGCGGCGGCTTCCGTGCAGGGCTCGCGTAAGAGGGAGTTATCACCCGGACCGTGACTTTCTGGAGATCCCATGATGCGTCGTCCTCGACCCCAAGAAAACCGGCCAAGAAACAGCATCTCCGCGATAAATCCTCTGACACGACAACGGGAAGACTCTACGTTCGGACTGAAAGCGTTTGGTGTGGTTTGTCTGCTTCACGCCAGATCGTGACCGGGTCGTTTAAATAGCCAGTGCGGGGATAGCGTACGGATGAAGCGTATGAGGCCATTAACGTCTGCGGTGCTTGTGGCACTGACAATCTGTGTTCCTGTGGGCGCCGTCGCACACGCCGACCTGCTCATCGTGATCGCGCCGACCCGCACCGGGCAGACCCAGATCGATATCGTCGGCACCGGCACCATCACCGCCAACGGCGGCTCGGGCGATCTGATCAATCTGGTTACCACCGGTGATTCATTTGTGGTCGATGGCTTTTTGAACAACGGCTCACCAACAGCAATCGACAGCCTGACGCCCTCCCTAAACCTTGGCAACCTGTCAACAAGCCGCGTGTTCATCAGCGACCTCAACGGCGATAACACGTCGGGCAATGTCGATGTCGACTCCAGACTCGGCTTTGGCGGGTTTAGCGGTGACTTTAGCGATGGCGATCAGGCGTCGGACCTCAACGGCAGCTACATCACCGACCTGCCCTTCTCGGCATTTGTCGTCGGTACCTACTCGCCCACCCTGGGCTTCCCTGACAACGCCCGTTCGCTTACCGAGATCGGCACGATCACGCTGATCGTTGATATCCCCGAACCCGCATCCCTCAGCCTCCTCGCTCTCGCTACGGCGGCACTCTCCTTACGGCGACCCCGGACGGCGCTCGACGACTAAACGCCGAAGGCGATCGACCGACAACCACCACCACAGAGACCGGGTGATCCGTCAGGATGATCTACTGCGCGCGAAGACGCCCGGTGGTCAATGACTCCCAGAACGCTGACGGATCACCGAGCGATCCAAGCCAAACCACTGGCCCACTGGGGGATTTCGGGGAAAGGCTTTGCCGGGCGTGTAGGCTCTAGGGGTCTGTTGCATTGGGCCTGTTTATGACCATCCGAGCGGTGATCCTGGGGGTGGGGTTGGCGCTGGGGGTCTGTGCGTCGGCGTTTTTCAATGACTACGTGGTGGGGCAGCGGTGGTTTGTGGGGTTTCATCTGCCGGTGGTGGTGCTGGGGTTAGCGTTGGTGTGGGCGTTCGGGGTCAATCCGTTGATCGGGCGGGTGCGTCAAGGCTGGTCTCTGCGTCCGGGGGAGATGAGCGTGGTGGTGGGGCTGATGCTGGTGGGGTGTGTGCTGCCGGTGACGAACTTCTGGCGGTACTACGGGGAGGCGGCGATCGGGCCGACGGTGGCGGCGTCGGGGGAGCCCGCTTGGCGGGCGGCGGACGTGATGGCGTATGTGCCGGGGAACCCGCCCGTCCTGGCCGAGGGTCAGGTGCGGGACTGGCCCGCGTTGGTGGCGACGCTCCGGCGGGGGATGCATGAGGACGATGGGATCGCGTCCGCTGTGTGGCGGGAGACGGATGACGCGGGTCGGCGGCGGCTGGGAGTCATCGTGGGCCGGGGCGAGGGGACGCGGTTGAGCGAGGCGGATCGGCGGGCGGTGCTGCGTGCGGTGAATGTCGCGTTGGCCTCACGGGGGTTTGCCCAGCCGCCAACAGACGGGGCTGATGGGGAGCAGCTGGTTCGGCGGAACCGCGGCGTGTTGGACAAAGCCTGGGCCGGATTCATCACCGGACCGCCGCCGGATCGTCCGCTGCTGGCGGGGGACGGGGAGGTCACCGCCGAGCACAGCCGGTTCATGTCAGGGGATGGGGACGGGGATGTGTTGTCGACGCGGGGGGTGCCGTGGCGCCTGATGGGGCCGAGCGTGTGGTTGTGGGGTGGGTTGGCGGTGCTGGTGTTCTTGGCGGTGCTGTGCCTGATGGTGGTGGTGCACCCGCAGTGGAGTCGGCGGGAGAGGCTGCAATACCCGATCGCGCGGGTGATGGAGGATTGCGTGGCGCGGGAGCCGGGGCAGGTCCTGCCGGCCCTGGCGTATCGGCGGGGGTTCTGGCTGGGGTTTGCCGTGGCGTTCGGCTGGCTCGGGGTCAGGACGCTGCACACCTATCTTCCGGCGGTACCGAACGTGATCACGGAGCTGGGGCTGGGGGGCTTGCGGGATCTCACGCCGGGGTGGGCGAAGGTGCCGTTGTCGTTCCTGATCTACGAACCGAGGGTCCGGTTCAGCGCGGTGGCGATCGGGTTTCTGATGCCGATGGCGGTGTCGTTCACGATCGGCATCAGCCCGCTGGTGTACCTGGCGGTCGTGGGGACGGCGCTGGGGGCGGGGGTGGCGATGAACGACGCGGAAACGGGGCTGAGCTGGATCCACCTGCTGCGGGTCGGCGGGGCGCTGGGGTTCACGGCCGTGATCCTCTACGCGGGGCGAGACTACTACCGGCGGCTGGCGGGGGCGGTGTTTGGTGTGAACCGGGTTGGTGAGTTGACGCCCCAGGCGGCGGTCTGGGCGGGACGCGTTTTGCTGGTGACGAGTGCTGGTGCGGTCGGGTTGGCGAGCTGGGCGGGGCTGCCGGCGTGGGTCGCGGCATCGCTGGTGGGGGTGGTGCTGCTGAACCACCTGATCCTGGCACGGGTAATCGCGGAGACAGGGATGTACTTCTTCGCAAGCCTATGGCACGCGGGGCTTCTGGTGATCGGGTTGGCGGGGTTTGATGCGTTGGGGCCGACGACGGTGGTGGTGCTGATGATGGGTGCGGTGATGCTGGGGATCAACGCGCGGGAGTTGGCGGGGCCTTTTTTGATCAACGCGTTGAAGCTGGGGGAGGGGCGCGGGGGTCGCGGGGGTGATCGCGCGGAAGAGCCCGGGGGTGGCGACCCCCGGGCTTTAGATGGTGGCGCGGGTGGCGCAGGTGGGTTGGGACGGTTTGGCTTGGTGGGTGGGGTGGTGATTGTGGTGGGGTTTGCGTTGGCGGGGTATGTGGCGCTCGGGCTGCAGTTCGAGCACGGGGTGACGGCGATGCCGGACGCGGACCGGACGGGGACCGCGATGCAGCCGTTCAACACGACGGCCCGGCTGACGTCGGCGGCGGAGGCACGGGGGACGCTGGTGGACTCGGTGAGTGCCGGGCCTTGGGAGCGGTTGCTGGCGGTACGACCCACGCCGGGTGTCGTCTGGCCGCTGCTGGTCGGGCTGGTGTTTGCGGCGGGGTTGGGTTATGCCCGGCTGCGGTTGGCGTGGTGGCCGGTGCACCCGGTGTTGGTGCTGATCTTCGGGTCGTGGACGACGCTCTGGATCGGTCCGTCGATCTTGCTGGGCTGGGTGATCCGGCTGGCGGTGGTGAAGACGACGGGGCTGATGGGTTACGGGACGGTTCGGCCGGTGATGATCGGGCTGCTGGTGGGCGAGGTGGTGGCGGGTCTGGGGATGGCGGTGGTGGGCTGGGTCTACTTCGCGGCGGAGGGGGTGCCGCCGCCGCGGGTGTTGTACTTCTGACGGCGGCCGTGAGAAACCGTGTTTATCGCCGCACGCCCCGACGGTCATTGACCGCCGGCCAAATAGGCTCGTCACCAGCCGGCGGGCATGGGGTCGCCGACGGCGAGGTCGGCGTCGCGGGGGTTGTGGATGCCGCCATCGTCTTGACCGTTGCGGCCGAGGGCGTAGAGGAGGTACGTCTTGCCGTCGGGGCCGGGCTTGTAGGTCAGGGGGCGGCCGTCGTAGCGATCGACGGGGAGCTCGGCGATGTACTTGGGTGTGAGGGCGTCGAGGGTGGCGGGGTAGCGGTCGTGTTCGAAGTGATAGAGGCGGAGGGCGATGGCGAGTTGAACAAGTGCGAGCTGTTGGTTGGCGTCGAGGTTTGAAGCAAATGCCGGGTCAATCACCATCACTAAGCCGCCCGCCATCCCGTCGCCGAGCCAGGCGGAGAAGCGGTCGGCGGCATCGCCCTCTCGGCCCTGCATGCCGGTGACGGGGTGCTGTGCCGCCTCTAATTCCTCGATGAACTGATCCAGCCTTAAAGCAAACGCCGTAGCGGTCGGCAGCCGAGTCATCTCGACGAGTTGGTCGTAGCGACGGTTGATCTGCCGCAGGGCGGGGTCGATCCGGAACCTCGGCGAGCGCAACGCGAACCTCCCCTGGGCCTCGAGGACGTCTTCCACGGCTACCCGTCCGCTAGCGGCCTGGATCAGGCTGTTCAGGAGCATGACGCGTTCGGCTGAATCGATCGCGTCGGCGATCGGGTGGACGGGGTGACTGGCGGCGGCATGATCCGCCATCTGATGGAGGTGTTCAGGTTTGAGGTGGGGCGAAGCGAGGATTCGGACGGCGAGTTGGTCGGCGATGTTCTGGACGCTGTAGCCCACGAGCCGAGAGATCAGGATGGGGTTGGTGGCGGTGTGTCGGCCGAGCCGTTGGAGGGCGATCCAGTCGCGTAGGGCGTCGTCGGGTTTGGCGTGTGCGAGGGCGAGGTGGGCGCGGATCGTAAGGCCACGGGCGATGGGGCGGGTTTCACCCAACTCAGGCAAGAGCATGCTGGTGAACCAGACCCCGGGCTCATCGGTGATCAGTGGCCACCAGGCGCGATCGCGTTCCACGGCCTGAACGACCGCGTCGAGTGCCTGCTGATTCGCTGCGAGCCAGTCGGCCACAACAGGGACTTTAGCGGGTGTCCACGGGCCCTCGACTGCACGATAAAAATGGCGGCCAACCGGGTGGTCGGGATCGCGTGAGGGGATGCCTCGGTAGATCGGGCGAGCCGGGGGGAACGGGGCGCCGAGGGCGGCCTCGAGGCGGGCGATCCCGCCTTGGTCCTCTATCGCTAATCGCTCCGGGGGTATCACGGCGAAGAGGGCGTAGGCCGCGTTGTTGTCGGGGGTGATGCCTTGGGAGAGGTGTTGGTTGAGGGCAGCGATATAGTCGACGGTGCCGTCGGGGCGGAGGGGGCCGAGGAAGTAGGTCGTGTCCTTGGCGGGGGTGGGGAGGAGGCGGGCGGGGATGGGATCGGGGTCGGCAGCGAGCAGGGGAGCGAGGAGGGTGAAGCAGAGAGTCAGAGCGAAGATGGTGGGGATGGCGAGGCGGGTGGGGTGGAAAGCCATGCGTGGAGTTTAGAGGGGTGGGGGTGGTGGGGGTGGTGGGGGTGGGGTTGGCGTATGGTGAGGGGATGTTGATCGGCAGTGTTGATGTGGCTTGGCTGGAGACCGGGTTGGTCCTGGCGGCGATGGCGGGGTTGGTGGTGTTGGTGGTCTTGGCGTGGCGTGGGGGTTGGTGGCGGGCGGGGTATCTGGGAGGTGGGCCGAGGCGGCCGGTGGGGTTGGGGGGGCTGGATTTGTTGGTGGGGCTGGGGGTACTGCTGTTGGGGCAGGTCGTGCTGGGGGTGGTGCTCGCGGCGAGCGGGGCGTTGCAGACGGGGGCTGAAGGAGAGGCGGGGTGGCGGGCGTTGGGGGATGGGGTGCTGGTTGAGCAGGGGTTGATCTTGATGGTGGGGCAGGTGCTGACGTTCGGGGTGGTCGCGGGGTACGCGGTGTGGCGGGTGGGAGTGCGGCGTGCCGGGTGGGGGCGTTGGGGGCTGTGGCGGGGGGCGGTTAGCGGCTTGGGCTTGGGGTTGGCGGGGGTCGTAGTGGTGCTGCCGATCGGGTGGCTGGCGGGGGTGGTGTATTGGGTGTTGGCGGGGGAGGAGCCGCCGGCGGTGGCGCACCCAATGCTGGAAATGATGCGGGCGGCGTCGGCGTGGTGGGCGCTGTTGCCGTTTGTGGTCTCGGCGGTGGTGCTGGCACCGCTGTTTGAGGAGCTGGTGTTTCGCGGGTTTCTGCAGACGGTGCTGGTCAAGCGGTTGGGTTGGCGGAGCGCGATCTTTGGGAAGCTCGGGCGGGGGCGTTGGGTGGGGGTTTGGCTGACGGGAGTGCTGTTCGGGCTGATCCACGCGGGAGGGGTAGACCCGATCGCGCTGCCGGGGCTGGTGGTGCTGGGCTTGGTGCTGGGGGCGTACTACGAGCGGACGGGGAGCCTGCTGGGGTGCGTGGTGGGGCACATGGTGTTCAACGCGGTGAATGTGGTGCTGGCGTTGTATGTGGTGGGGGTAGTGGGGTGAGGGCGCGCGATGCGATCCCGCCGAAGCGGGATGGCCCCAGGGCGCGAGTGTGGGCGTGGGTTTGCGGGTGGGGTTAGCTGCCGTACTGCTTGGCGTAGTAGTCGCGGTAAGCGCCGGACTTGACGTTGGCGATCCAGTCGGGGTTGTCGACGTACCACTTGACGGTGGCATCGAGGGCGTCGGGCCAGGCGGAGCGGGAGGGGGTCCAGCCGAGCTCGGTCTCGATCTTGGTCGCGTCGATGGCGTAGCGGCGGTCGTGGCCGAGGCGGTCGGTGACGGGGGTGATCCAGGACTCGTCCTTGCCCATGATCTGGAGGATGGAGTGGGTGAGCTCGAGGTTGGAGCGTTCGTTGTTGCCGCCGATGCAGTAGGACGAGCCGGGGGTGCCCTTGTCGAGCACGGCGAGGATGGCCTCGGCGTGGTCGTCGACGTGGAGCCAGTCGCGGACGTTCTTGCCGTCGCCGTAGAGCGGGAGCTTTTGGCCTTCGAGGATGTTGGTGACGAAGACGGGGATGACTTTTTCGGGGAACTGGTAGGGGCCGAAGTTGTTGGAGCAGTTGGTGACGCGGACGTCCATGCCGAAGGTGTGGTGGTAGGCCTTGGCGATCATGTCGGACGCGGCCTTGGACGACGAATAGGGCGAGGACGGTGCGTAGGGGGTGTCTTCGTGGAACTTGAGGTCGGGCTGATCGAGGGGCAGGTCACCGAAAACCTCGTCGGTGGAGACGTGGATGAAGGGCTTGGTGTTGTCGGAGTCGACGGAGCGGAGGGCATCGAGGAGGGTCTGGGTGCCGAGGACATTGGTCTCGACGAAGGGGCGGGCGTCCATGATGGAGCGATCGACGTGAGACTCGGCGGCCATGTGGACCACGGCATCGCACTTGCTCATCAGTTCGACGGCCAGCTCGCGGTCGAGGATGTTGCCCTCGACGAAGGTGTAGCGCCCCCGGAAGTTGGGGTCGTCCTCGATGTCGCGGAGGTTCTCGGGGTTGCCGGAGTAGGTCAGGACATCGAGGTTGGTGATGGCGTGATCGGTGTGGCTGAGGGCGAACCGCACGAAGTTGGAGCCGATGAAGCCGGAGCCGCCGGTGAGGAGGATGTGCATGGTGGTTGTAGGTGTTAGGGGGTAGGTTGTAGGTCAGTTAGCGGAGCTTGTGGTCTTGACCGAGTTCAGCACGTCGGAGAGGTTGTCGCGCCAGTGGGGGGCGGGGCCGATGAGGGCTTCGGTTTTCGAGAGATCGAGGACGGAGTAGGCGGGTCGCTTGGCGGGGCGGGGGTATTGGTCGGAGCTGCAGGGCTGGATGTCGCAGGCGTGGCCGAGGAGTTCGGCGATGGCCTGGGTGAACTCGAACCAGGTGCATTCGCCGCCGTCGGTGATGTGGTGGTGGCCGGTCGCGCCGGCGTCGATCATCGCGAGGGTCGAGGCGGCGAGGTGCTGGGCGGAGGTGGGTCGGCCGCGCTGGTCATCGACGACCTGGAGGGCGTCCTTGTCGTGCGTGAGACGGGCCATGGTGAGGACGAAGTTGTTGCCCCATGGGGCGTAGACCCAGGACGTTCGCGCGTTCATCCAGCGGGCGGATGAGGCTTCGAGTGCGGCTTCACCGATGGCTTTGGATCGGCCGTAGGCGTTGAGGGGGTCGCGGGTCTGGTCGGTGGTATACGGGGCGTTGGCCTGCCCGTCGAAGACGTAGTCGGTGGAGTAGTTGACGAGCAGGGCGTCGGCGTTCTTGCAGGCGTCGGCGAGGGTGGCGACGGCGTGGCCGTTGACGACGGTGGCGGCGTCCTCGTGTTCCTCGGCGGCATCGACGGCGGTGTAGGCGGCGCAGTTGATCACCGCGGTGAGGTCGGGGGTCACCGCGGCGCTCACGGCAGCGGGGTCGGTGAGATCCACTTCGGCCCGGCCCGCGAGGCGGTGGGTGATGCCACGCTCGGTGAGCAGCTGCGCGAACGCGTTGGCGAGCATGCCGCCGGCACCGAGGATCAGCAGGTTGTGGTCGGCGTCGGGCATGACGGGTTTACGCGTCGTAGACGAAGGGGCTGTCGAACTCGGCGAACGTCGGGAGTTGGCTGTCTTTGTCGGAGAGGACCGGCTCGACGTCAAGGGGCCAGTCGATGGCGAGCTCGGGGTCGTTCCAGATGATGCCGGCATCGGCTTGGGGGGCGTACAGGCCGGAGACCTTGTAGAGGAACTCGGTGTCGGGCTCGACGGTGACGAAGCCGTGGGCGAAGCCAATAGGGACGTAGAGCTGGGCGTCGTTGTCGCCGGAGAGCTCGGCGGTGACGTGCTGCCCGTAGGTTGGCGAGCCCTTGCGGATATCGACGGCGACGTCGAAGACACGGCCGGCGGTGACCCGGACGAGCTTGGCCTGGGCGTGCGGGGGCTTCTGGAAGTGGAGGCCGCGGAGGGTGCCGACGGTGGCGGACTTGGAGTGGTTGTCCTGGACGAAGCGGTCGGTGATGCCGTGCTCAGCGAGCTTGGGCTCGGAGTAGGTCTCCATGAAGAACCCGCGGTGATCGCCGAAGCGCTGGGGCGTGATGAGCTTCACGTCGGGGATGGCGAGGGGCTGGACGTTCATGGGGCATCGGGTCGGCCGAGTGCGCCCGGGCAGAGCCGGGGGCTAAAGGGTCAGAGCCAGGGCTCGAGGTGGTCGTCGCGGAGCAGTTGGAGCAGGTACTGCCCGTAAGGGTTCTTGGACATCGTGCTGGCGACGGCTTCGAGCTGAGCGTCGTTGATCCACTGCTGCCGCCAGGCGATCTCTTCGGGGCAGGAGATCATGGTGCCTTGGCGTTGCTCGATGGCGTGCACGAACATCGAGGCCTCAAGGAGCGACTCGTGGGTGCCCGCGTCCAGCCAGGCCATGCCGCGCGACCAGACCTGGACCTGGAGCTCGCCGGCGTCGAGGTAGCGGCGGTTGAGGTCGGTGATCTCGAGCTCACCGCGGGGCGAGGGCTGGAGTTCTTGTGCGTATTGCGTGACGTGCTTGTCGTAGAAGTACAGGCCGGGGACCGCGAAGTGGGACTTGGGCTTGTCGGGCTTCTCTTCGAGGGAGATGGCTTTGCCGTCGGCGTCGAACTCGACGACGCCGTAGCGCTGCGGGTCGCGGACGGGGTAGCCGAAGACGGTGGCGCCTTTCGTGAGTCCTGTGGCGGCGTTCAGTGTGGTGCGGAGGCCCGAGCCGTAGAAGATGTTGTCGCCGAGGATCAGGCAGGTGGGCTGGTCGGCGTGGAAGTCGGGCTTGAGGAGGAAGGCCTGGGCGAGGCCCTTGGGTTCGGGCTGCTCGACGTATTCGAAGTGCATACCCCACTGGGAGCCGTCGCCAAGCATGGTCTCGAAGAGCGGCAGGTCGCGGGGCGTGGAGATGATCAAGACCTCGCGGATGCCGGCGAGCATAAGCACCGACAGCGGGTAGTAGACCATCGGCTTGTTGTAGACCGGCAGCAGCTGCTTGGAGACCCCGAGGGTGAGCGGGTGCAGCCGGGTGCCGTGTCCGCCGGCGAGGATGATGCCCTTCATGGGGAGGTCCTGGGGTCGATTGGGGGGCGCTGATGCGTACCGGTAGCCCGGCGAGCGCGGCATTCTAATCCGCTATTAGCGGGATCGGGCTGTTGCCGGGGCGGCTTGAGGCAGCGGGTGCGACCGGTGGCCGATCGCGGAGTGATCAACGGCTATCGGACGTGGCCCGCGTGCTGTTACCATGGCGGGTCGGGATGCGGGTTGGGGCCGGCTCAGGCGGGCGAGTTGGATACCCGCGGGTTTCACGCTTCCCGGAGTGACGATGGCTGAGGTTCAAAGTCCCAAAGATCCGCGTTCGGCACACACACGCCGGGGGCTGAACAGCGTCGCCCTTCTGGGCTCGTACCTGCCCCGCCGCTGCGGGATCGCCACCTTCACGCACGACCTGGCCGAGGCCCTCGCCGACGCCGACCCGGCGATCAATACCCGCACCGTGGCGATGAACGATCGCCCCGAGGGCTACCGCTACGACGGCCGCGTCGGGTTCGAGATCAACCAGAGCCGCATGGCCGAGTACCGCCTCGCCGCCGACTTCCTCAACATGGCCCACACCGACGTGCTCTGCGTGCAGCACGAGTTCGGCATCTTCGGCGGCGAAGCCGGCAGCCACCTCTACGAGATGCTCCGCCGGCTGCGCATGCCCGTCGTCGCGACCTGCCACACCGTCCTCAAGGACCCCGAGCCGCACTACCGACGTAGCGCCCTGACCCTCTTCGAGCACTGCGACCGCCTGATCGTCATGGCCGAGCGGGCCGTCGAGTTCCTGACCACCATCTACCAGGTCCCACGCGAGAAGATCGCGCTAATCCCTCACGGCATCCCCGACGTCCCGTTCGTCGACCCCAACTTCTACAAAGACCAGTTCAACGTCGAGGGCAAGAAGGTCATCCTCACCTTCGGCCTGCTCGGGCCGTCCAAGGGCATCGAGAACATGATCGAGGCCCTGCCCGACATCGTGGCAAAGCACCCCGACGTGGTCTATCTGGTGCTCGGCGCAACGCACCCGGGTGTGCTCGCCCACGCCGGCGAAGACTACCGCCTCGGGCTCCAACGCCAGGCCCAGGACCTCGGCGTGGCCGACCACATACGCTGGTTCGATAAGTTCGTCACCCACGAAGAACTCACCGCCTTCCTCGGTGCCGCCGACGTCTACGTCACCCCTTACAACAACGAAGCCCAGATCACCTCTGGCACCCTCGCCTACGCCCTGGGCACCGGCAAGGCCACCGTCGCCACGCCGTACTGGCACGCTCAGGAGATGCTCGCTGACGGCCGCGGCACGCTGGTACCGTTCCGCGATCGCCAAGCCCTCACCGACGCCATCAACCACCTGTTCGACAAAGAGGTCGACCGCCACGCGATGCGCAAGGCCGCCTACCTCCACACCCGGCAGATGCGCTGGAGCCGTGTCGCCGACCAATACCTCGACGTCTTCGAGCAGGTCGTCAAGGAGCGTCACCAACAGCCCAAGCCGCTCGCGCTGCGCATCCACAGCCCGGGCCAAAACCCGGGGCAGGCCCAGCTCTCCGAGATCAAGCTCGACCACCTCGCCGCCCTCACCGACTCCTGCGGCGTCATGGCCCACGCCAAGGTCACCGTCCCCGACCGCCGCTCCGGCTACACCACCGACACCAACGCCAACGCCCTCGTTGCCGTCCTCTTCGCCCAGGACCACGTCGCCTACACCACCGGCGGCGAGCTCGACCGACTGGCCCACAAGTACCTCGCCTTCCTCTTCCACGCCTTCGACCCCGACGCGAACCGCTTCCGCGCCCAAATGTCCTATGCCCGCCAGTGGGACGCCGAGCCGTTCTCTGAAGACACCCACGGCCGATGCGTCCGCGCCCTCGGCGAGACCGTCGCCCGCTCCCTCAACGACGGGCACGTCACCCTCGCCGCCGAGCTGTTCCGCAAGTCCCTGCCCGCCTGCGAAGCCTTCGAACACCCGCACGGCATGGCCTACTCCCTAATCGGGATCCACGCCTACCTCAAGCGCTTCTCCGGCGACTCCGACGCCCGCCGCGTCCGTGAGTCCCTCGCCGAGCAGCTCTTCGATCGCTTCAAGACCAACCACTCCGACGACTGGCCCTGGCCCAACGACGAGGTCACCTACACCGCCGCCCGCCTGCCCCACGCCCTGCTGCTCTGCGGCCGATGGATGTTCCGCGACGACATGATCCAGACCGCACTCCACAGCCTCCAGTGGCTCAACCGCGTCCAGTCCGGCGAGCACGACCGCTTCGCCCCCGTCGGCTCTGAGGGCTGGTACCCCCGCGGCGGCGACAAGGCCCGCTTCCATCAACTCCCCTCCGAGGCCGCCGGCGCGATCGACGCCAACCTCGAAGCGTTCCGTGTCACCCAAGACCCCACCTACCAGGCCCGCGCCCGCCGATGCCTCGACTGGTTCCTCGGCGACAACGACGTCCGGCTCCCGCTCTACGACCCCAACACCGGCGGCTGCTACGACAAGCTCCTGCCCCACGGCCTCGACGAGAACCAGTCCGCCGAGGCCACCATCGCCTGGCTCATGTCCCTGCTCAGCCTCTACGAACACGAGGACGACCAGACCTCACCCACCGAAACCTCACTCCCGCCAGCCGCAACGCCCGCTTCCGCCGACGCCTGACCCCTCGAACCGCCGGCACCGCGGCGCCACGCCCGCAAACATTGACGCTCCCCCAACCCCAGCCGCTCGCCGCTGGCTATCCTTCTCATCCCCGTCCCACCCACCAATCCCCCCTCCACGGCTAATCACCCCATGCCCGAAGCCTCTCACGACCTGCTCGTCATCGGTGCCGGCCCCGCCGGCTACGTCGCCGCCATCCGCGCTGCCCAGCTCGGCCTCGACACCGCCATCGTCGAAAAGGAAAAAGCCCTCGGCGGCACCTGCCTCCGCGTCGGCTGCATCCCCTCAAAAGCCCTCCTCGAGTCCTCCGACCACTACGAGCACGCCCGCCATGGCCTCACCGCCCACGGCATCATCGCCGCCGAGATTAAGCTCGACCTCGAAGCGATGATGCTCCGCAAAGACAAGGTCGTCAAAACCCTCACCGGCGGCGTCGCCGCCCTCATGAAGAAGAACAAGGTCAAGGTCTACTCGGGCCACGCCGCCTTCAACGCCGACAAGACCGTCACCGTCGGCAAGGACACCATCACCGCCAAGAACACCCTCATCGCCACCGGCTCCGTCCCCGCGTCGCTCCCCGGCATCGACCTGTCGCTTGACCGCGTGGACACCTCCACCGACGCGATCGCCTACGACGCGGTCCCCAAGAAGCTCGTCGTCATCGGGGCCGGCTACATCGGCATCGAGCTCGGCTCGGTCTGGCGGCGTCTCGGTGCCGAGGTCACCGTCCTGGAATACCTCGACCGCATCCTGCCGGGCATGGACGCCGACCTCGCCAGCGAAGCCAAACGCACCTTCGAAAAGCAGGGCCTGACCTTCCAGCTCAACACCAAAGTCACCGGCGTCAAGACCACCGACTCGGGCGTCAGCATCGAAGTCGAAGGCGGCGACCCCATCGAAGCCGACCGCGTCCTCGTCGCCGTCGGCCGCAAGCCCAACACCGAAAACCTCGGCCTCGACAACATCGGTGTCAGCCTGACATCACGCGGACAGATCGAAGTCAACGCCCACTTCCAGACCGCCGCCGAAAACGTCTACGCGGTCGGCGACGTGATCCCCGGCCCGATGCTCGCCCACAAGGCCGAGGAAGAAGGCGTCGCCTGCGTCGAACTCATCGCCACCGGCACCGGCCACCTCGACTACGACACCATCCCCGGCATCGTCTACACCCACCCCGAGATCGCCACCGTCGGCAAGACCGAAGAGCAGCTCAAAGAGGCCGGCACCCCGTACAACAAGGGCGTGTTCCCCTTCCTCGCCAACGGCCGCGCCCGTGCGATCGACCAGGCCGAGGGCAAGGTGAAGTTCCTCGCCCACGCCGAGACCGACCGCGTCCTGGGCGTGCACATCCTCGGCCCCCAGGCCGGCGACCTCATCGCCGAGTGCGCCACCGCCATGGCCTTCGGCGCCTCCGCCGAAGACATCGCCCGCGCCTGCCACGCCCACCCCACGCTCAGCGAGGCCGTCAAAGAAGCCGCCCTCGGCGTGAGCAAACGCGCGATCCACATCTAAACCAACCCACGCCCCAGATCAGCCAGTCGCTCAGGCAGCAACAGGCTTGAGCCCAGGCCAAAAACACCTTGGGGAGGCTTTTTTGCTTGACACGATAATTAGTACGCATTATTTTGATTTAAATGCGTACTAATTGATTCCTGGCTCCTTTCTTTGATACATGCCTCTCGCTCGAACCCCACAAACCGACGCCAACGCCCGCACCGTCGCCAACGGTCTCCGCGGACGCATCCTCGCCGGCGACTGGCAGCCCGGTGCGCAACTGCCGACCTGGTCAACACTTGAGACCGATTTCAACGTCGCCCGGACCACCCTCGCCAAGGCCGTCCGCCAGCTCAAGCGTGACGGCTTCGTCTACTCCCGATCCACGCGTGGCATGTACGTGAGCGACCACCCCCCCCACCTCTGCCGATACGCCCTCGCCTTCCGACACCACCCCCAGGAGCCCGGCTGGCTCCGCTTCTGGTGGGCCCTCGCCAACCAGGCCACCGCCTGGAACGCCCAGGACACACAGGCCGACGACGCCCCCGCGCCCGACAGCCCCAGCCACTCCCGCATCGTCCCGTTCTTCGGGGTCGCCGGCCCCGAGGACAACGCCAACCACCAGAAGCTCCTCAAAGAGGTCGAGGCCGACCGGCTCGCCGGCATCATCTTCGTCGGGCACCCCCCCGAGATCTCGCCCAAGCTCCTCGAACACCCCTGGCTCGCCAAGGTCGCCATCACCACCAGCCCCGCCTGCCACCACCTGCCCCGTGTGTTCCCCGACCGCCAGTCCTTCGTGGATCGCTCGCTGGAACACCTCTCCCAGCAGCGGGCACAACGCGTCGCCGTCCTGACCAACGGCCACCCCGGCTTCGACGCCTACGACGCCGCCATCGCCGACGCCGGCCTCCAATCCCAGCCCCACTTCCGCGTCGCCGCGTCGCTGGCCGACCCCAACTCCGCCAAACACATCGTCCAGCTTCTGCTTGACCGCCCCGCCGACCAACGCCCCGACGCCCTGATCATCACCGACGACAACCTCGTCGAGTCCGCCCTCGCCGGCGTCCTCGCTTCGGGGCTCTCCATGCCTCAAGACCTCCGGGTCGTCGCCCACTGCAACTGGCCCATCGAGACCCGCACCCGGCTGCCGATCACACGGCTGGGCTTCGACGCCGCCGCCGTCCTCCGCACCGCCATGCAGCGCGTCGAGGCCCTCCGCCACGACCGATCTGTCCCCGACGCCACGCCCGTCCCCGCCGTCTTTGAAGACCAGGCCTCTTCGCCCCTGGTCAACGACGCCGACACCGCCATCACCGAAGAGCCGTTTTAAACGGCACCCGACTCATTGACCGCCGAAACGCTCGGCCCACGCTCCCGATTCTCATTCGATTTCATTGCTTACTTGGAGGAACCCATGAAACCCCATCTCGCTGCGACACTCGCCACGACCGCCCTGCTCACCGCGGCGCTCGCCACCGCACCGGCAACGCAAACCCACGCCGCCACCTTTATCGACACCGACTTCAACGGCGACGCCGTCGGCACCTACGGCGGGCAGGCCGGCGACCTCGGCGGCACCCTCGGCGGGCTCACCGTGACCTCTGACACCACCAACGGCTCAATCGTTGCCGTCGTCGATAACGCCGGCGACCGGGCCGTGCAGTACACCGACAACAACACCACCTTCGTGAGCCCCGGGGCACCACACCTCACCGCCGACCTGCCGGGCCTCTCCACCGCCGGCACGGGCGACAACCTCCTGAACATCTCCTACAACTACACCTACTTCGACACCACCGGAACGGGCAACCCGCTCTTCCAGCTGCTGGTCAATACCGACGAAAACGAGAGCGCCTCGGCCAGCGACCGGATCGCCCAGCTCCAGGTCAACGGCAACACCGGCTCCGTCCTCTACTGGTCCACGGCCAACCCGCCGATCGACACCGGCTTCGACCTGATCGATGGCCGGGAGTACCTCTTCGAGATCGTCATCGACCTCTCCAGCGACACCCAGGACAGCTACGACCTCACCGTCACCGACACCACCGACAGCTCCGTGGTCATCAACATCGACGACATCGCGACCCGGCTACCCAACGACACCCCCAACATCATCTCCTTCAGCGGCGGCGCCAACGGCAACGTTGCGGTGGGCGAAGCCTTCGCCGAGCTCGACAACATCCTGGTCACGGCCAGCCCGATCCCCGAGCCCGCGTCTTTGATCCTCCTCGCCGCCGGCGGCCTCTGCCTCGCAGGCCGACGCCGACGCCCCGCTTGATCGGCTTGATCCTCCTGGCCCGCGCCGGCCCCCCGCCCACCCCGGGCTTTCGCGTCCGCTTCACGCCCCACACGAGCCGACTCATGCGTCACGCCACACCCAACCGCACGCACGCCTTCACGCTCATCGAGCTGCTCGTGGTGATCTCGATCATCGCCCTGCTCATAGCGATCCTGCTGCCCGCCCTCACCGCCGCCCGCGAGGCCGGCCGGAACGCCAGCTGCCTCAGCAACCTCCGGCAGATCGGGATCGCCGGTGCCACCTACGCCGTGGACTACGACGACGACTTCCCGCCCATCGGGGGCGATGGCAGCACGCCTTCCTGGAACAGCCGACTCCGCGAGTACATCACCGCCGACCGCGCCGACACCGCCGGCAACCCCACGCCGGTCACCGTCTACCAGTGCCCTTCTGACATCGCCGACGAGCCCGGCACCGCCGCCCAACCCGACAACTTCATGTCCTACGGCATCAACCGCGGCCAGGGTGCATTTCTCACCATACCGACGGCCCCGATCCCGGCCGCCGACGCCCTGCTCGTCCCCCGCAACCCCGACCGAATCGCTGCCCTGCCCGTCACGGTCGATTTCATCGATAGCCCCAGCAACCTTCTCAACGTGATCGATAGCCACTGGGCCAACAACCAATCCACCCTCAACGCCAAGTTCCACGACAGCCAGCACTACTCCGCACCCACCAACATCTGGCACAGCTACCACCAGAACGCCACCCGTGCCAACGCCCTGTTCTTCGACGGCCACGCCGCCACCCTCGAACCCCTGATCGACCTCTTCACCCAGAGCGGCCTCATCCATTGGAGGATGCAGGCCAAAGGATAAACCAATGCCCCACACGTCACCCACCACCGCCCGCCCCCGGCGCGGCGTGGCGATCCGTCTAGCCGCCACCGCCCTCACCATGACCACCACCCTTGCCCTGGCCGCACCCTCGTCTGCGGACACACCGGCTCCGCTCTGGCACGAGGCCACCGCCCCCACAGGCCCCGTGCTCTGGCAGATCGGGATCGACGACGCCTCCAACGCCGAGTTCACCGGCCCGCAGCCGCAACGCTTCGCCATCCCTAACGACTGGCAGGCCCGCACTGCACCCGGATCTGCCTGGCCCGACTTCAACAAGAAAGCCGTCGCCAACCGCAAGCGACCCATCACGATCGACTACACCCTCGATGCCGTACCGGTGCACGGCGTCGAACTGCAGCTCGCCATCCAGGGCTCCACCAAGCTCGTCCCCCAGCTCGCCGTCTACAGCAACACCACCCTCGCCGGCATCATCCAGACCTGGGGCTACAAGGGCACCGCCCACGGCAAGACCCACGACTTCCGCCGGGTCTACCGCCTCTATCTCCCCGCTCAGCTGCTCAAGCCAGGCGCCAACGAGCTGCAGCTCGACCTGTTGCCGCAACCCTACGGCGGACCCACCGGCATCCACTACTTCGACTGGGACTTCCTCCGCCTCACCGCCCACGACCAGCCCGTCAACGAACCGGTCCACGGCAGCGTGATATTCGCCGGCACCAACCTCACCCTCGGTGCCGACGGGCCCGCCGCGTTCCACATCAACAAGCACCAGGTCCGCCTCGCCCCCCACCTCCTCGAATGGCTCGGGCTCGGCTACGGCGGCAACCTCATGCGGGCGCCCTACTGGTCCAACGTCGCCCACCTGCAAGACCCCGAGTATCAGACCAAGCTCCTCGAGACCTACCGCGACCTCAACCTCCGCGTGGTCCTCAACACGCTCTACCTCGGCGGCTTCTCGCCCGACGCCGACGGCGAACTCCCCGAGACCCAACGCGTCCTGTTCGACCGCTACCTTGAACGCTTCGCCGACCTCGTGCAGTTTGTCGAGGTCGCCAACGAGCCCGGGCTCATCGGGCCGCTCCCTTACGAAAACGTCCTGGCCTTCACGCAATACGTCCAGGCCTCGGTCCCCGAACACGTCCGGGTGCTCGGCCCCGGCTGGGCGTTCAACACCTGGGCGGGCGACGCCGACAAACGCCTCGCCATCGAAGAGCACGCCAGCTTCATCGGCGGCCACGCCTACGGCCTGTCCTTCAACAACCACCCAGGCGGCTCCTTCATGGAGCAGGTCCCCAACAACCACCCCACCGGCCCCACCCTCGGCGACGGCCTCAGCAAGCCCCTGATCAACACCGAGTTCGGCTCCAACGAATGGCACCGCGACAGCGACGCCGGCGACCTCTCCACCCAACCCCAGGCCGCCGCCTTCGACCGCAACATGCGCGCCCACGTCGCCGTCGCCCACGGCTTCATGCAGCATGCCGTCTTCTTCAACCACAAGAAGAAGAAGTTCGAGAAGTTCAGCCTCATGGTCCAGCCCGATGACTACGACACCCACGACGTGTTCGATACGCAGGCCTTCCCCGGCGTGGAGGGCCAGGACTCCCGCCTGCAGTCCTTCCGACGACTCACCCTCGCCTACGCCACCCACGGCAGCCCGCTGCCCTGGCAACTCCACAACGCAGCCGACCTCGCCTACACCCCCGTCTATGTCCGGGCTGTCGACACCTCCACCCTGCCCGCGCTCCGCGGCTCCGGCGGCACGAGCGACAAGACCCTGATCAACCTCGTCAACTTCACCAACGAACCGCAGACCGTCGAGGTCGAGGTCACCCTCCCCGCCCCCGGCCAATGGACCGGCAAACGCTACGGCCCCGGCGAAACCCTCCGTGACGCCGTAAGCGACATCACCCTAAACGCACGGCCCACCGTGACCGTCCGCGAGACCCTCCCGCCCCGCGACTCGGTCCAGCTCATCTTGACCCCACCCAGCCCGTAGCCGTCAGCCCACACGCCGCACCGGGAGCCCCGCCTCGGCGATCGCGTCCTTCGTCTCCGCGATGCTGTACTCCCCGTAGTGGAAGATGCTCGCCGCCAACGCCGCCGACGCCCCCGCGTCCCGCAGCACCTCCACCATGTGCTCCGGCGACCCACAGCCGCCCGACGCGACCACCGGCACATCGACCGCGTCGGTGATCAGCTTCGTGACCTCCACGTCGTAGCCGTCCTTCGTGCCGTCGGCGTCCATCGACGTCAGCACGATCTCCCCCGCCCCCCGCTCCACGACCTCCATCGCATACGGCAACGCCTCGATCCCCGTCGGCGTCCGGCCCCCGTGCGTGTGCACCTCAAACACGCTGTCGTTCTGCCCCACACTCACCGGCTTATTGCCTGTCCGCTGTTCGAACTCGTCCGCCGGCACCCGCTTCGGATCGATATTGACCACCGTCGCACACCGCCCATAGCGCTCGGCCGTCTGGCTCACGATCACCGGGTCCAGCACCGCCGCGGTGTTGATGCTCACCTTCTCCGCCCCTGCCGTGATCAGCCGCGCCACGTCATCAATGGTCCGGATGCCCCCGCCCACCGTGAACGGCATGAAGCACCGCTCCGCGACCTTGCTCACCATATCCAGCACAATGTCTCGGCCCTCGTGGCTGGCCGTGATGTCCAGAAAGACCAGCTCGTCGGCCCCCTGCTCGTCGTACTGCTGCGCGATCTCCACCGGGTCTCCCGCATCGCGCAGCCCGACAAAGTTCACGCCCTTCACGACGCGCCCCCCCTTTACATCCAGACACGGAATCACACGATGACTCAGCATGCCAGCAGACTACCGGGCCTTCACCCCACCCGCTCACCCCGCCGCCCGCAAACCCCCACCCCAACCACAGCACCCAATAACAGCAGCCCCAACGCGGCCGGTTCCGGCACCGCCATCAGCGAGATCGACAACGCATACGAAGTGGTCATCGACACCTCGTCCTCACTCTCGGGCACCGACGATTCCAGGTTCACGCTGAGGCTGTAAACCACACCCGGACTTACCAAGAATTCGTCGTCGAATGCTCGGGCTCCCCCCGACCCGTCCCCGGTAAACACAAACAAGGGCGACGGCCCGCGGTCCGCGGTCAGGAAAAAACGCGTTTCCGCCTCCCGCTCCGCCTCCAGCGACAACGCGAAGTCCAACAACGACGCGGTCGACACCGTGAAGCTCAAGTCCGCCGAAGCCATACCACCCGTCGTTTGATTGCCTCGTGCCGTGATCGACTCCAGCGTGCCGTCCAGCGTGATCTGTTCAGACGAAACCAGAACGCTTTGCATCACCGTCGTGCGTTCCCCAGACTCCGACGGCCCCGAGAGATTGATCTGGGCCAACCCGACCACCACCGGTGTGCTCTGCGTTGCGGTATCCCCCACATCCGACTCCGCGGTCCCCGAGATCGTCCCCGAGCTCAGCATCACGCCCCCCGACGCCGGGCCCGACACGAGGCCCATCGCCATCACGCCCCACGCCAGGCCACCGATCAACACGCTCCGCATCATGCCTCCGTTATCGTCCCGCGGACAGATCTCGCCCCCAAGATTAACCCAACCCCGACGCCTCCACCCGAAAACGAAGGCCACCCCCTCGCCCAGCCGCTATCTTCCAGGCCCAAAACCAATCCCCGGCCGCGTAGCCCAATTGGCAGAGGCAGGCGATTTAAAATCGCCCCAGTGCGGGTTCGAGTCCCGCCGCGGCCATCTCCACATGCTCCCCAACCGCCCTCTCCACGCATCAAATCTGCCCGCATGAATCAATGCGCTAAACCCGCTACTCCGGCCTGCCTCGCGTGCTTCCTGCTGCTTACCGTCACCGGCTGCATTACCACGCCCGCGGCCACGCCTGATCGCACCGCTCCTCGCCCCAGCCCCGCCGCCCTGGCTGACGGCTTCGGCGTCTCCGACGACGGCCAGACCCTCACCTTCCCCGACACCATCACGCTGACCAACGGCTCGGCCCGCCTCGGCGTCTCCCCCACCGCCGGACGGGCGGTCGTCTTCGGCACTATCGACGGCCCCAACCTGCTCTGGCACGCACCCCCCAAAGAACTCGCCAACTGGCGGCAGCCCCGGACCGACCACCCCCGAAAGCCCTACGCCAACCTCGGCGGCGACAAGGTCTGGCTCCTCCCCCAGGGCCGATGGCCTATCGCCTACGGCGGCCAGGGCGCCTGGCCCCCCGACGGCGTCATCGACGGCCAGCCCTGGACCCGTCTCAACGCCCCGCCCAACTCCATCACCATCCAGTCGCCGATCTGTCCCGCCACCGGCATCCAGCTGACCCGCACCTTCACCCTCAACCGCTCCCAACCCATAGCCGTCACGACCACGACCGCCACCAAACGCCAGCCGAGCTCGCTGCCGATCAATATCTGGACCGTGACTCAGATCATCAACCCCGACCACACCCTCCTGCACCGGACCGCCAACAGCCCACCGCCCATCAACACCGCCGGCTGGGTCGATCTCGTCGCCGGCAGGCCCATGGACAACCGCGTCACCCCGGTCTCCGCAAACACCCTCCGCTTCCAGCTCCCCGCTCACGACGCCAGCGACCCCAATAAGCCCCCACGCGGCGGCAAGATCGGCACCCTCGGCCGATGGGTCGCCGCCGTGTACCCCGACCTCCCCCAAACCCCCCGCTACTTCGTTCAGACCATCACCGTCGATCCAGACGCGATGTACCTCGACGCCTCGAACCTCCAGGTCTATCACGAAAACCGCTACACCGAGCTCGAAACCCTCAGCCCAGGCGTCCATCTCCAGCCTGGGGAATCACTCCAGCACACCGTCGTCTGGCAACTCACCGACCAACTCCCCACCGTCATCCCCGCGACCACCACCTCGCCCACCACCGCACCCGCCACCGCACCCGCCACCCAGCCCTGACCTTACCGCAGCTTCGCCGCATACCCCGGCTGCATCCGACGCAGCTCCTCCGCCAACCCCTCCACGCTCGGGACATACCGCTCGCCAAACACGCGGACGTGACGCATCATCGTCTTAAGCCAATACACCCGGCTGCGGAAGCCAAAACCGGGCCGCTTCGGATGCACCGCGTAGTACCGGTCGAAAAACGTCCGGCCGACCGCACGGAACAGCGTCAAATACGCCAGCTCGTACTCCGGATCGCAGTACCGCGCCACCCCGTCGATCAACGCCGTGACCAACGGCCGATCGGGGTGCGCGTCGTCCACCATGATGTTGTTCGCCCACAGGTCGCCGTGCGTCGCTGTCGGACGCGAACGCTCCGGCAGGTAACGCGGCAGGTGGGCCAGCAACGAGTCGATCACCTCCCGGCTCCCTGTGCTCAGGCTCTCCCGCACGGCCCCGTATTCCTCATGGATCAAAGGCGAAAAACACTCGATCCACGTCGCGTAACGCTCGCCGCCGACCGCGGATCCGAAGCTCGTCCGGGTGTGGCTGTGCAGCTCCGCGACGTGCCCCGCCAGCCGCGACTCGAATACCGCCATGCCCCGCTCTGACAGCCGTGCCGACGCCAGCGTCACCCCAGGCATCCACTCCATCAGCAGCCCGGCACCCTCAAACCGCTCACCCGCTTCAACCGCCACGCCGGGCTCAAGCACCGCGATCGGCTCCGGCACCGGCAGCGACGTGTGCTCTCGGAACCACCGCAGCGAATCAAACTCTCCCCGGAACGACCGCACCGACCGCGCGGTGTTCAGCTTTGCCACCACCACCCCCGGCCCGCCGTCGAGCTCCCAACGCAACACCCGGTTGATACTCCCGCCGTACAGCTTCTCCGACCGCACCACGGTCAGCCCCGATCCCATCTGCCGGCGCACCAACTCGGTGGCTAACTCAAGCCCCGGCACCCGCACGGGCAATCCAGGACTCGACCGATCAACCGGCTGACCCACCCTCTCCGGCACCGGTGGCAGAAACCCTTCAGACAAAGCAACGCCTCCCAAGTCACCGGACAACCGCACGGACAACGCCCACCCCGCACCAGAACCCTATCGGTCATCCAACCCACCCGGACCACCCCGCCTCTCGTCGACCAAGCCGCCGCCAACGGCCCCCACTACGCCCTATCCAGCCTGAATCAATGGAGCTGAGGAGGTTCGAACTCCTGACCTCTTGTATGCCATACAAGCGCTCTCCCAACTGAGCTACAGCCCCGCTCTTTGGATCGCAGAGTCTACCGACCAAACCCGCCCGTCGCAATCACCGCATCCGGCGATCCGGCGGTCAATACCCAGTCGCCCCCGGCAGGTCCTTCAGCGTCCGTTTCGGGGTCACCTGAACCACCTTCCCCTTGTCATCGAACTCGACCCAGTACTGGTCCTCCGCCGAGAACGCGTAGGAGAATCGAAAGGCTGTCGCGCTCGCGCCCGCCAGCCGGGCCTTGTGCTGCTCCGGATCCAGGTCGATAGGGAGCCGCCAATCCATGTCCATCCAATACGACACCTTCTTCGACGGGCTCACCTCCAGCACCGCCTCCCAACCCATCCCCGGCTTCACCCCTTCGTTAAACGCCTTCACCTGCCCCTCCACATCCATGCTGAGCGCCCCGCTGAACCACACCCCCGCACCAATCAGACCCAGCACCAAAAACAACCCAACAATCACCTTCATCGTTCTGCTCCTTTCCGGGCACTCGCCCAACACCCGCATTCTCGATCCCACACCCAAACCTCACAACCCCAAAACACCCAGATTCAACAGAACCGCAACGGTGCCCGGTCTTTTTCGCTGATCCGCCAATCCACCCCACCCATCGCCGCCCGAAGCTTGTCCTGATACACCGGCAGATACGGCCGCTCCGTCTGCGTATGCCCCGCCAAAACCACCGCCTTCCCCCGCTCCGCCAGGTCCAAGACCTGGTGGTGCTGCATCTCCCCCGTCACATACGCGTCCGCCTCCACCCCCTCGAACAGCTTCCCGCCCGCACCCACACACACCGCCACCGTCCGCACCGCTCCGCTTCCCGCCACCTTCACCCGCTCCACCCCCAACCGCCCCTTCACCCGCTCCGCCAACCCACCCACCGTCACCGGCTCCGCCAACGTCAGCAACCGACCCACCCCCGCGGCCTCCGCCGCCACCTCAGGCTCCGCCTCCAGCCGAAACACATCGATCGCCGGCTCCTCGTACGAGTGCGCCCCCCGCGCCGCCGACAAAACCCCCGCTAACTGCCGACCCCCACAGATCATCTCCAGCCGCACCTCCGCCACCCGCTCAAACCGCCCCACCTCGCCCACCGCCGGCTCCGCCCCCTCGCCCGGCTCAAACGTCCCCTCCCCCGACGCCCCGAACGAACACCCCGTGTACTTCCCGATCCCCCCCGCCCCCGCGTCCGTCATCGCCCCCCGCACCGCATCAACCTCACCCGCCGGCACATACACCACCACCTTGTACTCATCCCGCTTCACGGCCTTCCGCTCGATCGGCTCACTCACGCCTTCACCCAGCCCCGCGCACAGCCAGTCGTTCACCCCACCCCGCACCGCGTCCAATGCGGTGTGCGGGCTATACACCGCCAACCCCGCCCGCACCGCCGCCAGCAACGCCCGCGTCTTCCACCCCCCCGCCCCTTGCAACCCTTCCCCCTCCACCAACCCGGTCAACGGTCCAAAGATCGGCGGATGATACGCCACCACCAACCCGCACCCCAGCTCCACCGCCTCCTCGACCACCGCCTCCGTCAAATCAATGCACAGCAACGCCCGATCCACCACCGCTTCCGGGTCCCCCACCTGCAGCCCGACCTTGTCCCAGCCCTCCGCCAACCCCAGCGGGGCCACCGCCTCTAGCCCAGCCATCACCTCACGCAACGTCACCGAATCGCTCACCCCCGAACCATACCCCACCACCCTCACCCCCGTTTAGCGGGGGCATTCATGCCCCCTGCAGCCCAACGCCCGCCCCTGCCGATACTCCTTCTATGCCCACCCCACCCAACCGCCGATTCAATACCGACCCCAATACCGCCACCGCCGATCCCGCCCGTGCCGAGCAGCGGGTCAAGCTGGGCTTACAGCTCTTCAAAGCCGCCGAGGCCCGCCTCGCCGCCCAGCACGACACCCTCGCCCAGATCAAGGCCGAGCAGGCCAACCTCCGCGAATCCATCCAGCACGAGGTCGCCAAGTCGCTCCAGAGCTACGACCAGTGGATGGGCCGGATCGACGAGTCCTTCACCACCGCGGTCCGCGACCTGACCAGCCGGCTGGACAAGCTCGAGACCGACTTCGCCGACCAGCTCACGGTCATGAACGCCCTGCTCGCACGCATCGACGGCATCACCCAGGACGCCGCAGAAGACATCACACTCCCCGACGCCAACTCAAACACCCCGGACGACACCGACCACGCCGTCTTCCTCCGCGTGCTCCGCCAACTCCAGGGCAACCCCAACGACGACCGCCCCAACAGCGCCGCCGCCTGACCCACCCCCCCACCGACTCACACCCCAGCACCCTCACTGATCGGCAGCACCCGGCCCAACTGCCGGAGCGCCTGCCGGATCCGCTGCTCGTTCTCGACCAGCGCCAGCCGGACGTACCCCTCCCCGGCCTGACCGAACGCAGCCCCCGGCGTCATCGCCACCTCGGCCTGCTCCACCATCTCCAGGCACAGCTTCTCCGTAGATCCCCCAAACGCCGCCAGCTGATCCGGCGCAACCTTCGCCCACACAAACATCGACGCCCTGGGCCGATCCACCGTCCACCCCAGCTTCCGCAGCCCCTCCACCAACAAGTCCCGCCGCATCGCGTACTTCTCGTTCTGCCGCTCGATGTGCTTGTCCCCCTCCCGCATCGCGATGATCGCCGCGATCTGCACCGCCTGGAAGATCCCGTAGTCGTAGTACCCCTTCACCGTCGACAACGCCTTGATCATCTCCGCGTTCCCGCAGCAAAAACCAATCCGCCAACCCGCCATGTTGTAAGGCTTGCTCAGCGTGCTGAACTCCACCCCGAAGTCCTTCGCCCCCGCCGCCTGCAGATAGCTCGGAGCCTTGTACCCATCAAAACACGTCTCGCCATACGCGAAGTCATGCAGCACCATCACCTGGTGCCGGTCCGCCAGCTCCACCACCTTCTCAAAGAAGCCCGGCTCCACCGTCATCGTCGTCGGATTGTGCGGATAGCACAGAATCACCACCTTCGGCTGCGGCTGCAGCTGATCCAGCACGTGATCGATCCGCTCCAAAAACGCATCGTCGTTACCCAACGGCACCGACACCGTCGACGCCCCCGCCAGCACCACCGCGGTCGTATGGATCTGAAACGCCGGGTCCGCCACCACCGCGATATCCCCTGGCCCCAGCAGCCCCAAACACATGTGGCTGAACCCCTCTTTCGACCCGATCGTCGCGATCACCTCCGTGTCCGGGTCCAGCTCCACCCCCCACTTCCGCTTGTACTTCAGTGCCATGTCCCGCCGAAGGTTGTACACCCCCGCCGACACCGAATACCGGCTGTTCCGCGGGTCCAGCACCGCCTCTCGGATCTTCTCCACCACCGGGTCCGGCGGCGCGTCCGACGGGTTCCCCATGTTCATGTCGATCACATCCGCCCCCGCCTTCCGCTGCTCGTAAATCAAGTTCTTCAGCCGCCCCAGCATGTAGGGCGGCAGCCGTTCAACCCGATTGGAGACCTGGATCTTCATCACCACACAATAGCCCAACCCCACCCACCAAACCTCGACAAAACCCAATGCATCTAAAGCCTGGAGGTCGCCACCCCCAGGCCCGCCCAACAGCCATTCTTACCGCCCCTCCCAAACCTTCCCCAGCGCCGGGTCCAGCACCACGATCTCCCCCTCGTCTAACAACCGCCTAGCCACCCGAGACATCGCCAACGCCTCCGCCTCCCGCCTCAACCCCGCTTCCAACGCCCCCTGCACCGCCGACAGCTCCGACCCATCCCCCGGCAGCTCCCGCTCCAACCGCAGCACCGCCACCCCCTCCTCCAGCACGATCGGCCGGCTCACGCTCCCCACCCCGTCCAACCGCCAAAGCGCCTCCCGCAGCGCCCCCGCATAACTCGGGTCCAGCTCCGAAATCGCCGGCAGCAGCCCCCCCTGCACCGAGCTCCGATCGATCGACCGCTCCGCCGCCACCCCCGCAAACGCCTCCCTCCCTAAAGCCCGGGGTTCGCCACCCCCGGGCCCGCCCGCCGCAACCCGCTCCCGCACCGCCCGCACCGCCGACTCCGCCTCCGCCAGCGTCCGCGTCAGGATCAACCGCGCCTGACGCCTCGGCCCATGCCGCACATCAAACGCCCGCAGCACCGCCCGATCCGACACCGGCTCCACCCCTTGACGCAGGGCCAACACCCGAAGTCCCGCGTTCCGCCGCAGCAGCCCCGCAAACGCCGCCGTGTCCAGCCCGTCCTCCCGCCGGAACTCCGCCAACAACCGCTCCGCCACCTCGGGGTCCGCATTCAACCCCGCCACCATCCGCGCACGCTCCGCCTCCAGGTCCGCCCCCCCGATCTCGAGCCCCAACTCCCCCAGCCGCACCGCCAGCAACCGGTCCAACGCCACCTCCGACATCGCCCCCACCCCACCCCGCCGAACCAGGCCGCCCCACACCTCGCCCCGCGTCACCGCTCGCCCCCCCACATATGCAATAACCAATTTCTCTCCCCCCTGAAGCCCACGGACACCGTCCGTGGGTCGCGCGCCACCACCGCCTGCCCCGCCCGCACACCCGCACACACCCACCACGACCAACACCAACAACGCCCTGAGCATCATCCCCGCACGCTAAGATTGCAGTCCAGACCTGTCAAAACCCAAGCCAACCATGCCCGACGCGCCCCCCGCCGCACCCGACACCCCCGCCTCCCCCGGCCTCATCGTCTGCCCCTACTGCGGGCACGTCCAGGAGCGCTCCCACCGCTGCAACGCCTGCGGCGGCCTCTTCGAGCCCCTGTCCCGCAAGGCCACCCAGATCGCCATGGGCCCCTGGTACATCCGCGACAAACAAAACCCCTTCCGCCCCGGCTGCTCCTACGACACGCTCCTGGCGATGATCAAAGCCGGCCGCATCACCCCCACCACCATCCTCCGCGGGCCCACCACCCGTCAGTTCTGGGCCGTCGCCCGCAACGTCCCCGGCATCGCCCACCACCTCGGCTACTGCCACGCCTGCGGCAAACACGTCGACCCCAACGCCAAGCAGTGCCCCCACTGCGGCGCCAAGTTCCGCACCGTCCACACCCGCGATCACCTCGGCCTCGCCTACCGCCACACCAAAGACGCTGAGCGCGCCCAACGCGAGCTCCAACTCGAGCGCCAAGGCCTCTCCCCCGACGAAGCCGCCCGCCAAGCCGCACAAGAAATCCCCACCACCAAAACCACAGCCCCACGCCCCGCAAAGCCCGGGGCTAGCACCCCCGCACCCGCCTCAACGCCAGCACACACCGAAGACACCGCCGAAGCCTCTCCCGCCCCCGGCGACCTCCTCGACCAGGTCCTCGACCTCTCCGAGTTCGACACCCTCTCCACACCACTCCCCGATGCCGGCCCCACCCCCCAACCCGCCGGCCAATCCCTCGACTTCACCCCCGCCGACCCCGCACCCACCCCCGACGCCGCTCCAGCCGCTCCTCCCGCGCCCGCCCCCCTCCCC
>JBCDIM010000012.1:0-78374 GCA_038749105.1 Planctomycetota bacterium
CGAGACACTGCTCAAGGCCGCGTTCGAGGCGGACGTGACGCCCGTGCTGACCAAGTGGCGGAAGTCACAGAAGCTGGCCGCCGACCCGCTCGCCGAGCTGCGCTCCAGCGGGCTGATCAAGCGGCTGAGCAAGGAACGCCGAGCGGCAAATTCGAGTAACGGGGGCGGCTACGCATGAGCCAGGCCGTGTCAGCCTATGCGTGGGGATCGCAGATTAGAGCACCCCGACCCACCGCATAATCTATCGCCAGATCGCCCCTTAAATCTATAAATATATTAATCTTACATCTATCTAACCGCCGCACCCCTCGGCGTAACTCAGACCCCATAGATCCGGCTGGGCCGCTCATCAAAGGTCGGGGTACGCGGGGTGATTAAGAGCGCCCAGCGGTAAATCCGTAAGCACCGTGCCGCGATCGCGTGTGAGTTATGACAGACGGACCCGCCGGACTCCGCGGTGCAGCGGAGCGGGTGGCCCGGTGTGGCTGCGTAGGCCCAGTACAGTACGCGCCACCGGTATCGCTCCACCTTGGGGCGGGCTGGCACGCCGACCCCCGCGCCACGGAGCTCTCCCATGCACCCGATGTTCCAGAACCATCAGCGCCAGATCCACCTGGACTTCCACACCTCGCCGTTCATCCCAGACGTGGGCAGCACCTTCGACGCCGACCAATTTGTCGAGACCTTCCAGCGAGCGCACGTCAACAGCGTCACGGTCTTCGGCAAGTGCCACCACGGCATGTGCTACTACCCGACCACGACGGGCGTGAGCCATCCGGCGATCGGCGACCGCGACCTGCTCGGTGAGCAGCTCGAGGCACTGCACCGAGCGGGCATCCGCGCCCCGATCTACACCACCGTGGTCTGGGAGGAGAACGTCGCGCAGGAGCACCCCGAATGGCACCAGATGGCGTACGACGGCAGCTTTGTCGGGGACGGTGTGGGCCCCGACGGCAGGCCCGGCCACCTGGGCATGTGGAAGTTCAACAACCTCGCCGACCCCGGCTACCAGGACTACTTCGAAGCCCACCTGCGCGAGCTGCTCGAGCGCTACGGCGACGCGGTCGACGGGTTGTTCATCGACATCCTCTTCTTCCACCCGACCGGGGGGTGGAGCGAGCCCAGCCGAGCGATCCGCGAGAAGCACGGCCTCACCGACAACACCCCGGACCACTTCGCCCGTTTCCAGGGGCTGGCCCAGCAGGCGTTCTCCGAACGTTTCACATCCCTGATCCACAGCATCCGCCCGCAGGCGTCGGTCTTCTACAACACGGGGAACGACGGCAACATGCACCCGCTGGTGGGCCCGCGCGTCCGCGAGCCCCACATGACGCACATGGAGATCGAGTCGCTGCCGTCGGGGTTCTGGGGCTACCACCACTTCCCGCGCATGGCGAGGGCGATGAGCCGGTGGGGCAAGCCGTGGCTCTCGATGACCGGGCGGTTCCAGAAGATGTGGGGCGACTTCGGGGGGATCAAGCCGCAGCCCGCGCTGGAGTTTGAGTGCTTCCGCGCCCAGGCCCTGGGGGGGGCCGGCATGGTCGGTGACCAGCTGCCGCCGCGTGGCACGCTGGACCCGGCCGCGTACCAGCTGATCGGCGCGGTCTACGAGCAGTGGGAGCAGGCCGAGCCGTTCTACGCCGACGCCGAGCTCTGCCCGGCACCGATCGGGGTCTTCTCCGCCAACTTCGCCGGCCAGGACAACGGCGTCGCCGAGGAGGCCGCCGTCATGCTCAGCGAAGAGGCCCACTACGACTGCGCGATGCTCGACGGCTACGACGGGCTCGAGGGGCACGACCTGATCATCCTGCCGGACAGCACCGTGGTTTCCGAGGACGTGGCGCAGCGGCTCAAGGCGTACTACGAGGCAGGCGGTAAGCTGCTGATCTCTCACAAGGCGGGGCGCGACGAAGCAGGCCGCTGGGCCCTGGACTTCATCCCGCTTGAGGATCACGGCGAGGTAGAGCGGTACCCGAGCTACTGGCGTGGACGCGAGGCGTTCGATCCGGAGATGGCGGTCGGCGACCGGGTCTTTTACAAGCAGGGGCTCAACGTCACGTTCGGCGGCGACGTCGAGGTGTTGTGTGAGCGGGCACTGCCGTACTTCATGCGTTCGGCGCTGAAGTTCTCGTCGCACTTCCAGACGCCGCCGGTCGCGGAGTCCGATGCGTTCAGCGCGATCTTCCGGGGCGAGCGGTTCATCTACTTCGCCGACCCGATCTTTGCCGAGTACCGCCAGAGCGGGAACCCCGCGGTGCAGTTGGCGTGGCGGCGGGCGGTGGAGCTGCTGATCGGCGGGCCGGCCTACGGGCGGGGGCTGGCGAACTCCATCGCCGCCTACCCGATGCGTCGCGGTGCCGATCTCCAGCTGACGCTGCTGCACTACACCCCCGTCCGCAAGGCGATGGACATCGACGTGATCGACCAGCGCGGCGGCTTCGCAGGCCAGGTCCTCAACTTCACCCGGCCGGTCAACGACGTGCAGGTCTTCGGTACCGGGGCCACGCTCGAGCGGCTGTCCGACCGCAGTTTCAAGCTGCCCGAAGCCAGCGGCAGGCTTCTCCTGACCGTGCCGGGCTACTTCTGATCCGAGCCTGTGGGCCCCTGTGAAACGCCAGTCCAGCGTCGGCGTCCTGAGCACGCCCAAACCCTTATTATTTCGTCGTAACTCGCGATTAAGCCCTGAAGTTTGTTTGAATCTCAGGGCTGGACACCGCCGATCCCGCACGGAGCCAAACCATGACTCGCACGCTGTACGTCTCGCCGCAAGGGTGTGATTCCTGGCATGGTCACCTCGCCGAGCCCGCCGCTAACGGGATGGATGGGCCGCTCGCCACATTGAGCGAAGCCGTCAAGCGGGTCCGTCACTTGCGGGAGCAGCGGCACTCGGCCGGGCAGGTGGTCGTGCGAGTGGCCGCGGGGCGTTACCCGACAAAGCGCCCGATCGAAATCCGCCCGGAGGACAGCGGCATCCGTTTTGTCGCCGAGGGCGAAGCCGTGATCGACGGCAGCATCGGGATCACCGGCTGGTCGGTGGAGCAGGTTAACGGCCGGCCGTGCTGGGTCACCGATGTCGGTGCGCTGCTGACGGCTGTGCCACAGCCCCGGAGCTTGTTTGCCAATGGCGAGCGTCGGCCACGCAGCCGCTACCCCAAGCAGGACTGGCTGACCATCCGAGACGCGCCGGACGTGCCCGAGACCTTCGACCTGTTTGACGGGGCGTCCCGCTTCATCGCGGCCCAGGGCGACTTCGACGAAGCCTGGCGGAACCCGACCAACATCGAGGCGGTGATCAACCACCTGTGGATCGAAGAGCGGATGCCGGTGAGTCACTACGACGCGGCGCAACGGATGGTCACCAGCACGCACCGCAGCATCTTCACGCTGCGGAACCACGAGTGGATGGGCTCGACGCCTTGCGCGAAGTACTTCTGGGAGAACGTGTTTGAGGCGATGAGCGAGCCGGGCGAGTGGTATCTGGACCGCGACGCCGAGCGGCTGTACTACCTGCCGAAGGAAGGTGAGACGCCGGAGAACACGGACGTCCGGCTGGCGGTGGCGACGCAGGTGATCCGGCTGCACGGCGACTGGGAAACCGGCAAGACGGTCCGCGGCGTGCGGTTCGAGGGCTTCACGTTCGCCCACACCGACTGGTTCCCCTCCGAGGGCTGGGGCAGGTGGTGGGATCCGCAGACGCCCGAGCACACCTGGCCGACCAAGGACAGCTTCCGCCACTTCAACACCAACAACCTGGAGAAGCGGTCGATGAACACGGGGACCCGCTTCGCGGCGATGCCGCAGGCGGCTCACGACCTGCCCGGTGCGGTCAGCCTCGAAGCGGCGGAGGACTGCGCGTTTGTGGGCTGCACGTTCCGCGGGCTGGGCTTCTACGCGATCGATGTCCGGGGGGCCTGCCGGGGCGTCCGTGTGGAGCGCTGCCGGATCGACGACATCGGTGGCGGCGGCGTGAAGATCGACGGCGCCGACCTGCACGGCGACCCCCGGCTACGCACCGGCCACGCCTACGTCGGCGACTGCACCATCACGCGCTGCGGACGGGTCTACCCCAGCGCGATCGGGGTGGCGATCCTCCACGCGGCCAACAACACCGTCGAGCACAACGAGATCGCCGACCAGTTCTACAGCGCGATCTCCGTCGGCTGGACCTGGGGCTTCGAGCAGGCGCTCTGCCAGCAGAACCTCATCCAGTACAACCACCTCCACCACATCGGGCACGGCCGGCTCTCCGACATGGGCGGCATCTACACCCTGGGCTGCCAGCCCGGCACGATCCTCCGCGGCAACCACATCCACCACATCGAGAGCGGCCACTACGGCGGCTGGGGCATCTACCTCGACGAGGGCAGCGCGTTCATGCGCGTCGAAGGCAACCTGGTCCACCACACTGGCAGCCAGGCGTTCAACGAGCACTGGGGCCGACAAAACATCATCACCGACAACGTCTTCGCCCTGGCGGGCAGCGAGCTGGTTCAGCTCTGCCGCGAGGAGCACGGCGGCCAGTACCACTACCCGCCGCAGCGCTGCACCTTTCTCCGCAACGTCCTGTTGACCGATGGCGGCGCGGTCTTCAAGGACGCGATGACGTACTTCGAAGCGGGCGTGCTGGTCAGCGACCTGAACCTGTACTGGGACCTGTCGGCGCAGGCCGAGCCGACGCTGTGGAACTACGAGCCGTGGGACATGCTCGGGAAAGACGCCCGCACGATCGGGCTGTCGGAGGCCCGGGAGCAAGGGATGGACCGGCACTCGATGGTGGCGGACCCGGGGTTCGCTTCGCCCGAGTCCGGCGACTTCACGGCGGCGGATATATCGGCGGTGGACGCGTTAGGGGTGGCGTTGCCGGACGCGACGAAGGCCGGCCCACGGCCCGAAGCCCCGGAGTGGTCGCCGGTGCTGGAGGCCTACCGCCCGATGGGACCGTCGGTGTTTACCGACTAGTCACAACGGTGCAAGGGGTGGTTTGGCGGTCGGCACTTCGCAACACCATCTGCGTTACCCATCTTCTCGTGGCTCTCTGTTTAGATCCCAAGCGGACCGGCATGCCTGTGCGTTCCAGGCAAGAAACACCCCGCGAAGGCGGTTGACTTTGCGGGTGATCCGCTCGAAGCACGATTAAATCCAGACTCGGATGCCTGCGGACGGGTTTGTATGGTAAAAATGGGTTTCTGCTTGTCGGCGTGCTTTTCCGCCGTGATCACATCTGTTTCACCGAGACGTGCCCATGACGACCTTTACCCCGCCCGAAGTCCCGCGCCATCGCTACGCCCACAACGCCCCACCATCGCCCGCCATGGTGGAGCTGTTCGGGCAGCGTATGCAGGCTATGCCCGGCTACGACGCGATGCCGCCGTTCCTGATGAGCATCGTCAGCGCGACGGACCTGTGGATGTATCTCTCGAGCCGGGGCGGCTTGACCGCGGGCCGGGTCGAGCCGGCACGCTCGATCTTCCCGTATGAGGCGGAGGACAAGATCCATACCTGCCACCCGTTCTGCGGGCCGAGCCTGAGCGTCCGGGTGAAGCGGGAGGGGGAAGGCGTGACGCTGTGGCGGCCGTTCATGTCGGCACACGCGGAAGGTGTCGAGCGGTGCCTCTACAAGAACGCGTTAGGCACGCAGGTGGTGTTCGAAGAGGTGCGGCCCGATCTGGGCCTGCGCGTGCGGTACCGGTGGGCGACGGCGGAGCGGTTTGGGTTTGTGCGGACGGTCTGGCTGGAGAACCTCGAAGAGGGGCAAGCGACAGACGTGGAGGTCTTGGACGGGCTACGCAACCTGCTACCGGCGGGCACGGCGTTAGCGACGATGCAGAAGGCGAGTTCCCTGGTCAATGCCTATACGCAGGCGGAATTAGATCCCGAGACGGGTCTGGGGGTCTACGCGCTGACCGCGGCGGTGATGGACACCGCTGAGCCGGGCGAGTCGCTCAAGGCCAACGTGGTCTGGTCGCACGTCCTCGAGCCGGTGCTCACGACGCTGCTGCCCGACGCGGTCGATGACTTCGGAGTGGGCCTAGCGGTGCGACCCGAGACACGGACCCGCAACCGCCGGCCGGCCTACCTCACGCAGGGCGCATTCACGCTCGCACCCGGAGAGATCAAGCATTGGCACGTCGTGGCGGACGCGGACCGGACCCAGCCCCAGGTCGTTTTACTGCGTCGTCGGCTCCGCGACCCAGAGACGCTCGACGCCGACCTGGAAGAGGCCATCGCCGAGACCGGCCGGGGGCTGAATGCGTACATCGCCGCGGCGGATGGCATGCAGTGCACCGGGGACACGTTGGCCTCGACCCACCACGCGGTGAACGTGATGTTCAACGGGATGCGCGGCGGCTTTATCGCGGGGGGCTACAACATCGACCTCGCCGACTTCACGGGCTTTGTCCGCACCCGCAACCGCCCCGCCGCGGAGCGTCTGCCGGGGATGCTCCCCGACCCGATGCCGAAGGCTCTGGGCTACGACGCGCTGCGGGATGCGGCGGCGGCGAGCGGGGACGCCGATCTGATCCGGCTGACGCTGGAGTACCTGCCGTTGACCTTCGGGCGTCGGCACGGCGACCCGTCCCGGCCGTGGAACCTGTTCGCAATCCGGGTGCAGCAGCCCGACGGCAGCCGCATCCTCGATTACCAGGGCAACTGGCGGGACATCTTCCAGAACTGGGAGGCGCTGGCCCGCAGCTACCCGGGCTACCTGGCGGGCATGGTCGCCAAGTTCGTCAACGCCTCGACGCTTGACGGGTTCAACCCTTATCGCATCAGCCGCGACGGCCTGGACTGGGAGGTGCCCGACCCGCACGACCCGTGGGCCCACATCGGCTACTGGGGCGACCACCAGATCATCTACCTGCTGAAGCTGATGGAGCAGCTGCACGCGCACGACCCGGACGGCCTTCGGCGGATGCTGCATGAGCCGGTGTTCAGCTACGCGGACGTGCCGTACCGGATCAAGGCCTACGCCGAGCTGGTGAAAGACCCGAGCAACTCGATCGTGTTCGATTGGGACGCGCACCGGGCCACGCAGGATCGTGCGGAGGCGATGGGCACCGATGGCCGATTGGTGCAGGATGCCGGGGGCCGGGTCCGCCATGTCACGCTGGCCGAGAAGCTGATGGTGTCTCTGCTGGCGAAGGTATCGAACCTTGCGATCGGCGGCGGGGTGTGGATGAACACGCAACGTCCGGAGTGGAACGACGCGAACAACGCGCTGGCGGGCTCGGGGCTGTCGGTGGTGACGGCGTGCTACCTGCTGCGATTCGCGGAGTTTGCCAAGGCGTTGTTTGCCGGTGAAGGAGACGCGCCGCTTCCGGTGGCGGAGCCGGTGTTGGCGTGGCTGACCGAGGTCTCTGAGGCGCTGGCCGAGGGGATAGGCGAGGGGCTGGGCGATGACGAAGAGGGCGTGATCGACGACGCCGCACGCCGGGCCGTGCTCGATCGCATGGGTTTGGCGTTCGAGCGGTACCGGGACGCGGTGTACGGCAGCCCGGAGCCCGCCACGGCCGAAGCATCAGCGCAAGCGATCTCCGGCCTGCTGGACCGCACCGCCCATGCTTGCCGGATGACCCTCCGCGCCAACCGGCGGGAGGACGGGCTGTATCACGGCTACAACCTGCTGGCCTTTGCCAACGAGGGCATGAGCGCTCGCGTGGACCACCTGCCGCTAATGCTTGAAGGCCAAGTCGCGGTCCTGTCTAGCGGGTTCCTGAGCCCGGACGAGTCGGCGGGCATCATCGAGTCGCTCTTCGCATCGCCGCTCTACCGGCAAGACATCAACACGTTCATCCTGTACCCCTACCGCGACCTGCCCGGCTTCCTCGACCGCAACCGGGTTGATACTGCGGAGGCCGAGTCCAACCCGCTGGTGAAGGCGTTGCTGAAGTCGGGGGACCGCTCGGTGATCGAGCGTGACGCGGCCGGGAGCCTGCGGTTCAACAGCGGGTTCGTGAATGCGCGTGACCTGGAAGCGACGCTGGATCGGTTGGCCGACGCGGAGCCGGGCTTAGCGAGCCTGACCCGCGAGCACCGCCGGAGCATTCTCGAGCTCTACGAAGACACGTTCAATCATCACGCATTTACGGGGCGGTCGGGGACGATGTACGGCTACGAAGGGCTGGGCTGTGTCTACTGGCACATGGTGGCGAAGCTGCTGCTGGCGGTGCAGGAGAACTGCGTGGCGGCGGCGAAGGCGGGGGATGCATCGGGGCTCGAGCGGTGCATGGCCGCGTACCGCCGGGTGCGGAGCGGGCTGGGCTTCGAGCAGACGCCCGAGGGGTTTGGCGCGTTCCCGCTGGACCCGTATTCGCACACGCCGTTCGATCGGGGGGCGCAGCAGCCGGGCATGACCGGGCAGGTCAAGGAGGAGGTGCTCACGCGGTTCGGCGAGCTGGGCGTGCAGGTGGAGGACGGCCGGCTGGGCTTCGTGCCCGAGCTGATGCAGCGGTCCGAGTTCTTGGAGGAGCCGACGCGTTGGGTGCCGCTGAATCTGGCTGGTGATCAGGAGCCGATCGATCTGCCGAACGGCTCGTTGGGGTTCACGGTGTGTCAGGTGCCGGTGGTCGTGCATACGGCAGAGGGGGCATCGGGGCGTATCACGGTGACGGGCACCGACGGCTCGACGTCGGTGGTTGACGGGTTGAGGCTAGACGCGGCGACGAGCGCAGCGGTGTTCGCCCGGAGCAGTGCAGTCCGGCGTCTAGAGGTTGTGGTGCCCGCCGAGGTCCTCGGCAAGCACTGACCACGAGATCGGCGGGCGGTTGCCGGTCGGCCTTGGCTGACCGAGGTGTGTTTGGTTTCACGTCTTGATCCGCCCGCTTGGGCGATGACAGGGAGTTCGATGCAATGAATGATTCGGAGCGTGCGGCGTCGGGCTCGACGGTCTCACTGCCGCAGAAGATCGCGTTCGGCGTGGGGATGCTGGGGAACCAGATGTTCCCCGCGGCATTGGGGATCTTCATGGTGGTGCTGGTTCAGGGCCTGGGGATGAGCCCGCTGCTGTGGGGGGTGCTGTTCTTCCTGCCCCGGCTTTCGGATGCCTTGACCGATCCGGTGATGGGGTTTGTGTCGGACAACACCAAGTCGCGTTGGGGTCGGCGTCGGCCGTACATCCTGATCGGGGCGGTCGTGGCGGGCGTGTCCTACGTCCTGATGTGGCAGCTGAACCCGGAGAACAGCGAGCTCTACAACTTCACCTACTTCCTGATCCTGGCGTTTGTGTTCTATCTCGGGCTGACGATCTTTGCGACGCCGTATGTCGCGATGGGCTACGAGATGAGCGACAGCTTCCATGAGCGGACACGGCTGATGGCGGTGGCGCAGTGGATCGGGCAGTGGGCGTGGGTGATCGTGCCGTGGTTCTGGGTGATCCTTTACGACCCACGGGTGTACCCGAGCGCCGCAGACCCGGCGGTGGCGGACCCGGTGGCGGGTGCCCGGAACCTGGCGATCTGGGTGGGGTTGGCCTGCATGCTCATGGCGATGGTGCCGGCCATCTTCTGCAAGACGCAGGCGGTCGACCCGTCCACGCAGGAAGACCTGTCGCTGTCGAACCTGGGGAAGAACCTGGCGTCGCTGCTCGGCGGGGTCGCGGCGACACTGAAGTGCGGCCCGTTCGTGCGGATCTGCATCGCGACCTTCTTCGTGTTCAATGCATTCAACACGGTGGCGGGCTTCTCGTTCTTCATCATCGTGCACTACATGTTCAACGGCGTGACCGGGCCCGACGGCTCGGGGACCTGGCCGACCTGGTTTGGGACCGTCAGCGCGCTGACCACCGCGTTCCTCGCCATCCCCGCGGTGACCTACCTCTCCGAACGGTTCGGGAAGCGGCAGGCATTCATCGTGTCGCAGTCGGTCTCGATCCTCGGGTACCTCGCGTTCTGGTGGTGCTTCGACCCGGACAACCCGTGGCTGCTGTTCCTGCCGCTGCCGTTGTTCTCGTTCGGGATCGGCAGCCTGTTCACGATCATGATGTCGATGACCGCAGACGTCTGCGACCTCGACGAGCTGAACACGGGCGCACGCCGGGAGGGGGCGTTCGGTGCGGTGTATTGGTGGATGGTGAAGTTCGGGTTCGCGATCGCCGGGCTGGGCGGCGGGCTGATCATGGACGGGGTCGGTTTCGACCCGTCGGCGGCAACTCAGAGCGCCGAGGCGATGAACGGGATGCGGCTGGCGTACATCGTGCTGCCGTCGGTGGGCACGCTCATCGCGATCGTGGCGATGCTGGGCTACGACCTGTCGGAGCAGCGCAGCGCAGAGATCCGGGAGCAGATCCAGGCCCGAAAGGACGCCGAGGCCGCCGAGGATGCCGCGGGCTGAGCATGCAGCCGCAGCCGGCTCCGCGTCAGGACCTGAGCTTCTTGGACCCGGGGTACTCGAGCTGGTGGTTGAGCTTATTCAGCGCGTCGCTGACCGCCTCGGCGGAGTTCCCGGTCGGGCCGGAGAGCTCGATGAACAGCACCTCGTTGCGTTCGAGCCGGTAGGGCACCGCGACCTTGCCGTCGTGGTTCTCGAGGATGAGTGCCTGATGCTGGGGGTGGCTCGCGGCCTCGATCGCTTCGGACTCCAGCCGGGTGAACGACGGCGGGCCGTCCATCGCCTGCCAGGCCTCGTAGACGCCACCCGACGACTCCGTGATCTGGGCGGTCACCACGCGGACCCGCTCGGCGTCTTGCATCGACTCGGGCAGCGGCAGGTCCAGCGTCCCCTCCCAGGCCCGCGAAGGGTCCTCGGGCATGTGGAAGTTCCACATCAGCGCCCGGCAGGTCACGGTCTCGTCGGTGATCACGAGGTTCGCCAGCGGCGGCTTGTCGGCGACGACGGACTCGGACGGCCGCAGCCGTGGGCCGGTCATCCGCGCGAGGTACTTGAACGCGTGGTACACGGGCTTGGGTCGGCCCTCGATCGTGATCATCCCGTAGTACTGGTTGTTGGTGCCGAACTCCTGCTGCGTGATGCCCGCCTCGTGGAAGATGTCGCTGAGCGTCCAGTAGCCGAACGCATCGACGTAGGGCTCGCACTCGAGGGTGTAGTGCAGGGCCGCGGCGCCGCTGAATAGCCGGGTGCAGTCGGAGGTGCCGACCCACTTGGAGTTGCCGTGCTCGTCGCAGTGCTGGACGTTCCACTCGGTGATGATCCGGGGCAGGTCGCCGAAGCCCTCGGCATGGAGCTCTTCATGGGCCTTGCGGAAGTCGTTGACCATCGCGAAGCCCGGCTCGTGCGGCGAGCCGACCCGCTGGGGGTACTCGCCATACTCGCCCATCGGATAGCCGTGGTAGCTCAGGAAGTCGAGGGGCACATGGTTCTCCCGGCACCACTTGGCAAAGGGCAGCGGCATCTCCGCCCCGGCACACGCGGGTCCACCGACCTTCAGCTCGGGATCGACCGACTTGATCCCGCGGGCCGACGCGGCGTAGAGCTGGTAGTACTCCTCGTCCGTGCCGGTCCAGAACTGCCCGTGCAGGTTGGGCTCGTTCCAGCACTCGAACATCCAGTTCTTCACCCGCGGCAGCCCGTACCGCTCGACGACGTGGGCGGCACAGGCCCGGCAGAGGTCTTCCCAGAGGTCCCACGACCGCGGCGGCGTGACGTTGAACCCCCAGCCGCTATCAAACATCAGCTGGTCGCCCGAAGCGATCGCGGCGGGCATCGGGTTGAGCTCAATGATCGGGTCGAAGCCGATCTCGACCAGGAAGTCGTAGACCTTGTCGAACAGGGCCCAGTGGTAGTTGACGCTGCCGTCGGCGGCCCGGCGGACGACGCCGAGGCGGTCGTGGAACGAGGCGTGGAACCGGATGTGGCGGTAACCGATCTCGCGCTGGACCCGGCGGAGCTGCTCCTGCATATCGTCGCGCAAGACCTCGAGCGCCATGCCGATGCAGGCGCACTGCTTCCAGGCGTGTTTGAGCGGGGGCAGGGTGCCGGTCGGCTCAGCCGAGGTCGGGGCGAGTGCGGTCATGGGCGGGGGCTCTGGTGAGGGTGTTCGGGGTTGCGTGCATCGGCTTCGGGTGACGCGTCAGGCCGAGCCGAGGAGGTAGGCGTTGCCGCGGGCGTGCCAGTCGCGGTCCTGCCAGAGCGAGAATAACGGCTCGGCATGGTTGGAGAGGGTCAGCCCGGAGAACGGGTAATCGGCGAAAACCCGAGCGGCGTCGGCGTTGTAGTGCCGGTACCACGCCCAGTCGACCTCGGGGTGATCCGGGTGGCTGCAGGGCCCATACGCCTCGGTGCACACCACCTCGAACTTAAGGCTGCCGTCTTCGAGACGCACGGTGTCAAAAGTCTTCTCGCAGAAGGCACGGGCGTTCTCCAGCATCGCCCGGTAGTTGCGGCGGACCGCCCGAGCCCAGGCCGCGCTGAACAGGGCAAAGTCCCAGGGGTCCTGCTTGCCGTGCAGCGCGAACCGCGATGCGCCTTCCCCCGCCTTCTCGAGGGCCTCGGCATCCTCGGGGCTCAGCTTCGCGTCGGGCATGAAGTGCGCATCGACCCCGTCGTAGAAGGCGGGCACCCGGCCGATATAGTCCTCGACCCAGACCCCCGAATACAGCAGCGGGACCCCGTCGCCAGCGATCTCGTCCCGCACCGCCTCACCCAGCCAGCGGTTGAGCTCCATGTAGATCGCGTCGTGCTCGGGCAACAGGTGTTTGATCTGACCGTCGCCGACCTCGACCTGGGCCGGCACGCTGTCGCGGACCCGCTGGATCATGTTGCCCAGGAAGATCGGCACCTCGTTGAGCGGCGCGACCCATACCGCACGTTCCAGCACGCCGTCCTGTCGCATCGCCCGCAGCGCCTGGACCCACGTGTCGGCCCAGCCCCGGCAGACCGATTCCTCCTCGGCAGGCGGCACACGCCGGTCGTGCCCGAGCACCTGGAAAGACTGCCAGGTGTCCAGCCCCAGCCAAACCCCGTGACGACGGCAGAGCTCCGCAAGCTCGATCACCCGCTCCCGCACGTTCACCGTGTAGCCGTCCGCCACCAGCACATCTCCCCATGTGCGGATCCGCCGGTCACCCCCAGCCGCGGCAAACGTGTGCTCGGGCTCAAAGTAGTAGTGCGGAAAGACGTCCACCCGGAGCGTGTTGTAGCCCCGGTCGGCGGCCTCTTCGACGCAGCGCGACAGGTCGTGGAACGCTCCGCCGCGGTGACCACACATCAGCCAGGAATAGTCCCACATCGCGACGCTTAACGGGACGTCTTTCTCGAAATAGGTTTTCATCGATGCTGCACCTGAGATTTATATTTAAAAACCAACTCTCCCGCGATTTGGGCGGATCGGGATACTAGTCATATTCAGCCTTAAGTGTTGGTGCGAAAGTAGAGTTACTCTGCTGTTGAGGCGGCAGTGGAAGCCCGCTGACGGTGGTGCTCCAGCAGGATGCGGCGCACCTCGCGGATCGCCAACGGGTGGGCGTGCGCGTTGTGCCCGGCTTCGACGACCAGCTCCGATTCCCCGCCCGGTAGCAGTGCGCTCTCGAGCGACACCACCCAGTCCTTCTTACCTGCGATCAGGTGGTAGGGCAGTTCATCACGCATCTGCATCTCCCGGTATGCGACCAGGTGGGGTGCGTCCTCCTGGAGGTCATCGATGCTTGAGGGCACACCGCGGGCGAGCTGGAAGGACGGGTCCGCGGAGAGCCGTCGGCTCTCGTCTCGCATCCATTCCCCCACAGAAATCAGCTCTCCGGGCAGCCGGATCAGCTTGTCCCCGGCCCGGCCGATCCACGACTTGGCAATCTTGCTCCCGCCGTGCGGCGTGGCGATAAACACGACCCGGCCCACCCCCTCATCGGCCTCGTAGAAGAACACCTCCCGCAGGTGATCCCTCACGTCATCGGGCATCTCGACTTCGTCAAACGGCTTGGGGTGCAGCGATGCCCACAGCCGATCGCCGCTGTCCTGCACGACCGCTTTGCTCACCAGCCCGCCCATGCTGTGCCCGACCAGCACCATGTCTTGGAGGCCCGGTTTTTGCCCCGTGGGGTCGAGGTACGCACGCACGTCTTTGAGCTCACGCCTGAGATAAGCCGCAGACCGGGCGATCGGAAGGCCCGATGGATAGAAGAACATCCAGAACTGGTAGCGTTCGCGGAGTGTCGGGTCCGCACGCAGATCGTTTAGCAGGTCGCGCCAGGTTGCGGGGCTGGACTGCAGCCCGTGGACCATCAGCACCGGCGTCTTGCTCGGGTCGTAAGGCTCGTGGAAGTAGATGCCGGCCCGGCTCAGTTCACGCTCTACCAGCCGGGTTGCCAAGCGGCCGCGCGAGGCGAGCTCCGCCCGGGCGTAGAGCTCGGCGACCGGCACCGACACGTCGCTGGACAGCCGGAAGACCGCCCCGTATCGCTCGATGGTCGGCGCGTGGTCCGGGTTCCACAGCTCCACAACTACCGCGTCCGCCGCATCGAACCGCAGCGTGACGGTCGTCGCCGCCATCAGGCCTTCGGGCGGGATGAAACGCTCGGCACGCGGGGGCTCGGCGTCGGCCTGTTGACGGACCGCGGTGGCGGGCGCGCCGAAGGCATCAAGGCGGTGGTGGTGACTCATGCCCTGGATGCCGACGAAGTCGGTCGGGATCAGCCGATCGAACATCGAGCCCGCCCACTGCCGTCGGTCTTGGGCCGGTTGGAGACGGACGGTAAACCGGCCACCACTTCCCTCTACCGCCTCGGCCGCCCCGCCCAGCCAGACCTGCTCGGAACAGGTCAGGAACACCGCCACGCACCGCCGGTAGAGGTCGGCCGCGAACTCCGTACGGCTATCGAGCAGCCCACCGCCCCGCCGGACGGCCCGCTCGATCTCGCGGTCCGCCAGTTGTGCCGTCTTGAGATAAAGCGACAGGTCCCGGCGACGCTCGGACTCGGCTTGATCGAACAGCACCTCGGCGGCGATCACCAGCCACGGCCCGTCGGGCTCTTCCTCGGCGAGCACGACGAGCCGGTCCACCGCGTCCAAAGGGTCGCGGGCACGGAGGTCTTGCAGCTGGAGCTGGTCGAGGCCATCGCGGCTGAGCTTGCTTAATGCGTCGCCGGTGAGGCGGGTGTTGGTCTGCTCGCGCAGCGCGACATCGGGGCTCACCGCCCGGACACGCGTGTCCGTCGCACACCCGGCCAGGGTCAAGATCATCACCATCCCAACCGCGATCACGGCACGGCGTGCTGTGCCGGGCGGGAGGCATCGAAACCGCAAGGGGCTGCTCATGATCAGAAGGGCCGACGAGGCTTACCGGGGCTGCCGACCACCGCGGATCGACCGACGGGCGATCCCGGCTGGGGGATCTCCGCTGCGGGGCGACTCTAGGCGGTTCCGGCGATGGCCGCCAGACCGCGACCCGGTCATGGCTGGCCCGGTTGCAACGGTGGGATGACCGTCGGGATCAGACGGCGTGGCTGGTACTCCACTGGAGGCGCACGCCGGCCTGTTCGAGGCTCTGTTGGAAGTCGCCGAGCAGGCCGGGGCTGTCCAGGACGGCGTGCGGCTCGCAGCCGTGAGCGAGGCAGAACGCGGCGAGGCTGCCCGCGGATTCTCCGATGTTCCACTCGACGGGGTGGAGCCGGTAGCAGCCGTTGGTGATGTGGGTGGTGCCCAGGTTCTTACCCGCGGACAGGAGGTTGCGGACGCGCTCGGGGAGCAGCGCGCCGAGCGGGATCTGGAACGGCAAGGCCGAGACATCGATGTAGTGGTCACCGCCGGTCGACATGTGCAGGTCGATGCGATAGTGCCCGATGCCCACGCTGTCGGGGAAGCGTTCGGCGACCATGCCGTCGGTCACGCGGAAGCCCTTCGGGTCGCCCCAGTGGGGGGCGTGGCCGGTGCGCATCTCGGTGCCGACGTGGGCCTCGGTTACGGTGAAGCGGGCGCGGATGCGTCGGGCTTCGCGGATGTACGGGGCCTGGGCGAGGCCGTCGGTCGCGAGCGGGTCATCGCTCATCAGATCGCCCCGCAGGCGGAGCTGGGGGAACCCCGTGCCGCCGGTCGCGCGGTTGGGGGCCTCGGTCTGGAGCCAGTACACGAGGCTGCGCGAGAGCTCGCGGGCCTCCCGCTCGTAGCGCGCCGCATCCTCGGGCGAGGCACCGATGAGGTTGCCCGCCATGTAGTCGTTCTGCACCCAGTTGACGAGTGTAACCTCCTCGATCGCGTCGGCGATCGACGGGTCATAGACGGTTTTCGAGATCATCCGCCGGTAGCGGAACAGGCTGTTGACGCCTTCCTCGCCGCGGTCGGCTTCGCGCAGGTAGCCCGGGACCCGCTTGTCGATCTGCCAGGGCGAAGGCTGGTCCCAAGACAGCAGCCTGCCGCCCCAGGCTGGCGTCGTCGGCGGCACATAGTCGCGCCAGTAGCTGTAGTTGTCGGGCCGATCGATCGTGTGGTCTGCACCGGGCGTGGGATCAAACCCCAACGCAAAGCACCAGGTGATGGCCTGTACGTTTTCCGGGTCGGCTACGTCGGCGGCGTGAAGCTCACCCGTCTGCTGCTTCGACTCAGACCCGGTGACATACTCCACCCCGGCCAGCGGCAGCACGTCACCCAGCTCCGTCGCGTCCAGGAAGTAGTCGGCCTCCAGCTCGACCTGATCCCCGCTTCCCACATGCTGCACGGTCACCGAACGGACGCGGTCGCCGTCGGCGTCGGCCGAGACCGGGTGGTACGGCTGCAGCAGCGTGATCCGCCCCGCAGCGATGTGCGGCGTAAGCATCTGCTGCATGGCCGCCAGATACACCCTCGGCTCGGCGCAAAGCCCGGAGACGCCCCCCGCGCCGGGGTTGAGGCTCGGCGTCATCCGGGACGCCGCGTTGAGCGGGTAGTGGTCGCGGTAGTACTGCCGGACCAGCCGACGCCAACGCTGGTAACGGGCGGTCGCGCCGTGCGTGTCGATCCAGCTGTTGTCATCCGGAGGCACGCCCTGCGACGTGAGCTGCCCGCCCAGCCAGGCGTAACGCTCGGTCAGCACGACACGGCATCCCGCATCGGCGGCTGCGAGGGCCGCGGCAACGCCACCCACCCCCCCACCAATGACTGCGACATCAACTTTCATAGCCTGACTCCCTGTGCAACCGCCCGGGACGACCGTCCTGGGCTCGCTCGCTTTTGAGTTATTGGGTTGCCCCACTCGGTGTTGCCCTTACCGCAGATCGGGGCTGCGTACGGCGTCGTTGGCGTCCTGGGGCTGGTTGATGCTCTCGGCGTGCCCATCGGCGAAGGCGAGATTCGTCCCGCCCACCGGAGCGAGGTGGCGGTGGAGGTCGAGGGTGTTGAGGTTGTTCCCAAAGCCGAACTCGTAAGCCGTGAGACCTTGGTGGAAGATGCCCCAGTCCGAGGCATCACCAATGATGGCACGCTTGGTCGGGAAGGTCAGGTCTTCGGGCCGCCAGAACTCGATGGCACCACTAGCATTCCAGTGCTGGACCACGTTCTGGCCCCCAAAGCTGGTGCTGACCGCCTCGGGCTGACGCGTGAAGCCGTAGCCGGTCCGGAAGCCGACGTCTGTAAAACGGTCGGAGTCTTCCCATTCCGGGCAGCTCCAGAACAGGTTGGTCTCCTTCTGGTTAGCCATCTCGGTGTAGAGTAAGTTGCTTCCGGTGCCTTCTAGGGCGATCTGCAACACCTCGAACCAGAAGCCGCCCTGCGTGCCTTCCACAGCCGCATCGCTGGGCGTAATAGCGCCGTCGCCGTCCGAGTCGTAGGTCGATTGAGCCGACGGCATGAAGCCGTTGTTGTCGTTGCCGTAGATCGCCACGAGGTTGGACATCTGACGGATCGAGCTGAGGCACTGCAGCGTCCGGGCCGAATTACGCGACGCCGCGAGGGTCGGCAGCAGGACCGCGATCAGCAACGCGATGATCGAGATCACCACCAGCAATTCGATCAGGGTAAATCCGGGACGGCGTGGGCGGGTACTCATGATCAAGACTCCAGAAGAAACGGGGGAACGCTCGTGAATCGCAGAAATCCGATGCCGGCGGTCAGCCGACAGCGGAATAGGAGGACCAAAAGGTCAGCTGCGGCGACGACGGGCGGCGATCAGGGCACCGCCAATCAGGAGCAGCGAGGCGGACGCGGGCTCGGGGATGGCCGAGAAGTCCGCGAGGTCGGAGCCGATGTTGTCGATCTCGCTAAAGCCGTAGCCGTTGCCATCGACGGTGCCGATGAAGGCGAGGTGACGGGTGTTGTTGGGGTCGAAGGTGAATCCGCTGGAATCGACCAAGACATCGTCAAGGCTGAAGACGGTGCCGAGGAATGTCTCACCATCGGTGCCGAAGTCATAGACCGCGAAGTCGTAGGTGAAGCTGTTGCCATCGCCGGCCAGTGTGAACGATGCGTCGATGCGGTACCAGTGGTCGTCGGTCAGCGTGAAGGGCGAAACAGTGGTTCCTACTGTATTGCCACGAGTACGGAGGCGGGCGGTGAAGTCGTTCGAGCCGCCCGCGTTGCGGATCTGGAAGTTGATGCCGCGGAACTCGCCGGAGTTGCCGCCGCCGTTAACGGTGCCCACGCCGGCACGAACGCTGGCAGCCGCTGCGGTTTCGCCGGCGTCGTCGAAGAGGAACATGCCCGAGATCGTCTGGGTGTCCGTCTGGAACTGGGTGCTGGCGTTGGTCTGGAAGGTCGGAGCACCGTTGTTGTTGACCCCGAGGAGACCACCGGTATCACCAACGCCTGCGGTCACACTATGGGCATAACCCGCACCGCCGTTGTTGGTGAAGTCGTCCGTAAAATCGGTCGCCGCATCAAAATCGGTGTTGGGGCTGATGCCGATCACGCCTGCCAGGGAAGGCTGGGCAACTGCCGCGATAGCCGCAGCGGTAGTGATGCAAACCAGTTTATTTTTCATGCTTCATTTCCTCCAAAAGAGTTGAGTAAGAACCGAGCTGCGTGTGCCGGGCCAACCGGGCCTGGCGGAAAAAACGGGGTAAGGCCGGATGTGCCGGGTGAGTGACTGCTCAACCGGGGGGTGGGCCGGTGGTGAGTCCTTCGACGAGCGTGTATTGCTGAACGACGGGGGTGAGCGGGCGGTTGGGCTTGTCGAGTTTGGCGAGCATCATTTCGCCGGCCTTACGCCCGAGCCGGGTCATGTTGGTGAAGACGGTGGTGATCGGGAAGCCGGGGTTCACGAAGAAGTCGCTAATCGTGACGAGCGAGAGGTCTCGGGCGAGCGTCAGGCCGTTTTGGAGGGCCGCCGCCTGGATGCCGAGCGCGTCGCCGGAGGAGGCGGCGAGGCAGGCGGTGGGCCGAGCGTCGCTGGAGGCGAGCCAATCACGGGCGTCATTGAGGCGGTCGCCGTACATCAGGACCTGCTCGGGCTGCTTGCGGGGGTAATCGGGGTAGGCCTTGTCGGGGAAGAGCCAGAGGTGCGGGGTGAGGCCGGCGTCATGCATGGCCTGCTCGTAGCCTTGGATGCGAAGCTTGAGGAAGTGGAGGCTCGATCGGCCGTGGACGAAGCTGATCTTGCGGTGCCCGAGCTTGAGCAGGTGTTCGGTGGCGAGGTAGCCGGCCTGGTGTTCGTCGGTGTAGACGCAGTCGGCATCGCGTTGGCAGCGGAGCCAGATGATGGGCAGGCCGTGCTCACCGAGCGGCGAGAGGGGGGCGACCTCTCGATTGGCGGCGTCGATGAGGTGCCCATCGACCATGGCCTGGCTCATGAGGGTGGAAAGACCGGTGGGGGTGTCGGCGCCGGCATCGGCCGGGGCGTGACAGACCATGAGGTGCTTGTCGCGCTCGGCCATGCGTTGGTCGAGACCGGTGAGCAGCCCGCGGGGCATGACGCCCAGTTCGTCCACATCGGGGAGCACCAGGGAAACGCAGTTGAACTTCCCCGTCCGGATGGCCCGTGCGGACGCATTGACGCGGAAGCCCAGGCGTTTGGCAGAGTCGTTGACGAGCTTGCAGGTCTTGTCAGAAAACCGGTGGCCGTGCCCGCCGAGGATCTGGTTAACGGTGGCCCGTGAGACCCCGCAATCCTCGGCAATGTCTTTCATGGTGATTCGCATAAGAGACGGATCGGTTAGCGGATCAAGGAGACAGGCACGGGTATTCGCTACGCCCCATAAGTTTATTATCACGTCGTAATTTGTCAACTACCACGTCGTAAATATAGTATCTCGAGTTAACCGAATCGGTATGCGTGTTTTAGGCGGACGCTGAGACGGCGTCCCCAATCAGCGCCTGCTGCGCAGCTCCCCTGACCCCGCCCGGACACCCATTCAATACTCCCCCAGGCCCGTCTCAGCACCCCCACCCGACGCATCACGCCAAGGAATCCAGCACCAGATTGACCGAACCGCCGGCGGGCACATGGACCCGCCGTGCGGTGCGGAGCGGGCTGTGTCCCAGCGGCTCAGTGAGGCTGGCTTGGCGGTCGGCGAGGACCGTCGCGGTCGCACCGAAGCCGGTGGGGTTGCTCAGCGTGAAACTCACTCGGCCATCCTCCCAGCGTGCCGCCTGGACCTCGAGGTGATCGAGGCTGACCACGGTCTGCCGGGTGTGGTCGATGTAGACGCTGGGGACCTCGGTAGCGCTGAGCATGAGCGCGGCCTCGCACCAGCAGTCGCCGAAGAAGATGCCGCCGACGTTGTGGTCCCAGTCGCTGGTGTTGAGCCGTTCGTTGATCCAACCCACGGGGTGCAGCTCGCCGTTGTTGGCCTTGATCTGTCGTCCGGGCCGGCTGACACACCAGGGCATGCAGCGGGCGATGTCGGCCAGCAGGTCGAGGTAGTCGAACTGCCCGGTGGCACGGTAGAGCTTAAGCAGGCTGTCGCCGGAGAACGTGCAGATCCCGGGGGCACCGTGCTTGTTCTGGGCGTTAGCGAAGACGCCGCCGACCGAGGGGATCTGGTACTTGCCGAACTCGCTCCAGTCCGGGAAGTCGTAGTCGTAGCTAAGGCACCACGATGCAGCGAGGTCGGCGGCCCGCTTGGCGAGGTCGATCCATTCAGGCTCGCCGGTGACTTCGTAGAGGACGACCGCCGATTCGAGCTGGGCGAAGTTGGATTCGGAATCGGGGCACTGGCACGCCTCGCCGGGGCCGCCGGTCGTGTAGCCGTGCTGGACGTAGCGCTCGTCCTGGTAGCGGACCGCGGCCTTGGCGATCTCGAGATACTCGGGGCGGTCGAGTTCTTGGCTCAGCAGCGCGAGGCCCGCGGGTGCGACGGCGGCCGAGCCGGAGTGGGCGACGAGCATGTCGAGGCTGTCGTGATCGACGAAGTGCCCGAACTGGCCGTGGCGCTTCCACAGGGTGACGAATGCCTCGGCGCACCGCGTCACCGCATCGATCCAGGACTGCTTCGGCTCCCCCACCCGTTCACGCCAGACCGCGAGCTGCTTGGTCAGGAAGTAGAGCGCGTCGGCGGATTTGCGGGTGAGGTGCCAGGTGCCCTGCTGCCCGAAGCGGTCGCCGTTGTAGCCGGCGGTGCCGTGCCTGCCGTAGAAGAGACCGCTCGAGGTCTGGCCGGGCCCGGCGGCGAAGTCGAAGGTCTTGGCGACCTTGTCGAGGGTGGCGGCGTCCCCGGTCCGGAGCAGTGGCAGCGTGTTCTGGAGCCCACCGACCCAGCCGGGCTGCCAGGTCGTGGGGTGCGCGCGTGACCGCCCGACCCCGAGGTAGCTCACGTCGTCGTACTCGATCCAGTTCTGCTCGGCCGTCTTCTCGGCGACCAGCCGATAGGCCTCGGAGACGGGCGTGTCGTGCCGCGGCGTCGGCGGCTCAAGGGTCTTGCGGATGCCGCGGAACCGGTCGAACAGGTCGGGGATGGCCCGGGCTTCGAAGGTGTGCAACGTGAAGTCCAGGGTGACCGAGTCGCCCTGCTGGGGGGTAATGCCGCGGTCCTCGGAAGGGTAGTCGGTGCGGCAGTGCTCATACCGGGTGTCGTGGCGGACGCCGGGGCACCAGACGCCGAGGCGGACCGCACCGGGGTAGTTGCCGGCCGGCTCGGGAAAGTTTTCGTCGGCGTCGTACACACACTCACCCCACGCGGTGCGTTGCGGGCCAAGCAGCCAGAGCCCGAGCCTGTCGTCGGCACGGCGGATCCCGATGGCCGGGGTGCCCAGGTCGCCGGCCTTCTGCTGGACCATGGAGTCGCCGGTGAGTTCGAGACGAGGCACGTCCGTGATCAGGGGCTCGGCCTCAAGCCCAAGGTCCTCGGGGTGGTCGGCCTGCGGCGGGTAACTGATCCGTCGTGAGCGGAAGCGGTTGCCGGCATAAACCGCTGAGGGCATTACGAGGTAGTCGCTACGCCGCCACTTGTCGATCCCGAGGCGCAGCCCTAACGCGATCGGCACCTCACCCGCCTGCTCTACGCGGGCGGTCAGGCGGGTGCGTAGACCTGATCCCTCGGTGTGCTCAAGCACCTCGAGTTCCCAAGCCAAGACATAGCCCGCGGCGACTAGCCTGCCCGAGGCCTGGTTAAGCGACTGCTCAATCACTTCCTCGCAGTGCGGTGTGTCCGGCCGATACCGACGCACGACGATTGAACCGGCCAACCCTCTTGCAGCGAGGAAAGCGTGTAGCGGCTCTAGCACCGAGCCAAGTCCAGCGGACATTTCAACACTCCTGAATCAGCCAGACGAGACCGCATTGCGGGGCGACTCCGCTCACTGGGCGCCGCTCTTAAGCACGGTAATCGCCGCATCGGCGGCATTGGACGGCACACGCAGATAGGCCACGCTCGTCCCGACATTAGCCGGCAGGGCAATCGTGTTGCCGTAGATGTCGGCAAGGCTTGCACCCTCGGGCAGCGACTCAATCTCCAATGCCTTCGATCCCGTGCTGCTGATGACGAAGACGGTTTCGTCGGCGTCGGCGAACTGGTGGACGTATATGCCGCGGCCCAGGTCGTGGGTCTGCCCGAAGGGCTTGCCTTCGAGGTGCCACGCCATGTTGGAGATCGCCACCAGCGGGAAGGACACCGACCCGTCGTGGTTCATGTAGTCGTAGCTGGGGTTGAAGTGGCTGTAGCCGTTGAGGTGGTACAGGAAGAAGTTCTTCGCGCCGTTGACCAGGTGGGACAGGTAGTAGCGGGTGACGTGGTCGGCGTAGAGCCGGTTGTGGTCACGCCGGCCCAGCGGCGGGGTGATGCGGGTCGCCATCGGATCGTTGCCCGAGGCCCCGCCTTCGGAGTTCCAGATCTCGGTAATCTGATCTGAACCCGTCCACAGGTCACGGGTCGCGGTGATCGCCCGCTGGGCCGCGTCGTTCGGTGTGCCCAGCACAGTGTTGGTGTACAGGTGGAAGGTGAGGATGTCGACGGAGCGACGGATGCCCAGATCGACGACTTCACGGTTCCAGGCCTCGTCGTAGTGCGGTCCGGCGTTCCACATCACCACCGTCTCGGGCGCGACCGACTTCATCGCCGCGTAGGCCTTGTGGTGCATCTCGACGTACTGCGCCGGCGTGCCGTGCACGAAACGCCCATCCACATAATCCCGGATAAGGAAGTTCGGGAGGAACGGCTCGTTCCACACTTCGTAGTGCTGGATCCGGCCGCGGTAATGCTCGGCGACGCGCTTGGTGTACTCCGCGAACGCGTCGATGTCTTTGGGCACGAAGTTACGATCGAACCACCCGTTGTAGGTGGCCGGTGCGGTGGACTGCCGCTTGGGCACGCCCCCCAACGCAACGAGGATCATCAGATCGTTCTCTTCAAACGCGTCGATCCGCGAATCGATCGCCGAGAAGTCCCAGACGCCTTCCTCGGGCTCGACGGACCGCCACTGGATGCCGTAGTTCATCCGGACCCACTTGAAGCCCAGGTCCCGGGCGAGCTTGGCCTGCTCGGGTGTGCCGGCGACGTGTACCCCAAACGGCGAATCGGGCATACGCTGGCCCGCCAGCTTTGGCTCACGCACACGGGCAACAACGATCTCCGTCGGCGACGACAAGGCGTTACCGTCCGCATCCTGAACCACCGCTTCGATGCGGTACACCCCTACGGGTGACAGGCCCTGCGGGTCCACCGTCACCGGCTGGATCGCAAACCCCTGTGCGTTGATCGCGGTAAGCGGGATCGGCTCCAACTCGACGGTCTTGTCATTAATGTCTTCAATCTTGACCAGGAGCTTCGCACCTTCGGGGGCGTCCCCGATCGCGACCGCGTCGAACGTCAACGGCTTGCCGAGGAAGTGCACGCCGTAGTTCGCCGACTGCCGCAGCCCGAGCTCAATGTCATCGACCGGGGTGTACTCGCCGGGCTCGCTGCCGAGGACGACCTGAGCCTGGTCGATCCAGAAGACCTGCGGGTCGTGTGTCGTGAGCCGGGCGATGTAGAAGCCCTCTTCGGTGAACGGCAGCTTGACCGTCAGGTCGTAGCGCTCCCACTCGGTGGTGAGCTGCATGTTCGATTGCCAGGGCGCGAGCCAGAGCTGTTTGTTCGTCGGCCCCATACGCAGGTGCACGACCTGGCCGGGCCGGCTGCCCTTGGCCCAGACGCTGAAGGTGTGTTCCGTGGCGTGTTTGCCCTGGAACGGCACGGTCAGCTGCGCGATGGGGCGATCGCCCGGCTCATTGGTTGGGGTGATCTTCAATGACGGCATCCCGCTGGGGCCGAGCTGCGACGGGTCGGCTTCGTAGCTGTGGTTCGGGTCCTCTAGCGGCTGGTAGACCCACGGCGTCGTGGGCCCGCCGGGGAACCGCGAGATGGGCAGCAGGTTGCCGTCAAACGAGCCGGTCTCGACATCGTTGGGATCGAGGTAGTCGATCCGCAGGTCGTCGATCTCCAGCTCGCCGGGCTGATTGAAGATGATCATGAACCGGGCGCTGGGGTCCACGGAAGAGGGCGGGATGACATAGCTGAACTCACGCCACTCGGGTGCGGCGACCACGAGGTTCTGCCAGTAGGTGGTCCAGGGGGCGCCGTCTTTCTGCATGACGAAGCGCACCCGCGACGCCGCGAGGCTGCGGACCGCCACACGGATGCGTGTGAAGTGCCGGGGGTACAGCGGCACCTCGAGCCGATTGATCTGCACCCGCTGGTCACGGATCTCATCGACGACAATACGCATCGACGCGTCGCCCTCGAACGGGTTGTCGAGCTGCGGCTCGACGTGGACATCGACGTTCGCGCCCTTCCAGACCGAGTCTTCAACCCAGCCCGTGGGCAGCTGACCGGTGCGGTTGGTGGGGTGGCCTTCAGGCGCGGGCGGCATGGGCAGCCAGTCGGCCTCGAAGTCTTCCCGGATCGGCTGCGGCTTATAGGTCTGGCGGAGATCGGCGGCATCGACATCCTGGCCGTGATTGAGCACCCGGAGCCCGCCGATCTGCACGGTCTGGACCTGGTAACCCAGCAGGATGTTGAACAGCAGGCCGTCGTGGGCGTAATCGCGCTCGGCTTTGAAATTGAGCTGGTAGTGCTTCCAGTCCGCCCCGAACGTCAAGACCTTGTGCTTTTGCGGGGTGTAGGGCGGGGCACCGAGCTGGATGTAAATCGAGCCCTGACCCGGCTGAGAAGCCCCATCGGAGCGGCGGGCCCAGAAATCAACCACCACGGTGTCGCCCTTGCGGACTCGGCCCTGGCTTCGGCTGCTGAGCTGAGACTGATGGACGTGCTTGGGCTTGACCCGCACGTCGATCTCCCAGGCTGTGTCGAACTCCGGGTGGTTGACGCCGAACTTCCGATCACTCACCGCGTCGGGGCTCGGGCGGTTGACCCCCGAACCCGAGAACGGGGCGTCGCCGATTAGGCTCTGGGTGGTGCTCGAGGCCGATGCTTGGGCATGGAAGACCATGCAGAGGGCGAGCAAGAAACAGGGGACAGAACGGTTGGGGGACGGCATCTGGAACATGGGGTGCAGGCTCAAGTCGAGAGAGGGAACGCTCAGATCAAAAGACAAAGGGGTCGGACGAATGATATTACGTCGTGATAATAATTCAAAGGCCGGCTGAAAAAGGCAGCCAGAGCCCTTGCGAACAACGGAGTGTTAATATTCTAAGCAATTTGCTTAAAGTGATTTAAAGAAGATCAAAGTCAAAATAGATCTCTTGGAGCGGTCTCAGGGTGTCGACTGCGGCAGCTATCCCCTTCCGTACCTTTGTGCTCGCGCCTGTTACAGCTCACTTGGAGCATAGTAACTCGAGTGAACTCATTCGTCACGCTAAATATGATGCCAATCCGGGTCGAGGCGCTCGATACACCGCTCAATCGTTGTTACACCCAACCGCACTTCCGTCCCGGGAGCCATAGGACCGCCAGTTCGCCTCGCCTCGCCACGCTACGCCTCGCCCGCATCGCATTGAGTGGGCGACACCACCCGCCGGTCCCATTAACTGGATGGGACTGGGATCGGGTCCCACTGCTCGATGTAGTAGTTCTCCTCACGGATCACGTCGCCGAGCGGGAACAGGCTCGCTTCATCGACCGGGGCCGACTCAACGTGTCCATCGACGTAGAGGTAGCTGCTGTCCTCGGTGCCTGGGTGGGATGGGAAGTTAAGGCCGCCCCAATCGGGATTGCCTTTGAAATCGTTCGATGATCGCCAGACGTAGGCCGCGGGGTTCGGGGTTGTGTCGACGTTGCCTCCGGACCAGTGCTCGATGAGTGCATAGGACCGGCTCGGATTCGGCACTTCACTGATCGACCTGGTGATGAACGTGCCGCCGCCCGAAGCACCACCAAACAGCGGCGCGCTGGCCCGGTAGCTCTTGCTGGCCTCTGCGCCGTTGGTGGTGAGGTCGGGGTTCAGGGCCCAGTCGTTGAAGGGGCAGTTGTAGATCTGACCTGCGTTGCTGGCGAAATACACCTCGCGGGCTCGCCACGCGGGGGCAGCCGGATTGAGCTCAAAGCCGCCGGGATCGAGGTGCAGGGCAAGCCGGCTGCCCCAACTCTGGGCGTGCCAGGGGTTGAGGCCGCCGTCGTCGCCGGCCAGGGGTGGCAGGCCGTCGTAGTCGTTGGCGTAGATGTTGATCATGGTGCCCAGCTGCCGGAGGTTGCTGAGGCAGAGGGTCCGCTTCGCGGCGTCTCGGGCCCCCTGCAGGGCGGGCAGCAGGATCGCGATCAACAGTGCGATGATGGAGATCACCACGAGGAGCTCAATCAGGGTAAACCCGTAATGGCGGGTGCCCGGGCGGTCTGGTCGGGGTGGCGTTGGATTCACTGGAGCAGAGACGTGAGTCGGTGCATACATGGTAGCTCTCCAAGGCACGAAATCGTCGTGTTACGGGGTCGAGTCGAGGGGATCGGGCGGAATCGAGTGAGTCGCGGTGGCTGATTGGCGGTGGAGCCGGTGTTGGGGTTGACAGGAAATTTCAGCGCTGTATATTTGCCACCGCTGTAAGTTACAACGCTGAATCCAGCGGGTCAACCCCAACACCGCAAACACTAAGCCTTCTCAGGCCTGCAAACCGCTCTAAGCCCTCCCGTCGTCCATGGCCACCCTCGAAGACATCGCGAACCGTGCTGGGGTCTCGCCCAAGACCGTCTCGAACGTCTTGACCGGTCGGCTCCAGGCCACGCGCAAAGACGCCGTCGTCCGGGCCCGCAACATCCGCCGGATCGCCGTGGAGATGGGCTACCGGCCCAATACCGCGGCCCGCGCCATGTCGACCGGCCGGTTCAACGCCCTGGCCCTAATCCATGGCTCGAATGTCGGGCGTCGGTTCATGCCCGAACGCCTCTGGACCGGGCTCCACGAAGCGGCCCAGACCCACGCCCAGCACATCCTCACCGCGATGCTCCCCGATGCGCAGCTCAGCGACCCCGCGGAGATGCCCCAGCTACTTCAGGTCCTCGCGGCCGACGGCCTGCTGATCGACTACATCCACGAAGAGCCCCAGGCGATGAACCGCCTGATCGACCAGCACAACCTGCCGGCGATGTGGCTGAACCATAAGCGGGCCTGCGACTGCGTCTACCCCGACGAGGTCTGGTCTGGGCGGGTCATGACCGAGCAGCTGGTGAAGCGTGGGCACAAGCGGATCGTGTATGTCACCCGCCGGGACGATTCGCACTACTGCGTAGCCGATCGCTGGGAGGGCTATTCCCAAACGATGCGGGAGGCGGGTCTTCAGCCGGAGCGTGTCCTGCTCCAGACCGAATTCGTGAGTGAGAACGGCCCGCCGGTGTGCGGCCAAGCCTGCTACGAACTGATCAGCCGGCCCGATCAACCCACCGCGTATGTCACCCAGGAATCGTCGTCCGCTAAGTCGCTGATCCTGATGGCGGCCCGCCGCGGTCTGCGTGTCCCGCAGGACCTGTCGATCGTCACGATTTCCGACAACCACGAGTTCGATCTCGGCTTCGAGATCAGCCTCGCCCGCCAGTTCTTCAGCCAGGTCGGGAGGGTCGCGATCGCGAAGCTGCTCGAGAAGATCGACAACCCCTGCGTCTCGATCGAGCCGGTCGCCATTGAGGGCGTCTGGCGCGAGGGCTCGACGATCGGCCCACCCCGGAACTAAGTCTCACCCTTTTCATCACCTCAGGAGGTTTCTATGTATCGACGCTTGACCACACTCGCACTCTTTACGCCGCTGGCGGTGACCACCCACGCCACGGCCGAGCTCATTGTTTACGAGGGATTTGACTATTCCTCGCCGGTTGTGGACGGCACCGACATCGCCGGACTCAGCGGCGGCACGCCTACAGGGTCGCCTGGGTTTAACGGCAGTGTCTGGCGCGACGGCAACAACGGCACCCGCGCCGAGTTCGTCTTTGAAGAGACCGGCCTGGCCTACACCGATGGGCTGGGCAACGAGCTCATCGTTGGCGGCGGCAGCACCGTCGAGCCCGACACCGGGAACACCTCCGTGTACTTCCGTGAGTTCGATAAGGGTTCGGGCCTGCTCGACACGGGTAACGCGGTCTACTTCTCTTTCCTTACGGCGGTCGTGGGCGACGGCTCGCGGGTTTTCGGCCTGACCACCAGCGATACCAATTTTGGTTTCCGGCTGTTCCGCGACGCTGGGTTCTGGCGTGTCCAGATCGGTGGTGTTGGGGTGACCTCCACCGTGTCTACCGACAACTTCGACGGCCTGGTCGTTGGCCGGATCACCATGAAGGACGGGAACGACGACTTTGAGATCTGGTTCAACCCCGACGACATCAGCTCCGAGGCCGCCCTCGGTACGGCGGACATCCAGTTCTTGGACGGTGCCAATACGCCCAACTTCAACCGGTTCCGCCTCGAAGGCGGTAACTTCCCGACCGATCTTCAGTTTGACGAGATCCGCCTCGGCACGACTTTTGCCGATGTCGTCCCCATCCCCGAGCCCGGGAGCCTCGCGCTGATAGGCCTAGGTGGGCTGGTCATTGCCGCACGTCGCCGCAATTAAATCCCCGGGGCAGGTCTTCCCGTTGAGCCTCCTCCGCCTGGCCGGTTTAATCATCGGTTCAGGCCTTAGAGCCGGAGCACGCGCCCGGCTTCTGTGTCTCATCGTTTGGTGTTCACTGTTCCAGAGGTCCCCTCCATGCGATCCTTCCGTCCCGTTGTCCTACCCCTTCTCGCCCTGAGCCTCTTGACGGCTGCGCCCTCACCCGCGACCGGCGAGGCGGTCAACCTCGTGACCAACGGCGGCTTCGAAGAACTCGCCGACGACGGCTCGCCCGTCGGCTGGGAGCGGTTCAAGCCGCACTTCGCTCAGATCGTGCCGGGCGAACAAGGCAACGTGCTGCGGATCACCAGCACGAAGGCCAAGGGCCAGCCGATGAGCAGCCAACGGTTCGACCTGCCCGCCGGCATCGAGCGGGTGTGGGTGGTCACGCGCATGCGGGCGGTCAACGTCGAGGTCGGCGACAAGCCTTACATGACGCCCCGCGTCCAGCTCGCGCATTTCGACAGCTCCGGCGAGGTGCTCGGCTACGGCCGGTCCCCGCTGCTGCGTGAGAGCGCCGACTGGACCGACTTCGGCTACTGGTACGACCTGAAGGAAGGGGCGACGCAGATGTCAGTTGGGGCGGGCTTCAACAGCTCGACGGGCATGGCCGAGTTCGACAACATCTCGGTCTGGACCGAGATGCCCACGCAAGAACAGCTCGACGCGGTGTACCGGCCCGCCAAGGCGAGCGGGGCCGCCAGCGACGACGCTTCCGGTAAGGAGGCCGACGGGTTTGATCCCCAGAAGAACATGGTGGTCAATGGCGACTTCGAGACACTGCTCGCCAACGGCCAGGTCGCCGGCTGGGAACGGGCGGATCGCCATTACGCTGAGGTCCTCGAGGAAGACGGCAATAAGTTCCTGCGGATCACGAACACCAAGGCGAAGAACCAGCCGTTCGTTACGCAACGCTTCAAGATCCCCGACGCTTATTTGTCCGAGGGCAACTCCCGCGTATGGGTGTCGATCCGCATGCGAGGCAGCGACGTCAAGATCGGCGAGATGGGGTACCAGAACCCGCGGCTGCAGATGTCGCACGCCGACAAGGACGGCAACCACCTGGGCAGTGGCTGGTCGCCCAAGCTGCTGGCGGATAGCGAAGACTGGATGCTGATCGAGGGTTGGAACCAGATCCGACCTGGTGCCCGCACGATCACGGTCGCGGCCGGCTTCAACGGCTCGACCGGCGTGGTCGACTTCGATGACATCAGCGTCAGCCTGAACAAGCCCGACGAAGCCGTCGCCCGCACCAACGTCATCCCGCCCGCTCCCGTTTGGGACAAGGGCATCCAACGCACGATCTATCTCGACCCGAGCCACGCCGCTGCGAGTGATGAGGGCTCGGGCTCGGCAGACGCCCCGTTCAAGACGCTGACCGCAGCCCTCAAAGCGGCGGACCGCAGCAAGATGGACAATCAGGGCACGCGGCTAATCATTGCCCCCGGCGAATACCGTGAGCCACTACGACTGACCAACATGGCTAAGGGCTCCGACACCCAGGCCCCGCTCATCATTGAGGCGGCCGAGCCGGGCACGGTCTTCATCATGGGATCCGAACGCTGGGTGGATGGCTGGGAACCCGTACCCGGCAAGCCCGGCGTGTACCAGCATCACTGGCCGCACGACTGGGGCTTCTCCGGCAACCCCTGGGCCAACTGGGGCAACGAGCGCGGGTCCTTCAACGTGCCGGTCCCGCTGATCGCGCAACGGCGTGAAGCGATCTTTGTCAATCACCAGCCCCTGCGTCAGTACCTCGATCCTGCCGAACTCGCCGACGCGAGCTTCTATGTCGATGAAGAAGGCGATCGGCTCATCGCCGACTTCCCCGGGGACATGACCCCTGAGCAGGCGCAGCCCGATGTCGCGCTGCAGGACAAGATGCTCCGGATCAACGGCCGAACGAACATCACACTCCGCGGCCTGACCCTCAAGCACTCGGCGACGGGCCTCAAGAACTACAACTCGATCATCAGCGAAGGCATCGGCATCACCGTCGAAGACTTCACCTCCGTGCTCAACGGCGGCAGCGGCCTCAGCGCCAGCCGGATCGACCACATGGTCTACCGCAACGTCAAGCTCAACCACAACGGCATCGGTGGCGGCGGCTTCGGCACCTGCCGCAACGTGCTCATCGACGGCCTCGAGATCTCGTTCAACAACTGGCGCGGCCACTGGGGCAACTGGGCCACCTGGCACCCCTGCGGCATGAAGAACATGGCGAACGACGGCGTCCTGATGAAGAACGTCACCGCCCAGGGCAACAAGTCCCACGGCCTCTGGCTCGACTGGCAGAACGAGAACTTCGTTGTCGATGGCCTCGTGTCTTTCGATAACGTCGGCTACGGCTTCTACAACGAGGCCAACCCCGGACCGATCGTGCTCCGCAACGCCGTCCTCGTGAACAACCGTGACGGCATCCACTACGCCAACACGATCGACTTCACGCTCGAAGACTCGATTGTCATGAACAACCGCAACGGCGCCATCAGCCTCCGCGAACGCATCGGCCGTTACTCCACCAGCCGCTTCACCGACAAGAAGACCATCCTGACGATCGCCGACTGGAAGATGCGGAACAACGTGATCGTGCAGGAGAGCGGCGGGTTTCTCGTCTTGACGCCCGGCTACCCGAACCACATGGAAGCGCTCGATGCCGAGGGCAACCTCTGGTACACCTCGACGCCCGACCGCGCGTTCCAGGTCTCCGGGCTGGGCTACAGCTTCGACGATTGGCAGCTCCTGACCGGCTCGGCACTGGGTGACTACTTCGGCAAGCCGATGCTCGTCGGCTCGCCCGCCGAGGGTTATTCGCCTGCCGAGGACAGCCCGCTGCATGTCCGGGCGAGCTGGCCCCGCGTGCAGGTCGAGAACCCCGGGATGAGTGCGCTGGCGGGCCGGCTGCAGTCGCGGGTCCAGTCCACCTGGGCGGAGCGTTACGAACTGACGGCGAACGCCACCGAGGCCGACTTCCAGACCGTCGCCCTGGGTGATCAAGTCAACCGCCCGGTCCGTGATGAGGGGGGCTGGATCAACATGCCGATCACGCAGATCGACGCGGGCAGCGCCGCGTTCCACGGCATCCCGTTCATGCTGCCCAGCGAGTCCGAGCACGACGGCCACGCCGGCATCATGCTCCGCAGCCTGAAGTTCACCGACACCGCCGGCAAGCCGCTGCCCGATCGTGTGAGCCTGCCGGTCAACGCCAAGGCTCAAGCGGTCTACGTCCTGCATGTCGCCGGCTACGCCCCCGCCTTCGACCGGGCCGCGACCTACACGCTGGTCTACGACGACGGCACCGAACACAGCCTCGGGATCGACGTGCTCGGCGCAGATATCGACAACGTGGAAGAAGAGTCCGTCGCGCCGATCCTGGCCGAGGCCGAGCTGCAGGACTGGTGGCCCACTAACCGTCAGTTCAGCCACGGCCACAGCAAGCGGGTGATGGTCACGCCGCAGGATGACCCGATGTCGGCCGCACGCTTCCTCTATACCACCGAGATCCGCAGCCCCCACCCCGACCGGCGTATCCGTGAGATCCGTCTCGAGTCGCCGGGCGACACGGATACCGTCGTCATGGTGCTCGGGGTCACGCTGCTGAAGCCGGGCACCGAGTAAGCCAACGTGCTGGACCTGCAACATAGCCCGATCGCGAACCCCGAGCGGCTGGACGCCATTTTCCCTCGGCTGCCAGGACGTGAAGACGACGCGCCGGCATGGTGTCTCACCGCCGACGCCCCGCGGTGCACGCAGCGGTTCTTCGACACCACGCCGATCAGCCCGTCGGGCCGGTACCTCGCGGTCACGCAGCTGCCCACCGAGCAGCGCCCCCCTGAGTCGGGCGACACCGCGTCGGTGCTGCTGTTCGACCTGATGACCGGGCAGCACGAACGCGTCGCCGAGACCCGCGGCTGGGACGCGCAGCTCGGCGCCCAGGTGCAGTGGGGCGCGACCGACCACGACCTGCTGTTCAACGAAGTAGACCTCGAGCGTGACGGCCCGGTCGTATTCGGCGTCCGTCTTGACCCGTTCACGGGCGATCGCCTGGAACTCGATCAGACCATCTACATGGCCGAGCCCAGCGGCCGGCGGTCGGCGACCGTCTGCCTCAAGCGCATCGGCCGGACGCAGCGTGGCTACGGCGTGCTGCTGCCCGAAGACCGTGTCCCGCAGAACCCCACCCCGCCGGAAGACGACGGCGTCTGGGTCACCGACCTGACCACCGGCCGATCCGAGAGGGTCGTCTCCTTGGCCGAGATCGCCCGACAGCTGGAGCTCGAGCCGGTACCGACATACAGCTTCCATGTGAAGTGGAACCCGCAGGGCGACCGCCTCATGCTCGTGGTCCGCCAGTGGCTAGAAGGTCGGCCACGCCCGATGCTGGTCACGCTCCGCCCGGACGGCTCTGAGCTCAAGCTCGCGGTGCCTGCCGAGGTCTGGGCCCGCGGCGGGCATCACCCGCAGTGGGCTCCTGATGGTGAACACGTCCTTATGAACTTGAGGCTCGGCGACGCCCCGCTCGACTTCGCCTCCGTCCTGTACGACGGCAGCGACCTCCGCCAGGTCGCCGCCCCCGCGCTCGGCTCGGGCCACCCGTCGTTCAACCCGGCCATGGACCACATCCTGAGTGATGCGTACCTGCGTGAACCGATGGCCGGCCCCGAGGACAGCCCACTGCGTTGGGTCCGCGTCGCCGACGGCGTCGAGCGCGAGCTGCTGCGGGTCCCGACCCGCCCCGCGTGTGCCGACCTCGACCACCCGCTGATCCGATCTCAGGACGGCGGGCTGATGCGCATCGACCCGCACCCCGTCTTCGACCGGACCGGCCAACTGATCACCTTCAACGGCCGATGGAACGGCGAGCGTGCCGTCTTCCTGACCGCCACCCCCTGATCCCGCCGCGGAGCGACCATGAGTCCCGCCACGCCGCGGGTCTGTGAGTGCGATGAGTCGTCGGGCGGGTTGGCGTTTAGGCGGGTGGGGCTGGTGGGGCGTCGGGCGTCGTCGGCCCCTGGCGGGTCTCTCGGAACCGGGCGGGCGTGAAACCGGTGAGTTGTTTGAACTGGCGGGTGAAGTAGTGGACGTCGGTGTAGCCGAGCTCGTAGGCGATCGTCTTGATGCTCTGGTCGGTTTCGCCAAGCCGTCGGCGGGCCTCGGCGGCCCGGGCTTGGAGGCGGTAGTGGTGCGGGGTCATGCCGGTCTGTTCGAGGAATCGGCGACGCAGAGTCGACCGGGACATCGCGTGTTCTGCGGCAAGTGCGGGGTAATCCACCTCCTCATCGAAGCACTCGAGCTGGGCGAGCACCAACGCCAGCCACTGCGCGCCCGCGCCCTCGACCCGCACCCGACGCTTCAGGTCGTGGACCTCGAGCAGGATGCGCTCGAGCAGGTTAACGGACCGACGCTGGGCGAGCGGCTCGATGCTCCGGACGGCTCGGAACAGCCGATCGAACAGACCACTGAGCATCTGTAGCGCGGTGACATCGGGCACCGGAACTGGGCCGGCCAGCAGCAGGCCCTCGGCGTCCCACGCCTCGACGAGCGGGCCCTGAAAGGCGATGTAGCGGTGGTCCCACGGCGTCTGCCGCGGCCACTCGTGGAACCGGATCACCGGCCCAGGAAACGCCGGCCAGACCCACGCCCCCTCCAGATCCCGCACCTCCCCGTCATACGCCAGCCGCACCGACCCGGCAGCCATGAGCTGCAGCGTGTGATAGGTGAACCGCTTATCGACCTCTGAGATGCAATAGGGCCGGTGGCTGCCGTGGAGGAACTGGAGGCGGGGTATGCGCATGACCATATTATGCAAAACAATGACGATCGAATCCAAAGACAATCGAGCGTGTCCAGGGCAATATTCTCGCTTGCCCATAGGAGACAACACATGCCCGCCACCGCCCACCAGCCCACCGGACTCGTCAACGCCCTAGACCTCACCGATTCGGAGGTCAAATTTTACCAAGATGAGGGTTACCTCTACCTGGGTGGCCTGATCCCGGCCGAGGCGGTCGAGGCCCTACGCAACGAAGTTTTGGAGATCATGGACAAGCAACTCGGGCTCACCGCCCACGACCTGGGGCACGCCAGCAGCGCCGCGGACAAGCTCCGCCAGTCGTCGCAATACCTCGAAGGGTCGGCGTTGGATGAGCTGATCAACGGCGAAGCAATCAAGAAGGTCGCCGGCCAATTGATCCAGGGCGACGCCCACCGCTACCTGCCGTTCTCGGCCGTGAAGTCCGGCGGCGGCGGCGGGCAGTTCCACTTCCACCAGGACAACAACTACACCCAGCACGAGCCGGCGATGGGCTCTATCAACATCTGGGTTGCGCTGGTGGATATGTCCCCCGAGAACGGGTGTCTGCAGATCGTGCCCCGGAGCCACGTCGACGGGCAGCTGACCTCGAAGTCCAGCGATGACGGCGACCAGCACCAGCAGCTCGAGGTCGACCCGATGACCTGCCTGCCGATCCGGATGCGGGCCGGCGACGCGGTCGCGTTCACCCGCTGGACCGTGCACGGCTCGGGCCCGAACACCACGGATCAGCCGCGGGTTGCCTACGCCCTGCAGTTCCACCGCAGCGATGTCCGCTACCTCGATGTCGAGAGCGGCGAGCAGAAGCTGCTGGTCGAGAGCCCCCGCTTCTCCGTGGGCCCGCGCACCGCAATCGAGCCTGACTAACCCCGATGGAAGGCAGCCCACACCATGATCAGCTCACCCGACTCTTCGAGCCCGACGCCCAGCCCCGCTGGCGCACCGACTGGCTCGACGTGCCCCCGCATATCCGGCTCGGCATCACCCACGGGATCGAGGTCGACCCACAAGGCAAGGTGTATGTCCTGCACACGGTGCATGAGACGAGCCCGTGCCGCGATGCGGTCTGCGTCTTCGACGCCGACGGACGCTTCCTCCGCTCCTGGGGCGACGCCTTCGCCGGTTCGGGTCACGGCATCCGCCTGTTCCCGGAGCAGAACCCCGACTGTGTCTACATCACCGACCTGAAACGCGGGCTGTTCAAGACCACCCTCGACGGCCAGCTCATCTGGCACGTCGAGCGGCCGGCCTTCTACAACGATCGGCCGCACCTGCCCTACGAGCCGACCAACGTCGCGGTCACCCCCGAGGGTGAAGTCTTCCTCAGCGACGGCTACGGGTCCTATCTGATCCACCGCTTCACCGCCGACGGGCAGTGGCTCGACGCGTTCGGCGGGCCGGGCACGGGCAACGCACACTTCGCCCACCCGCACGGCATCCACTACACCGAGCGTCGGGGCGAGCCCGAGCTGCTCGTGGCCGAGAACATCGCCACGCGCATGAACTACGTCTCGCTCACCGGCGAGCACCGCGGCTTCCTCGAGGTCGAGACGCGTCGGCCGCGCACGTTCGTCGAGCTGGACGGGCTCCTCGTCGTGCCAGACTTCTACGGCCGAGTCACCCTGATCGACGCGGACGACCGGCTGATCGGCCACCTCGGCGATACGTGGCAGGGCAAAGAACACGCGGAGGCGCTGGAGGCCCAGCCGCCGCCCGAGGGGTTCATCCGGCCCCACGACGCGGCGATCGCCGCCGATGGTGCGCTGCTCGTCTCAGAGTACGTCAACGCTGGCCGGGTCGTGCGGATCACACCCGACAGCTAGCGCCCGCCCCGATGAGGTGCGCCGCAAGCATTAGTCGTAGGTCAGCCACGAGGGGTCGATCGAACTCACGCTGCCGACGTCCACCGGCTGGCCGCCCTTGGCCGCCGACGCCATCGTGGCGTAGGTGATCTCCAGCGAGTGGAGGTTGTGGGCGCCGCTGTTGCCGGGTTCACGGTCTTCTTCGATCGCACACAACAGCTCACCCATCGTCCCGATGAAGCCCTCGGAGAACCAGGTGCCCTGGAGGTCGGGGGTCGACTTGCCCTCGGCCAGCTGGACGCTGACCGTCTGCTCACCCAGGGAAGGGCCCGTGCTCTCGAGTATGCCCTTGCTGCCGACGACAAGCGTGCGGTCCACCCCGCCCACGGGCGCGTTGGCGTTGAAAGCGAGCGTTGCGAACAGCCCGTCGGCCTGCAGCATGATGTGGGCCCCCAGCGGCGGGCGGGCCTTCTGCCCTTTGAGCATCACATCGGCGGCAATCGCCCGGGTGATCGGGCGGTCCGCGGCGTAACAGCGGACCATGTCGAACCAGTGGACGGCAAAGTCAAACAGGATGATCTGCGGGATCGCGTCGAAGGCGGTCCCGACGATCCAGTTGTGGTCCCAGTGCACGGACAGATCGATCGAAGAAAGCTCGCCGAGCACACCCTGTTCCACGGCGGCACGGGCGTAAGCGACGTGCGGGGCCCAGCGTCCGTTTTGGTTAACCGCGAGCTTGAGGCCGCGCTGGTCCGCCAGATCGACCAACCGCTTGGCGGTGTCGATGTCGATTGCGAACGGCTTCTGGCTAAGCACGTGCTTGCCCGCATTGAGCGCGTCTTCGATCGCCCGGGCACGCACCGCGGGGTGCAGCGCCGCATCGATCACGTCGATGTCGTCCCGCTTGAGCAGCTCCGCCCAGTCGGTATAGACCTCGGCCTCCGGATAGAACGCGTCCCGCCGCTTCACCGCCGCCTCCTCACTAAGGTCGCAGAAGGCCACGACGTCCCAGCCCTGACTGACATAAGCCTTGAGGTGGGACTCGGAGATCCCACCGCAGCCGATCAGCCCAATGCGGGGCCGGTACGACTTCGGGACGGGGGGACGGTAAGGCAGCTCGGGAGCGGCCACCGTTTCGGCGGGGCCTTGGCCGGACAGTTCGTAGTCGGTCTCGGGCATCTCGGTTCCAATCGGATCAGGGGTGTTCGGGACGGGTGTCAGTCAAGCAGCGGGAGGGTCTTCTTCTCGGCGGCGCTGCGGGCTGCGGTATCGACGATCTGCTGGCCGATGCGGCAGATCTCGGGCGACAGCGGGCCCTCGATGGGCCGGTCGTTATCGATGCAGTCCAGGAAGTAGTTCACGCCGTCGGTGTAGGGGTGCACCAGCGGATCCACCGCGATGTCGTACCCCTCGGGGCGGTCCTGGGTCTGGACGTGGATGGTCTCCTGGTAGTCGTAGCTGCTGATGGTGCCGGCCGAGCCGCAGAGCACGAAGCCGCAGCGGGGCTGGGGCTGGTGCGACCACGGGTCCGTGAAGGTGCCCCAGCGGGTCTCAAACTTCGACAAGCCGGATGCGTAGCGGGCGACCGTCACGCTGTGCTCATCGACCTCCAGGCCCGCCGGTTCGTCGACCATGCAGGTGACTTCGAGGGGCTTCTTGCCGTCGTGGTACCAGGTCCCGAGCGTCGTGCCATAGCCGAGGTAGTCCTGGAGCGAGCCGCCGGACTGGTCTTTCTGATACCACCAGAGCTTGTTCTTGGCTTCGGGGCTGTCCTCGACGACGGTCTCGACCTTGTCCATCTTGTGCCGCGCGGGTCCGCGGTTGCCGTCGTAGTAGGTCACGCTGCGCAGCTCGCCGATCAGGCCTTCGTCCACCAGACGCTTGGCGGTCCGGTGCGGCGGATACCACGCCAACGGCCAGTTGATCGCCAGCCGCTTGCCCTTGCTGTGCACCGCCTCGGTCATCGCGTCGGCGTCGGCGAGGTTGGCGGCGAACGGCTTCTCCACCAGCACATCCACCCCGTACTCGGCCACCTTGCACGCCCACTCGCCGTGCCCCCCGGTCGAGGCGCAGACGATGGCAACAGTCGGCGACGTCTGCTCCATGCACGCCCGCCAATCCTCAAAGATCAGCGACTCGTCCAGACCCAGCCGGCCGAGCACCTCGCGCGGCGTGTCCGGCTCGTGGTGCCAGACACCGACGACCTCGGCGTCCGGATGAGCAACGACCAGCCGCAGCAGATCGCCCATGTGCATGTGATCGAAGTTGATACCGACAATACGGTGGCGGGCCATGGTTTTTCCTTTCGAGCATTGGAGACGCGAAACAAAAACGTGGGGGGTTGATCACGGGAAGTGATCATGCACCCATTGGGCGGAGACACGGTGGGCCTCCACAACGCCAAGCGAGACGTCGGTCTCGTCGGCAAGCGCACACTCCAGGAAGATCGGGCCGTCGAAGCCCTGAGCAGTGAGGCGTTCAAACACCGCGGTGTAGTCAAGGTCTCCGTCGCCCATCGTCTGCGACCAGACGTGGCCCACGCTCTGTCGGAGGTGCAGGCTGACCGTGCGTTCGCCGTAGCAGTCCATCAGGTCCTGCAGGGCGACGTTGCTGTAGCCGCAGCCCTGGAATAACCAGTGCGTATCCAGACACATCTTCAACTCGGGCACCGCGAGCAGCATGTGGTGGAACTCACGCGCGCCGGCCCGGAACTCGGGCGCGTGGACGTGGTACGCCAGCGTGACGCCGTGCGCCGTGCACCGCTGCACCAGCTCGGCGAGCGCCCCGGCCTGCGTGCGCAGCTGCGCATCGCTCTTGTCCTCTTCGGTCGACCATGAGATGGGGTCAGGATTGGTCGTCAAGAGATGGATGCCGACCCCGCCGCACGCCTCGGCCAACGCGTCGATCCGGTCGAGCTCGGTGTCGAGTGTCTCGGCCTCGTGCAGCCGCGAGCCGGTGTAGAGCGACGGCATGGCAAGGCTTTTTTCATCCGCGAGCTGCTTCAGCTCCACCGCCTGCTCCGACGTGCTGGCCGAGTGCTCCCACGCGGTCAGGCCCGCTTCGATCGCCTCATCGAACGCCTCGCCAAGAGTATCCGTGAGCGCCCGCCCTTCCCGGTCACGGTACTGGTGCCAGGTGTACATCTGGGTGCCGACAACGCGTGTCATAGTGATTACTCCGAGGCAGGGACTGCCGACTGTGCGAACGCAAAAGCACGGGCTGGGTTACGAGAGAAAATCCGATCGAGGTCGGTGTCGGTGACGCCGGCCACCCGCAGCCGCTCGGACAGTCCGGTGACCAACCACGCGAGTCCGGGCGTGCCGCCGCGCCCGTGCCAGTAACTCCGCCGGGCGAGGTCCATGCCCACCGTGATCTGGTTGGGGAAGTCGCCGATCAACGCAACGATGAGGTCGAGGGTCGGGCAGGTTCCGGTCTTCGCCAGGCTGCGGAAGTGCTGGTCGTATTCGAGCGTGACACCGGCCTGCAGCAGCTCGCGGTGATAGGCCGACTCGGGCTTGGCGTCGGTGTGACTGAGCACGATCTGCTCGGGCAGCGCCCCGGCTCCGACCAGCCGATCCACCTGCTCCAGCCCCGCGGTGCCCGCCTCGGTGTGGGTGATCACCGGGCAGCCCGTCTCGGCCGCAACCTGCCCCGCGGCGGTAAACGCCTCCGCCTGATGGTCGGTTAAACGATCCCGCCCGCCGGCGACCTTGATTACGCCCGCCTTCGTGTCGTCGGGGCACTCTTCGACCCCAACCGTGATCTCCCGCCGGAATCGTTCGGCGAGGGCTTCGCGGTTTTCCTGCAGGATCGGGTTGTCCTCGGCGTAGTAGATCGGCAGGTGCAGGCCCGTCGGAGCCACGACGTGCACGCCGGTCTTGGCTGTGATCTCCCGCAGCTTCGGAACACTGCGCCCGCAGCCGCCCGGCATCGTGTCGACCACCCAGCCGCCGCCCGACCGCTTGAATGCCTCAAGGTCCACACAAGCCGCATCCACGTTATCGAGCAAGAAGTCGGCGAACCGGTCCGCGATGAACGGGTGGTCGATAATCAGGTGCTCGTGCGCATCGCACTTCCCGAGCGTTGCCGGGTCGGCGGGCACGTCACCCATCACGGTTCGGATGAAAGGCGCGTTGCCGTTCACATCAGCTCCCGTCGCCGGTGGTGGTGCCGCCACGCGTCCGCCGCCGTCTCGGCGATCTTCGTCGGTGGCTCGAGGACGGCATCTAACGCATCAAGGCGCTCCTGCAGCTTGCCCACCTCTAAACTCTTGGCACTCGTATCGGCTTCCAGCGAATACGCCGCCGCAAGGCCCGCGGCCTGCCCCATGCTCATCGTCTGCCCCATGCTCCGGCAGGACGCGTGCGCGTCGTGCGTCGCGCTGAAACACCGCCCCACCACCCACAGCTCATCTCGGCCCTTCGGCACCAGCGTCCCGTAAGGCACGCCATACACCCCGCCCTGTTCGACATACGCCCAGGCCGTCTCCTCTTCGCCGTTCCCGCCCATGCGGTGGTCTTCGATCGGGGCCCCGCAGAGCAGCACCTGATCGTTGAACAGCTTGCCCGAGAGGCAGTCTTCACGGGTGAGCCGATACTCGCCGTAGACCCGCCGTGTCTCCCGCACGCCGATGTGGTGGCCGAGCCCGATGATCTTCGCGTGCTCATAGCCCGGGACCATGTTGCGTAAAAAATCCTCGTAGATGAACGCCTGGCGTCGGCCCTCGATCTCCGCGGCGGTCAACGCCTCGGGGTCGGTCGGGTCCGCATCGGCCACACGAACCGCGACCGTCGCGATGCAGCCCTCCTGCACCATCGCGTGCGCGCTGCCCTTCTTCCGCGGCAGCGCGTGCCGGCCCTCGTCCACCGCCGTCGCCATCCGCTCCATCAGCATCTTCTTCCCGCCCTCCGCCGCGTACCGATCCAGATCGACGTTGCTCATCCGGAACGTCGTCGTCATCGTCTGCGCGGGGTCCAGCTCGCCCGCCTTCTCGTACGGCACGTCGGCGAGATGACACAGGTCGGCATCACCGCTCGAATCAATGAACCGCCGACCCTTCACCCGAAGGAAGCCTCGCTTGGTGTGCACGATGACTGCCGTGATCCGCCCATCCGACGATGTCTCGACATCGCACAGCCAGGCGTGTAGCAGCACGCGGACCCCTGCCGCCGCCAGCATCTGGTCCCAGACCCACTTGAGACGCTCGGGGTTGTAAGTGACACCCGTACCCGCCCCGTAGGTATTGGGCCGGAGGAACACATCATCCGTTGCATCCAGCGCATCGACCACACGGTCGGGCACGCCGCCGACCACCTTCCGCGGGGCGTCGCCGGGGGTGAAGAAGCCATAGAACGTGTCGAGCACCTGCGTGCTCGTGCCGCCGGCAAAGCCGTAGCGTTCGATCAATACGACGGACCGCCCCGCCTCCGCCGCCGCGATCGCCGCACAGCAGCCGGCCGACCCCGCGCCGACCACCACCACGTCGGCCTCCGCGATCGTCTTGGCATCCAGCTCGAGACTCATTCGGCACCCCCGTAAACCTTCCGCGCCAGAGCGAGATCATCCGGCATACTCTCGCCACCGGGCGTCTCCAGCACGACCCAGCCGTCAAACCCGATGGCTCTGTACGCCTCGGCACAAGCGGCGTGATCGACCTTGCCTTGTCCCAAGGAAGCATCACCGGTGAACGTGGCTGCGTCCTTCGCGTGAGCCTGCACGATCAGCGAGCCGAACGTGCGGGCCTCTTCAGCCGGATCGCGGTCGCACCACGCCGTGTTCGCCGGGTCGAAGTACACGCCAAACCCCGGCCCGGCCGTCTCCGCCATCTCGACGACATGCTCGGCCGGTGTCACCCCCTCAAACGCGATGGTGACACCCACGTCGTGCGCCTTGCGGCAGAGCGGTTGCAGCCGCTCCGCAACCGCTGCACGGTGTGAGGCCCCCTTGGGTTCATTAAAGAAAAAGAACGGCAGCAACAACACCGGCGCCCCCAGTTCCGCACACGCCTGCACCGTCAGCAGCACCTCGTCGGCCTTCTCGTTCGGGTCACACCACCACGTCGCGAGGCCGCCGTTGTTGTGCTCCCCCATGACCAGCGACGGCACCGCAAGCCCGTGGTGATCCCGCAAAGCCGAGACCTCCCGCAAAAACCCCGGCAGGTCACGCTTCAACCGCTCGAGCTGTACGTTGATCTCGATGCCCTGGACCCCGAGACTCGCCGCGCCGGCAAAACACGCTTCCAGCGGTCTCGCCGCACCGGTAAAACTCTCTCCAAACGCCCCGCGAACAACCTCGTCCATGATCCCGATCTTCATGGCTTAGTCCTCCGGCCCGACATTGGCGAACAGCCGAGCTAGCCGGTGGGCGTGCTCGTCATACGCCGCCTCAAATACCTCGGCCGCACGGTCAGAACCCAGGATGGCACCGGCCGCCAGCGCCTTGGGCGGCTGCCCCCCGTCGATCAGACGCCGCGCGACCTCGGCTTTGATGCAATTCACGATCAGGCACCCCCCCACCGTGCTGCCCGGGGCAACCGGCTGATCCAGCCCGTCCAGGCTGACCATCGCGTCACCGACCGGGGCGCCCGTGTCCAAGACCAGGTCCGCGAAGTCGGTCAGCTTCTTGCCATCGTCCCGCTTACTCGTGCTCGCATCGCTGTGGGCCTGCGACACCAGAGCCACCGTGAAGATGCCCCGCTTCTGGAACCCTTCCGCGATCTCGATCGGCACGACGTTGCAGCCGCTGCTGCTGATGACGAAGGCCGAGTCCTGATCGGAGAAGTCGTAGTTGCGGAGGATACGGTCTGCGAAGCCGGGCACGTTCTCGAGGAACATCGCCTGGCGTTGACCGTTGCTTCCCACCACGGGGTGATGGAAGCTCAGGGAGAGCTCCACCATCGGGTTGAAGCCCGGGAACGAGCCGTAGCGCGGCCACATCTCTTCGACCATGATCCGGCTGTGGCCGCTGCCGAAGACGTGCACCATCCGACCCGCCAGGATCGTCTGCGCAAACCGATCGGCAGCCTGCTCGATCGCTCCGAGCTGTTCGCCGACCGCGTCCATCAGCCCTCGGCTGTGGTGAATGAAGGTTTCCGCCGGGGTCATGATCCGTTCTCCTGTTGGGTATGTAACCAAGCAAACCGACCCGCCCCCACCGCCCCCGCCACGTCGCCCAGCGCCGCGGGAAGCAGCGGCACCGCCCGTTCAAACGGCCGCCATTCCAGCGTGTCCATCGCTTCTCGTAAGGGGACAAACAACGCCTCATCCGCCGTGGCAATCCCGCCGCCGAGCACCACCGCTTCCGGGTCAAACGCGTTGATCAATCCCGCCACCCCGCAGGCCAGTGCGTGGATCGTGTTGTGCCAATGAGCCGCCGCCGCCTCGTCACCGGCTCCCACCGCTTCCACCAGCTCACGCGTCGATGCAAAACCGGTCCGGGCCTGCACCGTGTGATCGCCCACCAGGTCTTCCAGGCTGCCCGGCGTGCCTACGATGTCGGCCGGCCCGCTCTGGTCGATCGTGATGTGCCCGAGGTGGCCCGCGCGACCCGACCCGCCGGTCACCAGCTTGCCACCCAGCAACAGCCCACCGCCCACACCGGTGCCCAGCGTCAGCATGACCACGTCCTGCCGACCACTCGCTGCGCCGCACCACGCCTCCGCAAGCGTCGCGGCATGGGCATCATTGAGCACCTGCACCGGACGGCCCAACGCCTCCGACCAGTCCAACCCTTCCAGCGCTTCCATCCGGCCACGCATCCACGCGATACTCCGGTGGTCCTTCGCCGCTAAACCCGGAGCCGCGATGCCCACTGGCACACTGGGCTCACCCAAGACCTCAAGGATCTCCCGCACCGCGTCCACCAGACCGCCCGGGTCATCCACCGTCGGCCGACGCAACGATTCCCCCAACGCTCCGTCAACACCCACCGCCAACGCCTTGATGCGCGTGCCACCTATGTCGATACCGATGGCCTCGGTCATGATTGGCCCTCTTCTGCCGGCAGCCCTTCACTGACGCACCACCCGCCGTCCACACACAACACCTGGCCGGTCACGCAGGCCGCGCCCTCGCTGAGCAGGTACACCACCGCCGCATCGAGGTCTTCGGGTCTGCCCACCCGGCCACCATCGAGCGGCTGCTTGCGGGACACAAACTCCTGGATCGTCGGGTCGGTCGCAGCCCGCTGAGCCATCGGGGTCTCGACCAATGCCGGGGCGATCACGTTGAAGCGGATGTTATCCGCCGCGTAATACGCCGCGCAGCTCTTGGTGAAACCGATCGCGGCGCTCTTCGTCGCCGCGTAGACGTGGGTGGCGAAGAACCGGGGTGACGGCGACTTCCCCAGCACGCTGCCCATGTTCAACACTGCGCCGCGTGATGACCGTCCCGCGTGGCCCTGTTGCCAGGCCTGCACCGCCGCCCGATTGCTCTTGATCATCGACGAGAGGTTCAGCGACAGCGTCACGTCGATCCCCTCGTCGGTCACCTCATGCAACGGGCCATCACCAAACCGCCGACCGCTGCCTCCGGCCACGTGATACAGCCCATCGAACCGCCCGAACGCCTCGACACACACCGCAATCGCCCGCTCCGCCGACTCGCCTTCACAGGCGTCCCCGCTCAGGGCCACCGCGCTCCCGATCGCTTGCAACTCAGCCAACGCTCGCTCCACCGATTCCACCGACCGGCCCATCACCACAACCGAGGCACCCGCATGCATGCACGCCTTCGCGGCAGAAAGCCCAAGGCCAGTAGTGCCTCCGATGATGACGATGGCGCGGTTGGCAAGAGGTTGACGCGGGTCGAGAGCGTGAGCCATGATGCGAAATCTATCGCAGAAATCAAATCAGTCATCCATATCAGCAAAAAAACTGATATGTTTTGATATGGCTCGAACCGTTCGCGTCCAGACCGTTGAAGCAGCGCTCCGACAGCGAGCGGCGAACCCGCTCCGCCTACCCGGGGAGCGCTTCTTCAGTGCTCGGCAAGTCGCCACACGATTCGGGGTGTGCTACCAGACCGCCGACCGTCTGTTGGCCGTACTGGCCGACGAAGGGCTCGTCGAGCGTCGCGGGCGGAGCGGCACCTACCTGGCGGGCTCAACAGTACGCGTCCGCCGGCCCACGCTGCGCTTACACCCTCGGGCAGAGAACGCGCACGGCTTCGGCGGCAAGCTCCGCGTCGCACTCACCGAAACCCTCACCCAGCAAGGCCACGGAACCCGAGTGCTCTACGACGGCGCCGATCGGCTGGCCGACGACGAGCTGCCGATCATCTGGGATCAGCCCGAGCTGGCCGACCGCTGCGTTGCCGAGGCACGGCCGGCGGTCTTGGTCAACGATCGGCCTCGGCACGGATGGGGCGGTTCGCAGATCGACTGCGTGGGTGCCGACGACTTCGCTGGCGGCGCGCTCGCGGCCGATGTGATCCAGAAGGTCCTTCCCAAAGGCCGCCGCGTCATCCTCGCGGGGCCGCGCGGGGATCGGCGCAGCGACGAACGCATCGCGGGTTTCCGTTCGCGCAGCCGGGCCACCGTGATCCATGCCGACAGCTGGTACCGCGATGCCGGAAGACGCGTCGCCGACCGAGTCTTGACCAAGACACCCGCCGCCGTGTTCGCCGCGAACGACCGACTCGCCGAGGGCCTGCTACTGGTTCAACGCAACACCGGCGATCCGACACCCTTGATCATCGGGCACGACGACGCCCCCGTCGCCAGCCGATTGGCGCTTAGCACCATCGCCCTGCCCTGGGACGCTATCGCCATCGCCGTCGCCGACCGGATTCGACTCCGCCTGTCACCACCCGAACCACAGAAGCCGGTCCCCGCCTGCACGATCACCCTCCATCCCACATTCGTCGGGCGCGGCGATCTGTTCGCGCCAACGCCATCCTTACCGCCGGACCACTAAAGCCCGAACACGCCCTTGCGATGCGTCAAGCAATCGCCCACGGGGTCAAAGCGTCTGCACGATCGGCCGCAGTTTCTCTGCAAGGCGTGCACCCATCATCATCTGCCCGTATTCGCCAGGGTGCAGGAGGTCGCCGCCAAGATAGGTGAAGTCGTCGACGATCTCGTTACCGGGAATGTGGTGCAGGTTCGGGTGATCCAGTGCGGCAACAACTTCTCCGACGATCCGTATGTAGTCGCGTTCACGCTGTGCGTCGGGGTGGGCGTGGTGCTCCTTATTGACCCAACCCTCTGTATAAAAGTTTGGGAACACATCAATCGCAATGACCGGCTTGTCGGGGTGGGCGTCCGTGAGCCGAGTCAGCAGGTATGTAACACGCTTCTCGAACTCTTCGGCAGAGAAGCCGCCACGCATGTTGATACCCATCTCACAGGTGATCAGGTCCCACTCGGCCTGCTCCGCAAGCCAGTCCGCTATCTCAGGCTCACAATGACACGAACCGCTTAGCCCCTTGTTCTGAACGTCGAGCTTCAGCAGCCGGGCGGCGGTGTGCGGGTAGCCGTCGAGCGAGGAATTAGTGATCGAGGAGCCATAGGCAAGCCACTTGACGCGGGGCAGCTCTTCGGGCTTGGGTGGCCGGATCGGATAGCCGAAGGTGACGATGCCATGGAGGTGTGCGGTGCCACCACGGTTGAAGCAGACGCGATAGACAATGTCGGCGAATCCGCCTTGCTGCAGCTTGCCGCGATCGACGAGCTTAAAGTTCGGGGGATCCCCTAGGCGGTAGTGCTGGACGGTACCGGGAGCTTGCAGGTGGCGGGCGACCTCGATGTTGCCCCGGAAGATCCTGATCTCGGACTGATCGCCAAACTCGGGCTTGGTGGTAGAGATAAACACATCAATATTGGCCGACTCACAAACGAAACGGACCTCGCAGCCGACCGAATCCATACTGATGAAGCGGGCGCGGTTATTGAGCTGATCACGGAGCTGCTCGGGTAGCCGGACCAGGCCGTTGGGGCCGTGCCCGGGCAGCTCTGCGAGCTCGGGCGTGTTATGGAAGCTCATGGACGACAAAAGGTCCGCCGCAGGCTGTGAAAGAGAAAGCGATGGGCTGGGCATATCAAATCCAAAAAGCGTTTGGGACACGATCGACAAGCGACCCCGCTAGCCGCGGGTATCTGCATTAGCGGGCAGCATACGCTACTTCGACGGTCATCCACGCAGACCAATCTGGCTCCTCGCACCACTCAGACTCCCAGTCGAATTCGAACTTTGACATGGACTAGACCAGAACCGGTGGTTCTTCAGACAGGTCTAGGATCACAAAGCTGGAGTTGCGGGCCACGACCCCTTCGAGCGACGCGTCGCCATCGTTCATCCTCCGCACTCCGTCGATTACTGTACTTATTCACACTGGCTTGCGCCACGGCCTTTTGAAGCAAGCAAGCTCATTCTCTATTCCACTGAATGACTTGGTTTGACCGACCTTCAGTGCACGCGACACTCATTCAAAAGAATATGAATCTATTACCGATTAGCCGCCTTAGACTTGCTATTCCACCCAGAATCTAGACCTCGTTTACGCAGAGCAGGCTGATGCGATTTTTCGATGCACCACGCTTATGATCAGTGTGCTGAAATTACCAAAAATACAGAAAAGAACTATCTCAGATGCGGGAACTAGTGCAGGAAATATAAAAGATCATCATATTGAGATGCACGTTGCCCATAAAACACAACCATTATGGATTATAAGCATCTTGTTTCGACTATAGAAGTGCGTGAGTCTTCTTCAGTCAAGCAACAACAGGAGATAATCTGATATTAAGCCCAATCAGAAAACGCTTGATTCGAATCCGAAGCACGCCAGGCGACGCGTGCGCTAAGCAAATTTGGCTGCCACTGCACCCAAGCATTCACGCATCATCGGGGAACGAATCCAAGTGGAGCTGCGCATCAAGTTCAGCCCTCGCCTCATGGTCTCTGTATAGCAACCCTGGACTGGTGAGCGCACTGGGTGTCAGATGGTCCGGATAGTAGCGTTCAACCCACCGGGTGAGCCATTCCAGCTTGGATGCATCGAGCAGGTAGCCGGTGCTGACCGCGGCGAGCTCATCGGCCTCGAGTTCCACGCGGAGTCGGAGGCAGGCGGGCCCACCACCGTTACGCATCGACTGCTGGACATCGATGAAGTGGACCGCATCCAGATGGCCTTTTGCAACGCATTGGTCGAGGAGCATCCGGACTCCGGCGTGTTGGGCGCAGGCTTGGTGAGCAACGAGCACGGTGTCACCTGTGGGCGTCGTAACGACCTGGCTGTTGAATAGGTAGGTGCTGACCGCGTCTTCGAGTGATAGATCGTCTTGCGTAACCTCGACAAGCTTCAGGGTGGGTACGCGGTCACGGATGTGGCACAGCGCAAGCTCACGGTTAGCAAAAGCGGCCTCATGGACAAGGAGCAGGTCGCGGTGTCCAACGCCGATGACGTCGTGATGAAAGACGCCCGCATCAATGGCGGTCGGGTGCTGTTGGACGAAAACAACACGATCGGGATCAAGCTGGTGGAGGCGGGCGACCGCCCGGCTGGCGGTTTCCGTCTGCCGAGGCAGGAATTTGCTTGTGGGCTGCGGAGTCGTATTGGGTTGGCCGTAGACGAACAGCTGGACGCCAGGCTCGCCGAAGCCAGTGCAGAAGCGGGTGTGGTTAGCGGCACCCTCATCGCCGAGACCGATGGCGGCGGGCAGGGCAGCGTGGTGAACGAAGTGGTTGGGGTCGGCGAAGACTTGCTTTAGGGTTTGGGCGGTCGACGTGGACTCCTGGGCACGGTGCGGGCTGGCGATGAGATTCGCAGGGGTGAAGTGGACCTTGCGGTCGCCGCTATCGGCAGAGGGGCAGACGGTGGCGGCGTTGGCGGTCCACATCGCGGCGGCGGAGGACGCCGTGGAGAGCAGTTCGGGGGCTTGGCGGAACGCACTGCGAAGAACCGCAGCGTCGGAGCCGCTAAAGCCGAGCTGGCGTAGGAGGTCGAGGTTGGGGCGCGGTGGCGGTGGTAGGAACCCCTGCGGGATGCCAAGGTCCAGGAGCAGACGCATCTTGGCGAGGCCTTCGAGAGCGGCGGCTTTGGGGTGAGAGACCGCGTGTCGGTTGTGGGCGGAGGCCAGGTTCCCGGGGGCGAGCCCGGCGTAGTTGTGGGTCGGTCCGACGAGACCGTCGAGGTTGAGTTCGATTGCGGCTTGTTTAAGTGTCATGTGGTGGACCTCAACGGCATGGTGCTCGGTTGCATCGCGGGGGCATCGACGATGGCGACGGGCGTGACGCAGTGGTCGATGGCGTGGAAGCCCATTGGGCGGTGATTGCCGGAGTTGCCGAGGCCACCGAACGGCAACAGGCCGCTGGCACCGGTGGTGGGGAGGTTGTGGTTGAGGATGCCGGCACGGGCTTGTGCTTGGAAGGTGGTAAAGGCATTGGGTTCATCGGAAAGGAGGCTGGCGGCGAGCCCGAAGCGCGTGCGGTTGGCTTCTTCGATGGCGTGGTCGAGCGAGGGCGTGCGGATCACGCGGAGTAACGGGCCGAAGACCTCAGCGTCGTCTTGTTCGGGTTCTTGCGGGACGTGGGTCGTGTCGAGGATGCCGGGTGAGAGCAACGCCGTGTGGCCTTCGAGGGGTCGGGCTTCGAGGACGGGCGTCGCGCCACGGTCGAGCCATTGGGCCTGCGCGTCGAGGACACGCTGGCCCGCGGCGGCGTGGATAACCGGGCCCATAAACGGCTCAGGAACGGCATCGGGCGGGCCAACGCGGAGGCTGCGGGTCAGCTCGAGTAATGCATCGACGATGCGGTCGGCTTCGGCGTCGTCGGTGAGGATGAGTCGGCGTGCACAGGTGCAACGCTGCCCGGCGGTGACAAAGGCGGAGACGGCGATCAGTTCGGCCGCGCGCTGCGGGTCGCTCACACGGTGGGCGACGATGGGGTTGTTGCCGCCCATCTCAAGGGCGAGCAGGACGTCGGGGCGGCCGGCGAGGGAGCGATGGATGGCGCGGCCGGCGGCATCGCTGCCGGTGAAGAACAGGGCGTTGATGTTGGCATCGACGAGGGCTTGCCCGGTAGCGCGATCGCCTTGAATCACCTGGAAGACATCCGAAGGCAAGCCGGCGTCGGCCCAGCAGGCCGCGAGGAGGTCGGCGGTGCCGGGGGTGAGTTCGCTGGGCTTGAAGACGACGGTGTTGCCGGCGAGGAGCGCGGGCACGATCTGGCCGTTGGGCAGGTGGGCGGGGAAGTTGAACGGGCCAAGGATCGCGATGACGCCAAGCGGGCGGTGAGCGTTGTGGCCCGCTGCGGTGCCGACGGGGATGGGGTTTTCGGCGAGGCGTGTGTCGTACGCCTTAACCATGGCCTCGACCTTGGCGGGGATGAGCTTGGCTTCGCCTGCCGATTCCCAAGGCGGCTTACCGGTCTCTTGGGTGATGCGATGGGCGAGCTGTGACATGCGATCACGGGCAAGGTCAGCGAAGCGGTGGGCGATGGCGAGGCGTTCGGCGTATGGGCGACTAGACCAATCGCGTAGGGCGTTGTGGGCGCGTTCGATGATGCCTGGGACCTCGTCCGGCGGGGTCACGGCAGACTCAAAGACGACGCGGCCGGTGAGGGGCTCGCGTGATTGCAGGAGGGTTGGGGTCGCGGTGGTCATGGCAGGCTCGGTTAGGTGGTGACACGGACAGCGGCGTGCAGCGGCGTGGCGGTGCTGCTCAGTGGTGAGGCCAGCACAGCGTCGCCGGCGTCGAGTCGGAGGAACGCGGCGTCGATGGGCGGGAGAAGAATTGCGTCGGGCGTGATGGGGTACGGGCCGGCAAGGCAACGGAAGCCGTCGTGGTCGGTCGCTAGGCATTGCAAGTCAGCGTTGCTGGACGGGCTGGTGTCGGTGAGTTCGACATGCAGAGGGCGGGCTTGGCGGATGGTGCGGATCGCGTCGCGGTCGCAGCGGTAGCAAGGCCCGGCGTCGAAAATGTCGACCATATTGGCAGGATGAAAGCCCTCGGATTCGAGCAGTCTTAGCGCACCTTGCGAATCGGGGTGGACCTTGCCGATGACGCGCTGAGCGGCGGGGGGAAGGAGCTTCGTGCTGATGGGCGTGTCGGGCAGGAGCTCGGCGATGAAGCGCTTGTCGCGGTAGGAGAGTTCGTCGGCCTGGGGGTAGGCGAGCCCGAAGAAGTGTCGGCCCACGGCTTCCCAAAAGGGCGAATGACCGTGGGAATCGACGACGCCGCGGAGCTCGGCGATAACTTGATTGGAGAAGCGCTCGGGACGCAGTGCGAGGAGCATGAAGCGGGAGAGCGAGAGGGCTCGGCCGCGGCCTTGGCCCCGGTGCTCGGGGTTGAGGAAGAGGGTGCCGACCTCGGTGGGGCCGTTGAAGTCTTGGTGGAGGTGGAGGGTGGTGAGGTCGTGGCGGATGCCAAGGGTCTTGCTTTGGCGGACGGCGTGTTCGACGCGGTAGGTATAGAACGGCAGCGCCTGGTCGGCATCACCCACACGGGTGACGAGCCCGGCGGTGCCGACGAGCTGTCCGCTTGGGATGTGGTGCATGACCAGGAGCGGGGCGTCGCCGGCTTCGGACTCGGCGAGGCGTTTGTCGATGCGCTCACGGTCGGGCGTGAGCGTAGTAAAGCCAAAGCCAGTGAGCTTGGCGAGCTGTACGAGCGCTGGGGCGTCGCTGGGTCTGGACTCACGGAGCGTGTAATTCATTGCGGGTCCTTGGTGGGTTGCTGGGCGACGTCGTTGAGTGCCTGGCGGAGCAGGTCGGCGACGGCGTCGATATGAGCATCGGTGAGGACGGGGACCGGGGGCAGGAAACGCAGGCGGGTCGGTTGCGTGACGGGGTCGGGGCCGCCGCCGGCGAGGAAAGCAATAACGCCGAGCTCGAAGAGACGGTGAAGAAAAGCACGGACTCGGGTGGGGTCACCGCCAAAGGGGGTGCAGGCGATCATGCCGCCGAGGCCGAACGGGCCCTCTAAGCGGTCAGGGTGTTCGCGTTGAATGACGTTGAAATGTTCGACAAAGTGTCGGTGGACCTGGGCGATTCGTCCGTCGTCGCCGTAGAGGTCGCCTTGGGCGAGTTGGTCGAGGGTGTAACGGGCAGCGGCGATCGCGGTGGCGGAGGCGGTGAAGGTCTGGCTGAGCAGGCCGGGCTTAGGCTTGTATTCGGGCTTGAAGAGTGTGGCGCAGACCTGAGAAAGCTTGCCAACGGTCACGAGATCGACGAGGTCGCCGAGCCCGAAGTGTTGGAAGGCAAAGGGCTGGAGGGTTCTGCCGAAGGTCTGGATCTCGTCGACCATCACGGCGAGGCCGTGGGCCTTGGCCTCTTGCATCAGGGCGCGGAGGTGCTGGGCGGTGGCGGGGTAGAAGCCGCCTTCGCCGGCGACGAGTTCGAGCTTGAGGACGGCGTGCTGGCCGGGGTATCGGCGGAGTAGGCGGCGCATGGTGCTCAGGGCGTGAGGGGTGCCGGCATCAGGATCGTCGGCACGGAACCCGGGGAGGTAGTCAACCTCAAGAGTGCGGGGCAGGCCCTGGCGGTAGGCAGGTTTGTCGGTGATCTGCGAGAGGGCGAGGGTGCGTCCGCAGAAGCAGCGGGAGAGGGTGAGGACGCGGGCGGCGGGGTGATGGTGTTGAAAGGCGAGCTTCAGTGCGTTTTCGTTAGCCATCGCGCCGCTGGAGGTGAGGAAGGCGTGGGCGAAAGGCGTGTTGGTTTGATCCCGATTGGCGAGGTTGAGTAGTTGGTCGACGAGTTGGGCGGTGTCGGTGTTCTGCTGGAGGTTGCCCTGCATGACGGTGTCGGCCAGCGCGGCATGGAGGCAGGCCTCGGTGAGACCCGGGTGGGAGTGCCCGAAGAAGTGGACACCGATACCGGTGATGAGGTCGTACTTGACCGAGCCGTCGTCGAGCTCGACGAGGGGGCCATGCCCGAGTCCGGAGCCGAGGTAGGGGTAGAAGAGGTTGCCGCCACGGGCTTGGCCGAAGCGTTCAAGCGTGCGCTCGTAGGAGGTGGTTCTTTCGGGCAGCGCCGGTCTGGGCTCAGTGAGAGATTGGGCGGCGTCGTGTTGGGCGGCGAGGAGTTGAGCATGCGCGGCAACGACCCGCGGGTCGTCGGCAAGACGCTGGGCGGCGGTAATGGCCGGGGCTTGGAACGGGACGGTGGGTGTCGCGGTCATAACACGGTCTCCGTGTGGGGGATACGGGGGAGCGGTTGCTCGAGGCGGGCGAGTCGGAGCAGGAGTTGGGCTGTGAGTTGGGCGCGTTCGGCAAGGCTGTCGATGAGGAGGTATTCATCGGGGCTGTGGATGGCGCCGCCGCGTGGGCCGAGGGTGTCGAGGGTGGGCAGGCCAAAGCCAGCGAGCTTGTTGCCGTCGCAGACGCCTCCAGCCGGGTGGGTGTCTAGATGTAGGCCGAACGCGTGGCCGGCCTCTTGCGCGAGGCGGATGAGTTGGTCAGTCGCCGGATTGCGCAGTTTGGGAGGGTTCTGAAAGTGGCCGTGGAGTTGGATCTCGACACCGAAACGATCACGGGTGTGTTGGGTGAGGTGTTCTATAGATTCGATAACGTGTTGTTGAAGGATTGGGTCGGCGACGCGGATGTTGAAGCGGCCGAGCGCGAAGTCAGGGATCACATTGACCGGGCCGCCGCCGATCAGTTGCCCTAGGTTGCAGCGGACACGTCGGTCAGTGGTGGTGAGTTGGTCCAGCTCGGTAAAGATGTGGCAGAGGGCGGAGACGGCGTTGCGCCCCAGATCGAAGTCGCGTCCGGCATGGGCTGACTTGCCGCGAACGACAATCGTGTAGTTGGCAGAGCCGGGACGTGCGTCGATGAGGTTGCCGTTGGAGAGTGTGGGCTCGTAGACGAGGCCAGCCATCGAGCGTTCGGCGGATTCACGCAGCAGTTCGAGGGATGACTCGGAGCCGACCTCTTCGTCGGTGGTCAGCAGGACTTCCCAGCCAAGTTGGTCGGCGTCGGGGTGTTGCTCGAAGAGGTCAAGCCCGGCGAGGAGGACGAGGAGTCCGCCCTTGGCGTCGGCGACGCCGGGGCCGTGGAGGGTGTTGGCGTCGGTGCGTTTGACGGCTTGGAATGGGTGGTCCGGCCCGTAGACCGTGTCGAGGTGGATATTGAGCAGGACACGCCGTGAGTGATCGGGTCGGCGGACGGCGCGGACGGCGGGTGGGACGCGTTCCGTGATGGGTTGGCCGTCGTTATGAATAACGGTGCGGGGTGGCACGGGAACACGGGTGACCGTGTCGGCGAGGGGTAGGAGCAGAGCGACGGCCTGTTCGGCGACGCGTTCAATGCCGGCCGGGTTGTGACTCCCGCTGTTGAGGTTGGCTAGGTCGGTAAGGGTGCGGGCGAGGCGTTGATTCAGTACGGACACCTCAGCTGGAGTCAGCCGACAGGCAAGTTCGGGCTGCGGGTCTCGCGTTGGGATGTGATGGTTTGGGGCCATAAAAAAACACGCTCGGTCTTTCGACCGGGCGTGCGAGGGTGTAGAGATATTGGGGGCTCCGCGGTGGGCGGAGGACGTCGGTCGAGCGGGGTATGCTCACCGGCGAGACCGGATCTTTTTGCCGTCTACGACTTCTACGAGCGAGTCAAGCACGGCGGTTCGCGCGACGGCGCGAAAGGAGCCCAAGGCCAGCGGCAAACAGCAAGGCGGAAGCGGGCTCTGGGATAGGGTCCGGGCCGGCGACGGTGGAGATCGCAAAATTATCGAAGGTGATCTCAGGTGTTGTGAAGCCGGTGCTGTCCTCACTGTCGACATAGAGCCCAAAGAAATCCCCCTCGGGGATTCCGACGGTGGGGACCGAGAGCGTGAAAGTCTCGGTCAGTGCGAGATTATTGAGCTGGGTGACGGTCATCTCGACTTCCAGCTCACTAGCAAGGATGGTGGCAACGGCAGTGAGGTTGTAAACCCCGTCGTTAAGGCCATTGACCAGCGGGTCAGAGAAGTCGTCGCTGTCCGGACCGACACCGGAGATATTTTCGATCAGCTGGAAGTCGACGGGAAAGAAGCCGCTGGGGTCGCGGACAGAGGCGACATAGGCTTCAGAGAAGTCGGGGGTTTCGATGCCCGAAGAGGTGCCGAATAGTACAAAGCCGACACGCGTGGTGAACTGGTCGGGATCGTTGAGCTCGAAATCGACACTGGTGGTAACCGTGGTGCCAATATTGCTGGAGATGCCAGACGTTTCAACGGTGGCGTACGACCGGATATCGTCGACCAAGACTACGTCGAGCTGATCGCTGGTGGCATTCGTGGTAAAGGTCACGCCGACGGCATCCGTGACGAATGGCTCACCATCGAACCCGTCGGTAAAGGTTTCAGTGAAGGGGACGGGGTTGGCCGCGAGGGCGTTGGTGCCGGTTGCGGCAGCGAATAGAGCCGCGGTAATAGTGTTTGGGTTGATAAGGCTCACGGTGGTGTTTCTCCAGGGTGTGAAGGGTCGGCAGGGGATTAAGGGGTTTGAGGGTTGGTTGATATAGATCGATCAGGCCGAGTGGCGCCGACGTCGGATAACGAGGGACAGTCCTGCGGTGAAGAGCAGCGCGGAGGTTGGCTCGGGGATGACCGAGACGCTGACGCTGTAATTGTCGAAGGCGATGGTCGAGGCGGGGCCGCTGCTGTTCTTGTCGGTGTGGAGCCCGACGAAGCCGCCGGTCGGAATCGCAGCAGCGATGGCGAGGTCGGCTGTTTCGCTTTCCAGGGTGGTGAGATTGGTCAGCGTCATCGTGGTTTCTACACCGCCATCGACGATAGTGGTCACGGCTTCGAGGAGGTAGCTCTCATCCGTAAGGGCCTGATCGAGGGTCGTAAAATCAGGGCCAATGTCCGCATTAAAGGTTTCGAGGTCACGGATGACGAAAACAGGGGGCACGGCACCGCCGGGCTCACTGATGTAGGCGATGATTGAGTTGGGGTCTGAGCCGGGCCCTTCGATATTGTCGGAGTCAGCCAGCAGGACAAAGCCAAGCCGGGTCGTGGACGTGTTCGCGTCGGTCAGGGTGAACTCGACTGAGGTGGTGATAACGGTGCCGACGTCGGTGGGGATACCGGTGGTGCCCACAGTGGAGTAGGAGCGGGAGCCGTTGATGAGGGTGACGTCGTAGGTGTCGGTAGCGAGGTTGGGGGCGAAGTCGTAGCCGGGGTCGGTGGTGTCATCGACCCAGGCGTCGCCGTCGAAGCCATCGGTAAAGGTCTCGGTAAAGGGCAGGGTGTTGGCAAGCGCGTTGGGCGGGGCAGCGAACGTGGCAGCGCATAGACCGGCGGTGAGTGTGGCGAGTGGTTTGAGGCGGAGCATGGGGCTTTCTCCAGCTGGAGGGGTGGGGGTGACACGGCAGGCGGCGGTGTCAAGCAGACCCGCTTTCGGGGGTTGGTTGATTAGGGTTGGCGGGGAACCGCGAAGCGATTCGGAAAATCAGCAACCTATTGCCGGGACTGACGTCCAGGCCAAGTCACAGATGACATGCCAACTAGGGGGTGATCACCCGCAGAACGCGGGATCTTTTCTCGTGTCGCAGGACGCGACACTGCGAAAATACCCGGATCACGCCGCGTGTCAACACAAAAAGTGGGCAGACAGATAAATTGGCGGTCGAAAATGAGGCACTGCGATTTATCCTTGACGGATCAATCGGCAGTCGATAGTTTCGGCGGTGCAAGGATTTCTCCATCGTTAGTGCCGATGCGTTTGGCACGGAGAAAATTGTCCTTGCTCCCTCCAGAAAAGACGGCTGACCCGTTCTGGGTTGAAGCCTGATCGAACGCATCTCTCGGTTGAAGGCTGCGGTTTGTCTGCTTGTGTCAGACATGCCAGCCACCGCGAGCGGGCGACCCGGAATGGGTCGCCTATTGACTCGACCACGAGACGCCCCCACACAGCTAATAAGCCCTGCGGTTTGGCATGCGAGAAGCATTGCCGAACTGGCGGGTGATGACCCCGACTCCTACTGAATGGCCGCTTTGAACCGCACTCCTTCTACAACACGCCTGGACGCCCCCGGCGGAACGTCCGCCCCGGCGTCTGCGTCCAAACTGCCTCCGCTGGGCGGCCCCGTGGTGGTGTCGAGCGGAGCAATAGCCGCAGCGGGATCTGCAAACACCGAGGCAGTGCCTCAGGCCTGGCTAGGCACTGCCCTGCGACTCTTGGCGGAGCCGACGGCCCCGTTCCACGAACAGAACGTCATCACGGCTGTGCTTGAGGAAGCCGATCAGTTGGGGCTCGATTACTGCGTGGATCGGTTTGGCAATGTGCGGGTGGAACTCCATGCGGAGGGCGCTTCGACGCAGGTGCTGCCGTTGGTGCTGACCGCCCACATGGATCACCCCGGGTTTTGGGCGCAGCGGATGATCGGCCCAGGCCGCCTGCTGGCGTCTTGGGTAGGCCGGGTGCCGTGCGAGCTCTTCGCCGGTGCGCCCGTACGGTTCTACAGCGGCGGTCAGCCGAGCTCGCTCTTGAGTCTGCCGCAGAGCGACGGCGACGGTTCGCTAGACGCCGGGGCGGGCTTTGCCTTGGCGGGCACACCGATCGAAGGGCGGGTTCGTGAGGTGCAGGCCTACGAGGGCGAGGGGGACTGGGCCCGCGTCGAGCTGGAGGTAGAGGACGATGTGGAGCCAGGTTCGATCGGGCAGTGGTCGCTGCCGCCGGCCGAGTTGGATGGCGAATTTCTCCGGGCAACCGCCGTGGACGACGTGGCGGGTGTGGCGTCTCTGGTCTGTGTCATGCAGTCGTATGTCGAAGCACGGCAAACCGGCGGGCCGATGCCGAATCGCCCGGTGACGTTGCTCTTCACGCGCGCTGAAGAAGCGGGGTTTGTGGGGTGCACGGAGTTTTGCCGAGACCGCGTGGCGCAGGGTTTGGCGGGCACGGCACAGGTCGTGGGTGTGGAGATGTCGATGGCTTCGGCTGACGCGCCGCTGGGCGATGGCGTCGTGGTGCGGGTGGGCGATCGCCGCAACGTCTTCGATCCCGCCACGACGGATCAGCTGACCCGCACCGCCCAGCGGTTGGCGGAGTCGACGCCGGGGTTCGCCTATCAGCGGAAGCTCATGAGCGGCGGGACCTGCGAGTCGTCGGTATTTCAGCGGTATCTCGGCCGGTCGGGCGCACTCTGCCTGCCCTTGGCGAACTACCACAACCACAACGCCGGGACACGGCCGGGCGGCTTCGAGCGCGAAGCGATCCATGCCCGCGATTTTGCCGGTCTGGTCCGGCTGCTGATCGCCTTGACCCTTGAGAGCCCTACGCCCGATGACGCGGCCGGCAGGGATACCGCGTGGTTCGAGGACCTTTCAGACCGACAGGCGGGCCTGCTGTTCGACGCCGCTGGAGACGCGGAAGGAGATGCTCGGTGACGATGTCTTGTTCATTGCGATGGTGCATCGTGCTGGTGGCACTGGCGTGCCTGCTGACCGGGTTAGCAGCACAGGCGGAGCATGAAGACCCCGCGAGGTCCGGACGGCTGGTTATCGTCGGCGGGGCGTTGGACCCCGAGCACGAAGCGATCTACCGGTCGTTTCTACAAGGTGTTGATGAGTCGGCCAAGGTAGGCGTTGTACCTTTGGCTTCGGGCGTGCCCGAGCGGTCGGGCCCGCTGACCGTGCAGGACATCCAGCAGTACACCACCAAGCCGGCGCGGATCTTCGACACCAAGCTGACCAACAACCGCCCGGCTGAGGCGGGGACGCGAGCGATGGCTAAGCGGCTCGCGGAGTGCGGCGCGTTGTGGTTCACCGGGGGCGACCAGAGCCGGATCACCAACGCGATGCGGCCCGAGACCGGCGACACGCCGAGCTACCACGCGGTGCTCGGTATCCTGAAGCGCGGCGGAACGATCGGCGGGACGTCGGCCGGCGCAGCCATGATGAGCCGGCACATGATCACCGGCGGATCAAGCCGAGACGCCATGCTGCTGGGGGCGAACAAGGGCTACGACGTACCCGGCGTCGGCTACGGCCAGGGCATGGCCCTTCTGCCGCTCGGCCTGGTCGACCAGCACTTCCTCCGACGCGGACGCTTTGGCCGACTGCTTGTCGCAACCGGACATCACGGCGAACGCTTCGGGATCGGCATCAGTGAAAACCGCGCCCTCGCGGTCGAGCTCGACACACTGTCCGCCACAGCGGTCGGTGACGAGGCGGTCACGCTCATCGATCTCAAAGACGCCATGCATAGCAACCACCGCTGGAGCAACATCCGCGTCAGCCTGCTCAGCGATGGTGATGGGTTCGACCTCAAGACCGGCGCGATCACGCCGGCGTCGCACCGCGTCGCGATCGACCCCGTGACCGCTCCAGGCCTGCCTAGCCTGGCGTTCCACAGCGTCTGGGACCCCTACGTCATCCAGCACATGCTGCGAGCGCTCGCGCTCAACCCCAGCCAGCCCGTGACCAGCTCCGACGGCACGTTCGACTTCCAGATGACCACGGACGCCGAAACCCGCTTCCACGCCGCCGCACCCGGTCACCCCCCTGCCCTGACCGCGGTCAACGTCCGTCTCGACATCACCCCGCGTGACAACCTCAAGGAACGCATCGCCGAGCGACGCAAGCAGCTTGCCGAGCAGAACTGATCGATCCCGCAGCCATGCACCCATCCGCCACCCCATCCCGATATGCACAACTGCTCGGTGCTTGCCGACGCGCGACCGTGATGGCTGCCTGGATCGTGTTGTTCGTAACCGGCCCAATGGCTGCGAATCCATTGACGAGCAATGACGAGCTTCAGCAGCGGTTGATCGCGGCGTCCGAGGCGGACCATGTGGGCTGGGGCGTGATCGGCAAGAGCGTGGAAGGCCGGATGATCCAGGCGGTGCGTATCGCATCCGAGCCCGCGGACGAGGCCGAGCAGGGCGATGCGCTGCGTCTGCTACTGATCGGCCAGCAGCACGGAGACGAGCCCGCCGGGACCGAGGCCTTGCTCGACCTGATGGACGACCTTGCGGCCGAACACGCCACACTGCCCGCGGGGGTCGAGCTTTGGATCGTGCCGCGGGCCAACCCGGACGGCGCAGAGGTCGACAAGCGCCACAACGCAAACGATGCCGACCTCAACCGAGACCACGCCTTGCTCAGTCAGCCTGAAACCCAGGCACTGCATCGGTTGGTCCGTGCGCTTCGGCCGCACCTAGTGGTCGATTGCCATGAGTTCTCACGCGACTCTTCCGACTACGCCGCCCACGGCTACACCGAGTGGCCGCTGATCATGCTCGATACAGCCAACCTCAACATCTATCCCGAGCCCGCCTACGCGCTAGGCGTTCGGCTTAGCGAAGCGGCAGCCGAACGGTTGCGTAACGCGGGGCACAACGCCTGCCGGTACTACGTCGGGGGCTTCCCCGGGCCCGGTGGTGATGGTGAGCTGCGCTATTCGACCCTCGATCCCGACGACGCCCGCAACGGCTTCGGAGCATACGGCGCGATGAGCTTCATTATCGAGTCGGGCATCCACCGCCAGGCCGACGACCCGCTCGCGGACCTACCCCAACGGGTCGCCGCATATCGCAAGCTCCTCGATACGCTGCTCGCCGAGCGTTGGCTGAGTGCCTGCCGAGACATGTCCGAGCGGATGCGGTCGGCCCCGCTTCCGCCGGCCATCGCCACCAACGCGATGTGGGCCAACACGTCGGCGCGTGTCACACCGCTGCGGGTGATCGACGCTAAGACCGGGCAGGCCCGCGTGCTCCAGACCACCGCGTTCGCCCACGACCGTGTGGTGAAGTCGGCCGTCGCCACGCCGGCGGGCTACGTGATCGATGCCGAGGCCGCCGAGCCTTACGCCCGGGTACTCGAAGTCCATGGCTTGGCCTACACCAGCCTGGAGCAGCCCGAAACGCTCTACGCCGAGCGCGTCGAGCTCACACGGATCGAAGACACCTTTGACCAGGTCTATCACCGGTACGCCGGCCGACAGATCACCCGCCCGCTTGCCGCCGCCCAGACCACCTTCCCGACCGGGTCGCTCGTGGTCCGCCTGGACGAGCTCGACGCGGTCGACGCCCGCCGGGCCATCCTCCTGCTCGAACCCCGCATGCTCTTCGGGCTCTACCAATGGCCCGAGTTTCAACGCCTTGCCCAGCCGGGGGCCCCCTTACCCATCGCTCGCCTGCTGCCGAGCCCTGAACCAGGAGATGCCTCCTCAGCCGCCAGGACCCTTTCGCCATGACGCCACTTACCCCTCCCGCCCGCCGTTACGCCCGCGCGTTCACGCTGATCGAACTGCTCGTCGTGATCTCCATCATCGCCCTACTCATCGGCATCCTCCTGCCCGTGCTCGGCGCCGCCCGCGAGTCTGGCCGGAAGATCCAGTGCGCCGCGAACATCCGCTCGTTGCTGCAAGCCTCACTGTTCTTGGCCGAAGAACAAGCCGATCGTGTAGGTTTCCCGGTGGCCGATGAGGTCGAGGGCAACAACATCGGCCACCTGTTCCCGCTTTACCGCAACGGCCAGTTCTATGATGGCTACATCGGCAGTACCTGGGAAGCCGCGATCTGTCCCTCGACTGAAAACGTCATCAAACGCGACCCCGCCGTTTCGCACGCCCGCTCCGATGGCCGGTCAACCCCCTTCGTCGGGACCCAGGTCCGGATCCCAGGACTCGGCACCGAGTACCTCCCGCTGCGCGACCTGTACACCAACGCTGGTGACGGAGCTGCGGACTCGACCGGTGGTCACAGCTACGACATCTACCCCTATGCCGATTTCGGGGTTTACCGCACCGGGACCGTCGATCAGACCGATCGCCTGACTGCCAAGTACTGGAATTCATTTGATGGTCTCGACAACACCGAGATTGATGATCGTCTGGACGATATCCGTGCCGAACCTTTAGACCGACAGTTCCGACTCAAGCTCGACACCTGGGTCGAACAGCCTTCGGCGGTGATGATCATCGGCGAGAACGACGCGCGCGACACAGACTTTTTCGGTATCTCCGATGTCGCCAATGGGGTTTCTGACAACCACGGCGAAGAGGGCTCGCACTTCGGCTACATGGACGGCCATGTCGAGTTTCTGCCCTCCGGCCGGGAAGAGGTCGAGGCCTATCTCGACGGCATGGTCAACATGGACGGCCAACGCGGCGACCCGATCACCCAGGTCGGCATCGCGGCCCCGACCGGTGGCCTGCCGGTCTGGGATTATTGATCCATGTCCGTCGCGGACTCGGTCGTGGCTGCCCGTACAACGGGCTGACCAGACGACCCCCTTACCATGACTGACATGGAACCCCAGGCCCTGAACCGGCAGAACACCGCGGACTTCCGGCCGGGCGAGCGGGTCCAGCCCGCGAGCCTGCGCAAACGCAACCGCTTCACCCCGCCCACCCGCTGGATCAAGTTCGCCACCGAACTACTCCGGCTACCCACCGCCCCGTTCCACGAGCAGAACATCATGCTCTGGGTCTGGCAGTTCGCCCGGAACCGCGGCCTGCCGGTCCGACTCGATGATGCCGGCAACCTCATCGTCGACTTCGTCCCCGACGACGCCGACCCCGGCCTCCGACGCCTGCTCTTCACGGCCCATATGGACCACGTCGGGTTCTGGGCGCTCGGCCCGTCGGATAACGCGCCGGCGGACGACGGCCTGCTGCGGGCTCACTGGATGGGCCGGTTCCCGGAGGAGCTGTTCGTCGGGGCTCCGGTGACGTTCTGGACCGGCGGTCGGCCGCTCTCGTCGATCGAACCCGATCTGAGCGGGCCGGGCCTCGATGCGTCCCGCGCACGCATCGGTGGCAAGCGGGTGACCGGCACGATTGACCGCGTGGTCAGCTACAACCCCGCTGGCGATGTAGCCCAGGTCGATGTGCGTGTCGACGAGCCGGTCGAGCCCGGGTCCATCGGGATGTGGAGCCTGCCCGAGCCCACCCATTTCAATGGCCGGCTCAGCGGCGGCGCGATCGACGACGTCGCCGGCGTCGCCGCGCTCGTCTGCCTGATGGACAGCTTTAACCGAGCCGAGCTGCGTCGGCCCGTGACCTGCCTGTTCACCCGCTGCGAAGAAGGCGGCTTCTTTGGGGCCATTCGCTACTGCCGGCAGCACTTCGGACCCGAAGCCTCCGCACCGGAAGCAGCCCGCCCCGAGCTGGTCGTCAGTGTCGAAGCGAGCAAGGCCCTGCCGCTGACGCCCCTTGGCTCGGGCCCCATCGCACGCGTCGGCGATCGGCACGGCGTGTTCGACCCCGAAGTCTGCGCGTGGGTTGACCGCTGCGCCCAGGGCCTCGCCGAACGCCACCGCGACTTCAACTACCAACGCCGGCTCATGGATGGCGGGACGTGCGAGTCCAGCGTCTTTCAGGCCTGGACCGGCCGCGCCGGTGCGGTATGCATCCCGCTGGGCAACTACCACAACTTCAACCCGGCGACGGGCGCGCTCGACGCCGAAACCGTCGATGTGAGCGACTGGGGCAACCTTGTCCGCCTCATGCTCGAGATGACCGGCCACACCGGCACGGCCGGCGGGGTCTACGACAGCTTCCGTACCTGGTGTGAAGACTGGGAGCAACGCCACGCCGGGCTCTACCGCGACCCCAGCGGACTCGCACCAGACGCCGCCCCAACCGATACCCCACCGGACACACCCGACCCCCCTGCCGAGTCTGGCTGACCCGGTCAAAGACGACGCACCGACCCACTCATGAACGCTAAGCCGAACGAACCGCTCAAGCCCTCGCGCCACCTGGCGATGCCGCCCGCGCTGGTCATCCTTGTAAGCATCCTGCTCGCGGCCGCGATCGCCGCGGTGGTCCTGCCGCAGGGTGAATACCAGCGTGAAGAGAAACGCTTCCCCGAGCTGGTCCGCTACACCGTTCAGCCCAACGACACCCTCGAGACCATCATCTCGGCCACGGGTGGGGACCCCGAATCGATCGGCGAACTCCGCCCGGCAACGGACGCCTCTGCCCGGCTCACCGGACTCACTCCGGGCCAAGAGATCCTCGTGCCCAAGGGTGGCCTGACCCGCAACGCGGTCATCCCTGGGTCGTATCAACGCGTTGACCCCGAGGAATCCGACGGCATCAGATCGCGCGCACTCGGCACGGCAGAGGCCACCGCCTTAGCTCCCATCGAGGGCTTCGTTCAACGTGCACAGATCATCGGCTTCGTGCTCTTGCTGGGCGGGGCCTTCGGCGTCATCCTCGGCACCGGCGCGATCGATGCCGGCCTCCAGTGGGCCGTCCTCGGCATCGACCGCCTCGGGCTCCGCTGGGCGGTCATCCCCACATCTTTCGCCCTGTTCAGCTTCGGCGGTGCCGTCTTCGGGCTCGGCGAAACCACCATCGCCATCGTCCTGATCACGATCCCACTTGCTGTCCGGCTCGGGCACGACACCATTACCGGCGTCGCGATGTGTTACATGGCCTCGCAGGTCGGCTTCGGCAGCGCGTTCTTCAACCCCTTTACCGTTGGGATCGCCCAAGGCATCGCAGAACTCCCCTACCTCTCCGGGCTGAACTTCAGGGTCGTGGCCTGGTCGGCGTGCACGCTGCTGGGCATCCTCTTTACGGTTTGGTGGGCACAGCGCGTCAAGCGTGATCCGACCCGCTCACCGACCTACGTTATCGATCAACGCATCCGCGAACAGCTGGCCGAGTCCGACGCCGGCGGCCCCGCCAAGCTCGAGCTCCGCCAAGCCCTGGTCGTCTTCATCGCGTTTGGCTCGGTCTTCCTCACCGGGTACGGGGTGGCCCGGCTCGACTGGTACATCAACGAGATGGCCGCCCTCTTCGCCGTCGCCGGTGTGGCCTGCGGCGTCCTCCACGGATTCCGCCCAGCCGAGCTCACCAAGCAGTTAGTGAAGGGCACCGAGATGATGGTCGAGCCCTGCCTCATTATCGCGTTGTCTGCCGGCGTCGTCCTCGTGCTGCAGCAGGGGCTGGTGCTCGACACCATCCTGCACGCGTTGGCTACGCCGCTCGAGGCGTTACCGCCGGCCGCCGCGGCCATCGTGCTCATGGGGGTGCAGGCGGTGCTCAACTTCTTTGTGCCGTCCGGCTCCGGGCAGGCCGCGATGACCATGCCCATCGTCACTCCGCTCTGCGACCTGGTCGGGCTCAACCGGCAAGTCGGTGTGCTGGCCTTTCAGTTCGGCGACGGCTTCACCAACCTGATCGTGCCGACCTCGGCCGTGCTGATGGGTGTGCTCGGCGTGTCTCGCGTGCCGTGGACTGTCTGGGTCCGCTGGGTGATCCCGCTGGTCCTGGTGCTCTACCTCGCCGGCGCCGGCTTCCTCCTCGCGGCGGTGCTCGGCCCAGCAAACTGGATGGCCTGAGCCGCTTGTTCTAAGACCGATGCTGCCCCAGAACGTGCGTAACCAGGGACCACACACAAGTTGCGTAGACGACGCCTGGATCGATCGCCATTGTCATGCGCCTTCGATGGCCGCAACATGCAACGCGAGCATCTCGTCAGCACTCAACGCCTGGCCGAAGACCGCCAAAGCTGCCAGGTCGCCTGCCAGCGGCTCGCTGCCGGCTTGACCACGGACCTCACGCGCGCCGACAACAAACGGGGACGCGCCGGCCGGCTTGCTGTCGGCGTGCCTTGCGGGGTCGTAGCGAAAGACGCCGCGGCCGTGGTAGTAGGGGTTCATCCCGCGATCGGCTCCGGCTGGCCCTTCCTGCGTGAAGTACCGGTCATCACGGCTGGGCGTGTCTGCGCCGTGCGCCCAAGGCTCGACAACCCCATCCAGGTAGGCAGAGATGTAGTCGCCGTCATAGGTCATCCCCACCGAACACCACCTCCCGACGGGGTACGGATCACGCGTGGCGGCGTAGTCGGCACACCACGGGAGCATCGATCCGTCACCGCGTCGAGTAGCGCCACCCTCGCTAGAGATATGGGGGGTCACCCGTTTGGGGCCGCCGTACCAGGGCATATCGAGCAGCAGCGCGTACTGACGCGCACCCGAGTCATCCCCTCTACCGAGGCCCTCGTTCCACATCCCGGCAACCGTCCCGCCGCGCAGGTCGTACGAGTCGATCCGTACCACGGCAAAGATCGATAACGCGGCGTTGGGCCCCGCGATGTTCAGCGCGCCCGTACGCTCGTGGGCGATCTGAAGGTGCGAACCGGAATCGAAGCGGACGGCGTGTCCGCCGATCGGCGCATCGCCGACCCGAGGAACTTCGCCGCCCACTTCGAGGAGGTCGAACGTATCGACGCCCGCAACGGCACGGCGTGGCGTGCCCGACGGCTCGTTGAACGTCCAGCACGCGACGAGGCTTGCGAGCTGATTGGCTCGTTGAACGAAGGCGCTGCCGCGGCCGAGATCGACCGCTGCGCTGACGATGGATGCGCTACTCACGAGGTCTTCTTCCCACGCAAGACGAGCAGGCCGACGCCGAGCGTCAGCAGCGCGGCGGACGAGGGCTCGGGGATCGGGACAGGCACGATCTCGAGGCCAGACATGATGCCGATGAAGGGCGAGTTCGTCTCACCGGCCAGACCAGGGGAGTCGACCGCGATATAGAACCCCTCGCCCGCGGCGGTGATGGTGAATTGACCGGTGGCATAGTTGTCTCCGGCAATCCAGTTGGTGACCGTCGTTTCATTATCGTTGACGATCTCGTCCAGGAAGTCACCGGAGAAGTCGGTCACCGCGATGGTCGAGGTGGTGGTGTAGACGTCGTAATCCCGTGAGGCGTTGGCCGCGTTGTCGCCGCGGAACGAGGTCAGGTAGAAGTCGTAGACGCCGGGCTGCAGACCGGTCACGCCGAGGGCGATCGCGGGGCCTTCGGCAGAGACATCACGGAAGATGTGGTCTTCGCCTAGCCCCGAATCCCAGAGCGGGTAATCGCTGTGATCTCGTGTGTCCGTCCGGACACTGTTGGCGTAGTTGATACCAGCCACGGCCCCGACGCCGAAGTCCAACGCGACACCGGTCAGGACACTGCCGTCCTGATCGACCAGCCCCCCGGCTGCGACATCGCCACTGACGGTATTCCACACGGTGCCGGTGGCGTTGCCGTCTTCATGCCCAGGAGAGTCAGTCCCGGAGTAGCCGGTGGATCCGAAGTCGATCAGAAGAGCGGCGGACGCTTGGCTGAGCGGCAGAGCGAGGCAAGCCGCGGTGATGGTGAAGAGCGAACGATTCATGAGGCCTCCTGGTGAGATAGAGAAAAGACGCCATAGAGCGCCGTGGGATACACAGGTAAATGATGCCAATTAGCAGGGGCACGTCTATGGCTGCGACGCGCCATGACATGGAGATAACGCGCACTTCCAGGCCCGTTCGGATCACCAGCGTCGGCGATCGTCTTCAGAGGGTGCGTGCCCCCAATGCCGGGTGTAAAGCTTGGAAAAGTAGAGCGGGTCGTTGTAGCCGACGTCGGCGGCCACCTTTTTCACATTCCCCTGCCCCGACAGCAGCCGGAAACGTGCGTCTTGCATCCGCCGGCGTGTCAAGAACTCGCGCGGCGAACACCCCATCTGTCGCCTGAAGAGCTTGCGGAAATACGCCGGGCTCAGCTCGACCTGTCGATGCATCGCCTGGACCGCATCCGACTGAGCGAAGTGGTGGTTCAAAAAAGCGACGGCGTAGTTCACGGCAATATCGCCTGGTGTTTCTGACGTTGGCACCGCTCTGTGACCATGCAACGGCTTGGCAGACATCAGGAATCGAGCAAGGACCGCCTTGGCTTCCGCCTGCCCCGCGAGCGTGCTCATCGGGGTCGGCTGCGCGAACAAGGCGATGACCCGACGCACGCCCTGGTAAACGGCATCGTGATCGAATCGCCGACTGATCAGCGCGTGCGGCAGCACGGGCTCGGCCGACTCGGGCATCGCGTAGCGAAACCAGAGCAACCGGCACGGCGCGTCCTCCGGCACACGCCAACGACGCCGGACCCCCGTCGGGACTAAGAGGCCCCCCCCGGCCCGGAGCGCGTGCTCGGTGTCGTCAATGACGTAAGGCAGATGGCCCTCGAGCGCGAAGATCAGCCGAGAGGCATTGACGTGGACATCCGGCTCATGCCAGCCCGGTGCAAACTCGTGCTCCCGCGCCTCGACAATCTCCAGTCGCGTATCGAGCAAGGCGCTGAGGTATTCACGGGGGCTCGCCAAAACGGGGGGACCATCATGGGACGGGCGATCTGGTCGGGTCGAGAGCCGACAGCGATCGGATCTAAGGGCACGAACCCTCGGGAAGTGAGTCTGGCGTGTAGGCTTCCGATGGGCCTCGCCACGCTCCGATGGGAAGATAGTCGGTCGGGATCAGTTCCGCAGCCGGGAGGCCTGGGAAACGCGATACACAGACTGCGCCCGTCGCGCGCTCGAGCAGCCCTTGTTCGCCAAAACACCTTTCCGCTAAGGCGGCGAGCATCACCGCTGCCTCCTTGCAGACCGGATGAATCTGCTGGTGAGGCCACTGCGTTTCGCCCATCACCGCCGGGAGCACCCCAGCAAGCGTCTTGCGCAAGCGACCCCCCGACTCGGTCTTCGGCGAGAGCACATCGATGCCCACATGCTCGCAGAGCAGGCCGGCCTGCATAAGGCCGGTCAGGTTCATCACGCAATAGGAGAGGCTCCGAGTACGGCGAAGCTCTGCAGGCATCGAGCCGTCGGGCTCCACCTGCTGGAGGACCCGGTCCTGAACGAAGCGTGTGAGGCGCTGCTTGGCGATCGCGTGACACCCGAAGTGGATCGCGATGGAGCCGACGAGGATGTCGTAGTAGGTGCCGATGTTGTTGCGTTCCGGCAGCTGCAGCCAGTCGGCGTATTCACCCTCGACCAGCCAGTCCAGAAAGGCGTGGAACCAGGCTGTGACACCGTCTCGGCAAGACGCGCCGAGCCGGTGCCAGACGAGGCAGAGGGTCTCCAGAAGCCGCGGGATGTGGTAGTTGAAATCGATCGTTCCGACGGGCCGGCCTTCGGCCTCCTCAGTCCCTGGAACAATCTGGGCGTGCTGCAAGTGGGGACGCATCGCGGTCCGCTCGTCCATAAACCACGCCTCGAGCATCGCCCGCAGCCGCCCCAAAGCCTGATCGTCCTCCCGCAGGTAGGCACGGGACGCAAGCCAGATCATCTCGGTGAACGCCTGCTCGGTGACCGGCCGGTCGTAGGCCAGGACTTCCGGACCGACCTCGCCATCGAGATGCACCAGCGGGAGCCCGTCCGCCGTCGCCGGATTGGACCAGAAATAGGTCCCCCAGCTCACATAGGTGCGCGGGTCTTGTGTCGGTCGAAGCGGCTTCAGCTCGGCGCGGTCCAGCAGCGTGATGGCTCGGCTCCCGCTGGGAACGGCTGCCGTCCAGCCCCGCACCCGGCTCAACCACGCCCGGCAGTTGGCGTCACGCGACTCGACAGAACGCCGCAAGTCCACCCAGGTGTCTGAGCCAACGATCAGGGGGGATTCCATGGGGGCTGTCCTGCAAGCACTTGCCTGAGAGGCGTGGGCACATCGCTGTATACGGGTCGGAGTCTTGGGCTTTGCGGGCCTATTTCGGAACGATCCTATATCAAAGCAGAAGATTAACACCAAAAATAGGCGATTTTTGGACAATAGATTGACAGAATCCAGAATAGCCGTAAAATATTTCGGAACGTTCCGCATCTCTTGACTCATCATCCAGGCTTTCGCGTATGACCTGCTGCTCTTTCGCCAAAACACCGGGATTTCTGGCTACCCGACGCCGGAGCGACGGCCGCACAGGAGTCCCCGGCAGACCAATGCGGGCGTTGCTCCGGTCGATCACGGCGCTGCTGTGGTTCATGTCCGCCGGAGTCGCGGGTGCCGAACCGGTCCGTGGACACCGCGTCGAAGCCGAATCGCCCAAACCGCCCAGCGACAGCCGGGTGGTCGAGATCGAAGGCGGGCGAGCCGTCACCAGCGACCGCGACTGGGAGCCCGTCGTGGTCACCGACCGCCTGGGTGACTGGACCGGCAGGGCGAAGGTCTGGATCCGCCACGCCGGCGGGCCGGTCAACCTCAAAGCGAAGGTGGACGGCAAGCAGAAAGAGCTCGCGTGGGTCTGGGCGTCCCCCGGCGAGATGGCCTGGAGCAGCTTCGGGGTATTCACACGCGAGACCCTCGGCTCGGGCATCGTCGTGATCCGTGGCAACAAGGGCCCGGTCACGGTGGATGCCGTCGTCTTCGAGCCCCTCAAAGCGGAAGGCGGCGACCAGGCCGCGCCCGCCGAGATCCCCGCCCAACCCGAGCCGGCCGCCGCCAGCGGGACCGACCTGCCCCCGGAGCAGCCCGACGCGACCTTGCCCGCGATCGACGTTTCACTCTTCATCGACTGGAACCGTCCGATCGGGCCCATCACCGCCGACCACTGGGCAGTCAATGACTACTCGGTCATCAAAAGCGATCTCGCCGGCCAACCCGAGTTCAATGCCTTCATGCAGGCGCTCAAGCCATCGATCGTCCGCATCCACTGGGCCGAAAAGATGGAGCGGTGGACCGACCCCAGCACGCGGACCTGGGACGCCGAGGCCATGAAAGCCAACCTCGATGCGGCACACGGGCTGCACGGCACGAAGCTCATGTTCAATATCAATTGGTGGCCCAAGTGGCTGCACGACGGTGCCGTGCTACCCGCAGGGAAAGAGGCCGAGTTCGTCCGGCTCTGCGGCGAACTGCCCGCCGTAATGCGGCAGATCGGGCATCCGGTTGCGATGATCGAGGTCATCAACGAGCGTGAAGGCCACTACGAGAAGGCCGGCAAGCTCCCACAGCTGTGGTCGCTCTACGCCCGTTGTGCCGAGGCGATCCGTCAGGCAGACAGCGAGGTCCTCGTGGGCGGGCCGGCCCTGACTTGGCCGAAGCCGCAATGGGTCGAGAGCTTCATTGCCCACGACGGTCTGAGTCACAGCGACTTCTTCACATGGCACAACTACGCGTCGGGTCGGGCCACCGACGACAACGCCTCGGTCTTCGCCGCCGCCGACAGGCTCGGCAAGCACGCCGCTGAAACGATGAAGGCGCTGGCCGACGCGGGCTACCCCGACATGCCGGGCTACCTCACGGAATACAACGTCAGCTGGACCTGGACGACGCGTGATCGCCGGATGGGCAACAGTATCGGTGCCGTCTTTCAGGCCCTAACCGTGAAGCACCTCGCCGAGGCCGGCGCCGACGGAGCCTTTGTCTGGCACATCCAGGACAACATCTATGGCCTGCTGACGAAGGACGGGCGCAAGCGTGCCCCAGCCGAGCTGTTTCTTTGGCACCCACACCTTGCCGGCACAATGCACGCGGTCGCGTCCGGGCGCCCGGACGCCGTCGAGGCCCTAGCGGTGCGCCACGCCGACGAGGGCCAGGCCTTGCTTCTGATGGTCAAGGCCGGCCAATCCGTCCGCCTCCACCCCAACGCCACGCTCCATGGCGATCAGCCATGGACCACCGTCCGGTCCATCGTGCCCGAGGGGTCGCCCACGCCTGTCTGGACACCCGGCCAACCCGTCGACCTGCCGGGCTACAGCCTGCTCCTGCTCTCCACCACCCCATGATCCCAACCGGTGAAACACCAGATGCCCTCAGAACTGTCTGACTCCACGAAACCCGCAAAGAGCCCCCGCAGGGTCACGCTATCGATGGTGGCGAGCGAGGTAGGCGTCGGGGTTACGACCGTCTCGGACATCTTGAACCGCGGCATTGCTTCGCGTTACTCGCCAGACATGCAGCGGCGTGTGCAAGAAGCTGTCGATCGGCTCGGCTATACGCCGCACCGCGGTGCCCAGATGATGAAACGCAGCCGATCGGGCGTGGTCGGGCTGCTGCTGACGCGCGATTTCTCCAATCCGTTCTGGGCCCGGTTCGCGGACGAGACCGAGAAGGCACTGCGAGCTCGTGGCTACCTCCTGCACCTGGGCGTGTGCAACGGCGATCCCGATACCGAAGCCGCCCACATGCAACGCCTGCTCAGCGAACAGATCGAAGGCCTGATCATCGGCCCGATCTATGAAATCAAGGATCTCGATACCCACCGCAACATCATGCGCGGACAGGTCCCCACCGTGGTCTATGGCGGCGATGTCGGCGAGACCGATGTGGTGGCCGCGAACAACGCCGCCAACGGCCGACTCATGGGCGAACACCTGCTCGAGCTCGGCCATACCCGGGTCGCGGCCCTGTTCGACCCGTCGGCCGACGAGCTCGCATTCAAGCGGAACACTTTTGGTGGACTCTCGACAGCGCTCAAGAAGGCAGGCCATCGACTCGCCCCGGAGTGGCTCGTCCGGCAGCCGGACACCGGCGAAAGCCAAGACGCCTACGAAACCGCCGGCCGGTTCGCCGCACGCTGGAAAGCCACGCCCGCTAACGAACGCCCCACCGCAGTCGCGTGTCACAACGACCAGTTCGCCATCGCTGCCCTCTGTGCGCTCGCCGAGGCCGGCATCCGCGTGCCCCACGACCTCTCGCTCGTGGGACACGACAACCTGCCCGAGAGCCGATTCTCCATCCCACCACTCACCACGATCGACATCGATGCACCCGGCCTGATCGATGCCACCGTCGAGCTGCTGACCCAGCGGATTGCGGATCCCAAGCATCCCCGCCAAGCCATATCACAGGCCGGACGACTGGTGGTCCGGCGGTCGGCACTACCGATCGCGGCGTACACCCCGCCAGCTTGATTCACTCACACGGACCACCCTTCCGTATTCAACCATTCATCGTTTCGATTCACCAAGGAGGCTTCACCATGCGTTTCAGTTCACGTCCCCAAGTCGTACTCGGCATCGCCGTCATGCTGCTCACCCTTGCCCCACCGGCCTCGGCGAGCCTGCTCTTCTACGAAGGCTTCGACTACGCGGTCTCGAGCAACCTCGTCGGCCAGAACGGCGGCGAATGGGATCCGACCCGACCCTGGACGTCCGGCGGGCCAAGTAACGGCTCGATCAACGCGACTACCGTCGTTAATGGCCTGACCCTAAGCGACTACCCCGTCCTCGGGAACGCAGCCCAGGTCGTCAACAATCACAACAGCGGCTCGACCTACGAGGCTTTTGCCGCAGGCCGCCAGCTCCCGAGCACCTTTGCGCCGCCCTCCGGCTCCGATATCTGGGTCAGCTTCCTCTTCAACCAGGACGAGAGCGGCAGCTTCGCCAACGAGACCGGCGTGACTTTCGCCACCGCCGTCGACAGCATCCAGCAAAAGCTGCAAAGCCGCCCCGTCACGACCTTCGGCGGCAACAACCCCGACAACGCGGCGGTCGGACCGACCAACGGCGTGGGGGCTTCGTCTCCCGCCGTCATCGCGCAGGACGTCACTTACCTTGCCATCAGCAAGTTCACCAACATCAATGGACCGACCTTCAGCAGCAACACAGGCACGATGTGGATCCTCGAGGCCAGCGACTGGGACGCCATCAAAACCAGCGTGCTCAATGAATCCTCGCTCGACGCCAACAACCTCGCCAAGGTCGAGCACTCGCCCGACAACACCTTCGTCGCCACCCTGACCAACGATGACTTCCTCCGGCTGAACTTGGTCACCGCCTTCGGCATCAACAACCGCGCCGACTTCGATGAGATCCGCGTCGGCACCACGCTCGGCAGCGTGGCCGTCATCCCCGAACCCAGCTCGGCACTCCTGGCGGCTCTGGGCAGTCTCGCCATGCTCGGGCGTCGCCGCCGCTCGTGAAGACTCCACCTGCGCCCGCCAGACGGCGGCTCACCCCGCCCCCGGTTCTTGTCGATCCCTCCCCATAGCCCTCAGCCCCGAAAGCTAAAGGTCGCCTTCATGCTTCATTCTCGTCCTCAGCCGCGTGCATTCACCCTGATCGAGCTGCTCGTGGTGATCTCCATCATCGCCCTGCTCATCGCGATCCTCCTGCCCGCACTCGGGTCGGCCCGCGATGCCGCCAGGCAGACCAGCTGCCTGTCCAACGCGAGGCAGAACGGTATCGCGCTGCTGATGTACGCCGATGTCTTTGATGGCCGATACCCCGCCGGGTTCAACAGCCCCTCGGGCTTCGGCGACCCGAAGTGGTATGCCCTGCGAACGCTCGGCCAGTTCCTCGAGGGCACCGGCAGCTATGTCTGCCCCAAGGACGAGACGCCGCCCGACGTTTCAACAGACTTCAGGGCTGGCACCACCAGTTCGGCATCGGCGTCCCTGAGTTACATGTACAACGCGGGGTGGGATCGGACTCAGGCCTACCGTCTCCGTGACGGCTTCCAAAGCCCCTCCGAAGTCCGAGCGATCGGCGACCGCGGTGATGGCAATTTCGACAACGGCCTCTATGTCTACGACAGCTTCGGCAACTGGCTCAACCAGTTCCCGTTCACCCGCCACGAACAGAGCGTCAACTTCACGTTCTTCGATGGCCACGGGGCCGCCGAAGCCAGCGCCGAACTCCCGACTGACTCCGCTGAGTGGGAGCGCCCGGCTTCGGGCTGGTTCGTGAACGGCTCAGCGTTCAGCAATGCCTTTGACCCCAACTACGTCAACGGGGCAGTAGACCGCTAGCGACCCCGCTCCACGCGACCCCTCACGGCACCACGAACCGAGCTCTTCTGCTCGAGCCAGCCACACCACTTAGCTACACGCCTAGCTGCTCTGGCCGGTATGCATCAGTGATTGTCCACCGCGGAAGTAGCGCGTCCTGAGTCACGCTATCTGGTAACTAAATGTCCGAAGTGGGTGATCAAAGCAGGCGGCGCCGTCGAAATACGCCTAGCTCGATGCCTCGGATCCTGTTTTGCCATTGCCGGTACTCCTTCGTGACGAGGACTGACCAAGCACCAGTTCCTCTTTGAGCACCACGGCAGGCGGTGTCGGCATCCCTGGGGCGTCGATCTGCTGCATCAATAGCGAAACCGCACGCTCAGCCAATTCGTCGGATGGCGTCGTGACCGCCGTTAGCCCGACAATACTCTCCCAGGGCTTTCGGCTCTCGGTGAAGCTGACCACGCTGATGTCGGCAGGAACCTGCAGCCCCAGCCGGTTGAGCGCGTGGATCAGATAACGGGTGTCGTGGTCGCAGTAAACCAGCACCGCTGTCGGTCGCTCCGAGACCGGTCGCGCCGCGATGTCGTGAGCAAACGCATCGTCTTCGTTCTCTGATATGACGACCTCTAGATATCTCTCGAGGCCCGCCGCACGCATCTCCGCCGTGTATGTATCGCGTCGATCGGTCGCGGAGTAGTGATCGCCGTCGTGCTTCGGTGCGGAGAAGTACGAAATCCGCTCGTGCCCGAGCGATCGGAGGTGGTCCATGGCGTCACGGGTTCCCCCGACATCGTCGAAATACGCCTGCGCGAGCGCACGTTCGCTGCGGAGGTTCATCAGTACTGCGGGCAGGTTGCGCTCCTCGATGAAGTGATCCAAACCACTCGGCATAGGGTGCGTCACAAGCACCCCATCGACTCGTCCATCGTGAAGCTTGTACGCCCACCGATCCACGGACCCCGTTGCAGGAATGAGCATCAACTCGTAGTCGAACTGCGCGAGTTCCTGGACCAGGGCCGAGACCATCCGCGAACGCTCGACGTAGTCGGCAGGCCTCCCGTAGGCGAGGCCGATGCACTGCGTGCGCCGCTTGGCGAGAGAGCGGGCGGGGTGGTTGGGCCGGTAGCCAAGCTCCTTGGCCGCCTGCTGGATGCGACGCACCGTGTCACGCGAGTACCCGTCACCCTTACGGTTCAAAACAAGGCTCGCGGCCGGGACCGATGTTCCAGCCAACTGCGCGACTTGTTTCAAGGTGACGGGCATGAGTTCTCTTTGCTCTCTAAAACCAAAAAAGGCCCAGGGGAAACGGGATCGTTCAAGAGTGGACACAGATCGTATTTAAGCAAACCCTTCTCGATGCGCGAGCTCGTCCACCGGACGACGCCTTGGAATGCCCCTCACGCCGAGAACACGATGCAACCGGCAAGCCAATAATGCCGCACGATCTGCTGAAGCCAAGCGATGAAGCAGAAGGCTGTCCGAAATCACTCGGAAACAGCGGCGCCACGCCTCCGCAAGTGTTCTCAACGAGGCCCTGGGCACGCCAGACTCGCCCAGCAGGTTGGTGATGTGGTCTGCGATGCCGACCTGTTTCATTTCAGAGACCTCTCCTTGCGTGTGACGCCTGGGTCTACGGGGCACCCGATCCATTTGTCCGAGACTGACAACACTCAGACGGGGTTGACTCCATACGGGCAGAGTGTATTATAAAAGCGCTTTTAAATCCAATTGATCGCCAGATCCTTCTTTTCGACTATTCCTTTCTGGAGAAAGTCATGCCCTTCAATCCGTGCCGAAAACTGATTGTCTCGATGACCTGTGGTGTTGGGCTAATACTCGCTGGCCACGCGTCGGCTGAAGTCCTCTTGTTCGATTTCAACGACGACACCCCAGGATCACCTGACGCGACCACGGTTGTTTACAACGTGGTGGGTGGGGCGGCGATCGCCGCGGTCGGCAACGGCAACAACCGCTTAAACGGCGGAGAAGATGCCGTCACGGCCGGCTCGCCAAACAACTCCATCCTGCTCAACGGTCTGGCCCTGGCCGACGGCACACTGTTTAGTGGCGACTTGATCTTTCAAAACGCTGTCGGCGCGGTGAATATCGGCGAGACCGGCGGCGAACGCCTAGCGACGGAGTCCACGCCATACACCTTTCAAGCCGCTTGGGACGGCTTCTTCTTCTCGGGAAACAACGCTGATTCTAGTGCGACATTCCGTGTGACGGATCTGATTCCCGATGAAACGTACACCGTCCGTTTCTTCGCCGGTGTGCCTGACAACGGGAACGCTCCGGCCGACGAGTTCACCACAGGATTTTCCACCAACGGTGGATCCCAAGTGATCGTCGCTGAAAACAACACCAACACCGTTGTAACCCTTTCGGCCACCGCCGACGATCAAGGCAACCTCGATCTGATCTGGGAAAAGCCAGGAACAACCGGAGCCGCATTCCTCAATGTGATTGAGATTGAAGGACAGATCGTTCCCGAACCCGCTTCGCTCATACTGCTCGGACTGGGCGGCATCTTTCTATTCCCACGAAGGCATCGGGATAAGTCTCGGCAATTCTCCAGCATCAGGTTTACTAAGGGCTTGGCCTACCCCAAGCCACAACGCACCCGGACTTGACCGAAACCCGATTTGCCAAAGGCAATATCCAGTATTGGGTTCCAAGATTTGCCACCTCAGCGATCTATGACCAGGTCCAAGACAGCTTGATCATAAAACATATCCTGCGATGGCCGAGTCTATACTCATTGAAGCCTCGCCATAACCTGCATGTGCTCCTGCTTCCATAAACGATGGACACGGTCGAAGCCCACCGACCGGCCTTGTTTCACCCACTCGGGATGAGCCCGCTCACAACCGAACCTCGGCAGGGCATCGACGATCCGACGCATCGCTTCGATCAACGGGAGGTCCTTCGCCGGCTGCTTCAGCCGGTACCGCTGTGTGCTCCGCGGCTGAACCAATGCCTTGCAAGCTCGGCGTTCGCTCATCTGCTCGTGCCCCAAACGGCGACGCACCGCTTCCACGGTTCGACGTCGACGCTCGGGGTTCACAAGTTTGGGCGGGCCGCCTCTTTCAGGATCGCCATGTCCAACGCCTGGTCCGCCACC
>JBCDIM010000013.1:0-75901 GCA_038749105.1 Planctomycetota bacterium
AAGCGCATGACTTCTGCGCCGAAGCGTGCCAGGTCGTAGCGGGAGCTGGCGGTCGCCATGAGCTCGATGCCGCAGCAGGCGGTGGCGAAGGGCATGGGCCAGACCGAGGACCGGCGGGCCCAGTTGACGACCTTCTGGAACTGCGTGGTCATGAAGCCCTCGGCGGGGAGGGCGGCTTCGATACCCATTGGGATCTCCTTATTCTTGCTGGGGCATTGTAGTCTTCGGGTGTCGGCTTGGGGAGGGTTAACCACAGAGGCACGGAGGCACCGAGACGGGTCGAATTTGGTGGATCGGGGGCGGATGGGGCGACAATGAGGACATGGATCGGGCTGTGGAGTTGGTGGTTTTTGCGGACGACTGGGGGCGGCACCCGTCGAGTGCGCAGCATTTGGTGCGGGAGTTGTTGAGGCAGGGGTTGGTGGAGCGGGTCGTGTGGGTCAACACGATCGGGATGCGGAAGCCGAGGCTGCGGTGGGGCGATGTCAAACGGGGGCTGAAATCGCTGCGGGGCAATAGCCGGCGGGCGACGCCCCGCCGGTTGGGTGACGATGAGTTTGGGCAGCGGTTGAGGGTGGTGAGCCCGCGGATGTATCCGGGGTTTCGCAACGGATGGCAGCGGCGGTTCAATGCCCGGGCGATGCGGCGGGCGGTGGAGGCGGCGGTCTCGGTAGATGAGACCGTGGAGCGGGTGGGGTTGACGACGCTGCCGATTACGGCCGACTTGATCGGTGCGGTTCCTGCGGTGGGGCGGTGGGTGTACTACTGCGTGGATGATTTCTCGGTGTGGCCGGGGGTGGACCACGGGGTGATGGAGCGGATGGAGCCGGAACTGGTGCGGAAGGCGGATGCGGTGGTGTGCGTGTCGGAGGTGTTGCGGTCGCGGGTCGAGGGGATATTGGGGGTGGGGCACCACGGAGGCACGGAGGGCACGGAGGTTGGAGGAGTAGAACGCCAAGACGCCAAGACGCCAAGACGCCAAGCGGTGGCTTTGTTGACGCATGGGGTGGACTTGAAGCACTGGCAGCGGTGCGATCGCAACGGGTCGAGTGAAGGGTTTTTGTTTTGGGGCTTGCTGGATGAGCGGTTGGATCGGGACTGGGTTGATGCGGTGGTCGATTGCGGCGAGCGGATCACGCTGGTGGGGCCTACGGCAGACGGTTGGATCGGGGTGATGGGTTCGGGTGTCGATCAGATGGGGCCAGTGGCTCTGGGGGAGCTTCCGGGCTTGGCGGATCGGCATCGGGTGCTGGTGATGCCGTATCGGGACTTGCCGGTGACGCGGGCGATGCAGCCGTTGAAATTGTTGGAGTATCTGGCGACGTACAAGCCGGTGGTGGTGCGGGACCTGCCGGCGACGCGGGGGTGGGGGGACTGCTGTGATGTGGTATCGACGGCGGAGCAGTTCGTGCGGGTGTGTCGGGAGCGGGCGGAAGGGGGGTTGCCCCCGGAACAGAGAGCAGCGAGAGAGAGGCGTTTGGTGGGGGAGTCATGGTCCGAGAAGGCGCGGGTGTTGCATAGGGTGCTGCGGGGCGGCGCGGGGGCGGGCCGATAACCGGTTTATGGATCTGAAGCACATTGGCTGGCGGATGGGCTGGTTGCGGGCTCGGCCGTGGGTGTGGCGGTATCAAGTGCTCAGTGGCTTGCTGGACGCCGACCGGGCACTCAGCCTGTGCAGCGAAGGGGTGTCGCGGATGCCGGGGCTGCTGGGGATCTACACGCGGCAGGCGTTCTACCGGGCGGTCTGTCGGGCGGACGAACACGGCGAGGGCGGGCGTGTCGGCGTGGACGTGCACTTCGGGTTCATGAGCGTGCTGAGCAAGCCGGCCGCCGCGTTCGGGGACCGGGCGTACATCGGGCGGTTCTGCACCGTCGGGCTGGTGGACATGGGCCAGGACGCGAAGCTGGCGGACGGTGTGCAGGTCTTGAGCGGGGCACACCAGCACGGCGACGCCCCGCGGTACGAGCGGGTCGTCATCGGGCCCCGGGCCTGGATCGGCGCGGGGGCGGTGGTGATGGCGGACGTCGGAGCGGACGCGGTGGTGGCGGCCGGGGCGGTGGTGAGGACGCCTGTCGCGGCGGGGCAGCGGGTCGCGGGCGTGCCGGCCAGGGTGATCAGCCGCGGCGGCGGGTGGGGGTCAAGGCTCGGCGACAGGGCCAAAGCGACCTCAAGCGTGGTCTTTGACGAAGCACTGATCAATCAACGGCGGGAAGACGGCGATGGCTGCGAGAAAGATGGCGGGGAGCGGCAAGCGGCGTGAGGGTGCGGGTGGTCGAACAGCTCGACGCCGGCTTCGCGGATGCGATCCGGGGGTACGTCGCTTCGCAGCCGGAGGCCCGAGGGGCGTGCATGGAGCAAGACCCGGCTTGGCTCGGCGTGCTGCGGGATGGCCTCGGGCATCGGCCTCGGCTGATCGTGGCGGAACAGGACGGGGCACTGGTCGGCGTGCTGCCGCTGGCGGGCGTGCGGTCGGTGCTGTTCGGACGGTTCTTGGTGAGCCTGCCGTATCTGAACCGGGCCGGGATCGTGGCGGCGGACGACGCGGTGGCGCTCACGCTCTGGCAGGCAGCGAAGGACGAGGCGGCAGCGGCGGACGCGAAGTACCTGGAGCTCCGGCATCACGCGTGGCGGCTGGGCGGGATGGAACAGGATGGCCTGGGCATCAGCCAGACCAAGGCGGAGAAATCGCGGATGGTCATGGCGTTGCCGACCGATGCCGACGCCTTGTGGACCGGGCTGTCGGCGAAGGTCCGGAACCAGGTCCGCAAGGGCGACAAGCACGGGCTCAAGATCGCGTTCGGCGGGCGGGAGCTGCTCGACGGTTTCTACAGCGTGTTCGCGGTAAACATGCGGGACCTCGGGACGCCGGTGTACCCACGGAAGCTGTTCGCGGCGATGCTGGAACACCTGGGCGACGCGTGCGAGCTGGCTGTGGTCACGCAGGAAGGGGCGGCGATCGCGGGTGCGGTGCTGATGCACGATGAGCGCACGGGGCAAGGCATGAGTCAGGTCCCCTCGGCGAGCTGCCTCCGGCAGATGAACCACACCAACGCGAACATGTGGATGTACCACCGGCTGCTGTGCCGAGCGATCGAGCGCGGATCTACGCGTTTCGACTTCGGGCGCAGCAGCGAGGGCAGCGGGACCTGGCGGTTCAAGAAGCAGTGGGGGGCGCTGCCCGAACCCACGGCTTGGGAAGTACATCTGAGGAAGGGCGAAGTGGACGCGGTGCGGCCGGACAACCCGAAATTTCAGCGGCGGATCGAGGCGTGGCAGAAGCTGCCGGTGTGGGTGACACGGCTTGCCGGGCCGGTGGTGGTGCGGGGGATTCCTTGAAAGAAGTTGGAAGTTGGAATCAGGAATTTGGAAGCAAGCCAGGGCTTCCCTTCAATCCTTCCAACTTCTAAATTCCAGCTTCCAAATTCTCTATCACACCACCGGCATCAGTGGGGCACTACGCGTTTCAATCACCAGGGGAAGTGTGAGGCCAAAGGTTGCGCCGTGACCAAGGTCGGACTCGAGGGTGATCTCGCCCTGGAGCATGGCGGCGAGCTCCTGGCAGATGGTGAGGCCGAGCCCCGTACCGCCGTGGGCTTTGGTGACCGAGGGATCGAGCTGTGAGAACTTCTCGAAGACCTTGGGATGGTCTTCGGGCGCGATGCCCGGCCCCGTGTCGGTCACGGCGAGCCGGACACGGGGCGAGCCCATCGGGTCTTCGGAGGGGACCGCAGAAGCGACCAGCGTCACCCGGCCGCCCTCGGGAGTGAACTTGATCGCGTTCGACAGGAAGTTGAAGAGGATCTGGTGAAGCTTGCCTGGGTCGGTCTCGATGGCGGGGAGCTTGGGGGCGACCTCTACACCGAGCTGGATGCCGGCCTTCTCGGCGACGGGGCGGATCAGCGTGATCAGGCCCTCCACGGTGTCGGCGATCGACACGGTCTGCCGATTCAGCTCGACCCGGCCGGCCTCGATCTTCGCCAGGTCGAGCAGGTCGTTGATGAGGTCCAGAAGCCGACGCGAAGAGGTGATGATGTTGGCGGCGTAGCGTTTGCGCTTGTCATCGATCGGCCCGGTGCGGTCGGCCAGCGTTTCCTGCAAGACCTCGGCGAACCCGATGATCGAGTTGAGCGGGGTGCGGAGCTCATGGGACACGTTGGCGAGGAACTCGCCCTTGAGCTTGTTGGCCTCGTAGAGTGAGACGTTGGACTCGGCCAGCTCACCGAGCCGAAGGTCGAGGGTCTTGTTGGCGGCGGAGAGCTGGTCCTGGCGGTCGCGGAGGCGTTCGACCATGGTGTTGAAGACGTCGGAGAGGTCTTGGAATTCGTCGCCGGTGTTGATGTCCGAGCGGACCTGGGTCTGGCCGTCGGCGACCTTCTGTGCGTAGGTGCGCAGCAGGCGGACGGGCGAGAGGATAAGGCGTGTGGTGATGAACCAGAACACCGCGATGGCGAGCAGCCCGGCGAGGAGCCCCGCCGCGACGATGTAGATGCGGTTCGCCACCGTCTGGCGGGGCGTGGAGTCGTCGCGGAGGGTGACGACCCAGAGCTCGGTGATCCGGTTGGGGTTGGCGAACTCACGCTCGGCCTGGAGTGACGGCGGGCGGGGCTTGGCATCGGCGCGGCGGAACACGCGGAGATACCGGTGTCGGATCCGGCCTTCGTCGTCGATGGTGGTTTCGATCTGGTCGTGCTTGTCGGGCACCGCCCGGAACAGCTCGACGATGGGCGTGAGCTGGGGCTGGCTCTCCAGGAAGAGGGTGAGGCTGTCGCCGGGCACGAAGCGGATGGCGATGGCGGGGTCGTCGTCGGCGGCCTGGGTGGCGACGGGGTTGCTGAGGAAGGCCTCGGGCTGCTGGCGGGCGAGGGTGACCGCGTCGCGGGCGCGCTCGAGGGGCTGGACCTTCACCAGCGTCTGCATGCGGGTCCAGACCACGGCAAGGGCCGCGGTGAGGATCAGCAGCACGGCGGCCCCAAAGAGCAGCTGGCACTTGTTGGCGAGGCTGATGCCGACGCGTTTGGGCATGCGGAGAGTCTACGGCTCAGCGGCCCGGCGCGCGGGTCAGCTGACGGCCCAGACGATCAGCAGGATGACGATCAGGGTGATAAACCCGATGAGCGAGCCAACGATGATTCGGCGGGACCGGGTGCGGGCCTGGTGTTCGAGCCGATCCCGCCGGTTCGCTTCGATCCACTGCTCGGCGGTGATCCGCTCGCTCGACGGGTAAACCGCCAGCTCGTCTTCCAGGCGGAGCGCGGTGTTGCGGAGCATCGTCCCGACCTTGTGCTTGCCCGGGGGCTTGAGCCGGTTCGGCGTCTCCGCAAACACCGCAACCGTCATCCGCCCGCGGTCGTAGTTGACCGTTGCGCGTTGGGGCAGCTCGTGGATGAACACACCCGCCCCGGCACGCTTGCCCCCGCGCTCGGCCAGCAGCTTGCCTTCGTCGCGGCGGCAGACGAAACCCATCCCGCGCAGCGCGTCTTGCGCCAAGCCCTGGGCGTCAGATTCTTCGAGGGTGGTAATCCATTCGTGTTCGACCAGCATGCTGAATTCCTCGCTCGATCTTGGTCCTTGGCCCCCAGGCCCGAAAGACAGCCTTCCCCGCACGCTACATCAACCAGCCCTCAACCCCGACCACCAGCCCGTTGTGCACCGCATGGAAAACGATACACGGCCAGAGGGAGCCGCTCTTGACCCGCAGCCAGCCCGCGACAAGCCCCATCAGGAACTGAGGGATGGCGACCGTGAGGTGGATCACCGAAAACAGGGCGGAGGAAACGATGACGGCGTCGCGGGTCTTCATAAACCGCTGCAGGCCGGGCAGGATGAGCCCACGGAACATGACCTCTTCGACAACCGCGGGCTGAATGACAAAGCTGATCATGACCACAGCCCAGCCGTAGCCCGCATCGAAATAGCCCTGGGTCTCGTACGCGCTCTCGAAGCCGACGAGGTTGTGCAAAGCGCTGACAAAGACCCAGGCGAACGCCATGGACGGGATGCCGATGAGGGCCGCGAGGGCGGTGTAGCCGAGGCTGAGTCGGCGGAGCGGGCCGATCAGCACGGTGAAGAACACCACGGCAAACGCGAGCACGATCAGGGTGTCCAACGCCTGGATCGCCAGAACCTGGCGCACGGTGAGTTCCCCGGCGTACGCGAACATCGCAAAGAGCGAGGTAGCGAGAAAAAGGAAGTAGAGCCAGAGACTCGCGGCGAGGCCCGGAGCGTTGGGGTCTGCGTCCGGCTCGATCCGGCGCGTCGCCTGGTGAACCCTGATGCCGCCCGCGATGCTATCGACGGTGGACGGCGGGAGGCAGCTGGGGCAGGTCTGCCAGGCGGGATCCCACTTCACACCGCACCGGGCACAGAACTTCGGCACAGGCTCGACGGGAAGGGCGGGGGTCAGCGGTGCTGCCAGGGGTTCGGCGACCTCGGGAGACGAACCGGCGGGCGTGTCGGGATGGGGGGCCGCGTCTTGCGGTTCCTGCATCGGGGCCTCGGCTTACATCGACTCGACCAGACGCTTGTGCTGGAGGCCGGCCTGCACCGCACGCACCAGCACCACCACAATGATGACCTTGATCAGGATGCCCTGGAACAGTGTGGACGGGTCGAGCGCCGCGCCGACGCCCAGCATCGTGAGGTAGACGATCAGCCCGGTCAGGGCCGCGGGGAACGGGCTGCTCCGTGACCACCACCACAGCCCCCAATAGACCGCACTGATCGCACCCACGACCACGAGGACCAGATTCTTGTCGGGTCCCGCGGGCAGCAGCCCCGCCAGGACTGCCAAGGCCACCAACTGAAGAATGGCGACGGCGAGCAACGCCCCGGACGCAGACTTGGCCTTCTTCAGCATCGCGTCGGACTGCAGCTCCTTGCCCACCGAAGAACGACCGAGACTCTTGTCGTCGGTCAGCGTGGGGCCGCTAAAGCTACTGGTCCCGACCGCTTTCCCGCACTCGGTGCAGAACGTGTCACGGCTCTGGACGAAGGCGTCGCAGTGTGGGCAGGGCAATCCGCTCATGGCTTCTCCTCAGCTAATGGGTTCCCGTACTGGAGCCCAGAATAGCCGGGTTCAGCCGGGTCGCAAGAGGAGCACGGGCGACGGACCGCCAGCCCCACACCGGAGAGGCTGGTGATCAACCAACGGGCTGGGCCGGGGTGATCAGCCGGGCGGGAGGTTGGCTTCGTCGATCGCGGGGCCGGTCGGGCTGAGGGCGGCGACGCGTTGGGCCTGCCGGGAAGCGAGGGGCTTGGAGTTGCCGCGGGGCATGGCGATGACACCGGTGCGGGCCAGCTCGATGATGCCGTAGGGCGTGAGCAGCTCGATAAACGCGGCCAGCTTCTCCTCGGCCCCGGCCAACTCGATCATCAGGCGGTCACCAAACACGTCCACCACCTTCGCGCGGAACAGGCTGGCAAGGGTGGTGATCTCTTCACGCTTGTCGGCGTCGCCGCCAGGCCCCTTCGTGGAGACCGAGACCATGACCAGGTCACGCTCGACGAAGGCGACGTCCTGGTAGTCAACCACCTTGACGACCGGGACAAGCTTCTGGAGCTGCTTGCGGACCTGCTCAAGCACGGCGTCGTCCCCGACCACCACGATGGTCATGCGCGACAACTCGGGGTTCTCCGTCCGGCCCACGACGAGCGAATCGATGTTGAATCCGCGGGCGGCGAACATCCCGGCCACCTGGGCCAAGACCCCGGGCTCGTTGGTAACCAGGGCGGCGATGACGTGGCGGTAGGCGAGGGGTTCAGCGGTCATCCGCGAATCATACTGAAATGAGGTCGCTGGGCGGGTGCCGGGCTGGGGGACAACGTGTGCAAGAACTTCATCACTGATGCAGGAGTCGACTGACGGACCCCCCGAAAACGTTCACTCTCACAGGATTTCCACCGCAAGAATCCACTACAGCGGGGGCCTTACCCCCATTTATGATCTGCTAGTGCGTTATAGGGTCTGTGATAGATCCACCGGAATCGATAGGGTGAATGTTTTAGGCAGAAGCACCCTCTTACCCAGCGGCATTGTGGAAAAGTAGCCAGACACCGCCTGCTGCTACCGGATGAACCGCATCCTGCCGAAGTCGGGAATGGGCAACTTCCGCTCGGGCAGGGCGTAGAACGGCGTGGGGTAGTAGACAAAGAACGCCCGTCCGCCAATCAAGCCACGCGGGACACGGCCTGCGAATGTGACCGGGTCTGCCCGAGGGCTCTGGGGCGATGATCCGGCCGAGTCCGGGTTGAAGTAGCGATCCAGCACACGGGGATCGACGGTCCGCCAAAACCGGCTGTCCTCGGACCGCGTCGTGTTGTCCCCGGAGACGTAGAAGTCGTCGGGACCGAGCCGGGCGGGGGGGTTGTCAGGTCCGCCGTTGCCCTGGCGACGCAGTCCGCCGCGGGCCATCTTGGCGTCGCTCGAAACGTTGTAGTAGACATCGCGGTCCAGCTGCACCTCACGCAGCTGAGCGGGCCCACCCGTGACGGTGATCAGCACCCGGGGCAGGGGGGTCGGCCTCGGCCGGTCATAGACCTGACTCAGCGTGGCGGGCCACTGCCAGCGGAGCCGTTCTCGGCCGTTAACAAACACGATGGCGGAATGGTCGACCTGCCAGAGCTCGACCCGGGTAAAGCCATCGGAGGGGAGCGGGTCGAGCTGGACGGGGTCGACCGGCGTACGGGTGTTGCCGTCGTCATCGGTGACGCGGAGCGAGAGGGTGCCGTCTGGGTCGAAGCGGGCTTCGAGGCGTTCGAGGCCCGGGCGGTCGAGCCTGGCCGTGACCACCAACGACAGGGCCGCGCCAGGCTGGTCGGGCATGATATCGGCGGCGAGCCGGAGGTCGGTGATGGGCTGCGGGAGGGTGGTCGAGCGTTTCTGGTTGTACGGGTAACGGTTGTCGGTACGGGCCGAGCGGTTGGCCTGGAAGTCGAAGGCGAGCCGACCCACACCGCCGTCCTCAGCGGTAAAGGTGTAGAGCGGCGAGTCGAGGTCCTCCCAGGCCCCGGCCTCGGCTTTCCAAGGCACCTCAAACCCGAAACCCTCGGGGCGCCCCGAGGTGTCGGCCGCGTCGAGCGGCGTGTATCGGCTGTGATAGATGGGCTGAAACATCGCACGCTGCACCCGTTCCCACGCGGGGTTCTCGGCGGGGTCGGTCTTGCGAGCGATGCGGTAGGCGTCGTCGCCGGGAGCCTTGACGAACACGTCCCCGTCCAGCAGGTAGAGGCTCTCGCCGGGCAGGCCAAGCACGCGCTTGATGAAGTTGGTGTCGGGGCCGGGGCTTTTTTGCGGGCTCTTGAAGACGATCACGTCCCAGCGATCGGGGTCGGTGAAGAGGTAGGCGAGCTTGTTGACGAGGATGCGGTCGCCGGTGCCGAGGGGCGTGCCCTTGGGGACGGTGACCGGGGCGTTGGTCATGGGCGACATGACGACCAGGGCGTCGTGGTCGTCGTTGGGGACGGTGATGTAGTCGCGGAGGAGCGTGCGTGCCCGGCCGTCGGCGTCGATCACCGTCTCGCGGTACGCCCACTCGGGGACCTCGACCGAGAAGGCGTAGCCCGAGGTGGGATCGGTCACACGGACGTGCTGGCCGAGCAGGGTGGGGGCCATCGACCCGGTCGGGATGATGAAGGCCTCGATCACAAACCCGCGGAAGACGAACGCCAGGATCAGCGCGAGGATGACCGACTCGATCGTCTGCTTGATCGTGGCTTCGGTGGACGGCGACGTGCTGGGCGTCGAAGCCGGCTCAGACGCGGGTGCCGGCGGGGGCTGTGCGTCAGGTTTTTCCAGCTCGGCCTCGGGTGTTTCAGGTGTGCGGTCCGCCACGGCGTTATCCTAATCGCGTCGGCCAGAGCCGGCCGATGTCTTGAGCAGCCCTGGTGTTTTGCCCCGGAGTCGTCTTGTCCTACCTGTTCCCACTGCCCGCCCAGGTCTTCATCAGCCTCTGTGTCATCCTGGTCGTGCTGCACCTGATCCTGCTCTCGACGGCCTACCTCATCTTCCTGGAACGCAAGGTCGCCTCCTGGACTCAGGACCGTATCGGGCCCAACCGCACCGACTTCTCGTTTGGGCAGGACAACCTGATCATCAAGATCCCACTGATCGGCGGGCTTCTGACACGATTGCTCGTCGGGCCCAAGGCGCTATTCGGGCTTGGTCAGGCGTTGGCGGACGGCGTCAAGCTCCTGATCAAAGAGGACTACACGCCGCCCCGCGTCGATAAGGGGCTGTTCTTCCTGGCCCCGATCCTTGCGGTCGTCCCGGCCATGCTCGGCTGGGCCGTGATCCCCTGGGGCGGGCTTTGGGAATTCCCAGGCCTGTCGGTCTTTGGGATGCAGCTGGCAGAAGCAGGGCGGGTCTCGGTCACGGTCGCACCGCTGTCGATAGGAGCGATCTTCATCCTCGCCATCGGGTCGCTCGCGGTCTATGGCGTCGCGCTGGCGGGCTATGCCTCGAACAACAAGTTCTCGTTCCTCGGCGGGCTGCGGGCCACGGCTCAGATGCTCAGCTACGAGATCCCGATGGGCGTCTGCGTGCTCATCATGATCCTCATGTACCAGTCCGCCGACCTCGGGCTCATGACCAACCTCCAGGCGGGCGGCGTCGAAGGCGGCTGGTTCAGCTTCACCAGCACCTGGGGCATCTTCGCTCACCCGCTGCTGGCGGTGATCTTCTTCACCTGCGTGCTCGCGGAGTGCAACCGCGCCCCGTTTGACCTGGCGGAGGCCGAGCAGGAGCTGGTGGGGGGGTTCCACACCGAGTTCGGGTCGATGAAGTGGGCGCTGTTTTTCCTGGGCGAGTACATCCACATGATCACCGGCTGCGCGTTCTTTGCGGTGCTGTTCCTCGGGGGCTGGGACCTGCTGCCGTTCGTCAATCTGTTCCCGCAGGTCGGCGAAGGGTTCTGGGAAGGCCTGCTGGTCGCGCTGCTCAAGTTCGGCGTCTTGGCGGGGAAGGTGGCGTTCTTGCTGTTCGTGATGATGTGGGTGCGGTGGACGCTGCCGCGGTTCCGCTACGACCAGCTCATGAAGCTGGGGTGGCGGAGCATCATCCCGATGATGCTGGTGATGCTGCTGGTGGTCGGGACGATGGTGTACCTGGGGATCACCGGCTGGTGGTGGTACGCGTTGGCGAACCTGGGGGTGGCGGTGGCGGGGGCGGTCGTGAGCCCGCGTCTGCCGCAGGGCCCGGCCGTCAACCGGAAGGTGCCGCTGGCCGGTTCACGCTTCAGCCCGGCCGAGCCGCCGACAGGCCCGGCCGTCGCGTCGAGCTGATGTCCCCGGTCCAAACTGTCTGACGCAGCGTAGCCTCAGCCTTCGTCGGGCTCGTGCTCGCGGTAGAGATCGAGATAGAACTCGAGCATCGCCTTGCCCGGCGCGGTGCGGGTCCGGGTGTGCTGGAAGCCGATCTTGTCGAACATATCGACCGCGGTGTCGTTGTCGAACCGCGTATCCAGCCGGACCTTGAGGTAGCCGTGGTGCTTGCAGTGGGCCAGCGCGGTCTCCACCAGCGACGTGGCGATCGGGGTGTGCTGGAGGCTGTCCTCCACGCGCAGCCGACGGACCTCGGCCGTGTCACGCTCGTCGGAGGCAACACCGATCATGCCCACCACATGCCCGTCGTTCTCGGCGACCCAGAAGTGGTGACGCTCGTCGTCGAAGTAGGCCTCGCGGACGTTGTCGATGTCGGCCCCGGTGTCGTTCGGCGCGATCTGCCCGGCGAGCAATCCGTGGTCGTAGAGGTACGACACCCGCTCCTGGTCACGCGGCTCGAACGACCGCACCTGGATCGGCGGGCTCGCATGGGCTTCGGGTTGTGCAGGGGTATCGTTCATGACGGCGTATCTATCCCGGAATCCCTCCGCGGCCCCGCAGGCTTACCCCTCCGGCGATTCAGAGCCCGCAAGAGCTCAATCAAGGCACCAAATATAGCCCAACCGCCTCGGCTCAACAGCCCGCAGGCTTGTGGGGTGGTCAAGCCTGGGTATCAGCCAGCGGTCGGCACCTCGTGGACGGCGACCTCGTCCGTCTGGGTGTCCAGCACCGCGACGGTGTACCGGCTGGCCCGGAACAGGGCCCCGGGGTTGATCACCCGCGTCTGGCCCCGCCGCTCGTCGGAGCAGCGGTGGGTGTGGCCGTGGCAGAGGTAGTCGACCCCGTCGCGGAGGGCGTCTTCCATGTCGGCCTCGACGTGCCCGTGGCAGAACGCCAACCGTTTGCCGTCCAGCTCGATCCGGCCGGCGGGGTGGTCCACCGCGATGCCCAGGGTCTGGGCGTACTGGGACATCGCGGGGATGTCCCAGTCGGTGTTGCCGAAGACCAGCCGGGAGTCCACCGGGCGGTCCGTGACGCCCTCGACCGCCAACGCGTCCACGACCTCGACGCTGCCCACGTCGCCCAGGTGCAGCAGCACGTCGATGCCCTGGTCCAGCAGCAGGTCAACCGCCCGGAGGGTCGTCTGCGTTCGGCCGTGTGAGTCTGAGAGTAGTCCGATCTTTGCCAATGCCCGCCACCGTGATTCGCGAGTCGCTCGGTTGCAGGCCGAGGCCGCAGATCATAGCGGGCTCGATCCGCGCCGCAACCCCTGCTGTCCCAAACGCCGGCCGCCACGCCGGGCACGTTCGCGGGCTATGCTCGCCGCATGAGCGACGTCCTGGCCGAGATCGTGCAGCACACCCGGGGCGTGGTGGAAGACGCGCGGCAGAAGACCACGCTCGACGACATCCAGCGAATGGCCCACGACGCCGAGCCGCCCCGCAACTTCTTCTCCGCCCTGACCCGGCCCGCCAACACGCTGCGGGTCATCGCCGAGGTCAAGCGGGCCTCGCCCTCCGCGGGGCTGATCCGCCCCGACTTCGACCCGGTTGCCATTGCTCGGGCCTACGCCGAGAACGGCGCCGCCGCCATCTCCTGCCTCACCGACGAGAAGTACTTCGGCGGCGACCTGGCCTACATCCAGCAGATCAAGGACGCGGTCCGCCTGCCCGTGCTCCGCAAGGACTTCATCGTCGATCCGTACCAGGTCTACGAGGCCCGAGCCGCCGGGGCCGACGCCATCCTGCTCATCGCCGAATGCCTCGGCGAGCCGCAGATGATCGACCTCATGATCCTCGCCACCGAGCTCCGCATGACCACCCTCCTCGAGGTCCACAGCCTCGAGTCCCTCATCCAGGTCAAGCCCCACCTCGGGTTCCCCCACCCCGCCTACCAGCTCCTGGGCATCAACAACCGCAACCTCAAGACCATGCACACCAACGTGCAGCACACCCTCGAACTGCTCCCCGAAGTCCCCAACCGCGACGTCCTGGTCAGCGAGTCCGGCATCACCACCCACGACCACACCCAGACCCTCCAACGCCACAGCGTCCACCGCGCCCTAGTTGGCGAACACCTCATGCGCCAGCCCGATGTCGGCCTCGCCCTCAAGCAGCTCATCCACGGCAATATCGGCGACTAGCGCTTCGCCGTCGCCGTGGCGTTCGGCATCGCTCCCGTGTGGTGACCGTCCAGCTTGATCCGTAGCCCGTCGTACGCCAGGTTCACCCCGTCCGGTAGGGCCGCGTCGACCTCGGCGTGCATCAGGTCGTGGGCGATGTGGGTCAGGTAGGTCTGCTTTGCGCCCAGCTGCTCCGCCACCTCACACGCCCGCTCCACCGTCATGTGCGTCGGGTGGTGCCGGTGCCGCAGCCCGTCGATGATCAGCACGTCCAGCCCCTCCAGCAGCCGCCAGCTCTCCGGAGGCACCGTCGAGACGTCCGTGCAATACGCCAATGACGCCCCCCCGGAAGCTCCACCGGAAACTCCACCGAAGTCCACCCGAAACCCCAGGATGGGCAGCCGCCCGTGCATCAGCCGCACCGGCGTCCACCGGCTCCCAAACCAGTCAAACCCCTCACCCGCGTGCAGCTCGTGCGCGATCAGGTTCGCGATGAACGTCTTCTTGTTCGGCCCCCGCTTGGCCTGGAAGATGTACGGCAGCATGTCCGACAACGCGTCGAGCGTCTGCCGCTCCGCGAACACATCAATCGGCTGGCCCATCACCGCGTTAAACCGCCGGAGGTCGTCCGTCCCGAACACGTGATCGGCGTGCATGTGCGTGTACACCACCCCGTCCAGCCGGGACAGCCGCTCCCGGATCGCCTGCACCCGAAGGTCTGGCGATGCGTCGATCAACACCTGCCGAACCCCCGCCTGCTCCGCATTGAACGCCACCGCCTCCCGGTTCGCCTCCGTGTCCGGCAGCCCGTCATCCGTCCACCGCACCAACACCGACGCCCGCATCCGGTTGTCCCGCGGATCATCCGACGTGCACACCGGACAATCGCAGCCGATCATCGGCACCCCCGCCGACGTCCCGCTCCCAAGCACAATCAGTTCAAGCGACATCCGGGTAGCGTAGCCCGTCTGGCCCCACGGCCGCTTCACCCGCGCGTCGTGCTGAATACCGGCAGGCCCAGCCCGTCGCCCACACCGTCCGCAGTCAATTGGTGGAAGGCTAGCCCGGCAATCATCGCGGCGTTGTCTACGCAGTAGCTCATCGGGGGGACGCCGACGCGTAGGCCGTGCCGCTCACCGAACGCGGGCAGCCGCCGGCGCAGTTCGCTGTTGGCCGTTACGCCCCCACCCGCCAGCAGCGTTTTCACCGTTGTGCCCTCGGCTTCAAGCTGGGTCAACGCCCGCTCGAGCTTCCGCTCCACCGTGTCCATCACCGCGGCTTGGAACGACGCGGCGAGGTCGGCCCGCTCCTTCTCAGACAGGTCCGCCGCCGACTGTTCAAAACGACTCTCAGCTCCCCGGCCCACCGGCTTGCCGCGGACCTTGTACAGCAGCGCCGTCTTCAATCCCGAAAACGAGAAGTCCAGCGAATCCTTGCCGAGCATGGGACGGGGCAGATCGTGAGCTGTGGGATCGCCCGTCTGGGCCAACCGGTCCAGTGAGGGTCCGCCGGGATAACCCGCGTCGAGCATGACCGCGGCCTTGTCGTAGGCCTCGCCGACCGCGTCGTCGATCGTCGCCCCGAGACGCGTCAAATCCGTCGGCCCACCGACCCGGTACAGGCTCGTGTGCCCGCCGGAAATCACCAGCCCCAACGCCGGATACACCTCGCTCTCCGATAGCTCGGTGTCGAGCAGGGGGGCGTACAGGTGCGCTTCGACGTGATCCACGCCGACCAGCGGCACACCCAATGACCACGCCAGCGCCTTCGCCGCCGACACGCCCACCACGAGTGACCCGATCAGCCCCGGCCGATTCCCCACCGCCACCCCATCCACCCCGCCCCAACCGATTCCGGCCTCTCGAAGCGCCGCTTCCACCACCGGCGTCAGCCGCTCGAGGTGTGCCCGGCTTGCGACCTCCGGCACGACCCCGCCGTACTCCGCGTGCAGCTCGTGCTGCGACGCCACGACGTTCGACCGCACCGCTCGGCCGTTCTCGACGACAGACGCGGCCGTCTCATCGCAGCTCGATTCGAGCCCAAGGATCAGCATCGCCAAGCACCCCTCAGCAGCGAGCCGGGGCGTGTCGCCCCGGCCGACCCGACACGGGCCGGCTCGCCTGTAGATAGCGATTGATGCGACATGTCACTCACCGTCCGCCGGCTGCGTCGCCGGGGCCGTCGCTGGGGCGGCACCGCCCGCGTCGAGCTCGGCCAGCCGCTCCTCGATCTCCTGCCGGGTCTCGTCCAACAGCTCGAGCCGACGCTCCAGGTCCTGCCGCTGCTTCGCCTTGACCAGCAGGTCCACATCCCGGCGACCCACCTCGGGCCACGCGCCGCCGCCCAGCTTCCCGATCACCGCTTCGAGCGCCGCGGCCAGCTGCGGGTCCTTGATCGTTTCCCGCAGGAAATCGGGCGTCACCTCGGCGTCGTCATACGGCCGGGTCGTCGGCTCGTCCCGACGCAGCGTCAGCATCTCCCGGATCGCCTCGGGGGTCATCGGCACATACGCGCCGTCCGACGGGTCGACGCCCCAACGCTCAGCCCCGTCGACCTTGTGGATCTTCTCGCCCGACGGGATGTAGTAGTAGGCGGTGGTCAGCTTGATCGCCCCGCGGTCGCGCCCGAGCGGCCGGAGCTGCTGCACGCTGCCCTTGCCGAAGGTCCGCGTGCCCACGATCAGCGCCCGCTGGTTGTCCTTAAGCGCCCCAGCCAGGATCTCGGACGCCGACGCCGAGTTCTCGTTCGCCAGCAGCACGATCGGCATCGCTTCGGGAATCAGAGGCCGGTCCTCGGACTTGAGCACCGACTCGGCGACCTTCCGCCCCCGCGTCGACACGATCGTCTGGCCCGCGGGCAGCAGCATGTCACCGATCGACTGGGCCTGATTGAGCAGGCCGCCGCCGTTGAACCGCACGTCCAGGATCAGGCCCCGCATGCCCAGGCCCTTGAGCTCCAGCAGGGCTTCACGCAGCTCCGCGTCGGTGCGCTTGCCGAACTGGGTCAGGCGGACGTAGCCGATCTTGTTGACCGGGTCGAGCATGTAGTCGAACCGCTGCTCTTCGACCCGCCGGACCCCACGGACCGAGCGGACCTGGATGCGGTCGCGGGTGATGGTGATGTCGGCCTCTTCGCCCGAGCGGTGCCGGACGGTGATGGTCACGTCCGTGCCCTTGACGCCCTTGAGCCGCTTGATCGCGTCCTGCAAGGTCATGCCCAGCGTGTCCTCGTCCTCGATCTTCAGCACGATGTCGCCGGGCTGCACGCCCGAGTTCCAGGCCGGCGAATCCTCGAGCGGCGCGACGATCCGCAGCCGATCCTTGAACAGATCGACCTCGGCCCCGATGCCCACAAACGAGCCGTCCACCGACTCGGTGAACTGCTTCAGGTCGTCCGGCGACAGGTAGTTCGTGTACGGGTCGTTCAGCGAGTCGATCATGCCCTCGATCGCCGCCTCGGCCGCCGCTTCCTGGTCCACATCGGTGACATACAGCTCGCTGAGCAGGTGACGCACCTCGATGAACCGCTCCAGCTCACCCAGGCTGTCGCCGCCGCCGGTCCGGGCGAAACCGGCTTTCACCCCCGCCAACACCACAAACAGCACGCCGATCAACGCCGCATTCTTGAGCACCCGATTCATCATGCGAAAACACCTCGAAGGAGAAAACCGTCGGTCCAATCCACCCGTACCCGCTGTCGTGATGTTACCTGCCGGACCGCTGCCGGGTTCGCTCCCCGAGCCTACTCGACCTCATACACATCGCCGGCGTGGAACAGCTTCTCCAGCGTCCCGGCCCCGCGCTTCTCGGTCGCGTCATCGACCTGCCCCTGCACCAGGTCCTCGTAGACCTCCCGCTGCTCCCGGTAGAACACGCCCATCGGCTCGGGGAACTCGGGGTAGTGCAGCCGGGCGAGCATCATCGCCATCGCCGAGTTGGTCTCGTCGTGGAAGAGCAGGTCATCCTCGGTGATCCCCGCTTCTCCCAGGGCGACGACTTCCGGCGTGTGCCCGACCATGCGGAGGCCCTTGTCAAGGTTTTTGCCGAAGATCATCGGCTTGCCGTGGTCGAGGTACAGCACGCTGTCCTCGCGGGTGTCCTTGCCGGTGAGCGACTCGAACGCGCCGTCGTTGAAGATGTTGCAGTTCTGGTAGATCTCGCAGAACGACGTGCCGCGGTGGCTGTTGGCTTCGGTCAGCACATCCGTCAGCCCGCGGTCCTTGTCGGTCGACCGGGCCACGAAGGTCCCGCCCGCCGCCAGCGCGACTTGAACGGGATCGATCGGGAAGTCCAGCGAGCCCATCGGCGTCGACTTGGTCTTCTTCCCCTGCTCGCTCGTCGGCGAGTACTGCCCCTTGGTCAGCCCGTAGATCCGGTTGTTGAACAGCAGCACGTTGACGTCGACGTTCCGCCGCAGCAGGTGCATCATGTGGTTCCCGCCGATGGAGAACCCGTCGCCGTCGCCGGTGATCATCCAGACATCAAGCTCCGGGTTCGCGATCTTGAGGCCGGACACGATCCCGGGGGCCCGGCCGTGGATCGTGTGGAACCCGTAGGTGTCCATGTAGTACGGGAACCGCGACGAGCACCCGATGCCGGAGATGAAGACCGTGTTCTCGCGCCGGTGCCCCGTCTGGGCGACCACGCGCTGCACCGCGTTGAGGATCGCGTAGTCCCCACACCCCGGGCACCACCTCACATCCTGATCGGAGGCGAAGTCTTTGGCTTTCAGGACTGGGAGCTTGGCTTCAGTGGCCATTGGGCGTAATCCACCACATACGGGGTTTGGGTTGTTCAGGTTGAAATTCGATGCTTTCGATCATGACGACATCAAGCAGATCAATGCCGCCTTGATCCGAAGGCTTAGCGATGACCAGGGTGCGTTTATCGCCAGAGAGGATCGCTTGGTCGGCGCTGCTTACCCCGATCTGCCGACCACTTGGATATGAAATAATGAACGGCTTGAAAGGCTCTGCCGCCAGTGCATCTTTCATTTCAGTGGGGTTCATGATCAGGTTCTCTTTCAAAATCTAGGCGACCGATACTACGCCACCCTCCGGCCACAGCGCCTCGGCCTCGCCCCACTGCCCGCTCAGCATCAGTTCGATCGCCTGCTCGACCTCTTCGACGAGGAACGGCTTGCCCTGGACCTTGTTAAGGCCGCGGGCGTCAGCGAGATATCGGCCGCGGATCAGCAGGCGGAGCTGGCCGTCGTTGAGCTCGGGGATGAGGATCTTGTCGAACCGCTTGAGCACCTCGCCCAGGTTCTTGGGCATCGGGTTGAGGTAGCGGAGCTGGGCGCTGCTGACCGCGTGGCCTTTTTCGCGGGCCCGGTTGGCGGCGGTGGTGATGCTGCCGTAGGGGCCGCCCCAGCCCAGAAGCAGCAGGTCGCCGGTGTCGGGGCCGTTGAGTTCGAGCGGGGGCAGGTGGTCGGCGACCTTGCGGACCTTGTCGGCCCGCAGTCGGGTCATGGCCTGGTGGTTGTCGGGGTCATAGGAGACGTTGCCGGTGCCGTTTTGCTTTTCGAGGCCGCCGATGCGGTGCTCGCCGCCGGGCGTGCCGGGGACCATCCAGGGGCGGGCGTGGTTGGCGTCCCGCGTGTAGGGCTGGAAGGGTTCGAGCGGGACGCCGTTGGCGACGCGGGCGGGGGGGTGTTTGACGGTGATGGGCTCGAAGCCGTCGGCATCGGGGACGGGCCAGGCCTCGGAGCCGTTGGCGAGGTAGCCGTCGGTCAGCAGCAGGACCGGAACCATGTGCTGCACCGCGACGCGGCAGGCCTCGACCGCGGCGTCGAAGCAGTCGGCGGGGGACTGTGGGGCGATGACGACCATGGGGCAGTCGCCGTTGCGCCCGAACATGGCCTGCAGGAGGTCGGACTGCTCGGTCTTGGTCGGTAGCCCGGTCGAGGGACCACCGCGCTGAACGTTGACGACGACCATGGGCAGCTCGGTCATCACTGCGAGGCCCATGGCTTCGCCCTTGAGCGCGAGGCCCGGGCCGGAGGTGCCGGTGACCGCGAGCTGGCCGGCGAAGGCGGCGCCGATCGCGGCACAGCAGGCGGCGATCTCGTCTTCTGCTTGGAAGGTCTTAACGCCGTAGTTCTTGGCCGGGGCGAGGTAGTGCAGGATGTCGGAGGCCGGCGTGATCGGGTACGAGCAATAGATCAGGTTTTTCTCGGCCAGCTTCGACGCGGTGACGAGGCCCATGGCGAGGGCTTCGTTGCCCGTGACCTTGCGGTACTTGCCGGGGGTGATGTCGGCCTTGGGCACCCGGTACCGGGCGGGGAAGATCTCGGCGGTCTCGCCGAAGTAGTACCCGGCCTTGAGCGCCCGGCTGTTGGCCTCGGTGACCTCTGGGCGTTTCTTGCGGACGGTGAAGGTCTGGTGCAGGTTGTTGAGCGTGTTGTCGAGCGGTCGGCCGTAGAGCCAGTAGACCAGCCCGAGGGCATACATGTTCTTGCAGCGGGACGCGTCTTTGGGCTTGAGCCCGAGGTCTTTCAGGGCCTCGGCGTTGAGCTTGGTGATCGGGACGCGGTAGAGCTTGTACTTCTGGTTGATCGCCTCGTCGTCGAGCGGGTTGATCGGTTCTTTGGAGCCCTCGGGCGTCGGGTAGCCGGCCTTCTTGAGGTTGGTCTTGGTGAACTCCGAGTCGTTGACGATGACGATGCCGCCGGGGTCGACGTCGGCGATGTGGGCCTTGAAGGCTGCGGGGTTCATGGCGATAAGGGCGTCGACGCGGTCGCCGGGCGTGAAGATCTCGGAGGCGGCGAAGTTGATCTGGAAGCCCGATACGCCGGCGACCGTGCCCGCGGGGGCGCGGATCTCGGCGGGGTAGTCTGGCAGGGTCGCGACGTCGTTCCCGAGCACGGCCGAGGTGTCCGTGAACTGCGTGCCCGCCAGCTGCATGCCGTCGCCCGAGTCGCCCGCAAAACGCACCACCGCCGACAACAGATCGTCAACCGGTTTGGACGATTCGGCGGGTAGAGGGGCGGACGCGGTGTCCGCCCCGGCGGGGTCGGTGGTAGGGGGGTCGGATGACATCTGGGGATCGGCCTGGGTGGGACCCGAGCTCAGCGGCGGGGTCTCGTAGCGGGGAATCGTGGAGTTTAGCCCCATTCGCGGGCCTCGCCAACACCCGACAGCCCATGAATTAGCCAGGAATTGTGCAGGCTTTTGGAGATTCCGGTGGCATACTTGAGTCGTGAACGGAGGCAAACCCGATCCAGGACGACGCCCGCGCGGCCGCGTGTGCAAGGCATGGCTGACCACGTTTGTGGTCGCCGGTGGCCTCGCCGGCTGCCAGACCGCGCCGGACATCAGCCGTCAGCGTGCGTATCAGCCTTTACAGGTCCAGGGCCAGCCCGCCCGGTCGCTGGTTATGCCCCCATTCGCCGCGCCGGCTCCCACGACCCGTCAAGCCGGCTCGCCCGCCAACCCCTGGTATGCCTCACGCCTCGATCGTGGCCCGGCCGCGTTCGCCGGGTTCCGTGGGGTGCGTATCATCGAGTCGCAGACCCGTACCTTTGATCAGCAGCAAGTCTTCAGCGGCCGAGTCCGGGACAACTTCCGGGAGCAGCGGGTCACCCGCACCCGCGTCATCACCGCACAGTAATGCAAAACGCACAAGGGCGGGGACGCACGCGGCGGATCAGTCGGTATGCTCGGCCTGTGCCCAAAATCCCTGTGTTGCTGTTGCCCGTCACGGCCGTACTGCTCGGCCTGATCGGCTGTGCCGGCCCGACCAACCCGTCATTCACCGTCGACCGCCAGGATGCCCGTGAAGCGATCCGCGACATGCGGGCCCGTCCCGTCGAGCCGGTCCGCCCCATCGTTGTGGTGGGGCCGTTCCTTGACCCCGCGATCGCCGAGTGGCAGATGCGGCACCAGGTCCGCCAGGCCTTCGAGCCCGACCGCGTCGTCGGCGTCTCCTTCCCGTTCTGGTCCAACTTCGATCTCTGCCGCGAGCAGGTGATCGAAGCCGTCGAGGCCGAGTTCCCCAGCGACGACCCCGACTGGACCACCGAGGTCGATGTCATCGCGTTTTCCATGGGCGGACTCGTCGCCCGATACGCCGCCACCCCACCCACTCCACCCACCCAAACCACCGCAGCCCAAGCCGATCATTCACCGCGTAAACAGCTCAAGATCGCCCGGCTCTACACCGTCTGCTCCCCCCACCAGGGCTCCGCTCTCGCCCGCTTGCCCAGCCTGCTGCCCCTGGTCCGCTCCATGGCCCCCGACTCGCCCTTCCTGACCGAGCTCAACAGCCAGTTCGAGGACGCCCCCTACACCCTCACCGCCTACACCCGCCTCACCGACCCCATCGTCGACCCCACCCGCGCCGCCCCCGAAGGCCACCCCGTCCGCTGGGTCCAACCACCCCCGTTCACGCTTGCCCACAACTACGCCCTCGACGACCCTCGGCTCATCGCCGACATCCTCCGCCGACTCCGTAACGAAACCCCGCTCTCCACCGATCCGCCCGCACCGCTCCCTGGCTAATCCCGCAACACACCCGCTCGCCACGATGCACCGACACCTCCCGCTGATGCTCACCCTCGCCGGAGCCCTTCTTGCATCGCCCAGCGACCCCGCCGCCGATGGCCTCGCCCCCCACCCCGACCGGCCCAAACTGATCGTCTCCGAAGAGACCACCTACTTCACGCAACCCCTCAACCCGGACGGCACCGTCGAGTACATCGCGGCTCTGAACACCGCCGCCCGTGGAAACATGCAACCCGAAGAGAACGCGGCCGCCCACATCATCGCCTTGCTTCCGGAGTCAGAGCCGCCCGACCAAGACCTGAACCGGCTTGCTACCGCTCTGGGGGTTGCACTCGAACCCGACCGTGTCCGACTGCAACCGATCCCCTGGGACCTGACCGACGACCGTGACCCTTTCGACCGCGCCTTGGACGGCCCTTGGACCCGACAAGACCTGCCCCGAGTCGCCCGCTGGCTTGACGCCAATGCCGAGGCGTTCGACGCATTCACCCAGGCCGTCCGCGTCCCCGACAGCTACTGGCCGCATGTGGAAGACCCCTCTAATCCCTATCTGCTTGCCGCGCTGTTTCCTGCTCTCAGCGAGGCTCGCGGTGCCTGCCGCGCCCTGCTCATCCGCTTTCACGCCCAGTGGGCCGCCGGCCAGCACGAGCAAGCTGTCGAGACCTTTCACACCTGCCTCAACCTCAGCCATCACGTCGGGCGGCAGCAATCGCTCATCGCCGCCCTCACCGCCTTGTCCATCCGTGGCCTCACCCATGCCTCCGCTGCGTCTCTACTCAACGACCCCAACCTCTCGCCCGCCGCGGCCCGCAGACTCCTTGCCACGCTCCAAGCCTCTCCACCTCTGCTTCCCGTCGCCCCGGCGATCAACCACCACGAACGAACACTCGCCCTCCGCTTCTTCCAAAACGCCTACGCCCGACCCGATCAGCTCAACGACACGACCGACGTGATCTTTAAGTTTGCCGCCCGGTCCCGCATGTTTGACATCAATACCACGTTGAAAGAGATCAACCGGGCCTACGACTTCGCCTTTCAGTCCGCCGAGATCGAGACCTTTGCCGAGCGCGAACAGTCCGCCCGTGCAATCGAAGCACAGTTCACGATCGTGCACCCGCTGATCATGCTCGACCCCGACAAGCCACTGCGTGAACGGTTCAGCCGTCGGATCGCCCAAGCGTTTCTGGACATCATCGTGCCGGCCCTGCTCGCTGCGGGTCGCTCCCAACTCCAGTACCGCACCCAGTCCGACCTCCTCCTCACCGCCGCCGCGCTCACCGTCTACCGCCTCGACCGCGACCGCTATCCCGAAAGCCTCGGCGACCTCGTCCCCGAATACCTCACCAAACTTCCCGTTGACCGCTACGACGGCCGACCCCTCACCTACCGCCCCGGACCCGACGGCCAGACCTACCTCCTCTACAGCATCGGCAGTGACGGCGAAGACGACCACGGCGTGTTCGACTATCGCGACGGCGACATCAGCATCGGGAACCCGCTCCCCGACGGATGGTGATCCCAGCAACGCTTGCCACATTAATCTCATAGCCGCGACGCGACGCGTCGCCGGCCGGCCGCCGACAAATCACCGCTTCAACGGCTGCAACACCACCACCCGCTCCTCCGCCGACTTTGGCACATGCACCAGCACCGAATAGGACACCCCAGCGCCCTCACCCTCGAGCACACTCAGCCGATACCGCCCCGCGAATACCCGCCGGTACACGTTGCCCAGCTCGTCGCCGGTCCCCACCGTGTCCGTCCACCACAGCCCACGGAACAAGCCCTCGAGCGCCTTGCCCGAAGGCGTCGGCTCCGCGTCGGCACCGATCAGCTCCGCGTGCCGCGCTAAGCCCTCACTCGGCCGGACCGACTTCATGTACACCCCCGCGACGCTCGGCTCGGCGAACGCCAACCGCAGCACCGTCTCCAGGTTGATCGCCGCCGCCACCGGCGTAGGACCACCCACCTCCAGCTCCGCCAGCGTGATCGGCTTGCCCAGCGCCCCCGCACGATCCAGCGACCGCTCCAGCCGCAGCGGCTCGACCCGGCCCTCGAACCGCTGCTCAATGGTCAGCCCGTCGAACGGCACCACCAGCTGATTCAAACCCGCCACGGTCTCGAACAGCCGACCCTCCCGCCCCGGGCTCAGCCCGCCCCGCACCCGCAGGCTCATCGGCACCCCCGGCGCCAGAAAACGCGCCTGCTGGAACAGCCGACGCACCCCCGCCAGCCCAAGCCGGTCCTGCATCATCGAGTGCGACAAAGCATCCGCATACAGGTCGAACCCGTCGATACGTTTGCCGAACACCGTCATCACCACCCCGACGTGCTCGCGGACGCTCGCTTCCACCGCCTTCGCGTCCTGCCCCGCGAGCCAGTCCGGGTTCGCCGCCGGGTCGGCCGACAGCACCGGGCCCCACCGGATCGTCCGCCCCGTGGTCGCCACCCCCGACAGCACCGCGTCCAGCCGGTCCAGCCCCCGCACGTCGTCCACCGCCGACTCCATCACCGCCCAGCCCGTCAGCGGCGCCAGCGAGATCGCGTTGAACACCCCCAGCACCGGGTCGCCCAGGTCCATCCCCATCACGACCCGGTCGTCGAACGTGCACCCGACCTCGAAGTCGTGCGCGACCTGCTCGATCCGCACCGTGGCCCCCTCGACCGGATCGCCGGCAGCATCCAGCACGATTACCCGCAGGTCCGTCATCCGGTGCCGCTCGATCCGCTCCTGCGCCGCGTCTACCCACGCGCCCTGCAGAAGTTGCGCCTGAACGGGTGCTGTCAGGCCTAGCGTGAAGATCGCCAAGACGCCAAGACGCCAAGACGCCAAGAAGAAAAACCCACTCAAAACGGCGAAGCAATGGCTCCGATCCGCCATGGTCTCGCGTGAAACCAAACACACCGATGCCCTCCCTTGGCGTCTTGGCGTCTTGGCGTCTTGGCGTTGAAAAGAGCGCATACACGCACTATCGACCAAGCCGTACCGCTCACCACAGCCTCGCGTCGCAACGAGTGGTCTCGCCACGCGACTGCGGATAAGATCGTGTCACCGACAGACAACGCCCATGTGCAAACGCGTCGCCCAATACACCCTGATCGTCATCGCCGGCTACCTCCTCACCGGCCTGCCCACAGCAGCAAAAGTCTGCTGCCTGGGCTGCGGTGACAGCAACGCCCTCGCCGACACGACACCGATCAGCCACTCCACCGCGGTCCCGGCCCCGAGCCAGGGCTGCTGCGCCGTCGTCATCCCGATCGAACCGTCACCCACCCACGCCGAACCCTCGTCCGCTCTGGCGTCACCCGGATCTGAAGACACGCCCTCCACCAAGAAGCACTGCTCCGGAGCCCCCTGCTGCAAGGCGGCCCCCACGCTGACCCCACCGGCCCCTAAGCCCTCACCCCTCCTCGCCTGCGGCACCCCGCAGGCCCTTCTCCAGGCCCTGGCCCCCACCGAAGCCTGGCCGCTCGATCCGCCCCCGCCACGCGGTTGATGCTGTGAAGTCCAGACGGGCGTCCGCCACACCGGCGGGCGCGGACCCTCGCATCATCCTTACGGAAAGGATCGAGCCATGAAAACCTTCACGGCCCTCCTCGTCGCATCCGTGCTGACCCTCGTCGGCCCGGTCGCCCTCGGCGGCAGCTGCAACTGCTGCCCCGTCGGCTGCGACTGCGACACCTGCAACTGCAGCTGCTGCAAGTAACCCGTAGCAGTCAAAACCACCCCGGCCCGTCGCTCCCCGCGGCGGGCCGGCTTGCTTCCCCACCACCGCCCAATAGCCGGCGAGCTACGCTCGCCCGGCCCCCACGCCCACACCACGCCACACGCCTACAAAACAAACCGGCTCAGATCCTGGTCCGCCACCACCCCCGCGACCTGCTCCCGTACAAACGCCTCGGTGACGACCAGCTTTTTCTCGCCCCCCGCCACCCGTTCAGGCGCATCGAAGTTCACTGTCTCAAACACCCGCTCCACGATCGTCATCAAACGACGCGCCCCGATGTCCTCCAGCCGGGCGTTCGCCTCCGCCGCCAGCTCCGCCATCGCCTCCACCGCACCGTCATCGAACCGCACCGTCAGCCCTTCAACGCCCAGCAGCGCCTCCTGCTGACCCGTCAACGCGTTGCTCGGCTCGGTCAAGATCCGCACAAACTCGTCCTTGCCCAGCGGACTCAACTCCACCCGGATCGGGAAACGGCCCTGCAGCTCCGGCATCAGGTCACTCACCGCCGCATCGTGGAACGCGCCCGCCGCCACGAACAGGATGTGGTCCGTGTGCACCACGCCGTACCGCGTGGTCACCTGCGAGCCCTCGACAATCGGCAGCAGGTCCCGCTGCACGCCCTGCCGTGACACATCGGGAGACCCTTTACCACCGGAGCTACTTCCGGGGGTCGCAACCTTATCGATCTCGTCCAGGAACACGATCCCCGACTGCTCCGCCCGCTCGATTGCCTCGCCCTGCACCTTGTCCTGGTCCAGCAGCTTGTCGGTCTCCTGCTCGATCAGCTGTTCCCGTGCCGCGGCGACCTTCATCTTCTTCGTCTCGGTCTTCTCCGGGATCAGCTTCTCGAACATCTCCGTCATGCTCGGGTCCATCTGGTCCAGCCCCATCCCCGAGAACATCACCTTCGTCGGCGGGCGACGGGTTAGCGTCAGCTCCACCTCCTTGTCATCGAGCGCCCCCGACGCGACCCGCTCGAGAAAACGCTGGCGCACCCGCTGCTTGCGTTCGATGCTCTCGGCCGTAGAGACAAACCCGCCGTTCGACGCACCCTCGCCGCCCGGCCCCTCGTCCCCCGCGTCTTCCGTCCCTGGCAGCATCAGATCGACCAGCCGCTCGTTCGCCGCCTCCGCCGCCCGCTCCCGCACCGCCTGGCCCTGCTCCTCCCGCACCATCGCCAGCGACTGATCGACCAGGTCGCGGATCATCGACTCGACATCCCGGCCGTGGTACCCCACCTCCGTGAACTTCGACGCCTCGACCTTGATAAACGGTGCCCCGGTCATCCGCGCCAGCCGCCGCGCGATCTCCGTCTTCCCGACGCCCGTCGGCCCCGCCATGATAATGTTCTTCGGCGTCACCTCCCGCGCCACCTCCGGCGACAACCGCTGACGCCGCCAGCGGTTCCGGATCGCCACCGCCACCGCACGCTTCGCCTCCGCCTGGCCGATCACATACCCGTCCAGGTGCTCCACGATCTGCTTCGGCGTCAGGTCTTCCATCGCCGCACTCTAGCGAATCCACCCTCGCCCCAACGCCCGGCCGTACCGGTCGTGACGGTCGCACCGCCCACGCCGACGCTGCCGCCCAGGCAGTTCCGATAAACCCCGCCGGCCCCCCAACCCGCGGTTAAGCCCGCCTCACCCTCAGTCGATCCTCATACCAAGCCTTGGCACTGCTGCGCCCACGGTCTCCCCCCACCCGCAGCCCCACCCGCAGCAGCCCCCTGGCGCAGTACCCCGGCCCCCACTCGGCCCCCCGGACCACCCCCATGGCCTTCGGCATCACCAAAACCCGCCTCTCGCCCATCGCCGTCGATTTCGGGGCCGACCAGCTCAAGCTCCTCCAGTTCGAACGCGGCAGCGAGGACAAGCTCGTCGCCGCCGCCTGCCACGTCCTGCCCGAAGCCGCCCGCCAACACCCCGCCGACCGACGCGCCGCCCTCGCCGACGCCCTGCCCAACCTCCTCCGCAACCACCCGTTCCGCGGCAAGCGCGCCTTCATCTCTATCCCCGCCTTCCAGACCCTCGTCCTCCACCTCGAGCTGCCCGGCTCCGACAACGCCGACCTCGAGTCCCAAGCCAACCTCCACCTTCAGACCGAGCTCGGGCTCAACCCCGGCTCCATGGTCGTCCGGCACCACCACGTCGGCTCGGTCCTCCGCAACGGCAAGACCCACCAGGCCGTCGTCACCATCGCCGCCGACCGCGGCACGGTCATGGCCTACCTCGAGCTCGCCCAGGCCTGCCGACTCGAGGTCGCCGGCATGCACGCCGAGCCCCACTGCGTCGTCCGCGCCTTCAGCACCGTCTACACCCGACGTGCCGACGACGCCAGCCGCGTCGCCGCCTACATCGACATCGGCTCCGCCACCACCAAGATCGCCATCGCCCAGGGCGACACCCTCCGCTTCGCCCGGTCCATCCACGCCGGCGGCGAACAGCTCACCCGGCAGTTCTGCAAAGAGCACCGCATCGACTTCATGGAAGGCCGACTCGCCCGTGTCGCCCAGGCCGCCGGGTCTGCCGTCTCCATCTCCGCCGCCACGTCCCACCTCATCCCCACCGGCAGCCCCCTCGCCGCACTCGCCGCCGCCGCTCCACCCGCCTCGCCGACCGTCACCGCAGACGACCGGCGCACCGACTACCTCGACCAGCCCGAGCCCGACCACGAGTGCTACCACACCCTCGCCGACGAGCTCGGCCTCGCCCTCCGCTACCACGACGAGGCCTTCCCCGACCACCCCGTCGACGCCCTGGTCTTCTGCGGCGGCGAAGCCAACCACACCGGCCTCTGCCGCTCGCTCGCCCAACGCTTCGGGCTCCGCGCCCAACTCGGCGACCCGTTCGTCCGGCTCCAGCGCGGCCCCGACGTCAAGCCCTGCCCCGGCATCGACCCCTTCGCCCCCCAGCCCGGCTGGGCCGTGCCCTTCGGCCTCTGCGTCAGCGAAGCCAACCTCTAAGCAGCCCACAAGAACGTTTTCCCCCGACCGACACCCGATACCCGACACCCCAAACCCCACTCCGCCATGAACCAGCCCAACCAGAGCTTCCTCCCCGAAGACTACGTCGAGCAGCGCGTCGCCCGACGCACCATCCTCATCTGCGTCAGCCTCTTCACCATCGTGCTCGTCGCCGTCGTCGTCACCTGGTTCGTCACCGGCAGCCAGTCCCAGCAGGTCCGCGACCAGCTCACCGCCATCAACCAAGAGCTCGAGACCAAGGCCCTGCAGATCAAACAGATCGAGCAGCTACAGTCGCAGAAGCAGTCCATGATGACCAAGGCTCGGGTCACCGCCCAGCTCGTCGAGGCGGTCCCCCGGCCGATCCTGCTCTCCGAGCTCATCAACGCGATGCCCCCCAGCCTCACGTTCCAATCGATCGACCTCGAGACCAAGCTCGTCAAGCCCGCCCCCGTCCGCACCTCCCTCGCCAAGGCCAAACGCGACGCCACCGCCAAAGCCACCGACGAAGTCACCGTCCCCGACAAGGACGCCACCGTCACCCTGATCGGCCTCGCCCCCGCCCACAAGGACATCGCCGACTACCAGAAGACCCTCACCGACAACCCCCTGTTCTCCGCGGTCAACCTCGGCGGCATCGAGGCCATCAAGCTCGACGGCCGAGACATGCTCGAATTCCGCCTCCAGCTCGACCTCAACCAGGACCTCGACCTGCAGCACCACGAGCCGCTCCGCCTCACCCGTCGCCCCGACCGCAACCCCCTGGGCGACCAATCCTTCGACGCCCAAGGCTCCGCCGTCATCCCGGTGACGACACCACCGGCAACCAACTAACGCCCCGATACCTACGCCCTACGCCCTAAGCCCTACGCCCTCCAAACCCAGGCCCACCATGCGATTCGGAATCCGCGAAGCCGTCTTCATCCTCGTCCTCATCGGCGTGCTCGCCACCACCTGGCTGTTCATCTTCCAGCCCCGCAACGAGCAGACCGAGGAGGCCCGCGCCGACATCCTCCGCAAGCAGCAGAAGCTCCAAGACCTCGAGGCCGCCACCGCCGCCTACATGGACCTCGACGCCGAGATCAAGAAGCTCGCCACCGCCATCGCCGACTTCGAGCAGAAGCTCCCCGCCGACCACCGCGAAGCGAGCGTCGTCGGCGACGTCACCGACATCGCCCGGCGGCACCGCCTCGACGTCCGCCTCGTGAAGCCCGACAAGCTCATCCGTAACCCCCGCTACTCCGAGAAGCCCATCCGCATGACCATCGTCGGCGACTTCGACCGCTTTTACAGCTTCCTCCTCGACCTCGACAAGATGCCCCGCATCACCCAGACCCCGCAGATGGTCCTCGAACGCCTCGACGGCGAGCAGGACGGCATGATGGAAGCCAAGCTCACCCTCAGCATCTTCTTCGAGGGCGAAGCCGCCAGCGCTACCAACTAATCCCCAATTTAGCCCCGGGTCAACGACCCGGGGCCCGCAGCGAGTCCGCTGTTCAACGACCACGAAACACTCCAACCCCGAGACTTCAAGTGAACCCCTCCTTCTTCACCAACCCCGAGCCGCCCAAAGACCCCCACGCCGACGAGCCCACGCCCGAGAGCGAAGCCCTGCCCGGCCTCGCCCCCGAGGCCCTGACCGACGAGGCCACGCCCGACGACGACCCCCAGTCCATGCCCCTGATGGCCGGCCTCGGCGCGATGGGCGGCAACAACGAGAACGCCGACCCCCTCGCCCTCGACGCCACCCCCAAGCCCAAGAAGCTCTCCCCCACCGTCCTCGCGCTCGTCACCGTCCTGGGCATCTCCGCCGCGGCCCTCTTCGCCATGAAGATGACCTCCGGCCCCCAGTCCGTCGACGCCTCCACCGCCGACGCCATCGCCCAGATCGACTCCGCCCTCCAACGCTTCAGCAACCCCGACAAGGTCGCCGCCAACGACCCGCTCCACCCCGACAACCTCGAGGCGATCTACAACACCAGCGACCTCATCGAGCAGTTCGACCTCGACCGCACCGAGAAGAACGTCCCCGTCAACGAGGTCCAGAAGAACCCGTTCCGCCTCGAAGCCCAGAAGGCCGCCGAACCTGTCGACCCCGACGCCGCCCTCAAGGCCGCGGAGGCCGCCCGCATGAAGGCCGAAGCCGAGAAGCTCGCCGCCATCCGTAGCGAGCTCCAGACCCTGACCCTCCAATCCGTCATGAACGGCCCTAACCCCATCGCCGTCATCAACGGTGACTTCCTCCGCGTCGGCGCCACCATCGGCTCGTTCAAGATCGCCCGCATCGACCGCCTCACCGTCACCCTCGAGGCCGACGGCACGTCCTACAAGCTCTCCGTCAAGCGCTAATCCCACCCACCAGACCGACCCAGTGGACTTCGACCTCGACCAACCCGCCGCCCCCGCAACCGCCGCCGCCCCCGCTGCGCCCGCGTCGCTCTTCGAGCCCACCAAGCCCCGGCCCCTCGGGCACGACGCCCTCGGCCAGGCCCTGGTCACCGCCAAGGCCATCACCGCCGCCCAGCTCGACGCCGCCCTGGCCGTCGCCCAACGCACGCCTGGCTCCCGGCTCATCGACCTCCTGCTCGCCGCCGGAGCCGACGCCGTCGCCGTCCAGACCGCCGCCGGCGCGTTCTTCGGCGTCCCCTTCCACGCCATCGCCGACGACCAGCTCCAGTCGCTCCACAAGCCCGTCCACCGGCTCGGCCTCGACTTCTGCGTCGACAAGCAAGTCCTGCCCCTCCGGCCCGACGGCTCCCGCTTCCTCGTCGGGATCGTCCATCCCCAGGACATGATCACCCTCGACCACGTCCGCCACAAGCTCGGCCAGTCCATTAAGCCCGTCCTCATCACGCCCGCCGACGTCACCCGCGTCGTCGAGTCCCTTCGTGACGACGACCCGCCGGACGAAGAGCTCGCGGTTGAAGACATCATCGCCGACATCGACGAAGACGACGTGGAAGTCGTCGAAGCGAAAGAAGAAGACCTCGACCTCGAGAAGATGGCCGGCGAATCGCCCGTCATCCGCTACGTCAACTACCTGATCTACGACGCGGTCAAGCAGGGGGCTTCCGACATCCACATCGAGCCCCAGGAGAAGAAGCTCCAGGTCCGCTACCGCATCGACGGTGTCCTCTTCGACGCGATGAACCCGCCCGCCCACATGAAGGCGGCCATCGTCTCACGGCTCAAGATCATGGCGAACCTCGACATCTCCGAGCGACGCCTGCCCCAGGACGGCCGCATCCGGGCCATGGTCCACGGCCGAAAGCTCGACCTGCGTATGTCCACGCTCCCCATGGTCCAGGGCGAAAAGGTCGTGCTGCGTATCCTCGACACCCGCTCCATCCAGGTCGACCTCGACGACCTGGGCATGTCCGACGACATGCTCGCGATCTGGAAAAACCAGATCAAAAACCCACACGGCATTATCCTCGTCACCGGGCCCACCGGCTCGGGTAAGACGACGACGCTCTACTCGTCGCTCGGCCAGATGGACCGCGGCAAGCTCAACATCTCCACCGTCGAAGACCCCGTCGAATACCACCTCTCCGGCATCAACCAGACCCAGGTGCGCGACGACATCGGCATGTCTTTCGCCGCCGCCCTCCGCGCCCTGCTCCGGCAAGACCCCGACGTCGTCATGGTCGGCGAGATCCGCGACCAAGAGACCGCCAAGACCGCCATCCAGGCCTCGCTCACCGGCCACCTCGTCCTCTCTACCCTGCACACCAACGACGCGCCGTCCTCCGTCACCCGGCTGATCAACATCGGCGTCGAGCCGTACCTGATCGGGTCGGCCGTCAACGCCTGCGTCGCCCAGCGTCTGGTGCGAAAGATCTGCCCGCACTGCGCCGAGCAGACCCCGCCCGACCCCAAGGTCGCCGACCACCTCGCCATGCACGGCATCGCCCCGGACCAGGTCTACGCCGGCACCGGCTGCGACAAGTGCCGCAACACCGGCTACTCCGGCCGGATCGGGCTCTACGAGATGCTGATCATGAACGACCAGCTCCGCGACCGCATCGCCGGCAACCCCAACGTCACCGAGTTCCGACGCATGTGCATCGAGGGCGGCATGACCACCCTCCGCGAAGACGGCTTCGCCAAGGTCGCCGCCGGCCAAACCACCGTCGAAGAAGTCCTCCGCGTCACCGAAGCCACGATCTGACCCCACCCGCCTTTAGCCCCCGGCTCTGCCGGGGGGCACTTGGCGTACCGGATGCCTCACGCCGCCCGACGCCCGCCCCGCGTCTTCGGCTCTATCTGCGGCGTTGTCTCCACCCCAAGCAGCCGGTCATACACCGCCGCGACCTTCGCCATCCGCTGCGTAAAGCCATACTCCCGCACGACCCGCTCACGCGCCGCCGCGACCTGCGTCGCCACGTGCGAGCTCGGCCCGAGCAGACCCGATACCGCCCACGGCCAGTCCGCCTCGTGACGCCCCAGCAGCCGCCCACACCGGCCACCATCCAACGCCTCACTCACCGCACCCACCGCCGTCGCCGCCACCGGCACTCCCACCGCCATCGCCTCCAGCAACGCGTTCGGCAGCCCCTCCGTCCGGCTGGGCAACAGCAACGCGTGCATCGCCTCTAGATACGTCTTCACGTCCCGCTGCCAGCCATGCCAGAACACCCGGCCGGTCATCCCCAACCGCTGCACCTGTTCCGTCAAACGCTTGCGCTCGGGCCCGTCACCAATCACGTGCAGCTCGACCCGCTCGTTCAGCTTCGCCAGTGTCGGCATCACTTCGATCGCCCGATCGACACCCTTCTCCACGCTCAGCCGGGCGATCACGCCGAGCACCACCGCGTCTTCCGACATCCCCAGCGCCGCCCGTGCCTCGGCCCGACTCCGCGTCCGCTGATAGACCGACGTGTCGATCGCGTTCGGCAGGGGGGTCACCCGCTCCTCGTCCATCCCCAGCCCACGGCAGTGCTCGACCAGCTCGAGGCTCACCGCGAACGCGTGGTCGTAACGCTTGATCGCGGGGTCGGCGATCTTGGCGTAGAGCCGGGTCTTCCAGGTGTCGCGTGTGAAGCCGTGCAGCGTTGTGATCAGCTTCATCGGGTGACGCCGCCGCAGCAGCAGCCCCAGCACCTCGCTCTTGTAGTCGTGGGCGTGCCAGACCTTCACCCCGTCCCGCCGACAGATCTCCAGCAGGGCGGGCAAGACCCGCCAGTCCAACGGCCCCCGATCCGCGATCGACTCGAACGGACAACCTTCTTCCAAGGCGGTGCGTTGAAGCACCGCCAGCCCTGGGTCTTCCGGGTCCGCCAGGTACGCCGCCGACAATGCGTAACGTGCCGGGTCCATCGCCTTCGGTGACCGCAAGATCGTCTTGTCCGGGCCACCCCCGGCACCGTTCACCACCCGCACATGCAACACCCGCACCCCGCGCCCGTTCTTCATCGTTTCAACAGTGTTCAACATTTCCCGTTCCTTTCTTTTCATTCCGGCTTGCGCAGCACCACGATCAGGTTGCTCTGCAGCCCACGCAGCCCCGGCAGCGTCGTCGCCTTGATCATCAACATCTCGGGGACCACCCAACGCCCCAGCGTCCGCGTCTCCGGCGACGTCGGCACCCCGGCCAGCGCATCCATGACCAGGCCCGCCCGCTTCGCCACTCGACGCAACCGCCGCGTGCTATTCATCCGGTAGTAGGCGGGGTACACGTCCTCCGCCGCCCGCCCCTCCAACCAGCCCGCCATCCGACTCGCTAGCCGATCCGGCACCACACTCGCCGCCGCCGTCAGCGGGTACCACCGGTTGGGCGTGTGGATCAGCACCCGACCACCCGGCCGCAGCACACGCGCCACCTCCGCCATCGCCCGCCGCGGACGACGCAGGTGCTCCGCCACCATGTTCATTGTCACAAGGTCCACACTCGCGTCCATCACGGGCAGCCGCGTGGCATCGCCCAACCGCAGATCGATCCCCGAAGTGTTTTCTTCTAAAGCCGATACATCCGGGTCCACCCCGATCACATAGCCGGCTCGTTCCACCAACGCGTGCTGTCGCGCTTCGCCGCCCCGCAGCCAGCCCGGCGTCAGCCGACGCCCACAGCCCAGGTCCAGCCAGTCATCGCCCTCCCCGAGCACACCGTCCAGTACGTCGAAGTAGGCGTACTGCGAGTTCATTAAACCCGGCAACAGCCGACGTCGCATCGCCCAGTAGCAGCGGTCATCGACGGGTGGCACAACGGGCGTCGCCACCAACGGGCTCGTAGCAGGGGACGCGGTCACAGCATGAACCCCGGGCATTCGGCACACGGGTTGTTTTCCGCCTGCTCGTCGGTGATCCGCTTCTTGAAGCTCCGCCGGGCCATCCGGTATTTCTCACCATTCCAGACCTTGCCGAAAGGGCGGTCCAGGGCGGATCCCATGTCCAGCTCGTGCTCGAACGACCCGCAGCAGACCACGACCTCACCGTCCCAGTTGATCACGCTCTGCCGCCAAGGCCAGGCACAGTTGTGCATCTTGCTCCCATTGAATTCTGGTCCCGGATGCGCTCCCGTATCGCGGATCGATTGATAGTTCGACAACACGTAATCCGGGTTCTTGGGGAGCCACTCTTCGAGGTGGTCTTTGGTCTTTTTCTGAAGGAGGTCGTCGGCAAGCCCGAGCGGCTGGAGCTTCTTATCACGATCGAGGAACCGTAGGTTCATCGAAGCCTGCGAGAAGATCGGCCGGCAGTCCAGTGACTCCGCCAGTTCGCGGAATACCTCGATCTCGTGCTCGTTGTGCCGTGTCACGACAAAGTTCAGCTGGATCACCGGCGTTGCCGACTGCAATCGTTGCCGGGTCTCCACGATGTGCTTAACCTTCGCCAGCGTGTCTTCGTAGCTCTTGCCCGGCTGATAGATCGCGAAGGTCTCCTGGCTCGCCCCGTGCAGCGAGCAGGTCAGCATGTCCAGACCCGACTCGATCAGCTTGGTCGCGTCGTCCTTCCCTTCGACCCCGCCGTCTTTGGTCTTCCGCGGCTCGATCCGGAACGCGTGCAGGTTGGATGAGATGTAGGTCCAGACGCCGCTGCGGTGCGAGTGGTTGATCATCCGGTAGATATCGTTGTGCACCAGCGGGTCGCCCCACATCGACAGGTCCAGCTCGAACAGGTGGCGTTTGACCTGCTTGAACAGCTTTTCGAACGACGCGAAATCCATGCGGCCCTTGCGTCGCCCTTTGAGTCCCTGGCCGGTCGGGCAGAGCTGGCAGCGGGTGTTGCAGATGTTGGTCGGCTCGATCTTCATCGCATATGGCCGACCGATCACGCGTTCCCGCTTGAGCAGGAACTCCACGTTGATCAGGGCCATGTTGGCGAGTTTGTAGGCCGTGAGGTACCGGCGGTTCCGCCAGGCCCAGAAGACCCCCCGGGCCAGGAAATCGACCGCGGCGGTCATTCGTTGCAGCGGAGCCCTCAGGTCGGGTTTGGCCTTCCAGCGCCCGGTCAGGGCGGTGGCCTGCGCCAGCCGGCGGTCAAGCGTCGAGCTCAGTGTGGTCGCGATTGCGGTCATACCCAAGCCCCCACCCGACCGCGGACACCCGGCTCCGGCTCCGGCTCGGCTTCCGTCTCGGCCTCCGGCGCATCCTCGTCTTCTTTCAGGCCCTGCTCTGACTCGCGCCGCATCAGCACCGGAGCCAGCCCGCCCAGGGCCATCAGCATCCAGGGCAGTTCCACAGCTTCGGCCGACAGGAACAGCGCCGCCACCATAAAGCACAGCAGGCTCGCCTGGAGCGCGAGGCATAGCCGGGCCCGGTCGCCCCAGGCCGCTGCCTCCGGATCACTGGTCGAAATCAGGGGCGGATCACCCCGCGCGGGCGTGCCGTGCAGCCGCTCGGCCTCGAAGAGGCACGTCTTGCGAGCACGCCCGAACCCGTAGAACGCCAGCCCGATCGCCAGCACATAGGCGAGCGCCGCGGGGATCCCCGAGTCGGCCGCAAGCTGCAGGTACTGGTTATGGATCGTGCGGTTCGCCATGTCCGCCCCGAAGTTGTACGACAGCCGGTTCGAGTTCCGAACACCCCGGCCCAGCAGCGGCTCGTCCCAGGCGATCCGCCAGGCTGCGCCCCACGCGTCGAACCGCGACTGGGCCGACTCGTCCTCCTGGAAGTTCTTCGTCGACATGAACCGGTCGCGGATCTCCGGCCCCGCCATCACCGCCACCGCCAGCGAAAGCGCCGCTAGCCCCACCAGCGCCTGCTTCCTGGGCCGGTGGTGCACCAGCAGCCAGATCAACGCCACCGACAACGCCACCATCGCCCCCCGCGAGTACGTCATCATCACCGCGTGCATCATCAGCAGCCCGAGGAACACCGCGAACACCCGCTTGACCATCACCATCCGGCCCGCCTGCATCAGCCCGAACACATACGCAAACGGCACGCCCATCGCGATGAACGCGCCTGCCCCGTTGTTGTCCAGCCCCCCGAACCCGTGATGGAACACATCCAGCCGACCGCCCTCGAAGAAGTACATCGCGTTGATCGAATACGCGTGATACCCGATGCACAGCAGCACCATCCCACCGACCGCCCAGAGGTGCCAGGGCTTGCTGATGATCAAGCTCGCCAGGAAGAACACCAGCAGCACCTTCCCGTACTCCATCGCCCAGGCCTGGGCCAGGTACGGGTCGTCCGCAGTCACCACGCTCATGGTCATGAATGCTGTGTAGGCCAGCACACAGAGCAGCACCGCCCCGAGCCGGGCCTGCCGCCACACCTTGCTGAAGTGCAGCATCACCGACCCCAGCAGCGCGAACGCCGCGATCAGTGACCAACGCAGCTCAGGCCCGGTGTTCAACGACCAGTGCCAGATGTGCTGCGGGCGCAGTGTCGCCAACCCGTAATACAGCAGCAGCGGCCAGAAAGGCGAGATCAGCCCGCCCAACGCCCCCACACCAATGGCTACCGTCATAAACAGGAAGTGCTTCACAAGAAAAGACTGGAAGACGAGGAAGTTCAACGTCGGGTCGTCCGTGACATCGGGTACGCGCGGAAAACCCCCCGGTCTATGTCGGCCCCCAACCCAAACCGCCTCCCCGATCACCCCCAGGCCCCCCGGTTATCGGCCCCTCATGCACACACCGACCCCCGCCTCCAACGGCCAGTCCGTCCCCCAACCCGATACACCCTCAATGGCCGAGCTGCTCCGACCACACCCATCCAGACGCCGGCTCAGGCTCCCGCTGATCTGCGTGGCCGTATTCGTGCTCGCGTTTGCTGTCCGCGTTGCCATGGCTTCCGCGTTCGTCGGACTGGGTGCCCCGCCCGACGCCAACGCGAACATCGATCAGGTCGACTTCGAGATTATCGCCTGGCACCTCGCCCAAGGCCACGGCTTCACCGTCGATGGCTCCACCCCCACCGCCCGTCGCGCCCTCGGGGCCCCGCTGATCTTTGCGCCCGTCTACCTGATCACCGGGCAACGCGACTTCGGGATCCTCCGCCTCTGGATCATCGCCCTCTCCGCCGCGACGTGCGTGCTGACCGCCCTGATCGCCCGACGCCTCGCCCCACCCCGCTACGCCACGCTTGCCGCCGCCCTGGCGGGCCTGGGCCTCGCCCTCTACCCCGGGCACGCCTACTACGCCATGCACATGCTCAGCGAGCCCCCCTTCGCCGCGTGCCTCGCCCTGGCGACCTACCTCTCGCTCCTCGCTTGGCAGCACCCCGCAGCCCGCTCCCGGCAGACCTGGATCCTCACCGCCGCCGCTGGCACCGCTTGGGCACTGCTCATCCTCACCAAGCCGCAGTTCATCCTGCTGCTCCCGCTCGCCGCCGCCGCGCTGGTCACCCCGCCGACCGTCCGCTGGCTCCGCCGCCGACCAGTCCGCCTCGTGCAGACGCCCGGCCCGCAGCTGGCCTTCGCGCTGCTCCTCACCACACTGCTCGTCGTGCCCTGGGGTGTCCGCAACCACCAACAGCTCGGCGTCACCGGGCTCTCCTCCATCGTCGGGCTCGGGCTCTGGGGCGGCAACAACGAGCTGATCCTTGACGACCCGATCTGGCGCGGCCGATGGCTCCGCATCAGCGAGGTCGAACGCCGGCTCAACCAGCCACTGCCCGACGGCGAAGCCGCCGCCAACCGCGAGGCCAAGCAGCGCGGCCTCGCCTTCATGAGAGCCCACGCCGCCGAGATGCCCGCCCTCACCCTAACCAAGCTGCAACGCCTCGTCACGCCCTTCCCCCGCACCACCAACACCGCCGCCCGCTGGTCCGAAGCGCTCGCCTGGATCACCCTCGCCCCGCTGACCCTCCTCGGCCTCATCCACCTGCTCCGGCACCAACGCCACACCCTGGCGTTACCCCTGCTCCTCGCCCCGGTCGTCGTCACCGTCGGTACCGCGGCCGTCTTCTTCGGCATCGTCCGCTACCGCAACGCCCTGGCCCCCACGCTCCTGGTCCTGGGCGCCCTCGGCCTCGCCTCGCTCCTACACGCCCTCCGCAGCCGCTACGCCAAACCTAACCACACTGCTTACCCGCTGCGCACCGAAGAGCCACTCCCGACGCGCCGGGCCGCGTGATACACCAGCGACTGGGCCGTACGCCCCGCCCGATCACACCCCGATCTGCCGCAGCACCCAGTCCAGCCCGTCCATCCCCATCCGGTGCAGGTTGAACGCCGCCGGCACCAGCACCCGCGACGAGAGCACAAACACCCCTACAAACGCCAGCATCCACACGCCCCGCTTCGCCGGGTCCGACACCGCCCGCGCATACCCGTCGCTGAAGTTCGCCATGATGTGCGACCCGTCCAGCGGCGGCACGGGCATCAGGTTGAACAGCATCAGCAGCAGGTTGATGTAGCCGAACACCACCAGGAAGTTCACCAGGTTGCCCCGCCAGTCCGGGTCCTCCGGCCGAAACCCCAGCCGAAGACAAACCGTCAGCCCCACCACCCCCACCGCCGCCAGCAGCAGGTTCGTCACCGGCCCCGCCACCGCCACCAACGCCTCGGCAAACTTGCCCCGAAGCCGGCCCGGGTCGATCGGCATCTGGCCCCACGCGATCCCCGCAATAAACAACGCCAGCAGCGACCACGGCCCCATGTGCACCAAAGGGTTCCCCGTCATCCGGCCCATCGCCTGGGGCGTTGGATCCCCCAGCCGCAAGGCCATCCAACCGTGGGCCAGCTCGTGCAGCACGATGCTGATCACCACCGTCACAATCACCGAGCAGAAGAAGAACGGGTTCTCTGCCGCGGACGTGATAAACAGGCTGCCCATGGGTTACTGTGCTCAGCGGAATCGGTCTTCAAGCCACAAAGACGTGCGGCCATGATAGGACAGCCATCGGATCAATCCCCCGCCCGGCTCGACCCCCGATATAACCGGGCGGCTTTTGTGCTCGTGCTCGCGGCACTCTTGATGCTCACCGGCTGCGCGGGCTCACCCATGCCCACCGCCGACCCCGCCGCCCCCGACTACGCCCGGCCTCTCCCGCCCGGCCAGCCCGCACTCCGCCTCGTCAACGACCCCACCGCCCACCTGTCCTGGGACGAGCTCGCTCTCCAGGCCCAGCGGCCCGGCTTCCGCGCCGCCCTCGACCGCAGCCGTGTCTGGTTCACCCTCCCGTCCTCGCCCACCCACTTCCCCCGCTCCGGGATCACCTTCGACCACGCCAAACGCAGCGTCGATGCCTTCGCCGAACTCCTCGATCAACACACCAACCCGGCCGACCAACCCGCGCTCACCGCCGCACTCGAAGCCCGCTTCGATCTCTACATGTCCGTCGGCTGGGACGACGCCGGCACCGTCCTCTTCACCGCCTACTACTCCCCCGAGTTCACCGCCTCAAAAAACCCGGACGCCACCTTCCGCTACCCGCTCTACCAACGCCCCGCCGACCTCGTCTCCGACCCCCGCACCGGCGAAGTCTTCGGCCGAGCCACCGCCGCGGGTTACGAGCCATACCCCACTCGCGCCCAGCTCCTCGACTCGGGCGCCCTCCAGGGCACCGAACTCGTCTACCTCCCGGCTCGCCTCGACGCCTATCTCATCGAGGTCAACGGCTCGGCCAAGCTCAACATGACCGACGGCTCGGTGATGTACGTCGGCCACGCCGGCACCAACGGCCGAGACTACACCTCCATCGGCCGAGAGCTCGTCGCCGACGGCAAGCTCGACCCCGCCACCGCCTCGCTGCCTACCCTCAAGGCCCACTTCGAGCAGTCCCCCGACGAGCTGCCCGGCTACATCCGCCGCAACGACCGCATGGTCTTCTTCAAGGCCTACCCCGGCACCGACTGGCCCGCCGGCTCGCTCGGCTTTACCGTTACTCCTTACCGCTCCGTCGCCACCGACAAGGCCATCTTCCCACGCGGCGGCGTGACCTTCGCCACCGTCCCCAACCAGGGCATCCGCCTGCTCATGCTGGACCAGGACACCGGCGGCGCGATCCGAGCCCCCGGCCGTGCCGACCTCTACTTCGGGATCGGCGATGCCGCCGAAGCCGACGCCGGACGTGTCGCCCACGAGGGCAGGCTGTTCTATTTGCTCACAACCCGTTAGATGGCCCCCAACCACCTTCCATCGCCTGTCTAACCGCCGCGACCCAGACAATCAGGGTGGTGGCGGCTGCCAGTCGGGGTCGCCTATCGTCGCCGCTAGATTGTTCCACCGCGTCATATCCGACAACGCAACGAAATCAAGATAGGTCGCCGAGCCATCGAGGTGAGACACAATCGCGCTCTCCTGGCAGCGGAAATCAACCGAGCCCGTATCTTCAGGGACCCCGTCCGGATCGTACGCCGTACCCTGCCACCGGTTCGAAGCGAGTTGATCACTCGGGGCGGTCACTCGGTAGTTCCCCGGCACCACGTCTTCGCCCGCCGCATCAAGCCCGAACGCCGAAGCGAAGACCAGCAGCCGACTGGGGTCCACCGCCTCTTCAAACCGGCGGACCACGCCGGGGTTGTTCTCGGTGTTACCCCCCAAGACGAAATAGCCTCCAACGTTATTGGTGTTCATCCCGAAGCTCGGGTTAATGCTGACGCGGTACATCCAGACACCGTACTCCGGGTCGCCAGCCCCACCGGTGAAGTCTGTGCTAAACGCAGCCCCGCCTGGCGGGGTAGCGTCCGCATCGGCCCGCTCGTTGATTAGCACCGACCCTTCCAACGCGTAATCCAGGTAGTTCACCAGCCGCCACGGATAACGCCAAGCTGAGACCCCAAAGAACGGCTCACCGTTCGGTGCGTAGCCCGGCTCGTCCACCGCATAGCCCTTGATAATCAACCCGTCCTCGTCCAATGACCTGATCGTCACCGCTTGGAGGAGCGTCCGCGCAGCCGCCAATTCGGCCGCACACGCCGCCGCCTGCCGGCTGGCACCCAACACCGGCAGCAGAATACCAATCAGCAGCGCAATGATGCTGATCACCACCAACAACTCCACCAAGGTAAAACCACGCACTGCCCGATACTTCACGCCGTGTTCCTTTGCAAGGAGCATCCCGAACAATCGCCCGCAGCGTAATCCAATGCCTTAGATCTTGGCGGCTGCACGCCGACGCCGGCCACACACCACAGCCCCGCTCAAGCCAAACAGCAGCAACGCGTTTGGTTCGGGGATTACCAATGCGAAGGTATCGCTCTGATCAAGTTGGAGAGCAAGGATCGTACTACTTGTTCCCGCCGTCTCGAAACGGACATCCACCTCACTGATCGGCCCAAGGCCACGCAAGTCCCACTGATACCGCAGCGTCCCGACCGGCACCGGCCCAAAGCCCGAATCGAAAGGGGGGGCCACCGAAAGATCAGACGCTACATAACCGATATTGGTGGTCTCATCCCCGTTGATGTAGAGCGTCGGATCATCCTCCAAGTACACGCCAAACTCGGAGCCCGATCCGATCTCGATCTGAAAAATCAGCGTTTCGATGTCAGTCACAGGCGTGGTGTCGAAGACCTTGAATACGCCGCTGCCGTTCGGCGACGTATAGATGCTGATCCCCGCCGGGTAGCCATTGCCTGAGACCTTGTCGAAGAGGGCGTCACCCGTGGGGTCATCGTCGCTGGAGCTAAAGGTATTGAACGTGAGTAGCGACTCGATCGGTTCCGGCCACAGAGCCGAACCAGGAAAATTGGGGAAGATCGGATCGGCCGTCGCGACCTGCGGATTCGTCCGCGTCAGGTTGTCCCACGCATCGAAGTCCGCACTACCCGGAAGACTGACCGAGGTGACGACGGCAACCGCACTTTGGGTCCACAGCAACGCAGCCAAGACCGAAACACTGGCGTATCGCGATTGAGTCAAAGCAAGCATCCTAAGCCTTACCGAATCACCGGATGTTTGTCCGGAATGCCCAAACCATCAACCTTGTGGCTAACCGAGCGACAGTGTGACAGTCATTCGGCGAGGGTGTGGTCACCTCGATCCAGAAAACCGCCCACGTCCCCCCCAAAAACACTCCGACGCCGGTCAAGGAGAGGGAGTGATCGGATCGCGACAGCGGCTCAGCCTTCCCGCCGACGACGTCGAGCCGTAAGCATGACACCGCCCAGCCCGAGCAGGGCCAAGGAGGCCGGCTCAGGAATCACTTGGGACAACGGGGCAAACGTATCGCCCTGGTCAAGCTGCAATTGACGGATACTGGTACTCGACCCACCCATGGTGAAATCGATGTCGAACGAGCCGATGGGATCGCTGATTCCGGAGACGTCCCAACTAAAAGCGATTGTGTTGACCGTCAGGGGGCCAAACTCTCCAGCGGGGTCAAAAATAGACTCAAGAATAGAAACCTCGGTCGGAAGGATCGTGGGAGTGTCACCGTTTACGCCAAGCACCGGATCGCCAGCCAGAAAAACACCGCCATCACCACTGCCTAACTGGATCTGAAAGACCACGATTTCAAGATCGTCGACGGGGGTGGCGTCGGAGATACGATGGACTGCGGGGATGTGCGGCGGAGCGGGCGCCGGAAACTGTGGCCCGCCATAGATCGACTGGCCGGACGGATAGCCCTGCCCCGAAAGCTTGTCGAACTGGGCGTCTCCGGTGGGGTCATCGTCAGACGTGTCAAATGTGCCCTGGGTCAAAACGGACTCGATCGGGACAGCCCAGGGCTGCAAACCGGGGAAGCCGCCGAACGCCCCAGGAGCCACCAGCACCTGCGGGTTAGTCGCCGACAGGTTGTCCCACCCGTCATTCTGCGTGTCACCCGACAGAAAAACCTCCACGGGCTCGGCCTGTGCCGAACCCGCAACAACAATTCCAGCAGCAGCAATCGCTGCCAACATGGTGGACCGACTCGTCATTTCAAAACCTCCACAAAAGGGGCGGGCTGGACAGCCCAAAGGGCGGGATCCGCTGTGGCAGCAGGCCACTCGGACTCAAGCGATTCGAGCGGTTGTGCTTAAGAACAAAAGCGCTCCTTAGCAGCTGAGACTCTGTCGCTGGTCACAGATACTAGAAAGACTGCGACACGTTTGCAACGACACAGCCTCCACTTTTGGGCTTTTCTCACATTTTTTTCTAATAAACCTATGAGATGTCCAATACTGCCTGGCTAAGCCTCCAGGTCCAGAGCTCGCGTGCCCGCTGTGTGTGCCATACCTGCTTCGGAGGACCGCATGCCGTGCGCGGCTCTTGCTCACAACCCGCATCCACAGCCCGCTACACTCCGCGGCATGCCCGACGCCTCACCCGAAGGCCTCATCGTGACCCTTGACGGGCCTGCCGGCTCCGGGAAGTCCACCGTGGCCCGACGGCTCGCAAAACGCCTCCGTGTCGACTTCCTCGATACCGGGGCGATGTACCGCGGTCTCACCGCGATGGCCCTGCTCCGGGGTATCGACCCCGAGAACGAGCCTTTCTATGTCGTCGAGCTCGCCCGCAACTGCCCGCTGACCTTCAACTGGTCCACCGACCCGCCACGCATGCACGTCCGCGGCATGGACCTCACCGAACGCCTCCGCGATGCCGACGTCACCGGCTCGGTCTCCGATGTCGCCAAGCTCCCGGGTGTCCGCCAGGTGCTGGTCCAGAACCAGCGGCGGATCGGCCGGGAGCACCCCCGCCTGGTCACCGAAGGCAGAGACCAGGGCTCGGTCGTCTTCCCCGACGCCCACGCCAAGTTCTATCTCGACGCCAACGCCACCGTCCGGGCCCAACGGCGTGCCGATCAGCTCAAAGCCGCCGGCGTCCGGGCTGAGGTCGACCAGATCCGCCGCGAGATCCTCGCCCGTGACGAGAAGGACTCGACCCGCGAAGAGGCCCCGCTGATCTGCCCCGAGGACGCCCTGCATGTCGATACCAGCGACATGACCCTCGACCAGGTCGTCGACTACCTCGAACAGCACATCCAGCAACACACCCGCTAACAGTCCAACCCAACCGCACCCCAGCCTTACTCTGGCTTCCGCCCCCCCATGCTCGCCGCCCTCCGCCAACGCCAACCCGGCCAGCCCCTCTACCGCATCCTCTGGTGGCACCTCTACCACGGGCTCTGCTTCCTCGCGTTCGTCCCGCTCTACCGCTTCCGCGCCTACCACGTCCACCGCATCCCCCGCACCGGGCCCATCCTCTTCGTCGCCAACCACCAGTCCTACTACGACCCGATCATCGTCGGGCTCGGCGCCCACTTCCGCCAGTTCTTCGCCATGGCCCGGGCCTCCCTCTGGAAGTCCAGAGCCTTCCGCTGGATGACCGTGCCCCTCAACCCCATCCCCGTCGAACAGGGCACCGGCGACATCAAGGCCATCAAACGCTGCGTCCAAGCCCTCAAGGACGGCCAGGCCCTCCTCGTCTTCCCCGAAGGCGCCCGCACCCCCGACGGCAGCATCCAGACCTTCGAACCCGGCGTCATGCTCCTGATCAAGCGCGCCAAGCCCACCGTCATCCCCGTCGCCCTCGACGGTGCCTATGACGCCTGGCCCATCCACGAATCCTCCCCCAAAGCCACCGGCCGCATCGGCTGCATCTACGGCCACCCCATCCCCGCCCAGACCCTGCTCGACATGGAGGCCGCCGACGCCTGCGAACACCTCCGCACCGAGGTCGCCGGGCTCCAGGCTGAACTGCGCACCCACCTCCACCCCAAGCCCCGTCGGGGCCTCGCCCGCGCCGCTTGGCAGTAGCCCCATCTCCGGCCCCGCCGCCCAGCCCGCATGCTGTCGCCGAGACGCCGACTCTGCCGATGTCTCTTCCATGCGCATCGCCCTCGACGCCCGCGTCCTCGCCGCCCCTCAGCGGCGCGGCATCGCCAAGAGCCTCTTCCGGCTCTACCAGGCCCTCGCCCTGGCGCGACCGGACTGGCAGGTCGTCGCCTACCACCGCGGCCTCCACCGCCTCGATCTGACGATGCCCGACAACGTCGTCGAGCAGCACGTCATCGAGATCCCCGGCGACCGCTTCGACGCCTGGCCCCGGCTCCGCCTCCCCGCCGCCGTCCGGAACGCCGACGTCGACCTCCTGCACTGCCCCGCCAACGCCGGCCCGCGCTGGATGCCCAAGCCCACCGTCGTCACCGTCCACGACCTGATCCCGCTGGACATGCCCGAGGGCCGGGACGAGACCGAGGTCGACCGCTTCGAGGTCGGCGTCCGCACCGCCTGCCGCCGCGCCGCCGCTGTCGTCTGTCCCTCCGCTTATACCCGTGAGCGCCTGATCGCCGAGCACGGCCTCAACCCCGCCCGCGGGTTCGTCGTCCCCTGGGGCGTCACCACTTCACCCGCTGACCCCACCGACCCGCACACCCTCACCACGCTCAACCGCTACCAGCTCGAGCACCCCTACTTCCTCCACTTCGGGGCCGCCGAGCCCCGCAAGAACACCCGCGGCCTCATCGAGGCCTACGCCCTGGTCCCGCCGGTCTACCGCCAACGCGTGCCCCTGCTCATCCTGGGCCTCGACGAGCGCGCCAAGGCCGAGATGACCCGCCTCGCCGACTCCCTCGGCGTGCCCACCACCGCCAGCCCGACACAGCCCGTCCCGACCCGCACCCCCCGCGGCCTCATCCGGTTCGCCGGCTTCGTCCCCGAGGACGACCTCGGCCCGCTCCTCGCCGGTGCCCTCAGCCTCGCCTACCCCAGCTACGCCGAGGGCTTCGGCCTGCCCATCCTCGAAGCCTTCGCCGCCGGTATCCCCGTACTCGCCTCCGATCGCTCGGCCATCCCCGAGATCGCACACGACGCCGCCGAGGTCGTCCACCCCGACGATCGTGTCGCCATCACCAAAGCCCTCACCCGGCTCGCCAAGGACCCCCTGCGCCGCCGAGAGCTTGTCCACCTCGGCCGACAACGCGTCACCGCCTTCTCGTGGAAGCACGCCGCCGAGGCCTTCGCCGCCGCCCTCGAACACGCCGCCGTCCAGGCCCGCCGTCCCAGCCCCCGCGTCCTGGCCCTCCAGCAGCGACGCCCCGCCGCCTGACCACCCTTTAGCCCCGGGCTCTGCCCAGGGGCACGCGGCGTGCCCGATGCCTCACCCGCTACCTGCACGCTCCCGCCCCATGTGCGACGTCCTCTTCATCAGCGAACGCCCGCTCTGGCCCCTCGACCAGGGCTTCCGCGTCCACGGCATCGCCCTCGCCCGTGCACTCGCCGACCTCGGCCAATCCGTCCGCCTGTCTTCCCTACAACCGACTCAACACTCCGAGACGCCCGACGACATCCGGGCCATGCTCACCCCCTGGCCCGAGCCCACCGCCGACGACATCGCCCATACCAAGCAAGCCTGGCAGCAGCAGGGCGGTCCCCTCACCCGAGCCCTCCGCCGCAAAGCCGCCGCCCACCAAGCCCTCGCCCCCCGCGACACCGCCGGCCTGCTCCCCCTCATCCACCAACTCCAACCCACTCACCTCATCGCCCTCGGCCCCCACGGCCCCGTCTTCCTCCAATCCCTCGCCTCCACCCCACACACCCCGACCCGCACCTGGTACGCCGCCGACGAGCCCGCCTCCTTCGCCCTCTCCTGCCTCCGCCGCGAACCAATGACCCGCTGGCCCCACCGCCTCCGCCAGGCCGCCGTCTTCGCCACCCTCCAACACACATCATCCCCCGCGATCCAAACCGTCATCGGGGTCTCACCCACCGACACCCGCCGGCTCAAACGCCTCACCCGCGCCCCCCACGCCCTGCTCCTCCCCAACGGTGTCGACCCCACCCGCTTCCCCTTCCGCCCCCAACCGCCCCAAACCGGATACGCCCAGTCCATCGCCTTCTGGGGCAACCTCGCCTTCGAGCCCAACGCCGACGCCGCCCGATTCCTGCTCAAGCGCCTCTGGCCCACGCTCATCAAGAACCACCCCAACGCCAAGCTCTCCCTCATCGGCCCCGGCCTCCCCAACAACCTCCGCCCACTGACCCAACAGCCCGGCGTCACCGTCACCGGCCACGTCCGCGACCTGACCCAGCTCCTCCACCAGCACGCCCTCGCTGTCATGCCCTTCCGCCTAGGCCTCGGCATCAAGAACAAGCTGCTCGAAGCCGCCGCCCTCGGGCTCCCCCTCGTCGCCTCGCCGCATGCCGTCCGAGAACTCCGCCACTCCACCGATTCGCCCCCGTGGCTCACCGCCCAATCCCCGCGTCAGTGGATCGACGCCATCACCCACCTCTGGGCCCACCCCGAGGAGGCCAGCACCCTCGCCCACGCCGCCCACGCCTGGGTCCGCACCCACCACGACTGGACCACCCAAGCCCAAACGCTCCTCGACCACCTCAACCGGCTCACCCCACCCGCCCGCCAACCCGATGACACCCACAGCGAACACGCCAGTCTGCAACCACCCGCCCGTGCCGCCTGAACCCACGCCCCGCCGACCTACAACCTACGGCCTACCACCTACCACCTCCCCCCATGGCCTGGACCTCCATGCATTTCGCCGTCGGCATGGCCTGCGGCGCCGCCCTCAGCGTCGCCCCCTGCCTCGTCCGGCCCCGCCTCTTCCGGCAACTCCCCCGCGTCCTGCCCCTCGCCATGACCGCCGGCGGACTCACCGCCTGCATCCCCGACGCCACCCGTCTTTTCACCGAAGACTTCCCCAACGCCCCCTTCGCCGCCACGCTCGGCTCCCGCCATCTCCGCGATTGGCTGCAGCACCACGCCGACTGGTTCTTCTTCCACGGCCACCTCGACCGCCAGCCCCGCGAGTTCGCCCTCCACGGCCTCGCCCTGATCATCCTGCTCTACAACCTCGCCCTGCTCCCCACCCTCTTCCGACGCTCACCCCCACCCGCCCCCCAACCCGCCCGCGAACCCAGGCCCCAAACCCCCTCCAATCCCGCCTGATCAGGCTAAACCCCTCTCCTAGGCAAATCACCAGCCTTTCACGCGAATCTCAAATCAATCCCGCTTGACTCGCCTAACCTTCTGGCCGAAAGCAATCAAGCTGGTCCGATCTATTCAACCCGCTCCGGGCACTGCCACCCAGCGTTCGCCACGCATCAGCCTGTCGCTCCCTCCGAATCAGAAAACGTTCACCCGCAGCACGATCCCCATGCCGGCCTCCACTCCCCAAGCCAACTCGACCCCGTCCACCGCCGCACCCGTCGAGGAATGGCTTATCACCGCCTACGCGCCCCACGCCGACGCCACCCACCTCGCCCGGGATACCAACGGCCAAGGCGTGGCCTGGCTCCCCCTCCAGGCCGACCCCGAGCGCCCCGGCCACTGGTCCGCCACCCTCACCCTCACCCCCGGCGCCCACCGCCTGCGCTACTACGCCCAGCAGGACGGCACCTACCTGAACTGCGGCGCCGCCGGCCTCACCGCTCACCGCCTGTCAAACCCCACGGGCCTGGTCCACGTCGAGCTCGCGACCAACCGCTTTGCCCTCGCCATCTGATTGAGGCCCAGGCGATCTCATACCAACTTCATTGATGGCCGCGATGCGACGCATCGCCGGCCCCGTTCCGCCCGACTCACCCCTGACCTAACATCCCCGACATCGCCGACAGGTCAATCCCGCCCGCCGCCTCCGCCATCTTCGCCTGCACCGCCGCCTGCGCTTTTTCCATCGCCGCGTTCACCGCCGCCGCCATCAGTTCCTCGATCATCTCCCGGTCCTCCGCCGCCCGCTGCTCATCCCCATCACCCGCGACCAGGCCCGCCATCATCGCCGGCTCGATCCGCACCGACAGCACCCTGAACTTCCCGTTCATCTCCACCCGCACCGCTCCCGCGCCCGACTCCCCCTCCACCCGCAGCTCTTCAAGCTCCGCCTGCGCCCGCTCCATCTTCTCCCGGAGCTCCGCCGGATTCCCCAGCATCCCCATCAACGACTTCAGCTGTTTCATCTGTTCAAACATGCACCCATTCTAACCCCGCACACTCCACCCGCTCGTCTCCCACCCGTCACGCCTCCACGACGTTCCGTGCCGTCGCCGCCGGCACATACACCACCACGCCCTGCTCGCCCCGCACCGCCAGCCCCTGCGCCGGGTCGATCGCCACCACCTCCCCCCGGACCTCCCGGCCATCGCTGAGCAGCACCACCCGCCGACCCAGCTGCACACACCGCTTCCGCCAAAAATCCACCACCCCCGGATCAGCCCCCGCACCGCCGACCGCCATCCCTTCAAGCCCCGCGATCAGCTCCCGTACCACCGCCAACCGGTGCATCGGCCCCACCACGCCCACCGCTCCCACCAACCCGACCGCTCCCAACTCATCCAACGCCGCCGCCACGCCCTCTATCTCGCCCGGCCAACCCCCGGCAGGGCGGTGCACGTTCAACCCCACCCCGACCACCACCTTCCCGGCCACCCGCTCGATCAATACCCCCGCCAACTTCCGCCCGCCCACCAGCACATCGTTCGGCCAACGCATCTCCGCAGCCCCGTCCCCCGCCCACTGCTCGACCACGCTCGCCACCACCACCCCGACCGCCAGGCTCAACGCCTCCCCTGCGTCACCGCCATCGTTCAACACCATTGACAGCCACACCCCCGACCCCGCCGGCGACGCCCACGCTCGGCCCAACCGACCACGCCCCGCCGACTGCGCATCGGCCAGCACCACCCCGGTCCGCCCCGACTCCGCCAGCTCCCGCGCCACCGCCTGCGTCGAAGCCGTCTCCCGCAACACCACCACATGGCGTTCATCACCTGAAGAAGCAGGGGGGTACGCCACCAGGTAGTCCGCCCACACCGACAGGCCCGCGCTCAGCAGCCGAACCCCTCGCTGCGGGTGCCGTTCCAGCTCACAGCCCGCCGTCTCCAACCGCTCCAACTCGCGGCCCGCCCGTGGCCCCAAGGCCTCCACCCCGACGGGCTCCGCCGCTTTCAACAGCACATCAAGCAACCCCACGTCGACCAAAGCCGGCCCACTCAACCCTGGCCCCAATCCAGCCCGAGGTCCAGCGCCGGGGCCGAGTGCGTCAACGCCCCCACCGAGACCCGGTCCACCCCCGACGCCGCCAGCCCCGCCACCGTCTCCAGCGTGACTCCCCCCGACGCTTCCAAACGCACCGCCGGCGCGACCCGATCCCGCATCGCCACCGCCTCCCGCAAAACCTCGGCCGGCATGTTGTCCAACAACACCAGATCGATCGGGGCCTCCAGCACCACCGCCAGCTGCTCCAGCGTGTCCACTTCCACCTGCACAGACTGCAGCTGCGGGTTCAACCGGCGGGCCTCGACCACCGCCTCCTCCAGCCGTGCGACCAAACCGCCCATCGGCACCCCAGCCAGGTGGTTGTCTTTCACCAGCACCGCGTCATACAGCCCCATCCGGTGCGTCGTCCCGCCGCCGCACGCCACCGCATACTTCTCCAGGCCGCGTAGCCCCCAGTGCGTCTTCCGCGTGCAACAGACCTCCGCCCGTGTGCCCTTGACCTGCTCGACGTAGGACGCTGTCAGCGTGGCGATCCCGGACAGGTGCGTCAGCAGGTTCAGCAGCACCCGCTCCACCATCAGCACCCCCCACGCCGGCCCCCGCAGCGTCGCCACCGCGTCGCCCGCCGCCAAACGATCCCCGTCCGACCTCGACTCCTCCAGCTCCAGTTCTTCCCCATACGCCGCCACCACCCTCGACCCCAACGCCAGCCCGCTCAACACCCCCGCCTGCCGTGCCACCACCCGCATCTCCAGCACCGCCGCCCGGTCCACGAACGCCATCGTCGTAACATCCAACCCACCGCCCCCAACGCCCCCACCGGCACCACCACCCTCAAGCTGCCCCAGGTCCTCCTCCCGCGCCACCGCGATCAGCCCCATCAACGCCGCCTCCGAGATAAACGCATTCAGGTCCGGCATGGTCACTCCCCCGCCCGATCCTTCCGCGGGAAGCTCACAACATACCGCCGCTCCCCGACACGAACCAACCGCACCACATCCCCGCCGCGCACCCCGTGCTCCGCGTACAGCCGGCCAAACACCCGGCTCCGCAGCATCGCCCCCTTCGCGAAGTCCGTCTCCACCACCCCGCCCCCCGGCAGCTCCAGCGTCACCCGGCTCGCCCGCATCTTCGCCGACGCAAACGGCAGGCTCAGATACCCGTTCCGCACCGCACCCCCACGCAGCACCACCTCCCGCACCGGGCTCACCTCCTCCGGCAACGCGTACCACGCCCGCATCGCCTGCACCGCATACCTCGGCCCGACCGCCATCGGCTCCACCCGCTCCAGCCCCATGAACACCGCGAACCGGCTCGCCGACTTCCCCTCCCAATACGCGTCATCCCCGCACACCGCGGGCTCGTAGCGCTCCCGCAAACCCGCCACCCTCCGCGGCGTCAGCCCAGCGTGCTCCTCCACCCAACCCACCTCCGCCATCCCCACAAACGGCCCGCCGCTCTGTTTGAGAAACACCCGCTCCCCCGCCTTCACCACCCCGTACGGCTCCCGCCCCTGACGCATCAGCCGAGACTCCACCGTCTTCTGCCCACCGAGCACGAGCCCGCAGTACCGCCGCAGCAAAATCGCCACATGGATCATGGCCGCAACCTACACCGGCCGTCCACCCCGCACACAGGCTCACGCCAACGCGGTCCAGATCATCCACCCCGCCGCCGCCGCTGCGCCGCTGTACATCACCGCCATGAACGGCCGCTCCGGCATCCGGCGGTGCATCCAAAAACCCAGCGCCGCCCCCAAGGGGATCAGCGGGATCACCAGCGCCGACTCCATCAGCGTCGCCCCGTTGATCAGGCCCAGCCCGAGGTAGAAAGGCACCTTCACCCAGTTCACCACGAAGAAGAACACGACCAGCGTCCCCACCAACGCCGCCTTGCTGAACCGCCGTTCCAGCCAATAGATCGACATCACCGGGCCCGCCGCGTGCGCCAGCGTCGACACCCCGCCCGCGATCCCGCCCGCAATCCCGCCCGCCACCGGCGTCCCAGGCAGCCGGGGCACCCGACCGCCGATCATCCGGTATACCTGCACCCCCACAAACACCAGGCACACCCCGCCCACCACCAGCCGCAGCGCCACCTCCAGCACCCCCCGGTCCCGGAACAGCAGGATCACCCCCGCGCCCAACACAACCCCCACCGCCGCACCGATCAACGCCGGCCGAAGCGCCCCCCAGTCCGTGCTCCGCCGGTGCTGCCACACCGCCACCACGTCCGCCGCGATCAGCACCGGCAGCATCACCCCCACCGTCCGGCTCACCGGCAGCGCACTGGCGACCAACGGCACCGCCAGGATCCCGATCCCCCCGCCAAACCCGCTCTTGGCGATCCCGATCACCACCACCGCCCCCGCCAACGCCGTGATGTACCACCACAGCGGCGTCCCTTCCGGCGGCAGACTCGTGAACCAATCCATAACCAACCCATCGGCCAATCCCCTGCACGCCCGCCTTCCAATCTCCGAATTCAGACGCCCACTCGCGTCACGTCAGATAGGTGTACCCCGCCAACCCCTCGTCATAAAACCCCTGCAGCGCCCGCGACTCCTCGGCCGTCAGCCGACCGTCCCCCTCGGCCCGGCGTACCGCCGCCCGGAAACTCCCCCGCAGCACGTCCGGGTTGAACTGCACATACCCCAGCACCTGCGCCGACGTATCGCCCTCCACCACCTCATCGATCGACCAGCTGCCGTCCGCCTCCACCGTGACGTGCACCGCATTGGTGTCGCCGAACAGGTTGTGCAGGTCGCCCAGCGTCTCCTGGTAGGCCCCCACGAGAAACACCCCCAGGTCGTAGGGCTCGCCCGTGTACGGGTGCAGGTCCAACACGCGTCGCGTCCGCCACGGTGCCGACGGGTCCCGGAACCGGTCCAGCTTCCCGTCGCTGTCGCACGTCATATCCGCCAACACCCCCCGGCACACCGGCTCCTCGTCCAAACGATGCAGCGGCACCACCGGGAACACCTGCCCGATCGCCCAGGCATCCGGCAGCGACTGGAAGACCGACGCGTTGCAGAAATACGTCTCGCACAACCGCGTCTCCAACGCCCGCAGCTCCGGCGGAAGCTCCGACGGCATCGCCTCCCGCTGCTTGACCAACGCCCAGACCTTCGCGCAACCCGCACGGTACAACCGCTGCCCCAGCGCCCGCTGGTCCAGCGTGCAATACCCCAACGCGAAGAGCTGGTCCACCGCCTCCTTAGCAGATTCCAGATCGTGGAAGGACTCCACCACGTTTGCCAGCTCCAGCCCGTCCACCGTCTCGTGCATCAACCTTACCGGCTCGGGGACGCCCGAGAGCTCCGCCCGTTCCAACTCAGCCGAAGCCCCGTCGCGCTCGCTACCGGTCCACCCCACCACGCTCATCACCAGGACGCTGTGGTGGGCGGTCAGCGCCCGGCCCGACTCGCTCACGAGGTGGGGGCACGGCTGACCCGACGCCTGACAAACCGACTGCGTGTGGTACACCACGTCGTTCGCGTACTCCCGCAGGCCGTAGTTCATCCCCCAACCCGCGCCGCCCCCCGACGCCTCGCCGCTCTGCCCGACACCCGACGCGCCCACATAGTCCACCGCCAGCCCGCCCCCCACGTTCACCGTGTCCAGCCCCGCCGCCCCCAGCCGCCGCAGCTCTACATACACCCGGGCCAGCTCGGTCACCGCCGACTTCACGCTCCGGATGTCGCTGACCTGACTCCCCACATGCGCGTGCACCATCCGCAAGCAGTCGAGCATGCCCGCGCCTTCGAGCTGCCGCACCGCCTTGATCAGCTCAGAGTAGGAAAGCCCGAACTTGCTCCGCTCCCCGCCCGACGCCTCCCACTTCCCCGACCCCATCGCGCTCAGCTTCACCCGCACCCCGAGCGTCGGGCGCACCCCATGCTTCGCCGACAGCTCAATCAACTCCTCCAGCTCGCCAAACCGCTCAACCACCGGCGTGATGTCTCGGCCCAGCTTCGTCGCCAGCACCACCGCCTCCAGGTAACGCCGATCCTTGAACCCATTGCACACGATCGGCGTCCGCTCGTCCTCCACCATCGCCAGCACCGCAAGCAGCTCCGGCTTCGACCCCGCCTCCAGCCCAAACCCAAACCGCCGACCGAAACGCAGCACCTCCTCTACCACATGCCGCTGCTGGTTGACCTTCACCGGATACACACAGCGGTAACCGCCGTCGTAGCCGTGCTCGCCCGCCGCCCCCGCAAACGTCTCCGCCAGCCGACGCATGCGGTCTTCCAGGATGTGCCCAAACCGCAGCAGCACCGGTGTCTGCACGCCGCGATGCCGGAGCTGATCAACCACGCGACGGATGCAGATACCGTTCTCGGGCCAAGCCTCCTGCCCTACAGGCACGGGCAGAACCAAAACATTGCCCCCACGATCGATCTCGAAATAATCAGCACCCCAAGAACGAACGCCATACCGTTCCCTGTTCCTGATAACCGCGGGGGAGCACGACGAACATCCCTCAAATCCCTCGGTTGCTTCCAAAGCAACGCGGCCCCGATCCGACTGCCCATCATTCTTCGCGTCAGGAATGGCAACAGCAGCGGACTCATCCATGCCTGGAGTCTACCGGACCATGCATCCGCCCTCCGAGTGCACCACCTGCCCCCAACGATCGGCTCCAAGCCACGAACCGGACGGATCCGAACAGGACCAGACGCCCCAGTAGCGAGAACAAGATCCTGGGACTTCCGCCCGAAGCCAGGAGAGAACAGGAATTAGGGTTTCAGAGCCGGAGACCGCGTTAAATGAGCTACAGCCGACATCCCAGCGTCAGGAAACGCAAGACTGGTCTAAGTCTGACCGAGAAGCCAGAGGGTTCACCCACGCCGGCGTCGGGTAACCATGGCACCGATGCCGAGAGCCAAGAGCACGGCACTGCTGGGCTCGGGGATCACATCCACCTTGAAGTCCTTCTTGCGGATGAATGTGGTCACGGGCTGTTCGAGATCACCAACTGCCTGAAGGGTATTGTTCAGAACGATCTCCACCTCGGTCAGGCCAAGTCCACTCAAATCGACAGTGACGCTGTTTTCCCAGAACACACCTTCAAAAGGCGGGTCATCAAACACCTCAATGAAAACAGACGCCAGAGGTGAGGGAGGGGAAATCTCAGAGTCGTCACTGGGGTCAAAAACACGGACCGAAAGAATCGATGCAACGAATTCGGCACCAGTGGGCAGGCCAAGCATCGCGAAGTCACCCGACTCGTAGATGAATAGTCCCGGGATCGGATCGCCGTTGTTCGAGGTAACCGTGAAGGTCAATGACCCGTCGGTTGTGTCAGCGGGAGGCGAGTCCGCGGAGAACGGGTTCACGCCGGGATCGAAGTCTAGGAGATTGCCGCTGGCAATACTCGGCGGCCCAAACAGCGGCTCGGGGTCGTTAATCGGGTCGGCGCTGGACTCGATGACGTTGGAGTAGGTGACCGAAGAACCGACGAACGGCCCTGGGTAGATCACAGCCGCGGCGCTGGGCGAACCGGCCGCTACAGCAAACGAACATCCTGATGCCCAGATAAGTGCTTTCAAACGTTGTTTTCGCCTTCCGTCCCGGGCAACCAATTTCTCCACGACTTCCTCCGCTAAGCGTTTCTTGAACCAGTGGTAACGACTAATGGCCTAATAATAGCCAACCGAAAGAACCCCTACAACCCGAAATACCCGCAAAAGCAGTCAATTCACGGTAAAACTACCTGAATCGCCAGAAACTTCTTTGTAAAGCACTTTCAAAAAGAGCTTAAAGGCGATCCGGGAGCACGTCCACCCGATTCCGTGCCCGTTGGGCCGCGTCCATGGCTTCAGGCCCTGGGCTCTCACCGGTGTCCATCATCACCCGGAAGCAATCAAACAGATACCGAGCATCGTGCGGCCCAGGGCTCGCCTCGGGGTGATATTGAACCGCAAATACCGGCTCGCTGCGGTGACGGAACCCTTCGACCGTCTGATCGTTCAGGTTGATGTGCGTCTGCTCCGCCCCCACCGCGTCCAGCGTGTCCGGTGCCACCGCGAAGCCGTGGTTCTGGCTCGTGATCTCCACCTTGCCCGTCCCCAGGTTCTGGACCGGCTGGTTCCCGCCGCGGTGCCCGAACTTCAGCTTGAACGTCTCGGCCCCCATCGCCAGGCTCAGCAGCTGGTGCCCCAGGCAGATCCCGAAGATCGGCAGCTCCCCAATCAGCTCCTGGAGATGCCCGATGGTCGGCTCCACCGCCGACGGGTCGCCCGGCCCGTTCGACACAAACAGCCCGTCCGGCTTCAGCTCCCGCACCTCCCCCGGCGACGCGTCATACGGCAGCACCGTCACGTCACACCCGCTGTCCACCAGGTTCCGCAAAATGTTGTGCTTCGCCCCGCAGTCCAACGCCACCACCCGCTTCCGCGCCCCGCCCGGATGCTCCACCCCGCCCTGGAATGGCTCCCAGCCCCCCAAGTCCTCCGACCACGCCGACGCCTCCGATCGGCTCACCGTCGCCACCAGGTTCTTCCCCACCAACCCCTCCGCCGCCCGGGCCCGCTCGACCAGCTCGCCATCGGTCAACGCCCCATCCGTACACAGCACCGCGTCCATCGCCCCGTCCGACCGCAGCCGACGCGTCAACGCCCGCGTGTCGATCCCCGCGATGCCCAGCACCCCGTGCTCCGCCAGCCACTGCTCCACCCGCTGCGTCGACCGGTGGTTCGACGCCGACCGGGCCAGCTCCCGCACCACAAACCCCCGCACGCTCGGCTTCCCCGACTCCACATCCTCGGGATTCACCCCGTAGTTCCCGATCAGCGGGTACGTCATCGTCACGATCTGCCCCGCATACGACGGATCGGTCAGCACCTCCTGATACCCCGACAACGACGTATTGAAACACGCCTCCCCCTCCACCACCCGTGGCGAGGTGTCGCCGAACGCCGTGCCCCGGAACACCGTGCCGTCTTCCAACGCCAATCGTGCCGTACTAATTTGGGTCTGCAGACTGCTCATCGCCGAGCACTGTAACCCAGCCCACGCCCCTCGGTTTCCAGCACCCACCACGCCGAGGCTTGCCGAAGCCCGACGCTCCGGTTAAATCTTGAGTCCATGCCGATGCCCCGTGACCGCGTGCTGCTCTTGCTCTCGACCATTCTCTGCGTGGGCGTCTGGTCCACCATCGCCCTGATCGTCGCCACCGACAGCTACGCCGGGGCCCCCGGCCAAACGCCCGTCCAGGCCGAGCCTGAGCCCGAGGTCATCAAGACCATCCCCGGCGACCCTCGCAAACGCGTCACCGAACACCCGCTGCCGTTCTCGACCCACGCGATCGCTCGGTTGAGGTCTTCAACAAGAGGTTGCACAGCCACGCTCGTGAGTCCCCGGATCGCAGTGACCGCTTACCACTGCCTGGCAAGACGGTCGAAAGATCAGAGAGAAGGCCTGCCTGAAGGTGCGCATTCAGATCGCAGACATGACGATCTGGTCTTGAAGTTCGGCTACGACCGCGGAAAGTTTGTGGTGGAACGCGGCGTCAAACGGTTTGGGGCCGTGAGTCCCACCAGCGACTACGCCATTCTGATCCTCGACCGAGCCGTCAACACCACGGACCCGAACAGCGATGAGCCCTACATCCGGCCACTGGTGCCAATGATCGACTTTGGTGGTTTGAGTTACCGAGACTTCAAACACGAGAACGTTATCCTGCTCGGCTACAGCAGCGACGGTCAAATCGGCCAGCGTGGCGAACGCCTGACCTATCACGCGGGGTGCATTGCAGGGAGTAATCGTAACGAACACATCGTTGGCTCCAACTGTGTGGGCTATCCCGGCGCGAGCGGCGGGCCGCTCGTTTCTTACGAACTCAACGACGAAACCGGCAAGCTCGAACCCGCACTGATTGGGATCGCAAGCGGTCAGCTCCGTACCGAACTGCGGACAATTTCAATAAGCACCGCCGACAACTTCGCCGACGATCTCGACGACCTGCTCATCCACGAAGAAGAGCAGACCGGCCCCTTCAAGCCTTAGCTCATAGTCCACGCCCGTCTCACCACACCCCCAGCGTCTCCAGCTCCGTCGTCGCTTGCTCCGCCCACCCGCGGTTCGCCGCCGGGCTCGCTGGGCTCGGGTGCAAGACACGCCCGACCCGCACATCCGAAGCTTCATCGCCCATCCCCGCCAACACCCGCTCCGCCCGCTTCTCCGCAAACGCCCCGACCCCCACCACCCACGCCGGCCGCAACACCCCGATCACCCGCGCCAGGTGCGCATCGCACGCCGCCTCCAACGGCCCACGCTCTGCCGCCGGCAGCTTGTCCGGCGTCCGGTTCTTCCCGCCCGCCTCCATAAACACCAGCGGGCAGTAGTTCACCACCGCGTGCCGCTCCGCAAACGCCTCCAGCGTCCCGAACCGCTCCGCCATCAAGCCCCACAGCCGCCGCCCCGACACCTCGCTCCGCTCACACCCCAAACCCAGCACCGGCCGCTTCGGATGCTCCCCCACCCACCCCTTCGGCCGACCGATTTTCTCATCCAACCCCATCCAGTCCCGCACCGCCGCTACCTCCCCAAACGGCACCCCCGTCTGCGCCATCCCCCAGGGCCCGGGGTTCATCCCCAGCAGCACCACCCCGCCCGTCTTCTTCGGCGTCCCCTTCTGCAGAAACGCTTCGTGCATCGCCCAGGCATAACGCAGCGGGTTGTATATGTGCGTCACCGGCTCCCCGAACCGCAGCCCGTCCATCGTCGCGCTCAACGCCCGCGCCGACGCCATCATCCCGTCACTCAACGCCGCTCGCTTCGCCATCCCCGCATGCTAACCGGCCGATTTAGCCGGCGGTCAATGACCGCCGGTCGCGCTGCTCCCCCCTCACACCCCGGCAGCCGCCTCCGCATACCACGCCTCCGGCAACGCATCCCGCTCCGCTTCAAACAACTCCTCCATTAACCCATCGATGTCCCCGATCGACGCGGTCAGCGGGTCGGTCAGCAACGCCCGACGCACCAGTCCGCGGTCGCAGCGGTAGGCCGCCTCGGCCGTCAGCTCGTGCGTGTCCAGCACCTGCTCGCACAACCCCCGCACCCCCCGCGGCATCGCCGGATACGCCCTGGGCCTCGGCCCATCCATGCCCACATCACACAGCAGCTCCAAGAACGCGTCGTCCGCCATGTTCGGCACCGCGCCGCCGTTCATCGTGTTGATATGCATCTGCTTGCTCAGGCCACCCCACATGTTCTCGATCAGGTCCGTCGCCGGGTCTGCCCCGAACTCCGTGTCGAATTCCCCGATTTCCGCCGCCCCCGACAGGTAGTCATCGACTCGTTTCCACACCCGGTCGGTCCAAGCGACCCGGTCATCGCTCTCGAAGATCTTCAGCGGCGGGTGTCTGTCCCGACCCGCAACCCCGGGCCTCTGGTAGAACCGCACATACTCCTTCGTGTGCCCCAGCACGCTCGGCAGCACGCCGAATGCTTCGTAGAGCTCGACCGCGATCCCGTTGTTCAGCCAGCCCTTTGCGCTGGCCTGCCCGCCCTGGGCCTGCGTGTTCGCGTCCCGGTCCGCCTGCTCACGCATGTGGTCCACCAGCTTCGGCGTCAGGTCCTCGCCGTCGTAGCTGCACTCGAGAACCCAGGTGAAGTGGTTCGGCCCGGCCGTGAGCAGCACAAACCGCTCGTCGTCCGGAACGCCGTTAATCTCTGCGTATCGCCGCCGCAATCGGAACTGCGCATCGCACAACGCCAGCGTCTTGAGATCGGGGAAGAACCGCCGGAGCCCGATGCCGTGCACCGCCGCCGGGTTGATGTAATTGATCACCCACGCCGCCGGGCAGAGCTCGCGCACCGCCTCGGCCGTCGCCGCGATATGCGGCCACTCCCGCAGCGTCCGGAACACCCCGCCGGGCCCGATCGTGTCGCCCGAGCACATCCGGATGCCGTACTTCTCCGAGACTTCGCAGTCGATCCGCCGGAAATGCGCGTTGCGGTCCGCAAACGACAGCACCACGAAGTCCGCCCCCGGAAGCACGTCGCGCTGATCGGTCGAGGCTTCGAGCTTCAACGGCACCCCGTTGTGCGCGATCACCATCTCCGCCAGCCGACGCATCTTCTCCAGCCGCTCCGCATCGGTGTCCACTAGCGCCAGCGTCCCCGTCCGCAGGTGCTCAGAGTGCACCATCTGCCAGACCGCCTTCCGCCCAAAAAACAGGCTCCCCGCCCCCACGATCACCACCTTCGGACCTCGACGCTCAGACATGACACGCTCCTGAATGCGGAAACCTCCCAGGCACAGAGCCCAGGCCTGACATGGAATATGTCTCCACAGTCGCCGCGAAACAATGGATTCGAGGCCGGTTTTGATAGACAATCTTGCTTTAATGCCGCTGCTCGTCTCCGACCTGCCCGCCCACCTGCAGTCCCGGCCCAAACCGCCGCCCACGGCCATGCCGTACCGCATCCGCACCGCCGGGCACATCTACCAGCAGCCCCTGCATTCCACCCGCGGCACCCACCACCACGACGCCATGCTCACCCTCATCGTCGCCGGCAGGGGGGTCTACCACCCCACCCGTTTCGCCGACCCGACCCGCCCCAGCAAACCCGCCCAGCCGCAGCCTCTCAAAGCCGGTATGGTCGGGCTCGTCCTCCCCGCTACCCATCACGGACCCGCCGACCCCGGCATCCTGCTTGCCGACCCCGACGACCCCTACGAACACTTCTACTGCCGCTTTGCCGGCGACCTCGCCCTGCACACCGCCGCCCGTATCGCCAAGCGGCACCCCGAGCCGTTCTTCCCACGACACGACGCCGCCGACACACTGGCCCCGCTCTTCGCCCGCCTCGTGAAGCTCCAACTCAAGCAGCCTGGGCTGACTCAGGGCTCCAACGACGAGCTCGACACGCTCACCCCCGCCGAGGCGATGCTGGCTCAGCTGCTGACCATCCTCGAACACAACCCCACCGACGACCCGCCACCGCTCACCGCCGAGGCCCTCCGTGGCTACCTGCAGGACCGCACCGCTAGCCAGTTCGATCTCGAACACGCCGCCGAATACTTCAATGTCAGCGCATCACACCTGTGCCGAAAAGCCAAGGTGCTGCTGGGGCGCACCCTCCAGCAGGAAGCTCAGGCCCTGAAGCTCGACTGGGCCAAGGTCCTGCTCACCGAATCCACCATGCCCATCGCCGAGGTCGCCCGCCGCGTGGGCTACGCCGACCCGCTGTATTTCTCCCGCGTCTTCAGCCGTACCTTCCATCAAAGCCCCACCGACCACCGAAACCAAAGCCAACACGCCTGACCCAACCTCCAACACCTCTCTGCGTTTTTTTCTGCGCCTCTTTGCGGCTAAAACCCCGCGTTACCATGCCCCCCGCATGACCACCACCGCCCCCACCAACCTCTACGACACCCTCGAGCAGCGCGGCCTCGTCGCCCAGTGCACCGACACCCCCAACGACATCCGCGCCCGCCTGTCTCAGCCCGAGCCCGTCACCGCCTACTGCGGCTTCGACCCCACCGCCGACTCCCTGCACGTCGGAAACCTCGTCCCCGTCATGGCCCTGGCCCACCTGCAACGCGCCGGCCACCGGCCGATCGTCGTCGTCGGCGGCGCGACCGCCCTTGTCGGCGACCCCTCCGGCAAGACCGAGGCCCGGCAGATGCTCTCCCGTGAGCAGATCAACCACAACGCCCAAGGCATCGGCGACCAGATCGGGCGCGTGGTCAACTTCGCCCCCGGAAGTGAACAACCGGCAGCAGTACTCGTCAACAACGCCGACTGGCTCGCCGACCTCTCTTGGATCGACCTGCTCCGCGAGGCCGGGCCGCACTTCTCAGTCAACCGCATGCTCACCATGGACTCGGTCCGTTCGCGCATGGACGCCGAGGGCTCGGGCATCTCGTTCCTCGAGTTCAACTACATGGTCATGCAGGCCTACGACTTCCTCCACCTGCACCGCTCACACGGCTGCACCCTCCAGCTCGGCGGGCAGGACCAGTGGGGCAACATCGTCATGGGCATCGAGCTCGGCCGACGCCTCGCCGACGCCTCCCTCGCCGGGCTCACCCTCCCGCTCGTCACCAAGTCGGACGGCAGCAAGTTCGGCAAGTCCGAGTCCGGCAACATCTGGCTCGACGCCAACCGCACCTCCCCCTACGACTTCTTCCAGTTCTGGCGCAACACCGCCGACGCCGACGTCGGCAAGTTCCTCGGCTACTTCACATTCCTCCCGATCGAAGAGGTCCAGGCCCTCGCCGCCGCCGAAGGCCCCGCGCTCAACGAATCCAAGGCCGTGCTTGCTTACGAGGTCACCAAGCTGGTGCACGGCGAGGCCGAAGCCGCCAAGGCCCGCGACGCCGCCGCCAAGGCCTTCGGCGCCGGCGACGTCACCGCCGACGGCGTCCCATCCCAACCGCTCGCCAGTGCCCGACTCGCCGAGGGCCTCACCGTGACCGACCTCCTCCGCGACGCCGGCTTCGCCAAGTCCAACGGCGAAGCCCGACGCCTCGTCCAGGGCGGCGGCGTCCGGCTCCACGACGCCAAGGTCGCCGACCCCTTCCAGCCCGTCACCGCCGAAGACGCCCCCGACGGCTACGTCCTGCTCCGCGTCGGCAAGAAGAAGCTCTGCCGCTTCGACCTCGTGGACTAAGCCCGTGATGCCCACCACTCCGAGCACGACGCTTCGTAGCCGCGACGCGACGCGTCGCCGGCGCGTCGCGATCTGCCTGCTACTGCTCACGGCTTTCACAACCCACGCGCAACCCTCCACCGCTCCTAATCCACCCAGCTGGCAGCCCATCGCCCCGATGCCCCGCGCCCTTATCGGGCACGCCGCGTCTGCTGCCAACAACCGGCTCCTGGTCACCGGTGGCCTCTACGCCAGCACCACGCTCCAAGGCCCCAAGCCTGCCGCCTCCGCAGACGTCTTCGCCTACGACCCCGAACAAGACCGCTGGCAGGCACACGCCCAACTCCCCCGGGGCCGATTCAACCACGCCCAGATCATGCTCTCCGACGGCCGTCTGCTCATTGTCGGCGGCAGCACCTACAACGACCAACGCCAACGGCGGCCGCTCGCCGGCTGCCTGCTCCTGGACCCCGAGACGGGCCAAATCGAACCCGGCCCCGAGCTGCCCGAACCGATGAGTGCCCCCACCGTGCATCGGGTGGGCGCGCTCGGCGAATCCCCGCCCAAGATCGTCGCCATCGGCGGCCGGTACGCCGCCGTCCTCCAAGGCGACCGGTGGCTGCCCATCAAGCTCCAACACCCCCGCACCAGCCACGCCGTGGTCCGCTTCTGGAACGGTACCGCCCTCGTCATCGGGGGCACCGGCCAGGACACCCTCGAGCTCGTGGATCTTCACGACCTCACCTCCGAACTCCTGCCCGTCCGTCTGCCCCAAGCCCTCGACGACCACGCCGCGGTCAGCTTCGGTGGCGGCATCGCTGTCCTCGGCGGGCAGTACTCCCGCGGTGGCAACACCACCAGCGACACGCTCACCCTGGACCTCTCGCGCAGCCTCGGCCCACGTCAGTTCAAGCCCGGCCCCAGCCTCGGCGTCCCCCTCGGCATGGCCGACCACCGCACAGTCCCCTTCATCCCCGCCGACCAGCCCGACGCCCGGGCCTACCTGCTCATCGGCGGCGAGTCCCAGCTCGACGGCCAAGACACCGAGCTCGCCGACACCCGCATCGTCACCGGCCACCCGCTGCGCATAACCACCGGCCCGACCCTCCCGCAACCCCACGACGACGCCGCCGTCGTCCCCCACTTCCGAGGCCACTCCTACGTCCTCGGCGGGGCGGTCACCCGCACCGTCTTCGGGCGCACCGTCCCCGTCCCCGTGTCGTACGCCCACCGCCTCGACCTCACCCGCCTCCGCATCGAGCGTTGACCCCCCCACGCGGGGGCCATATCTTGAAATGGCAAGGCCGCACCCTCTTTCTGTGACACCCCGCCGATGCCCGACCCGCCCGATCCGCTTGCGGCCAAACCCAAACGCCGCTCCGGGCCCAGCTTTAAACGCTTCTTCACCCGCGGGCTCGGCGTCCTGCTGCCCACCCTAATCACCTTCGGCCTCGTCGTCTGGGCCTACGGCATGGTCTCCAACACCATCGCCGAGCCGATCAACCGGCTCATCCGGTTTGCCATCGTCGAATACACCCCTTTCCCCGCAGCCACCGACCGCGACTTCGACGAGATCTTCGAACAGCTCGACCGCTCCATCCAGCGCGACTGGGAAAAGGTCGACGACATCAACCGACTCATCGCCAGCCAGAACAACCGCCTCTACACCACCGAGCAGTCCCTCGTCGAACAACGCGACTGGCTCCGCCAACGCCCCGAGGCTGTCACCCTCGCCCGGCGGCACCACCTGCTCGAACGCTGGGACGCCATCCGCATCGGCGAGTGGGTCGTCACCGACCTCATCGGGATCGCCGTCGCCATCGTCCTCATCTTCGTGGTGGGCGTCTTCCTGTCCAACCTCGTCGGCCGACGCCTGGTCAACAAGTCCGAAGAGCTCATCGCCCGCCTCCCCCTGGTCCGACGCGTCTACCCGTCGGTCAAGCAGGTCACCGACTTCTTCTTCGGGGAGTCTGAAACCCCCATCGAGTTCAACCGGGTTGTCGCCGTCCAGTACCCCCGCAAGGGCCTGTGGTCCGTCGGGCTCGTCACCGGCTCGACCATGAAACGCATCCAGCAGGAGGCCGGTGCCGAGTGCCTCACCGTCTTCGTCCCCAGCTCGCCCACCCCGTTTACCGGCTACGTCATCACCGTCCCCGTCCACGACACCATCGACCTGAACATCTCCATCGAAGACGCCCTGAAGTTTGCCGTCTCCGGCGGCGTGCTGATCCCGCCCAGCCAGCAGATCACCGAAGCCTCCGCCGCCGTGACCGACCTCGACCCCGACGGCACGACCGATCAGCCCGACGGCTCATCGAAACCCACCGACACCCCCCAGCCCGTTCCCTCCGCCAGCCCCTGAACCGGCCGGCTACGCGTTCTCGTCACCCTTTCACCCCTTGCAGGAGCACGCCCTTGGACACCACCATCACCGGACGCCACATCGTCATCTCCGACGCCCTCCGCGAGTACGCCCTCGGCAAGGCCGCCAAGCTCCCGCACTTCTACGACCGGGTGAACCGTGTCGAGATCGTCGCCGACAAGCACGACTCGCACTCCTACCGCGTCGAGTTCGTCGCCCACGTCGACGGCCACGAACACTTTGTCGCCCAGGCCCACCACGACGACCTCTACGCCGCCACCGACGCCTGCTCCGAAAAACTCATCCGCCAGATCCACGAATACAAAGCGCAGCGCCGCGACAGCAAGAAACACTCCCCGGTGTAAACCGTCGCCCTCCACTAAACCCAAGTTCCTACCCGCGACGCGATGCACCGCCGGCGTGACACCCCCGCCCCCGATGCGGCTACACTCTCGGCGACCGCACCCCCAGAAATATCTTCCATGAAGCTTTCCGATTTTGTCGCCCCCGAGGCCATCGTCCCCGAACTGGTCGCCACCACCCGTGACGATGCCGTGGCCGAGCTCATCGACGCCCTCGTCGCCGCCGACCGCGTCCCCGCCGACCTCCGCGACGACCTGATCCAGCACATCCTCGACCGCGAAAAGCAGGGCTCAACCGGGTTCGGCAAGGGCGTCGCCGTCCCCCACGTCAAGCACGACAAGGTCACCGCCATGACCGCAGCCGTCGGCGTCTCCCACACCGGCGTCGAGTTCAACGCCCTCGACAAGGCCCCGGTCTTCTCCATCGTCCTCCTGGTCTCCCCCAAGAACGACCCCGACCCCCACCTCCAGGCCATGGAGTCGATCTTCGCCCACCAACAGAACGACACCATCCGCAAGTTCCTCCGGCAGGCGACCACCGTCGATGCCGTCACCGACCTGCTCCAGGAAGCCGACAGCCAGCAGCTCGCCTAAGCACCCCAACCCCTCCTCAGCGAGCCGGGGCGTGTCGCCCCGGCCGACCCACGGACGCCCCAAGCGCATCCGCCCGACCCCGCTGGAACCGACATGCCCGACGCGACCGCGAGCGTGACCATCACCAACAAGCTGGGCATGCATGCCCGGCCGGCGATGATGCTCGTCGATGTCGCCAGCAAATACACCGCCGACATCAAGCTCTGCAAGGGCGATCAGGCCGTCGACGCCAAGTCCATCATGCAGCTCATGATGCTCGCCGCAGTCTCCGGCACCGAACTGCGTGTCGAAGCCACCGGCCCCGACGCCGCCGACGCTGTGAACGCCCTCAGACAACTCGTTGACTCCAAGTTCGACGAGGAGTGAGTTCAGCCGCAAAGAGGCGCAAAAAGCACAAAGGAAAAACCGCTGACTTTATCAGCCACGATGCGACGCATCGCCGGTCCCTCCTCTGTCCTGTTTTGTGTTTTCTGCGACTCTTTGCGGCTCAATAACTCTTCGCCCACACCACCCGCTGCCGACTCGGCTCCCTCGTAAAAATACACTTCCCTTCCCCCCGCGCTTCCTCCGGCACATCCTCCGGCTCCGGCACACACCGGATCGTCACCCCCAGCTCCTTCTGCACCTTGTCGGCCACCGCCTCGTCGCCATTCCAATGCGCCCACGCAAACCCGCCGTGGATCTCCGGCTGCTCCGCGTTCTTCGGCGTGAACCACTTCTCAAACTTATCTCTGCCGTTGACGAGCCGCGTCTTCTCGTCCCGGTACGCCTTCGCTTTCGCCAGCATCCCGTCCTGGATGTCCTGCAGGAGCGACGAGATCCCCTCGACAAACGCCCCCCGCGGCTGACCCGACTTCTCCTTCGCGGGCTTATCCCGCCGCCCCACAAACACGCTGTCGGCCGCCATATCCCGCGGGCCCACCTCGACCCGCACGGGGCAGCCCTTCTTGATCCACTGCCACTGCTTGTCACCCCCGCGCAAATCCCGGCTGTCGATCTCCACCTCGACCGGCCGACCGTCGTAGCTCTGCCCGCGCAGGTCTTCCGCAAGCTGCTCGCAGTACGCCATCACCGCCCCGGGATCATCGGCCTTGAACGTGATCGGCATGATCACCACATGCGTAGGTGCCAGCCGCGGCGGCATCGCCATCCCGTCATCATCCCCGTGCGTCATGATCAGCCCTCCGATCAGCCGTGTCGACACCCCCCAACTCGTCGTCCACGCATGTTGCCGCTGCCCGTCTTCCCCCAGATACATGATGTCCTGCGCCTTGGCGAAGTTCTGCCCCAGGAAGTGCGACGTCCCCGCCTGCAGCGCCTTGCCGTCCTGCATCATCGCCTCGATCGTGTACGTCTCCAGCGCCCCCGGAAACCGCTCGCCCGCCGTCTTCGCCCCCTTCAACACCGGCATCGCCATGTAGTTCTCCGCGAAGTCCGCGTACACGTCGTGCATCTTCCGCGTCTCCTCGATCGCCTCGTCCCGCGTCGCGTGGGCCGTGTGCCCCTCCTGCCACAGGAACTCGGCCGTCCGCAGAAACATCCGCGTCCGCAGCTCCCACCGCATCACGTTTGCCCACTGGTTAATCAAGATCGGCAGGTCCCGGTACGACTCCACCCACTTCGCATAAGTCGCCCCGATGATCGTCTCGCTCGTCGGCCGGATAATCAGCGGCTCCTCCAGCTCCCCCGCCGGCCGCAGCCCGCCCTCCCCGTCGTCCTCCAGCCGGTGGTGCGTTACCACCGCACACTCCTTGGCGAACCCCTCGACGTGCTCCGCCTCCTTCTCTAGATAGCTCTTCGGGATCAGCAGCGGGAAGTACGCGTTCCGGTGCCCCGTCGCCTTGAACATCCCGTCCAGCACCCGCTGCATATTCTCCCACAACGCGTAGCCCCACGGCTTGATTATCATGCACCCCCGCACGTCCGACGGCTCCGCCATCTCCGCCGCCCGCACCACCTGCTGGTACCACTCGGGGTAGTTCTCCTCCCGCGTGGGCACGATCGCTGTTTTCTGCTTCGCCATAGAGCGGGGATTATGACAGATCGGCAGGCCGAGGGAGCGGGTCGCCAAGTTCCTTTTCGCATCTGATCCTTCCCAATGCGCCTACGCACAAATCATGACCTAGAGGAGCTTTGTGCCCATTGGGCGATCTTGTATGCTCCTTGATATAGGAACGATCTCGTTTACTTAATCACTGTTAAGTCGCAATGAACGAAACCGAATCATATATTGCTGATCAGATTCGACTCCGTGTGTGGTCCGGTCTTTGCGAACACGATGAAGTCCAAGAAATGATCTCAGATATCCTCGAAGAGGATGCCGACGAGCAAATGCTGCGCGAGCTTGTTGCCGTGGAATTCGACCGTAAGTCTGAGTCAGAGAAATCATGGCCTGATCGAACTGACTTCGACCGACTTGACGCTGCGTTCAGTTCCTTGCGCCAACGGGGAATCATCGCCATACATAACGCTGGCTGGGACAAGAGCGAAGCGTTCCACAACTGCCTGGAAGAGTTTCGTGCGCAAGGGAAGCCGGAGCATCTTTTCGGGATTTGCTATTACACCTCACAGGATATCGATGGGGCCATCAATGGCCGCGGTATATATCTCGGGTACAGCTCGACCCGGCCTGAAATGGAAGAGTCCGACGCCGTGCGTGCAGGTACGCTGATCTGTTCTGAACTTGAGAAAGTAAGACTCCAAACAGAATGGGGTGGCAATGCACAATCCAGAATCAAGGTAGATCTGGTTTGGCAGAAACGCGGGTAAGGCCATGCGAGCTGCCTAACCAACTGCTGCAGTTGACCGGCCGCGCCCGCGATTGATAATGGTGTTGTTGGTTTGAAGCCCCCTCTCCGCGGGCGGCCGGCAACTGAGCCTTTTACGTTAGGTGCCTAATGCACTCCGGGCATGACGAGCAACGCCAAGCCGTCATCGACGACCTAAAGGCAGTAGGTGTTTTGCATCGCTATCGCTTGCTTCTGTTGGGTGCCTCTGACGAGAAAGCTGCCGGGCGTCTTCTGCCGTTCCTGATCGTATTCATCATGCTGCCGGTCGGCGTCGGGGCTCTGGTCGAAACATACCTTGGCGTTTGGACTTTCGCGGTCGTATTCGCCGTGTTTGTACTTGACGTTTGGCTGTTTCTGAAGGTGCTTCGATGGGCGGGCCTGCATGGGCTTACGATTGCTCGGTTACGGAACGGCACCTACACCACCGGCCGCAGTTGACCGGCCACGCCTGCGCGAGATCGCTGAGTGATCGGCGGGATTCAGTATCCACGTATGGGCGATAACTGTGGGCAGCCCGTCTACTGCTGAGAAGGGTTTGCGTTCATGCCGTTCGCGGGCTTGGTGAACAGGTAGAAGCCGAACCCCATCGTCGATCGGCCCCAGCGGAGATAGCCGTCCAGCCATCTTCGGCTGTGCTGAATCCCGTGGGCGACTTGGGGATCGCCGGGTGCGGCGATCCCGCGTCGCTCGGCCATCAAGCGGTGTGACCATTCGAAGTGATCCCACTCGTCTTCGCTGCTGGTGGCGGCGTACATGGCGACGAGCCCGCGCTCCTCGACGAACGAGACGTTGGCGGCGTGATCGCGGTAGACGCCGACCGGATCGCCGATCAACGCCAGGTACTCCGGCGACGGCGTCTGCTTCCAGTAGCTCTCACCGATCAGGAGCTGCCCGCCGGGCTTGACCAGCCTGGTCATGGCCTCGATCGCGTTGGCGTAGGCCGGCTCACCCATGCCGAACGCATGGGTGGACCCCAGGCAGACCGCCAGATCGAACGACTCGTCCGCGAGCTGCTCCTGCTGGATGTTGGCCTCGCGGAACTCGCATCGCGCTTCTCCGACCCTCTCCGAAGCGCTTTGGCGAGCACGTCGGATTTCGCCGGCGTCAATGTCAACGCCGAGGCCCGAAGCGCCGGTGGCCTCGATGACCCGCAGCAGGAACTCGCCACGCCCGCAGCCCACGTCCAGCACATGACTGCTCGGCGCGAGGTCCAGCATCTCGATCAGCCGGTCGGCCTTCTCTGGGCTGATAGGGATGTTGAAGAGGGGTGCGTTCAAGTGCTTTGTGGCGGCTGGTCCGATGCGGCGAGGGTTTCAATGAGCGTCTGGTGACATCTTTCGATCGGCGTGGCGTGACTGTAGTGGCTGCGGAGAAACTTGCAGGCGGGTTGGGGACGGCGTCAATCGCTGGCGAGCGATCGGGCCATCGCCTGCCAGTCCAGTGCGCGGTCGATCTCGGCGAGCATCTGGGCCTCGTCCACCGCGCCGGGCTGGGTGATCCACTCCATGCGGTTGTCACGCCGGTGGGCGGAGGGGCGGAACGAGACCTCGCGGTTGGCGATCTCGATCGACTGCCAGCCGGACTGGGTCTGGAACACGCCCTTGAGCCGAAGGACCCGGTTGTCGGCGATGCCCTGGTGACAGACCCGCATGAGGTTCACCATCAGGACCTCCTCGTCGAATCGCCGATCGGCATCGATCACAAACCCGCCGGGGTGGATCGTGGGGTCGTGGTGGTGGTGATGGTCATGGTCGTGATCGTCGTGGTGATGGTCATGGTCGTGGTGTGCGTGCTCGTGGTGGTGAGCGTGATCATCATCCGCGTGGTCGTGCGGGGCGTGGTCACCGGTGGGCGGCTCGACCGAGGGCTTGAACACTTCGGGGGGCAGTTCGCCGTGCGCGGTGGTGATCACGCGGAGCTTCGGCGGGTCGAGCTGCTCAGCCCAGTGCCGGGCCCGCTCGATCTTGGCGTCCTTGGCCTGGTCGCAGCGGTTGAACACCAGGATGTCGGCCGACTCGTAGAACATCCGGTAGTAGCCCATCCGCTCGAAGGTTTCCTGGTCGAAGTCGCCGACGCTGAGCATCGCGATGGCGGGCTCGAGGGAGATGCCCAGGTCTTGCTGGGTGCCGCGGAGCAGGTCGATGACCTGCGCGGGCGCGGCCATGCCGCTGGGCTCGATGATGATCTGGTCGATGGCCGGGTCGTCGCTGAGCTGGCGGATGCGCTCGGGCAGCTCGGCGAGCATCGTGCAGCAGATGCAGCCGCCGGGCACGTTGAGCACGGTGGTCGCCGGGGCCTCGGCCGCGAGGGTCGTGCTGTCGAGCCCGACGGGTCCGAAGTCGTTGACTAAGACGCCCACCCGCCGCTCAGACGCATTGTGCCGCAGGTACGCGAGGATCGCGGACGTCTTCCCAACGCCGAGCGGTCCGGCAACGATGTGGCAGGGGGTCTTCGCGGCTTGGGTCATGAGAGAAGGCTAGGCCCGCCGGGCGTGAGCGGGTTGGCAAAGCGGTGGTGTACAGCGGGAAGAGGCGGGTCGGGTGGGTGGGGGGGTTAGAGCTTCGTGGGGTTCGGGGCGTCGCCGTAGACCGCTTGGGGGTCGAAGACCTTCTCGGTTTCGGTGAAGCCCAACGGCCCGCCGGCGTCGTCAGCCACCGGCACCGCCCGGTAGAAACACGACCGATACCCAACGTGGCAGCTCGCCCCGCCCTGCACATCGACCCGCAGCCAGACGCAGTCCTGATCGTCGTCGATCCGCATCTCGCGGACGATCTGCACCAGCCCGCTGGTCGCGCCCTTGTGCCAGAGGACCTCCCGGCTCCGGCTCCAGTACACCGCCTCGCCGAGCTCGATCGTCTTCTTCAACGCCTCCGCGTTCATGTAGGCGTGCATCAACACCTCGCCCGAGGTGAAGTCAGTAGTCACCACGGGGATCAGCCCGTGCTCATCGAACTTCGGGGCCAGCTCGTGGCCCTCTTCAACTTGTTCAATACTCTGTCGGGGTGAAAAAGCGATGGCGTCCATCGTGGGTGTTCTCCGGGTTCGGGAACTGCAGTCTGCAGTTGGAGTGGGGGGGGATGGCCGAACGAGGGCTGGGTCGGAGCCCGAGCGGCACCAGGCATCCAGCCCACAGGTACGCGGGGTTCGGGTTAATGAGAATACGATCTCATTACGGCCGCCGGCAGTCAACTCGCCAGATTGAGCCGGACTTCTTCGGTGGAGGATTGCGCGGCCGCAGCAAACCACCCCGCGGAGTCCGCCTTGACCCGTTAGCCTGACCACGAGAGATATCCCTGTCGGAGCCACACCCATGCAAGCCCCTGAGCCCAGGCATCGCAACGCTTCACGTCTGTCATTCTGGCTACTGCTGTCGGTCTTTCTGCTCGCCATGCCGATCGGCACGCACGCCCAACCCGCAGACGACCCGCCGAAGCGTGCCGCCTCCATGGGCCCCCTCGCCAACACACTGCTCTACGGCCAGGAGGACCAGGGCCCCTGGCAAGGCCAGACCGACGGCAACGGCTACCGGCTGATCAACCCCGCCGACGCCAACGCCATCACCTATTTCTACCTCAACGCCCCGCCCCAGGACCCCGGCCCACGCAGCGTCGAGGTCAAGACCGCCCTCATCCAGGGCGACGGCAGCACCGGCCTCATCTACGGCTTCACCGACCAGCCCAAGCAGTACTTCCTCTACCTCATCGACCGCCAGGGCCAGCTCCGCATCCTCCACCGCCAGCCCGAAGGCGGCTTCAACGAGCTCTTCTCCGCCCGGCTCCAAGCCGACCGCGAAGACGCCCAACCCGCCCCCCAACCCGCCGGCCCGCGCCTCGTCACCCTCCGCCTCGTCGAAGACGCCGGCTCCGTCACCGCCTTCCTCAACGACGCCAAGCTCCACACCTTCAACGCCCCCGCCCAGGGTGGCATCGGCATCGCCGCCGCCGGCCGCGTCGATGGCCTGTTCCTCGACTTCAAACTCCACACCGCCAACTGAATCAGCACGACACGACGCCGCTCACGCAGCGTCCACCGCAAGCGTGACACGTTGTGACGCTTCCGGATGCCCTATCCGAGCCCTGCTTGTGTCAGCGGCGTGTTGAAACGCTTGCCGAATGGTCGGCCCATCGTACCGGCCGAAGGGTTAAAGAACCGTTTTCGGAGGTGATGAATGACCCGGTACGCCTATCTCTTGTTGACCCTGCTCGCGATCGCGGCGGTTGATTCCGCCCGCCCCACGCTGAGCGAACCCATCAAAAAGGCTGCCCTCGGCGTGAGCAAACACGCGATCCCCATCTGACCTCCAGGCACCGATCGCAACGTGCTGCCAAACGCGGGGACCGCACCCATGCAGACACGCTGAGGCCGCTTAATCCGTCAGCCACCGGAGCATCTCATCGACCGATCTGCGGTGGTGAGCGCCTTCAAGATCGGTCAGCCGAGCGAGAGGGCCAGGGCGTTCGACGGCTTCGGCCAGGTCCCGCGGCGTCAAGCCGTACGCCTCCTGAAACGCTCGGCGGAAGTGGCCCGAGCTGTTGAACCCGTAACGCGACCACATCGCCAGGATTTCCTGCGGCTCGCTGCGGCCGGACTTGATCGTCTCGAAGCACCGCTGCAGCCGCTGCCGACGCAGATACGCCTTCACACCGTTCTCTTCTCTGAACAGGCGGTACACGGTCGATCGGGAACAGCCGAACGCCTCGGCCAGCCGGTCGGGCCCGAGGTCCGGGTCGTCGTGGTGCCTGATGAGGTAAGCCTTCATCGCAGCGAGCAGGTGGCCGGTGGCGTGCTCGCCCTGGATCGGGGAGTGCCCGCCAAATGCGGCACCGATCATCCCGTCCAGGAGACCCAGCAACGCCTGGGCCAAGTCCCGGCCCTCGGTCGCGCTGGCCCCCGGCAGCTGCTCCCAGATCGACATCATCGCCCCCGAGAACAGCCGGCCCGTCGGCGTGTCCAGCTCCCAGTGGATCGCCGGCCGACGCTCATAAAGCAGCACCGCCTTGGGCACCCGGGTCCGCGGGATCACCACCCCCAGCTTGTCCACCGTCTCGCTCACGGTCGAAAACGGGTGCGCCCAGTCCGCCAGCGTCACCCGGCCCGGGTCCATCACGTGCGTCTGATCGCCCAGGTGCCCCCGCTCGCCACCACTCAGCGGCAGGTGCAGCGTGATGTAATCCTGGTCCGAACCCCTCAGGTGGGCCGAGCTGCGCTGGTAGGTCGAAGGGGAAAAATAGTTCCGGCTAAACACCAGACCATCGACGAGATACCCCGTAAAGCCCGCCCGGAAAGCAGGCTCATCCCCGACAGGGGCCGTCTCGAAGATCGGCGCGACCGACTCCCGCCACGCCACCGCCGCCTCTTCGCCGTCCGCAGGATCCAGTGTCACCCGCGGCAGCTGCCCGGCTGCCTCCAGCGGTTGCCCCGCCGCTTGTTCCGCCGTCCCGGGATGGTCTGACTCGTCGGCCAAGCCCCTGTTGTACGTCAGATTTCTGTTAATTAGTCGCAAAATCTAGCTGTGAGACGTGACGCACGGATTTGCGAGACGTCAGGGCCGGCCTCCCGCCCAACGTGAAGTAAGGTTCAGTAAGCACTTATGCAGTCAGCCAGGCCACCCCCCCGGCCGCCGAGTCGCTGACCGCCCTCCGAAAACACCCAACCGGAGCACGGAGACAACGAACGATCGGTCTGTCCCCGCCCGGACACTCAGGCTCCCGTCACACGCTTCGAGCAGCAGCCCTACCATGATGATCACACACCCCCGACCGAACCGACCGCTCACGCGGACCCTCGCCCTGGCTGCCGCCACGCTGACGATGGTTCTCGAGAAGGCCCCGACCCACGCCCAACTCCCTTACGAGTTCGAGATCGTCGCCCAGGAAGGCGACACCGTCGGCGGGCTCGCCGTCTCTGGCATCAGCGCAGCCCGCATCAACGACATCGGCGAGGTCGCCTTCTCCGGCGTCGCACCCGGATCCGTCTCCGCCGTCTGGTCCACGAGCTCGGTCCTCCTCGCCGAGGGGCAGGACATCGGCGGCGGCGTCATCCTCCCCGACTTCAGGCCGGTCACCTTCGATTTCAACAACGCCGGCGTGGCGGCTGTGTCCTCGAGCGGTTTCGGCGGCGACGGCGTCTTTACCTCCACGGGCACGGCGATCACGCCCGGCACCACCATCGACGGCGCGACCATCTCCGGCAACTTCGACGTCAACGTCGCCCTGTCCAACAACGGCGATCTCGTCTTCATCGCCGATGTCGAGACCGCCCCGGGCGTCTTCACCACGACC
>JBCDIM010000014.1:0-75100 GCA_038749105.1 Planctomycetota bacterium
GGCTCGTCGTCCATGGCCTCGGCCTCGGGCGGCACCCTCGCCCTCATGGACGCCGGCGTCCCCATCAAGGCACCCGTCGCCGGCATCTCCATCGGCCTGATCCAAGCCGACAACGACAGCCAGCAGGACGTCTTCCTCACCGACATCCAGGGCGAGGAAGACCACTTCGGCGATATGGACTTCAAGGTCACCGGCACCCGTGACGGCATCACCGCCATCCAGGTCGACCTCAAGATCCGCGGCCTCAACATGGACCAGATCAAGACCACCTTCGAACTGGCGAAGAAGAACCGCATCGAGATCATCGAGATGATCGAGGCCGAGCTCCCCGAGCCCGCCGCGTTCCCCGAGTCTGCCCCGCGGATGCTCACCACCTCGATCCACCCCGACAAGATCGGCAAGCTCATCGGCCCCGGCGGCAAGACCATCCGCGCCATCCAGGAGTCCTGCGAGTGCCAGATCGACGTCGAAGAGGACGGCACGATCTTCATCTCCGCCGTCGGTGCGAACAAGGCCGAGCGTGCTCTCGAAGAGGTCGAGAAGATCGCCGCCGAGGTCAAGGTCAACCAGATCTACACCGGCAAGGTCACCAGTGTGAAGGACTTCGGGGCTTTTATCGAGGTGATCCCCGGCCAGGACGGCCTGTGCCACATCTCCGAGCTCGCCGACGGCTTCGTGAAGAAGGTCAGCGATATCGTAAAGGTCGGCGACGAGGTCCGTGTGAAGGTCATCCTGATCGACGATCAGGGCCGGGTGAAGCTCTCTCGTCGGGCGGTGATCGCCGAAGAGAACGCCGATGGCGAAGGCGAGGCTGAGCCCGAAACCGCCGACGCCGCCGCCGACTGACGCGTCGTGACCAAGCCAAAATTTGAAAAACTGCCGCGTTCCCGACCCTAAATCGGGACGCGGCTGTCTTTTTGATTCAGGGATTACCCTACCTTCACGGCCTAGAACACGCCTTTGGGGTACCGAGATGAACGTTTTGTGCTAATCTTGCGTCATGGTCTAGGGGTGCGACTAGCGCAGCCTTGTCGTGCTCTGACATGCCATCTGGTCCACGGGCTTTCGGATCATCCGATCATGGCTTACCCGCCCGACCCGATCCGGAGTGGACCAACCTTGGGCAATCGCCTGGGCGTTCGCCGCCTGCCGTGTTTCATTTCGCACCACCTAGAGGGCTGAGCATCATGCCGTACACCAACGAAAAACACGATACCGAACAGATCGAAGGGGCTGTGAAGTGGTTTGACCCTAAGAAGGGCTTCGGGTTTATCGTCGGACCCGACGGACAAGACGTGTTTGTGCACTTCAGCCAGATCATTGTCGATGGCTTTAAAACTCTGCAAGACGATCAGCGCGTGACCTATGAGCTGATCGAGGGCGACAAGGGGTACCAGGCCCAGGGCGTTCGCCCGGTCGTGGACCCCGAGCAGGCCGTTGGCTAAACACCATCCGCCAGCCTGGCCCGACTGTGCTCAGGTTGTGTGGACCGGCGGCGGCTCCGAAGCCGCCCCGCTGTCGACGAGCTCTGAATCCTGATCCGGCGCATCCTCACGCCGGGCCACCACCCCCAGTTCGCGTGCCCGCAGTACTCGGCTGTAGCGATACCCCGCCACGATCAGAGACGTATAGATCATAAAGAACACCAGCAGTAACCAACGCCAGCGTGCCTCGAAGGCGACCATTGTGACCCCGATGGTCGCGAAGAGCACCGCGATGCCATACATCGTCAGCACCGCTTGGATCGTGCTCAGGCCTGACCGCTTGAGCATGTGGTGGAGGTGCATCGCATCGGGGGCAAAGATGGGTTTGCCATCCAGCTTCCGCCGAACGATCGCCAGCGATGAGTCGAGGATCGGCAGCGCGAAGACCACGAGGCAGGCCGTGACATACTTCAGCGGTTGCACCCCGGCGTTCTCCCCGAACAGCAGGAACATCGCCACGCACAGGTAGCCCAGCAGCAGGGAGCCGGCGTCCCCCATGAAGATCGAGGCTGGCCGGAAGTTGTACGGGAGGAACCCGACCACCGCCCCGAGGATCGCCAAGCACATCACGATCCGCGTGGCGTCGCCACTCCCCGGGACGCGGGTCGCCACGATCCCCGCGATAATGAGAAACCCGGTGATGGCGATCGCCGTCACGCCGGCCGCCAACCCGTCCATACCATCGATGAGGTTCAAGGCGTTGCAGCCGCCGATGACCAAGACCCCGATGAGCAGCGCCCCGCCGTAGTACACGGCCCAGCCGGGGATCATCTCGCCCAGCCCGATGAGGTTGACTAAGCCCTGGGTGATGTTCGTCCCGACGTTCTGAGACGCCAAGGCCGCGGCAGCGATGAGTTGCCCGCCGATCTTCACCCGTGCACGGATGCCATACACATCGTCGAAAAGGCCGCAGAGCGTGATCGCCGCGGCACCGATGATCAGGCTGCCGGGCAGGGCCACGCTGCGGTCATAGCCCGGGATACCCAGGTAAACCAGCAGGATGCCCGCCAACCACCCAAAGAACAGAGCGATCCCACCGAGGTAGGCGACGGGCGCGGTGTGGTTCTTCCGTCTTGCGTCGGGAACGTCCACGATGCCGTTGTCGATAGCCAGCCGGCGGAACAGCGGCGTCACCAGCAGCGTGACGAGAAACGCCACCGCCAGCACGGGCAAGAACTGATCAACCGAGACGGCCGGCCAGATCCACTCGCTCGCGTCGTCCGGCATGGTGGCCGAGGCTGCCGGGGCCTCCGGGACTTGGGCAAGCTGCAGCGGCAGGGGGGTCGCAGACAGGCTCACGGCCCACCCCCGCCCGAAGCCGTCGATGTCCCCACCGCACCAGGCCCGGCCATCGCCGTTGCGACTAACTCGGAAAGGGTCTGATCCAGATCAAACCGCCGCTCAAACCCGATCAGCCCGCGCAGCCGTGCCGTGTCCGGCATGCGGCAGGGGGTGTCCTCGAACCCCTCTCCGTAGACTGCCTGATACGGCACCAGCCTGACCTCGGATTCTGGCCCGCCCGCCGCCGACACCACACCGATCACCCGCTCGGCAAGCTCGCGGATCGTCACGGTATGGTCGGCCCCAACGTTGACCGCCAGCCCGAGCGCATCGTCGCACCGCAGCAGCTCAGGCAGCGCGGCCGTCACATCGCGCACATCGCAGAATGCCCGCGTCTGCGAGCCGTCCCCGTACACTTCCAGCGGCTGTCCGGCCACCGCCCGTTCGACAAACCGCGGCACCACCATCCCGTAGCGACCGACCTGCCTCGGCCCGATCGTGTTGAAGAGCCGCACGACCACCGCCTGCAGCCCGTGACGCCGAGCCATATCGAGCGCCAGGTGCTCATCGATCGCCTTGGTCAGCCCGTAGCTCCAGCGCGACGCCGAGGTGGGGCCAAACAGCAGGTCTTGGTCTTCACGTAACGGGAGGTTTGGGTTCTTTCCGTAGACCTCTGAGGACGAGGCGATGAGCACGCGCAAGCCGTGGTCGGCGCAGGCCCGCAAAACCCCAACGGTCTGATCCACGTTGTTCTGGATCATGCCCGCCGGGTCTTCAACGATCAGCCGAACCCCGACCGACGCCGCGAGGTGAAAAACCTCATCGACCCCGTCGAGCACACCGGGCTGCGATAAGACCTCGGCAGCCCGGCCTTCGATCAGTTCGCAGCGAGGCCCCAACAGACCCGAGATGTTCTCCCGCCGCCCGGTGGAGAAGTCGTCCACCAGCCGGACCGATCGCCCCTGGGACAGCAGCCGCTCAGCGAGGTGCGAGCCGATAAACCCCGCCCCACCGGTGATCAGGGACAGGACTGGAGCGGGCATAGGCTGGACCGGTTCGGGACAGGAAAGCTAGAGCAGACGGGCAAGCCAAGGTGCCGCGGTTGACCGGGGCGGTGCGGCGGGGGCGGCGGCGGGGATGAGGGCCGGATTACCGGCAAGCTGAGTGCGGGTCGCGGGCCCGGGGTTGGCCCAGCCGCGTCGGGGGGTCAGTCCTGATCAAACGTCTTCTTGTTCACGTCTTCGGCGTCTTGACGCTGCAGCGCGTCGAGGGCGTCAGCACCGTCATCGGGGGTATGCCCGTTCGTGCCATTGGTGCCGTTGGTGCCACGACTCCCGTTGGCGGTCTCTGCGATCACCTCGCTCTTGTCCGCTCGATCGGCACCCCGGCTGCCCTTCACCGCGGCCGAGGCCCGGCGTTGGCCCGGCTGGCGGTAACGGAAAAACTCCTGGTAGTTCTTGCGGTAATAGCCCCCGGCGGCGGACTTCACGCCGTTGAGGATCACACCGAGCAGGTCGGCACGGTGGCCGTCGAGCTGATTGATCATGCGGTTCAGCATGCCGCTCTGGTCCTCGCCGGCCCGCACGACGATCGCGATCGCGTCGACGTATTTAGCCATGATCCGGGCTTCGTTGGTCAGCAGGGCGGGGGGGCAGTCCAAGACGACCACATCGAACCGGCTCTCGAGCTGACCCAGCAGGCTGCGGAACGACGCGGACTCGAGCAGTTCCGAAGACAGGCCACCAGGGTGACCCGCGGGGAGCACGAACAGGTTCGGCAGCTCGGGGTCTTCCACGATCACCTCGGATACGTCGTTGATCTCACCCTGCAGGTGCTGGTAAAGGCCGCGGTCGTCGGAGATCCGCATCAGGCCCGCCACACCAGACCGCTGCAGGTTTGCGTCGATCAGGATCGCTCGCCGGCCGTTCTGGGCCAGGCTCGCCACCAGGTTCTGGGCCACGGATGTCGTGCCGGACTCGGGCTGAGCCCCGACCAGCGCGACGGTCTTGTAGCCCCGCCGATCGATCTTCGACAGCAGGTTGGTTCGCACCTGGCGGAACGACTCGCTGAGCAGGCTGTTGGGATAGTGCTCGACCACCCGCTCGACCGCGTCGGGCTCGACCGGGTCGTCCTTGAGATGGGGGACGACGCCGAGAAGATTGGCATTGGGGACCAGCTTGACGTCCGAGGGGCTTCGGATGTGCTTGTCGAGCATCTCGCGGAGCACCACGAGCATCGCCATCGCCGCGACGTAGACCGCGATGTAGATGCCCATCAGCCGGACCGGCCGGGGGTAGCTCTGCTGGGTTCGGGACGCCGGCTGGAACAGGCTGGCGAGCGCCGCGTCGGGGCGGTTCTCGGTGAGCGTGATGTCCTGCTGCGCGGTGATGGCCGAGTTGAGCCGACGCTCGGCACGGGCCTGCGATTTCTCGATGTCCTCGTACTGATTCAGCAGGCCTTGTAGATCCCGCATCTGCTGCTCGGCGGGCTGGATGTCCTCGGTGAGCTTGGCGAGGTTCTTCTGCTGGCTCTCGAGGGTGGATCGGGTTTGGTCCAGCAGCGCGATGCGGTCTTTAAGGAAGAGCTCCTGGATCTTCTGCTCGCGGATCTTCTCTTGGGCGGTGATCTCACGATCGATGCCTTCGATAATCGGAGAAGCGGTCCCCATGCCCGCGGCAAGCCGCTCAACCCGGCGGACCCGCAGCCCAAGGATGATGTTGTCAATCCGCGAGATCTCGGGTGATCGTTCGAGCCGACGGTACTGATCAGACGAAGGTGTGCCGGGGCCTTCTTCAAGGCTCTTGACCTGGCTCTCGAGGCTGGTCTCGAGCTGCTGGATGAAGTTGTTGGTCTGCAGACGCTGGGCGATGAGCCCGTTGTACACACGGGATGCTTCGGTCTCGTTCGCACGCAGCGTCGGGAGGTTGTTCTGCTCAAGGAACCGGTTCTTCCGCTGGTTGTAGAGCTCGATGTCTTCACGGGCCTGGCGCTCGTCTTCGACAAAGGTGCTGCGGAGGTCGTCGCCGCTCCGCTCGCGGTCGATCTGAAGCCGACGCTGGTAGACGTCAAGGGTCTGGCTCAGCAGCACCGAGGCGTCTTGCTCGAACTCCGTCTCGATTGCGACCCGGACCAGCGAATCGGCGGACCCGCGGGCAACCTGCAGCAGGTTGAGCCGGAAGGCTTCGACGGCCTGATCCACATCGCCGTTGAATGACTGGTACCACGCGGTCGCGCGGACTTCCGGCTGGGTCATGACCTGCCGCGCCAAGAGCTCGCCCTTGAGCCGTTCCATCTCGCGTGCCCGCAGGCTCAGGATCCGGCCGCCCGACGCACCCGCGTCGGGGAGGATGTCGTAGGTCTCTTGTGGGAGCTGGAAAGCGAGCTGGGCAACCGTCCGATAACGAGCGGCCCGCGTATCGAGGATGTACCAGCACCCCAAGCCTGCCACGAGCCCGACCATGCCGGTAATCACGATCAGCAGGGCGTGGCTGCGGAACAGCCGGATGGGGTCGACAGGTTTAAACCGCCCCATGCCTTGCGGCGGGGCGGTGCCTGTGGTGGCCCCGATCGGCGGGATGGTGGATAGCGGGTTGGCGGTCATCAGGTGCTTCCTCGGATCAGTTTACCGGCTATCCAGACGCCTCAGGACGGCTTCTGCGCGCTCGCTAGCGGGTTTATCGTTTACCTGCCGGGCGGCCTTGATCGCGGCGTTGGCCTCAATCTCGGCTTTCCGGTACGCCCCACGCGCCAAGTGCAACTCCGCGAGGTGCACCAGCGTCAGGGGCAGGGGTCGGCCCTTGCTGGCGACCGCGAGCCGACGCGATTCCTCCAGCTTCTGTTCGGCCTCGTCGTAGCGTTCAAGCTGGAGGAGGCTGAACCCGATCGTGTCCACTACCTCGGGCACACCCGGCCGAAGCTCGTTGGCGCGGCGGGCGTAACGCAGGGCTCGCTCGGACTCACCGAGCTCCTCGGCGAGGATCACCGCAAGGTTATTCAGGCTGCTGAAGTCGTCGGGCTGACTCTCTAAGGCCCGCTCGTAGGCGGCGGCCGCCTCGGCATGACGGTTGTCCGCGTGCAACGCCTGAGCCAGGAGCGAGTCCAAACGGCCGCGGCGATCGGGGCTGAGACCCCCACGGTCAACCTCCTTCAGGATCTCCGCCACACGCGCGAACTCGCCGGCATCAAAGTGGTGAAGGCTTCGATAGGTCGCCGTGTCCACGCCACGCGACGCCCCAAGTGTGTCTTCGAGCCAGGCCACCGCTGCGTCGCCGCTGTCCGCCCGCAGGAACTGACGCACCACGACCGATTCGACCCGCCGCTCGAGCTTGCCATTGAGCAGCACCGCGAAGAGGTTCCGGCCAGGCTCCGTCTGCCCGGTTGCGATCAGCGCCCGGGCCTTGATCGCCTCGAGGAGCGGACGGCCATTCATAAGCAACACATGGTCTTCCGCGGCGGCGATCACCTCACTAAAACGTTCCTGCTCGATGAGCACATCGAAGATCGCGGCGAGCGTCTGCGGCGACGGAGCGAGGTTGAGGCTCTGCTGGAGGCGGTCGATCGCACGGTCCGGCTGCCCGTCCAACGCAAGCAGTTGACCCGCGGCCGTGTACCACTCGGGCGTGGCTCGCTCGGTCTCCAACACCTCGGAGGCCAATACGGCAGCCTCGCCAAAGCTGCCTTCTCGCTGGAGGACGCTGATCAGCAGCCGGCGGCTGTTATCGTCGTCTGGCATTTGGCTCAGGAGGCTGCGCAGCTCTCGGATGGCCTGGCTCTTTGTCGAGATATCCAACGCGAGCAGGCGGGCCCGGAGGCGTCGGGCGGGACGGACCTCGTCCCCCGCTTCGATCAGCGTCTCGAGCTCGCCGATCGCCTCGGCCCGCCGCTCGGGGACGGCCGCGAGCGTCTGAGCCCGCAAGAGCCGGATCTGCCCGTTGTCCGGGTATTGGACCAGCGCAGCGGTCATGCCATCAATCGCGGCATCTCGGTCTCCGCGGAGGTTTGACAGCTGAGCGGTGAGCAAGACGCGGCGGGGTGATGGCTCCATACGGGCGACATAGCCCGCGGCTTCTTCGGCCAGGTCGAGCCGGACGCAGGCCGCGGCCAGCTTCGCCAGCAGATCGCCGTCCTGCGGATCAAGCTCCAAGAGCTCACGGTAAATCGCCACCGCTCGGTCGGCCCGGTTCGTTTGCGCGAGATAGTCCGCCAGCTGCAGGCTCGCGGTCCGGTCTTCGGCGGGCTCTAACTCAACAGCACGCTCGAACGCGGCGACCGCCTCGGGCGGCCGGTTGGTCTGGACGTAGAACCGCGCGACCGCGAGATGGTCTTGGGCGGTGGCGTCTGGGCCGCGACGCGTGAGGTGGTCGACCAACACCTTCTCGGCGAGATCGTTCCGCCCCATATTCATGCGCACCTGGGCGAGCACCGCCGAGTCGGCGAGCCCGGCATCCTGTGCGTCCAGCAGGCCTTCGGCAACCTGGAGGGCTTCGTCGAAACGCTCCAGCCGTGAAAACAGCAGGGCGAGTGATCGCCGGTTGGTGAGGTCTTCCGGGTTCGCCTCGGCAATCCGACGGCGTTCCGCGATCACCCGCTCCGGATCACCTTGGGTGCCTTCGAACGCGAAGTAGTTGGAACGGACCGCCGGGTTGTTGGGCCGGATCGCGTAGGCACGCCGGATCAACTCAAGAGCCTCGGCCGTCTGGCCCTTGTTCTGCCGGATCAGGGCGAGGCCGAGCAGCGAACGGACCAACCGGGTGTTCTGGCGGAGCGCTGTCTCGAAAGCAACTTCGGCACCGTCGAGGTCGCCGTTGCGGGTCTCGAGCTGGCCGAGCTGCTCCCAGAGGCCTGCATCGACACTATTGATCTCCAGAGCTCGCTTAAGGAAGGTAATGGCTTCGTCGAGATTGCCGGCCCGTTCGGCCAACCGTGCCTGGATGGCGTTGCCTTCGACCAGGTCGAGATTATCGCGGGCCGCCCGAGTGGCGTAGCCACGGGCCCGATCGAGCTGGTCGTCTTCAAGGGCAAAATCGAAAGCGGCGAGGATCACGCTGCGGTGGTCCGGCGACTCGGCCTCGGCTTCAGCCAAGATCGCTCGGCTGCGCTCGGTGTTGCCCTGTCGGTCGAAGAAGCGGGCGCGAGCCACCTTCTTTGCGACCGGGTCTTCTTGGTCGCGGAGCATGAGGGTGGCTAACTCGTCATCTGATAACGTCTCGCCGCCGAGCTGTTTCACAAGCAGTTCGAGCCGATCGGACTCAGCCCCGAGCGCCTTGGCACGTTGGGCCAGAGCAAGCCGTTCGTCGGCCTGCTCCTCAGGAGTCAGCAACAGCTCCTGGACCACCAGCGAGGCGTTGTCCGGGTTGGCTGCGGCTGCAGCGCGGATCGCCTTGAGTGCATCCTCTGTCCGCCCCATCCGCCGGAGGATTGAAGCACGCGTGATGGCGGCACGAACGTCGGTGGGGTCGTCCTTGGCGTCGAGCACCTCCAATGCCGCTTCGGGCCGATCGGACAACTCGTGGTATCGCGTCAGCAGGAGCTGCGCTCGCGCGTTGTCGGGCTCTTGAGCAAGGACGAGGTCGAGCTGGAGCTTGGCGGGTTCGAGGTCTCGCTGATTGATGAGCAGGCCCGCGAGTCGGAGGCGGGTCGTAAGGGGGTTGAGGCCCGGAACGACCCGGGAGAGCTCGATCGCCATTTCGTAGCGTCGGATGGCGGCGGTCGGCTGACCACTGCGATCCAGGGCTTCAGCCGACAACGCGAGCAGGCGGAGATCCCGGTTATCGATCGCGTCGGAGGCTCGGGTGAGCCGGTTGGCGGCGCTCATCCACTGCTCCCGGGCGTAATCGATGCGGCCCAGCAGGCTATCGGTTACCCGTGGATTGACCTGCTTATTGACCAGCGTCAGCGCGGCGTCTTTGGCTTCGGCGAGATACGCCTCGCGTTCGGCACCCTTTGGGCTGGACAGGGCACGCTGAATCAGCAGGTCGGCGTAGGCGAAGATCGCGTCGTCTCGGGCTGCGTTGTTGGCGAAGTAGTCGAGGACAAGGTCACGGTCGCCTGGGGTGCGGGCACGATCGAGCTCTGCTGCGGCTTGGTCGAGCTCGCCGATCGACCGGAGCGCGTTGCCGTAGTGCAGGCGCAGCAGGGGGTCATCGGGGCGGTACTTGAGGCCGGTCAGCAAGACGTCGACCTGCCGGCGGTTCGCGGCACGCCGAGCTTCGCGCTGGGCCTCGGGCGAGTCGTACTCGACCAACCCGATGACCGCCGGCTGGAAGCGGGCCGCAAACACCACGAGGCGCCGATCCACGCCCTCGGCCATTGCGGCCTCGGCAAACCGCTTAGCCACCGTCTGGAGCTCTTCGGAGTTTTCCTGGCCCGCCGTCCGCAGCGTCTCAAGGTGGTAGTACAGCCGCTGCGGGTCGTTGGGCTCAGACTCGGCAAGGCTCCGGGTCAGGCTTGTGGCGTCTTCACGGAGCTTGCTGACGAGTTCGGGGCGTTGGTTCGAGCGTCGCAGCCGGTTGGCCTCGTTGATCTTCCAACGGGCCAGGTAAAACGCAGCCCGCACATCTTCGGGGTCCTCGGCGAGGATCCGCTCGAGGTCATCAGCGGCCTGCTGGCGTTGATCCACCGCCATCTGGTCGGTGAGCCGGCGGGTGCGGGCGATGCCGCGGGCGCGGATGGCGGCCCGGTTCTCGGGGGACACGTCCAGCGCGGCCTGGGCGTCGGCTTCGAGTTGGGCTACCAGCTGCCGGCCACCCATCAAGTGCGTCAGGTCGTACAGCAGGTCGAAGTGATAGCTCTGGTACTCCGGGATGTCGGGGTACTTGTCTGCAAGGTCTTTCGCTTGCCTGCGGATGTTGCCAAGGTGTTGCTGCGCGTCGGGGCCGTCCTTGGCCTGGTACTTGCGGAGCAGCTCGATAGAACGCAGCAGCTCTTCGGGGTTCTGGCCTTTCGAATAGGCGCGGTAGGCAAACAGGGCGGCGCTGCGGAGTGCGCTGCTGGCCCCTTCGATGTCCCCTTGGCTCATCGCCTGCTCGTAGCGGGCCTCGCGCTGACGCGACTGCTCGGCGTACTGCTCGGCGGTCGTCCCCTTGGCGTAAATGACCACACCGACAATCAGACCCGTCACGAGCACAATCGATGATGTGAGGATGACGACGAATTTGGTATTGACTCGGGCAGCCATGATGGTTCAGGGGTTCGTGGATGGGATGAGAGCTGGGGGCGATGTTCAGGGCTGGCCTCGGTCGAAGCCAAGGCCAAGGGGCTAACGGGCAGGGGGTGGGTATCGGCCGGCCTCGACTTCCCGCCAGTCAGGCAGGATCCGCATCACTTCGGGCAGGAAGTGCGAGATGAAGTCGTTGGTGGTTTGTGTAGCGTCTTCTTCGCCGGGCATGACGATCTGGACCTCGACCTTGCAGTAGTAAGCGTAGAGGTCGGTGGGGTCGTAGCTCAGACGGCGGACACCCGCGGGACCGGCGGCGAACTCGCCGTTGGATACGAAGAAGTAGATGACCTGCCGGTTGCCGAGCTCGGGGCGGTTGACGTCGTTGTAGTTGAAGAGGGTGGCGGGGACTTCCAGCGTCGGGACGTAGATCGGTTCGCCGCTGTCGGTCTCGATGAGGTAGCCACCGCCCTCGGCAGGGGTGGCCCGGTCGGGATCGAGCCGGAGGGTGATCGTCTCGCGTCCGGCGGGGCGTAGGCCGGCCGCCATGTAGCAGCGGTCGGGCACATGAGGCACGCTGTCGGGCAGGCCGGTGTAGTAGGCGATGTGGACCCGGGCGTGTGAATTGGGGGCCAGGATCTGGGCCGAGCCGTCCTGGGCGTAGCGGTAGCCGGCGGGCTGCTCGACACGCGTGTCGCGGTAGTGCCGCATGAAGTAGTCCTGCGTGCCCAGCTCCTTGACGATGTCCGACGGCAGAGCGGGCTCTTCGAAGACCTCCTGCCAAGGGCCGGCGTCGGGCGACACCGCTTTGATGTTGTCGCGGAGCGGGACAGACTGCTTGACCAGCACATAACCGGCGGCGCTGAGCACGATGCCCTGGGCCATCACGCCGGCGCCGAGGAGCCCGGCGCAGAGGCCCAGGGCGACCGCGAATTGCTGCCGGGGCCTGGGGCTGTTCGGCATCAGGTCACGGCGGGCCACATAGATGAATGCCGCCAAAAGACCCGACGCACACAGCCCAACGAGAACCCACGCGAGCCCTCCACCGGACCAGTCGAAGAAGGGCCGCAAGCCGTTGACGACCAGCAACAGCAGGATGCCCATCCCCAAGACGCCAAAGGCCCCAATCAGGAGACCGCGAAGCGTGGGGCGTTTGTCCGGGCTGACCGCGAGCCCGACCGTGATAGCCAACACCGCCAAGGCGGTCAGGATCGGCAGCTGAGTCAGCTTGGTCGAAAAACTGTCGTCGAGGTTGTTACCCATCGCCGTTTGGATCGCCCATGCGAGGCCGAACACCGTACCAGCCAGCAGGGGGGTGAGAATCAGGCCGATACGCATGACCCGGGCATCCACCCGGGCAGGACCACGGTCGGCAGGGGGGATGGGCGCGGGCGGCAGGGGCTCGTCTTCGTCGGGCCGGATGATCGCCTTATCGAGGGCCCAGCCCAGCAACAGGAACAGGCCCGCGGCGGGGATCAGCATCAGCATGCCCACGAACAGGTGGAAGTCACCGCGCGCCAAGGCCGGGTCGTGCAGCGAGAGCAGGCCCAGGACCACGACACGCCCGGCATTCACCGTGATCGCGATAGGCACCGCCATGAGCAGCATGATCGTTCGCTGCCACCATGTGCGGGGCATCAGGAACGCCAGGGCCGTGCCGAGAGCAAGGAATGCCATGAGCATGCGGAGCCCCGAGCAGGCCTCGGCAACATTGAGCTTGCTGGGCTCGAGCATGTGGGCGGCGTTGAGCTCGAGCAGGTTGCCCGTCCGCGTCACCGTGAAGCCGAAGAGGCTGCCCAAGACAATCAGCGCCTCGCCCGCAATCACCGAGGCGACGTCCTTGAGGACCTCGGCGATCCGTGTCCAGAGGAAGGGGGTGATCCGGACGGCGAAGAACAGGAACGCGATCGGGAACCACAGCCAACGCATCATCCGGCCGCCCAGCAAAAACCAGATCATCCCGAAGAGGGTCACGACCATCGCGAAACCCCGGATCATGTCGTTCCGCGTGGTGCCGAGGTCGCCGGCGTAGATCAGCAGTCCAAAGAGCATCAGCGGTAGGCCCCACAGGCTGACCCGACGCGGGGTCGCCATGATCTCCTGCCGCTGCTGGAAGATGTAGTAGACAGATATGAGCGGGACGATCAGCGTGTGCGACCAGTCCGGGTCGCCGGCGAACCGCCAGCTCAGATAAAAGTACTGGTGGTACATCAAGCCCCAGAGTGCGACCAGACAAGCGATCCAGACGCGGCTGGGCCACGCGATCAGGCTTAGGGCCAGCGGCTGACCGGGGAGGCTCGGGCTGGCGGGGGTGCTAGTCATCCTGGGTCGGGGCGGGTCTTGCTCGGGCTACGAAGGCCGTTCAAACGTCGTGTGAGTGGGGTGTACAGATGGAGTCGGGGGCCGGCTCAAGTGTGGTCGGCTTTAGTGGTGATCGGCCAGATCGCCACAGAGATTTCCGGGACGAACGCTTAACAAAGACCAACCCGCGGGGTGATATGAGCCGAACCGCTGTAGTCCTCCACTATAACGGGCCTACGGGCGGTTAATGAGACGGGTTCGTCAGCAAAGGGTGAAGAAATTCGGGTTTTACCGGAGCAGCACGGCGGGCCCGCCCCTAACGGACGGGCCCGACTTGCATGCGTGAATGGCTGGGGGTCATACGGCTTGGCCGCGACACGATTTAGCCGCCGGATTACTGGTTGCCGAAGACCTGGTTGGCGAAGTTGCGGTCGACAATGAAGCCGAAGCCGTAGGTCGCCCGCAGGCCGTTCCGGAACACCGCCAACGGCGTGGCCGTGAAGCTGGTACCGATGTTGATCAGGTCGTTGGGCTTGAGGAACAGGTCCGGCTCGGTGCCGTTGAAGATGGCCCGGAGGTCGAGTCGCACGGTGGACTCCTGGTTCGGCGCGGTCCGCCGGACCAGGTCAACACGGCTGGGGAAGGCCCCGCCGGCCAAGCCACCCGACGCAGCGATCAGCTGCTTGAGGGTCAGCTCGTTCTCGCCGGGCACGGAGTATGCACCAGGCCGGGCGGTCGCACCCATGATGTAGACGAAGCCCGCAGAACGCTCGGGGACGGTGATGATGTCGCCGGGCCGGATCACGATGTCAAACCGCAGATCGCCGCGGCGGAGGCGCTCGTAAGGCACCTCGATAATCCGCTGGGTCACCAAGCGGTCCAGGCCCTCGAGTTCTTCCAGCTGGTTCGCGAACGAGTCGTCGGACGCTCCAACCCGGGGTGTCGAGGTCGGCTCGCCGGTCTGCACGAATTCGCCGTCTACCACCACGAAGCCGCTGCGGGGGCGGTCTTGGAGTTCGAGGCCCGAAGGCGGAGCGCCGCGGTTATCACCGGCGTCCGGCAGGGCACCGCCGTCCAGAGCGTCTTCCAGCTCTTCCACCACACCACGGCCATCGGCGGGAGCCGCTTCAGTGCCGCTGTCCTCCTGCGAAGGATCGACGCCGGGCTCCACGCCGCGGACCCGCTCATCGATCACGACACGACGCACGACCCGCAGCCGCTTGACCTGGCCGGGGATACCGCCGGCGGTGGCGATCGCGTCGAGCAGACGGAAGTTGGGACGGGGGATGATGTAGGTGCCGAATCGGACGCCGTCCTCATCGGGCTGGCCCAGGATGCTGTAGGTCGCTTCCTGCCGGGTCAGCGCGGTGACAGTGACCTGGGCGTTATTGAGGATGTTCTGGGTCGACAGGCGATCGACAAGGTCCTGCTCAAGCTGCGAAGGCGAGAGGCCGGCAACGGTGATGGCTCCAAGGTTCGGCAGGCGGACCTGGCCGGTCGAGTCAACGCGGCGCTGGAAAACCGAGTCCTGGCCGGCGGCGAGGAACTCGAAGATCGTGATCTGGACCTGGTCACCCTCGCTGAAGATGTATTCCACCTTGTCGGGGATCAGGTCGGCTTCGGTGACCGGGCTGACATCCACGTCGGTCGCAGAGCTCTCGATCGAGGCCACACGCTCCAGGATGGGCACGGTGACTGGGGTGGGCTCCCAGCGACCCACGTTGGAGGGGTCGAGGTAAGAGTCGGCCTCACACCCGGTCAGAGCAACCCCGGCGAACGCCAGCGCGGCGGTCGGCAGCAGCGCGGCGGCCCGGAGGTGCTGGCGGGGGCCGGCGGTTTTTCGGGAGAGAGGGGAAGGGTGCCAATGGCGAGATACGGTCACGTCTTAGCTCCAATATGGGCCGGTCGAAGTGGAGGCCCCTGATCTGGTTTCTTGGCGGGGCAGGGCCCGCCGGTCGAGTCGCTCCATGCTACCCCATGCCTCGGGATAGCGCGTCGTGTTCAGCGATACCACCGGAACGGGCCGGAGGCGAATCGGGTTTCGCGTTCTCCGCCAACTCGGCGATCGGCGCAGCCCTCAAACCCCTTGCTTCTTACATCGTCCCCCCAGTCCCCCCAAGTTAGCACGGCTGTTGAGAGCTCGTCACTTCCAAGGTCCGAAAACCCGCGACTGCCCCCATACCCGCGGCTTCTCGCTCTCACGGGCCGCCGCCGCGGCTTTGCCTCTAAACTGCCCGGCATGCCTCAAGCCATCACCATCGTCGGCGACGGAGCCATGGCCACGGTCATGGGCCTGCTCCTCGACGGTCAGGGCCACCGCGTGACCCTTTTCGGCCGTGACCCCGACGCCATCGCCACCCTCATCCAGACCCGCGTCAACCAGCGCTACCTGCCTGGATACCGGCTGCCCGAAAGCCTCCGCTTCACCGCCGACTCCGCCCGCAGCTTCCGCGACGCCCAGCTCATCGTCTCCGCCATCCCCACGCAATACCTCCGCGGCCTGTGGCGCGGCCTCGCCCCGCATGTGCCCGCGGGCGTCGGCATCGTCTCTGTGTCCAAGGGCATCGAGAAGGACACGCTGCTCCGACCCACCCAGATCATTGCGGATGTCCTCCACGACGCCGGCGGCGACGATCCCGATGGCAGCCCGCGGCCGCTGGCGACCCTCTCGGGCCCGACCATCGCCGACGAACTCGCCAAGTGCCTCCCCGCCACCGTCGCCGCGGCCGCCGATGACGACGGCTTCGCCCGCCTACTCCAGGACACCTTCGCCACCCACTGGTTCCGGGTGTACACCAACGACGACCTGCTGGGCGTCGAGCTCGCCGGCGCCACCAAGAACTGCATCGCCCTCGCCGCGGGCATGCTCGACGGGCTCCAGGCCGGCATCAATGCCAAGTCCGCGCTGCTCTCCCGCGGGCTCGCAGAGATCACCCGACTCGGCGTCGCCATGGGCGCTTCAGCCCAGACGTTCTTCGGCGTCACCGGGGTAGGCGACCTGGCTACCACTTGCTTTTCGCCAACCGGGCGGAACCGGACCTGCGGCGAGGCGTTGGGGCGTGGCCGAAAACTCGACGAAGTGCTCGCGGAGATCCCGGGCGTGGTCGAGGGGGTGCCGACCGCGAAGGCCGTGGTCGCGCTGGCTGGGAAGTACCGGGTCGAGATGCCGATCTGCTCGGCGATCTACCGGGTGCTGTTCGAGGGCCTCGACCCGCTGGACGGGATCCAGCAGCTGATGACGCGTGAGCCCAAGGCCGAAACGCTGGGGTAGCTCCGTGGCGAGCCGGCCGGGGCGACACGACCAGCTCGCTGGGCGGAAGGCGGTGCGCAAAAAAAGCCGCGGGCAACAAGCCCGCGGCCAGTAAGGAGATTGATCAGTAGGGGGGTGTGGTGGGTGACGCTCAGTCGTAGAGAGGACTCACCGTGGTGGGCTCGGTCTCGACCAGTGAGAGCGTCGTCTCGATGCGGAAGTTCGACTCGGTCGTGTGACGCTCGGCGAAGAAGAACCGCAGCTCGTAGTTCTCGCCGACATCGAGGCCGAGCTCCTCAGCGATGTCGTCGATATTGACCTCGTCCGAGGCCTGGCCGTGCACACCGCCGATGTCGACGACGAGCTGACCGTTCACGAAGACCCACACATCGTCGTCGCCCGTGAACTTGAAGACCAGTGCGTCGGCGTCTTCGCCGGTCTCGCCGTTGCCATTGAGGTCGCGGGTCTCGGGATCGGTGTAGGTGAACTCGGTGGCGAGCTCGTAGGTGAAGTAGAAGTTGCGGTCGTTGCCGTTGGCGTCGGTCTCGGTGTCGCCCCAGCCCTGACCATCGATCGGGAAGAAGTAGTTGGGCTTCTCGATGGCGACCGAGTAGACGCCGCCGGGGCCTTCCTGCTCGTTATCCAGGACGACCGTATAGGGGATGCTGATATTGACCCCGGGCGTATCGCGGTACCACTGGGCGAACGACTCGGCGTCGTTGATCATGCCGCGGCCCGTGTAGTGGTCCTCGGACAAGACGGGCACGCCATCAACCCCGAGCTGTTCGGCGACCAGACCCTGCTTGACGCCGAAATCCTTGTCGGGGTTCTGCATGTCGGGGTGGCTGACTTTGAAGTCACGGACGATGCCGGTGAGCTCGATCGTGTCCGCAGTGAGCGCGGTCGGGGCGGCCATGGCGGCGAGGAGGGCGGCGGTGGTCAGACTGGCTTTGCTGTTCATAATGAGGGGTTCCGTAACCTCGTGAGTTCAATGACGCGGCGGCCGCCGGTTCGGCTCAGGCCCGCCGGGATCGAAACGAATCATCAAATTCACCGGCCCCGCGTCCAAGCCCGACCGTCCAAGATGCCGCGGATTCCCGGCGTCGATCGCTACAGGCGTTACCGCTTCACACCCGGAACTCACGCATACAAAAAGCACCGGGCTGGCCGGCGCTTCCGTGGGATGGCTGGGGTTGCGTAAGTCTTAGTCGATGCGGCGGGGCATCGTGGAGGCCACGAGGCGGACCGCGGGCGTGTCGCCGTCTTCCAGGGCGAGCGTATTGTCTGTGTCGGGCTGGACGGTGACATCCACACTGGCCCGGTCGAGGACCCAGATGCCGCTGGGCAGCCGGCGCCGGCGGAGCACGAACTCGGCGTCGGTCACCCCGCCGAGCATGGGCTGCGTCGAGCCCACACCGCCGCCGGCGGGCACGGTCGTGACAAACAGCGTCTGCGTGGCCGCGTCGTAGCTGACGGTGATCAGGTCACCACGCGTGTCGATCAGCTCGAGGTAGTTCGACGTGTAGGTGTCGCCGACGAAGTTGGCCGCGGGGTCGTCGATGGTGGACAGCGGGCCGTGGGCGGTGGAGTTGCGGATCAGCGTAAGCAGCTTGTGCATCGACAGCCGCGTCGAGGTCTGTGTAGAGGCGGACTCGGCGGCGGATGCGTAGGCCCGGAAGCTGGCGTCGACCGCGACCATCGTGGCGGTGAGCAGGGCGGCGGTGATCGCCAGCGACACGAGCAGCTCGACGAGCGAGAGACCGCGCCGGCGGCTCCGCCGCCGGAATCTAGAATCTGGAATCTGGAATTTGGAAGGAGGCGCATCGGTGGCTCCCCCTGATGCGATAGCTTCCGTTCCGCCACTTCCAACTTCCAACTTCCAACTTCTCACTTCCAACATCTCACTGCCCCCCTTCGGTGTAGGTCGCCATGATCGGTCGGACCTCGATCGGGCCGGTGATGCCGTCGGGCAGGGGGATGGTCGGGTCGTAGCGGACCTGGATGACACCCCAGCCGGCACCGGGGAGCTCGGACTCGAGGTCGCCGTCGGCGGCGGTGAAGTAGCCGAGCGTGGTGTTGAAGTTCGGGCTGGTCGGGCCGATGACCGGGCCGGTGTTGGACTGCGGCTCGAAGGTGGTCAGCAGCGTGCCGTTGATCTTGACCTGGCCGCGCATGTCGGCGAGGCCCGCGACGATCGTGCCCGAGAGCTCGACGGTCTGCTGCGCGTCGTGCGGGGCGATAAACGTCCCCAGCTCCACCGAGTACTGCGGGGCCAGCAGCGATGACCGCTTGTACAGCTGCTTCTCCTCGTTAGTCAACTGGTTGGATTCATCGATATCGAACCGCGTCGTGCCGGTGAAGGCGATCTTGTTGCGGGTGTGCGTGAACTCCTGCGGGGCATCCGAGACGATCGCGCCCTCGAACGTGCAGTTGTCGAAGCGCAGGTTGTTGGAGACGGTCTTGGTGTCCGCGACCTCGACGCCGTTGATGTCGACGACACGATCGGGGTGCTTCGGCGTGCCGTCCGAGAGCATCATCCCGGCGTAGTTGAAGTTCGGATCGGTGTTGTCGACCTCGGACTCGATGAAGGTCACGCCGATGAACCGGCAGTTGACAAACAGCGCGTTGGTGCCCTTCGGGATCTTGATGTCCTTGAAGGTCATGTTCCGGTAGACCGGGCGGTCGTACCAGTCGTACGGGTAGGCGGCGCCGAAGGGGACCTGCTCCCGCTGGATCTCTCCGAGCGGCTGAGGCGAGTCGGGGTCGGCCGGGTCGTTGTTCGCGGCGTTCGCGGCGGCCTGGGCGGCCAGATCGCCGTCGGCGATGTTGCGGAACGTGTCGACATCGAAGTCGTCGGGCCCGAATTGGTACTGATCGCCCTCGGTCGAATCGAACGTCACGGCGTCGCCGGTCGAGGGATCGATCGGGCCCTGCAGGAAATCGGTGTACTCGCCGCCGGCGGCACCGGCCTCCCAGTTGTCGACGCCCGCGGTGACGTGCAGCTCGCCCTTGATCTTGGCGTAGAGGTCGTCGCTGTCGATCGCGCCGTCGCCGAAGCCGGGGCGGTTGGGGTCGCCCATGGTGTCGATCAGCTCCAGCAGCTGGCTGGCGTCGGCAGTGCTGAGCTTGGCCTGCAGTTCGCTCGCAGAGACCGAGTTGTCCGCGTTCGCGTCCATGTGGATCAGGAAGAAGTCGAACTCGTCGATGTAGCCGTCGCCGGAGAGGTCGAAGCTGGCGGGATCGACGTAGTCGGCGGTCTCGGACGAGTTGTAGATGTTCAGACGGTTGTCGCCGTCCTGGTCGTCCGCAGCGATCGAGCCCATCAGCAGGTCGAGGTCGGCGTCGAGCGCAGGGTCAAGACCGCGGAAGTCCGAGGCGATCTGGATGGGGTGCCCGTTGTTGAGGTCGACCTCGGTGAACCGAGAGCCGACCGGGCCCTCGACGAGCACGTTCTTGCCGATCATGACCCGGCTGCGGGAGAGGATGGCGAAGCGGATCTTCTTGTCGATCCGGTAGTCGAGAGAGATCGACCGGTAAAAGCGCTGCCCGACCGGGCCGTCGGCGGCGGTGACGCGGATGCGGATGAAGTTCGCGCCCAGCGGGTTAGCGGCGGACACGGGGGCGACGATGCCGGTGGACGGGTCGGAGCCGTCGTAGGGCGGCCGGTCGTAGTAGGCGCTGTCGTAGTCCTCGCCGGCCAGCGGGTGCGGGGTGAGCGTGGCGGTGAACGACGGGGCGTTGGCGGAGGGCCCGACGCGGATCGGCCCAACGGTAACGGTGGTGCCGTCGAAGATCGGCTCGGCGTCGTTGTGGAACTCCGACGACAGCGACGTGACCAGGGCGTTAGCGGTGGTGGCCCAGAGACTCGGGGCGTTGGCGGCGTTGATCTCGCCGTCGGTGGTGGTGACGGTCTGGGCGATCTGGGCGAGGCGGTAGGTGATGAAGTCGACGCCGGTGTCGGCGGCGGAGAGGGCGCGGTTGACCTTGATGTGCGAATCGGCGGTCTTGAGGTTGCCCTCCGAGACGATCGCCATGGCCGCGGCGAGGCTGCCGAAGATCACCAGGAAGAGCATGGCAAGGATGGCCGCGGCACCGCGCTGACGGGCGTGGCGACGCAGCATGATGCGTGGGACGGGAACGCGCCCTGGATCACACGTCATGGTGTGGGGGGCGTTATTCATCGGTGACGATCCAGTTCAGCTCGGTGACGGTGTTGGTCTGACCCGTCAGGGGGTCGGTGTAGAGGACAGTGACATCGACGCGGACGACGGGCGTGCTGCCCAGCGGCTGGGTGAACGGGGAGTTGATGTGGTCGGCGGTGACGTTGGTGACGTTGATCCGCTGGGTCCACTGGCTCAGTTCGGGCAGCGACTGACGCAGTGCGTTGACGGGGGGGTTGAAGGTCAGCCCGGTCCCCGTGCCTGAAGCGACGACGCCGGCGAAGTCGTCGAGGTCGTCATAGTCGAGGATGCCGTTCTCGCCGGCTTCGGGACCGAAGTTGCTCCGGCCGGTGATGGGGTCGTGCTGAGGGAGCGTCATCGTGAGCTCACGCAGCTCGTTGGCGAGCAGCACCGCCTCGCCGGTCCGCGTCGCCCAGTTGTTCTTCTGGTGGTAGGCCTGCTGGGCCGCGACAATCGAGAGCACGCCGGTGCCGACGATCACGGTGGTCAGCGCGGCCTCGATCAGGGTGAAGCCGGAGCGGCGTCGGCTTCGCCGGCGTGGAGGCTGTAGGTTGTAGGTTGTAGGTTGTAGGTGATTCATTGGGCGCACCGATGCCTGTGATCTATACGATTCATCGGCGATGAGGTCGTCCGGATATAGGCCTGACGCTGGGTTGTTGGCTTAACTAATCATTACAACCTGCCGGCCTACCACCTACGGCCTACCACCTACAACCTCACTCACTTCACCAGCGACGAGAGCTTGAAGATCGGCAGGATGATCGCCATGGCGATGAAGCCGACCACCGAGCCCATGACCACGATCATGATCGGCTCGATCATGCTGGTCACGGTCTTGATGGTTTCTTTGAGGCGTTTGGAGTAGAAGCCGGAGATCTCGTCGAGCACCTCGCCGAGCTTACCCGACTCTTCACCGGCGCCGATCATCTGCACCACGGGCTTGGGCAGCAGGGGGGTCTTGCTGAGCGGCTGGGAGATCTTCTTGCCCTGCTTTACCGCGGAGTAGACGCCGCGCCACATCCGCCGGAACGGGCGGTTGCCGGAGATCTCGCCGGTGATCGCGAGGGTGTCGAGCATCGGGACGCCGGCGTTGACCAGCTCGCCCATCGTGTGGAGCGACCGGCTGATGTACAGCGCCCGGAACATGCGGGAGAAGACGGGGACGCGGAGCTTGAGCCGGTCGAAGTGCCAGCCGCCCGCGTCGGTCTTGGTCAGGAAGTAGAGCAGGATCCCCGCACCGAAGAGCGCCCCAAGCACGGCCCACCACCACTGGACCATGAAGGCCGAAAGGGCCATCAGGAAGATCGTGGGCCAGGGCATCGCCGCTTCTTTGCCCTCGAAAACCGAGGCGAAGCGGGGCAGGACGAACGTGAGCAGGAAAATGGTGACGCCGACCGCGAGGGTGGCGATCATGCCGGGGTAGATCATGGCCCCGACGACCATCTGGCGGGTCTCAATCTGCTGAGCGAGGTACGCGGCGATGCGTTCGAGCATCTGGCTGAAGCTGCCGGACATCTCTGAGGCGCGGACCATGTTGATGTAGAGCGGCCCGAAGAGCTTGCCGTGCTTCGCCAGCGCGTCGCTGAACGGCTTGCCGGACTCGACCTCCTGCTTGATCGAGAAGAGGATCGCCTTGAACTTCGGGTTCTCCTGCTGCTCGGCGATGCCTTCAAGGGCAGCCCGGAGCGAGATGCCCGCACGCACCATGACCGCAAGCTGCGTCGTGAAGTTCAGCACGTCCTTCTGCGACGGTCCCGAGCTGTAGTTCAGCGACTTGAGGAAGTCGCTCATCGACCGGCTGCTGCTGGCGCCCTTCATCGGGGTCAGCGAGAGGACCGTGTTGCCCTGCGCCCGCAGCGCCGACGCGGCGGCGAGGGCGTTCTCGGCCGCGAGGGTGCCGACGGAGGTCTTGCCGTCGGCTAGGCGTGTCTGGTAGCGGTACGTGGGCATGGGTTAACTACGGGGGTGAGTCGGTGGCGGGGTCCGTTTAGGCCGCGAGGGAGCGTTCGAGCTTCTCGGGATAAGCGGCCTGAGCGATCGCGTCTTCCTTGGTGATCTTGCCGTTGAAGTAGAGCTCGGCGATCGCGTTATCCAGCGAATTCATGCCGATCTGCCGGTTGGTTTCGATGACGTTGGGGATCTCGAAGGCCCGGTCTTCGCGGATCAGGTTCCGCACCGCAGGCGTGCAGAGCATGATCTCGGTCGCCGGGATCATGCCCTCGTTGTCGAGCCGTTTGAACAGGGTCTGCGAGACCACGGCCTGGAGCGTGTTGGCGAGCATCGAGCGGATCTGGTTCTGCTGATCCGACGGGTACATGTCGATGATGCGTTCCACGGTCTGCGAGGCGTTGACGGTGTGCAGGGTCGAGAAGACGAGGTGGCCGGTCTCGGCGGCGGTGATCGCAGCGGCGGTGGTCTCGAGGTCACGCATCTCACCGACGAGGATGATGTCGGGGTCCTGACGCAGGACGTGGCGGAGGCCGGAGGCGAAGGACGGGGTGTCCTGCCCGAGCTCGCGCTGCTCGATGACGCACTTGTCGGAGACCTGGGCGTATTCGATCGGGTCTTCGAGGGTGATGACGTGCTTGTAGTAGCGTTTGTTCATCGCGTCGATCATCGCGGCGAGCGTGGTCGACTTGCCCGAGCCGGTGTCGCCGGTGACCAGGACGAGCCCGCGGGGCAGGTAGGTCAGGCGGGAGATGACCTCGGGGAGGTTGAGCTTTTCGAGGGGTGGGATCTTGGTCTTGATCGCACGCAGGGCGAGGCCGACGGCGTTGCGTTGGAGGTGGGCGTTGACGCGGTATCTGCCGAGGCCGTCGATCTGGAAGGAGAAGTCGGCGTCCTTGATCTTCTCGAAGACCTTCATCTGGTCGGGCCCGGCCATCTGCTTGAGCAGCGACATCGAGTCTTCGGGGGTCAGCTCGGGGAAGTCCATGGGGGTCATCCGGGTGTGGATACGGACCATGGGCTTGTGGCCTGCGATGAGGTGGATGTCAGACGCATCCAGTTCCATGGCGGCGGCGAGGACTTTGGACAGTTCCATGGGCAGGCTCGATAGGGTGGGGGACGGTCTGTATGCGGCTGCGGTGCGGAACGGATCGCGGGCGCAGCGGCGGAACGATCCCTGGACTCTTGGGGTATCGACCGGCGGGTGAGGCTGGATAAGGGTTAGCGGCTGTGAAGATGCGGAGTGGGCATGGTTTCGGGCTGGGGGTGTTACAGCTTGCCCAGGCGCTACAGATGGACCGGGCCGGACACGACGGAGCGCAAAAAAAACACGCGGCCCGGGTGCGGAGCCGCGTGCTGAAACAGTGGGTTCGGAGGTGGGTGCGAGCCGGGCGGTCAGCGCGATTGCCGGCGCCGGGTGCCGAGGAGCATGGCACCCACACCAAAGATCGCCAGCGACGTCGGCTCGGGGATGGCGTACAGGCCGGTGCCTTCGCCGTTGCGGTTGATGAAGTACCACCAACCGATGTTCCCGTTGACCCAGGTCAGGCCACCAACGATGTCGTTTTCGGCGGGTCCAGCAATGAGGTCGGAATCGCTGATGACCAGGGAGAGGGTGCCGGGCGCGTTGTCAGGATCGAAGCTGTAGATGCTGTCGGCGCCGTCTTCATAAAAGTAGATCAGCCCGTCGGGTGCATACAACATCTTGTCTACGCGGACGTCGGAGCGCCCGGTGACGGCAATGATCTGGGCTTCAGTGAGGATGATTTCGTAGTCGTTGGAGGCACCCGAGTAGTCGAGGCTGTAGATGTTGTCGGACCCGTCGTCGCCGAAGAAGAGCTTTTTCTCGGTGGGGCTGATCGTGAACCCGTTGAGTGTGTTGTTGCCGACGTTGGTCGTGAGTTCACTGGCAGACGCGAGCTCGGAGATGGCCCCGCCAGGCGTGATCAGCAGCAGGCTGTCGTTAGACATATTTGTTTCATAGACCACGATGTTGCCGTCGGGATCGATGGCTTGTTCAGTCAGGTTGGCCGACGTCCCCGTGGTGGCGATATTCAGGTCCGCGTTGCTAGCCAGCGACGTCAGGGCACCGGTGCTGAGGTTGAGCGAATAGACGGCGTCGCTGCGGCGGTCGGCAATGATCGCGGGGTTCCCCAAACCGAGCGCGGCTTGCCCGAGGTCAAAGCCCTGTGTTGGCTCACCGCTGGCGTTGGCGTAGTCGAGGCTGTCCACGAGGATGTTCGAGCCATCGCCGAGGACGATCAGCGAATCCCCAAAGACGGGTCCCGAGATTGTGAACAAGAACTCCCCACCGATTTCGGTGACGCCGGTAATGCTGGTGTTACTTGACGCAGTGGGATGAAGCTCGTTGAGCGAGATGATCTGGCGATAATCCACGCCGAAGGCCTGTCCGGAAGCGGCGAGGGAAAGCCCGAGGACCACGGCCTGGGATGCTTTGAGGGAAGACAGGTTCATTTTGGTTTCTCCTAAGCTCCAAGTACAAAACGGGGGGACGCAGGCGACGTACACTAGCCGAAATGAGATTCAGTCACAAGCATCTCCGGTTTGGGGGGTCGAAAGCCCCGGCGTTCACTCTCATTGAGCTTTTGGTGGTGATCTCGATCATCGCGCTGCTCATCGGGATTTTGCTTCCGGTGCTGGGGGGAGCACGTGAGGCGGCTCGGCAATCGGTGTGTCTCTCCAACCAGCGGCAGCTGAATGTCGCGTCGTTCGCCTTCGCGTCGGATCGGGATGAAACCCTACCGACGCACTACGACCCGAACGGGCCCGTGGTCCCCAATGCGATCGGTAGCCCGGTGCTGACCTACCGGATTGCGCAGGGGCCGAGCGCCAACGACATGGAGGTTGTGGGGATCGGCCGACTGTTTTTTGAGGGTTTTCTCGACGACCCGGGCGTCTTCTTCTGCCCCGCGCAGGATGCGGAGCAGTGGCAGCCGGGGCACTTCCCCGAGCCGTTCGGCGAGGTGGGGATGCCAGGCCTGCCGGGAGACGACTCGTCTGCCGATATCGACACCTTCCTGGTGCGTAGCAACTACATGTACAACGCCGTGGTGACGTTCGGCAACGGGCTCGGCGCTCGGCCTCGTCTGTACGACACCATCCCGGAATTCGATACGGAGATCGGCACAACCGCCGAGACCCAGTTCCCTAGCGAGGCGCCGCTTACCCTCGACCTCCTGATCGGTTGGCGGTACGACACCAACGCCCATCAGCAGAATTCCTGGTTCCAGGCGAGCTTCATCGATGGGCACGGTGAGGGTTTTTCTGACCCGCAGATCACACGGATCTACGCCGATGAGTCGCCCGCCTTTGAGAGCGTAAACTGGGCGACATTCCAGACGTTTTTGCTGCCCGAATTGTTGACGGAGTAGCGTGCAAGTCGAAGCGTCGCGTAAGGCTCAAGACACCGTGATGACGCGGTGATCATCGAGGTTTGGTCATGAAATACCTGAGTCGGCAAGCAGTCGAGTGGAACCTACCGAGTTACCTGTTGCATGCCGTGGTTGGCTTAATGTTGGCCGGGTCGGTACTGATATCTGGCGGTTGTACGGATCCGAGTCATGGGGAGACTGCGGTCTCGCACGAGTCTTCTGAGGTTGCCACGGCAGAAGTGGCACGCCAAGCTCGTGAAGCTTCCACGCAGGGGGAGCCTTATGTCGAGTACGGCGATTCGATCCCCGACGTGGAAGGTGGAGTGGTTTCGGTCGAACGGCTTCTGGAGGAGCCTGAGCGTTACATCGGCCAAACGATCAGAGCGGGAGGCCAGGTCCAGAAAGTCTGCCAGAAGGCGGGGTGTTGGATCGAGATCGGAGGCTCGGGGCAGTCTCAGGGCTTGTTCATCAAGTTCACGTGCCCGATCGAAGGGCGGCTAATCCCCATGGCAGCGGTCGGGAAGCGGGCGGAAGTCATGGGTGAGCTACGCATCATCGAGATCTCTGAAGCACGGGCCCGGCATTACGCGGAGGACGACGGCCGGTCGCCGGAAGAGATCGCGGCGATCATCGGGCCGCAGCAGATGGTGACGATGGCCTCGCCGTCGGCGCGGGTGTTCGGGCTGGTATCGGACGGTGAAGGGATTCAATGACGAACGTGCCGTCACGCCCCAGCGATGCGTCGCGTTGCGTCTATGGCCCTGCAGTATTGATCAGGCGACGCGGCTGAAGGGATCAAGATCGATAGGGGTGTCGAACTGGATGCCGAGCTCGTAAGCAGCGGGGGGAACGGGTGCGTCGGTGTCGAGCGCATCGTCGTCGTGAAGATGAAGCGGTTTGCACCAGGCGACACGGGCGGCGGTGATGATGCCGGGGACGTGCTCGGGCTGGAGGGCGACGGTACAGCGGGTGTCACGGGGGATGGGTGCGGCGTGGATGAAGCCGAGGCCGCCGGCGGAGATGTTTTGGGTGCGGATGGCGAAGGTGCCGGTGGCGCGGTAACCGTCGAGGCGGAGGACGCATCGACAGGTGGTGGCGAGGCGTTCGCCGTCGCGGCGGTCTTCCTGGGGGGGCAGTGCGTGGGTGTCGGGGGAACGCGGGGCATCCAGGTAGGCGTCGCGGTCCCGGCGGCTGCTCGCGAGCATCGCCATCCACTGCTGGTCGGAGACCCAGATGCGCGACGACTCGGTGCCCTGGTAAGCGGTCGGGGCCAGGTCGGCGTCCGGGTTGGCTCTGGAAAACAGGCGTGGCATCCCGAGGGGTATCGGGCGGTTCGGTGCGGGGCTGAAGGGCGTGCGGCAGCGCCACCGGCGGCAGGCCTGCCGCCGGCTATTGGGCGACTGGACGGGTCACTGGCGATGCGGTCAGAGGTCGAGCTGCTGCAGGACCAGGGTGTCGTTCTGGCCGCCGAAGCCGAAGGAGTTCGAGAGGCATCGGCGGACCGGGGTGTGCCGAGGGGTGTTGGGCACATAGTCCAGGTCGCACTCGGGGGCGGGCGTATGGAGGTTAGCGGTGGGGGGGATCGCGTCGTGCTGGATCGCAAGAACGGCAGCAATGGCCTGGACGACGCCGGCGGCGGCGATGAGGTGGCCCATCATCGATTTGATCGAGGACACGGGCGGTACGCTCGAGACGTCGTCACCGTCGGCGAAGACCGCCTTGATCGCTTTGGTCTCGATCGAGTCGTTCTCTTTGGTGCCCGTGCCGTGGGCGGCGATCCAGTCGATATCAGTAGGGGTGATGCCGGCCCCGTCGAGCGCCTGACGCATGGCGGCGGCGGCGCCCCGGCCCTCGGGGTGGATATCGGTGATCCGGTAGGCGTCGGCGGTCGAGCCGTAGCCGGCGACCTGGGCCAGCGGCGTCGCGCCACGGGCCAAAGCGTGTTCTAGGGTCTCCATCACGATGATGCCGGCACCCTCGCCCATCACGAACCCATCGCGGTCGGCAGAGAACGGGCGAGACGCGGACGCCGGGTCATCGTTGCGGTTGGACAGGGCGGTGAGGCGGTTGAAGCCGGTCACGCCCAGCGGGTGGATCATGGTGTGCGTGCCGCCGGAGAGCATGACGTCGGCGTCGCCGCGGATGAGGATCTCGCGGGCCTCGCCAATGGCCTGCGTCGAGGCGGCACAGGCGGTGAGACAGTTGTAGGCCGGGCCCTGGGCGTTGAACTCCATCGCCAGGTGTGATAGCGGCATGTTGGGCTCCTGCTCGATCTCGTCGTCGATGCTCAGCAGGGAGGCGGCGGTGCGGGTCCAGGCCGCACCGTCAATCGCGCGGTCGTCGGGCACCCAAGAGCTGAGGTTGGAGCGGGTGAAGTTGTTGAAGTCGGGCGTCCCCTCACCGGCCCCGAGGTAGATGCCCAATCGGGTGGGGTCTAGCCGGCCAGCGGCGGTGTAGGCGTCGAGCCCGGCGTGGGCCCAGGCCTGAGCGGCGGCACCGAGCGCGAAGCCGGTATTGAGCCCGATGCCTTCGTGGGCTTCGGGGTATTTGATGTACTTCCACGGGTCGTAGTCTTTGACCTGCGCGGCGAAGCTGGTGGGGAAGGTCGAGGCGTCGAAGCGGGTGATCGGGCCGGCTCCGGAGGTCGCCGCGAGCAGGGCCTGCCAGACCGAGTCGAGGTCGTGCCCGAGCGGCGTGATCCAGCCCATGCCGGTGATGACGATGGTGGGTTTGGCGGTTGTTGTCATGCGTGAACCTCGGGCATGAGGATGGCGTCGGCGATGAGACAGTCGAGCAGCGCGTTGTCGATCGGGTTGGCGTCGAGGTCGGCAGCGAGGCGATCGCCAGACGCGAGGGTTTCGCCGATCCACTGTTGGAGCACCGGGTCGGCCGGGGCAGCACCGAGCTCGCGATTGGCCTGCTTATCGGCGACCAGCTTCTGGATGGCGTCGCTAACAGTCGGTTCGAGCGGGATCGCGTCGAGCACCGACTGAAACCGGGTCGGCGGCTGGGCTCCGTGGGCACGGATGTACTCGACGCAAGCGAGCGGACGGAGCGCGTAAAGGTACTTCTTGCGGACCGGGTTCGGCTGATCGAGCAGGTAGGACTTCCAGACCCGAGCGGCGAGGCTTAGGTAGTGATAGGTCGTCTTTTTGGGGTCAAAGTAGTCGTTGCGAAGTCGGACAAGCCGCGGGGTGATGCGGTCGTCCTGCTCGTAGACGATCGGGGAGTCGAGCCATTCGAAGAGCGGGCCGTTGCTCTTGCGCATCAGCTCGGCGGTCTTGCGGATGTCCCAGCCGGCAAGGTCGAGGTCGTGTTCACTATCGTCGTGGATGTCGAAGGCGTCGGCGGGGGGCTTGAGCTTCAGGTATGCGTCGGCGGGGCGGACATAAATGAACCAGACGTCAAAGTCGCTGTCGTACGATGCGAAACCCCAGGCACGGCTGCCGCTCTCGCAAGCGAACAGCACGCGGAGGCCGCGGTCGGCTTCAAGTGCCCGCAGCCGATCATGCACAATGGGTCGAATCGCATCCACAGCGACGTCGAGGCCTTGGCCGGATTGTTGGGGGTGCGTGAAAGACATCGGGCTCAGGTCGAGACGCGTTTGAGGACGACGGCGGTGTTCTGGCCGCCGAGGCCGGTGGTGAGCAGGAGGATGTGGCGGAGGCCTTGGTCGGGCATTGATGCGGGTGCATCGAACCCGGAAAGGGGGGCGTCGCGGTTGATGATGGGCGGGAGCTGCTGGTGGTGAAGGATCAGGGCGGCGAGGGCGAGGTCGAAGGCGGCAGCGCCAGCGACGGTGTTGCCGACCTGGGCCTTGGGGGTCAGGACAGGCAGCTCGGCGAGGCGGTCACCGAAGAGTGTGCGGAGGGCGGCGGCGTCGGCGGCGTCGTGGTTGGGATCGCCGAGCCCGAAGGGGATGACCAGGTCGATGTCGTCCGGGGCGAGCTGGGCTTCCCGGAGTGCGGCGTTGGCGGCGTTCACCAAGCCCACGCCGCACGGGTCGGGTTGACGGTTCTTTGATGGCCGATGGATGGACTGCGTGGCGGCGAACCCGGCGACTTCGGCGTAGCGGGTCGGTTCAGGCGTAGAGGATTTATCGGACGTTGTACGGCCAGCGAAGGTGTCTTCCGCTTCGAGGATGAGGATGCCGCCGCCTTCACCGATGGCCCCGCCGGTGGCGTGTTCGTCGAACGGGCGGACGAGCTTGGCGGGGTCGGCGTCGACGCCAGCCTCGGCGTACCGCCCGGTGGTCATCTGGCGGAGGTAGCCGAGCGGATTGAGCTTCGACTCCACGCCGCCACACAGACAGGCGTCGGCGTGGCCGCGCTGGATCACCCGTAAGGACTCGCCTAGCGAGAGGCTGCCAGAAGTCGCGGAACAGGTGATGGTGTTCGAGGGGCCGCACGCATCGTGGAGGATGGTCACATGGCATGCGAGCATGTTGGGCAGGTACTTGAGCAGCCAGAGCGGGGTGAGCGACTGCATGCCCTCGTTGCCCCAGTGTTCGAGGTCGAGGGTATTGAGGGTATCGGGCTCGCGTGAGCCGTCGAAGGCGGTGGTGAGCTCGTTGATGTCGGCTGCGATAAGGCCAGCCCCGATGTGGCAACCGAGGCGGTCGGGGGCGTATGTCGGGGCGGTTTCGGCGTCCGGCGGCGTCGGGAGGCCGGGGGTGATGAGGCCGGCGTCTTCAACGGCGAGGTGCGCGGCGATGACAGCTAGCTCGATGTCGCGTGACATGACCTTGGTGGCCTTGCGGTACGACTTCGGGACATGGTCGCGGAGCCTGTACTCGGGCACCTGGGCGGCGAAGGGGTTGTCCATCGCCGAGGTATCCAGGAGCGTGACGGGCCCGATGGCGGACTCGCCGGCGAGCAGGCGTTGCCAGTTGGGGGCATGTCCGAGGCCGAGCCCAGAAACAGGGCCGAGGCCGGTGATGAAGACGCGACGGGTCATGGGGTCGAGTGTAACGCTGAATCCGGGCGGGATTTGGGGGACAGGGGCCGCCCAGGGCCGAGTTATACATAACAGGGATTATCGGGCCTTACGCCGGAGCAGCGGGGCGGTTCAGGGCTAGGCAGGCACGGTGGATTGGCCGCTGGCGTGGTACTGGGCGAGCGCGGTGGCGTGTTCGGCGTACGGGGTCGCCAGGGCCGGCCAAGGCTTGAGGGCAACCAGTAGTGCGAGCGTGGCCTCGCCGTAGCGTTGGCGCTTGCTGATCGGCTTGTGGTGCAGTTCGAGCAGGTTATGCCGGCGGTCGGCGAGCTTGATCAGCTTGGCGTCCGGAGTCATCTTGCGGGCGTGGCGGCAGAGGGTGCGGTGCTTGATGACGAACGACTTCTCGGCGCTGGGCGGGAGCGTGAGCTCTTTGACCAGTCCGGTGACGCGGGGGCCGAAGGCCTTGGTCAGCTGGCGGGAGGTCATCGGGGTGTCCTCGAGGACGTCGTGCAGCAGGGCCGCGGCGAGGATGTCCGGGTCGGTGACCCCGAGGCTGAGCAGGTCGTGGTAGACGGCGATGGGGTGGGAGGCGTAAGGAAGCTTCTTAGCGCCGGCGCGGGTCTGGCCGTGGTGGGCGGAGATGCACAGGTCGTAGGCGGCGTGGATCTGGTCGCGGGGGAGGGTCGCTTGGGCGAGGGGCGGGTCGTGATCGGGCTCGAAGGTGACCTGGCGTTGGGCCAAGGCTTCGAGGGCCTCGGGGTAGGCGAGGCACTCCTGCTCGTAGACGCGGGCGGCGACGGTATCGGGCGTGTCGCCAGGCAAGACCGGGCAGGTGCGCTGCACGAGGATGGGCCCGGTGTCGTAGGTGTCGTCGGCGATGTGGACGGTGCAGCCGGTCATGCGGACACCGGCGGCGAGGACGGCTTCGTGGACGCGACGCCCGTACATGCCCTGGCCCCCGAAAGCGGGGAGCAGCGCGGGGTGGATATTGAGGACGCGGTTGCGGAAGCCGCGGGGGATCTTGAGCAGGCTGAGGAACCCGGCGAGGCAGACGATGCGGGCCCGCGATTCCCGGACGAGTTTGAACACAGCGTCGGAGTAGGCGGCGGAGGTCTTGAAGCGTTTGCGGTTGACGACCTTGACCGGGAGCTTGAGGCGTTGGGCCTTGGCGACGCCGGCGGCCTTGGGGTTGGAGCTGATCACCAGGACGATCTTGGCGTGGAGCTGGCCGGCGGCGATCTTGTCGTGGAGGTTGAGGAGGGTGGTGCCGCCGCCGGAGATGAGGACGGCGAGCTTGAGCGGGCCGCCCTTGGGTCGGGGCGGGGTGAGCAGCGGCGACGAGGGCGTGAGGTGGACGGGCATCGCGGGCCACACCATACGGGAAGTGCTTGAGCGGTTGGTGAGGTCCTTATAGTCCGGGTGATGGACGCTGAAGCACACCGCGTGACCCGGCTGGCCCCGTCCCCGACCGGGGCGTTGCACCTGGGCAACGCGATGAGCTTCCTGGCGGCGTGGCTGATCGCGCGGCAGCGGGGTTGGCGGGTCGTGATGCGGCTGGATGATCTGGACGGGCCCAGGGTGAAGCCGGGGGTCAGCGAAGCGGTGTTGGAGACGCTGGCGTGGTTGGGCTTGGATTGGGACGGGGAGGTGAGGCGGCAGAGCGAGGCGGTGACGGAGTACGGAGCGGCGCTGGGGGTGCTGCGTGATCGGGGGTTGATCTACCCGAGCGCGGTGACACGGGGCGAGTTGGCGGCATGGTCGGAAGCGTCGGCACCGAACGAGGGGCAGGCCGAGGCGGTGTTCCCGGCGGAGCTCCGGCCGGGACCTGATGAGGCGGCGGGCTTGATCGAGCGGACCCCCCTGCTCGCGGCGGACGATTACGCCTGGCGGCTGCGGGTGGATGCGGACGAAGTGGCGTTTACGGACCAGCGGCTTGGCGAGCAGCGTGTGGATGTGGCGGGAGAGGTCGGGGATTTCACCGTGGCGACGAAAGCCGGGGTGCCGGCGTATCAGCTCGCGGTGGTGGTGGACGACGCGGCGCAAGGTGTGACGGACGTCGTCCGCGGCCATGACCTGCTGAGCTCGACCGCCCGGCAGCTGCTGGTGATGCGTGGGCTAGGGTTAGCGGATAGCGGCGTGCGGTACTGGCACCTGCCGCTGGTCCGCGGCACGGACGGCCGACGCCTCGCCAAGCGGCACGGCGACACCCGGCTCACCGCCTACCGCCAGCGGGGCGTCACGGCCGACCGCGTCCGGGGGCTGCTGGCGTGGTGGCTCAGAGCGATCGATGAGCCCGAGCCGATTAGCATGGAGGGGTGTCTGCAAGGCTTCGAGCTGGAACGCTTGCCTCAAGACGACATCGTTTTCGATGCGGAAGATGAATCATGGCTGATCGACTGAAACGACTGCTGGCCCGAGTGGCGATAGCAGTGGCCTGCGGGCTGGTTCTCGGGGTCGGTGGTTGCACAGACATGCCGGAAGACCCCGGCAACGAATCGGGCACGGGGGTCTTAGGGACGGATTACGAGCCGATCGTGATTGCGGGGCAGGTGTTTGATCTCGAGCTGGCGGTAACGGCGCTGGAGCGGTATCAGGGCCTGAGCCATCGAGAGTCGATCCCCGAGAACGGGGGGATGCTCTTCGTGTTCCCACGGTCGGCGGTGCGTGAGTTTGTCATGCGCGACTGTCTGGTGCCGATCGACATCATCTTTTTGGATGCGGGTGGGGAGGTGGTGGCGACGCACGCGATGCAGGTCGAGCCGTTGGCGACCCGGTCGAACCCGACCAGGCGTTACAGCAGCGGTCGGCCGGTCCCGTTTGCGATCGAGCTGCGGGGCGGGCGGGTCGCGGAATTGGGCGTCTCGGTGGGCGATCGCATTAACCTACCGACCGCGTCACTCAAGGCACGGGCCCGATAGGTCGATGCCCCAGTTAGCCGTCGGCGTCGTCTGCGCCACGGGGGCTGGAGGCTTGATGAGCGAGAGCGTGCTGGTTGTGACAAGCGGTGAGGCGGATGAACGGGTGCGCCGGGGCGTTGCGGCGGTGGCCGACGCGTGGCCGGGGCCGGGGCTGAGGCTCGACTGGATGGTCTGGCAGGGTTTCGATCAGCCGGCGGATGAGCACCGTGTTGGACGTGCGGCGGTCGTGTGGGTTTGGGGTGAGTCGACGGATCGCGGGCTGCGGGCGTTGATGCAGGAGCTGGGCGACCGTCATCGGCCGGTGGCCTGGACCCCGACAGACGACGCGGTCGAGGGTGGGCTCGGCAAGCGGGTGCGGGTCAGCGGGGTACTCGTTCCCGAAATCCAAGGACCGGGCGATCAGGCCGCCGCCGCCGCGGCGACGCTCTCGGGCATGGCCCTCCAGGCCGAGGCCATCGATGAGCTGTCCCACGAGGTCCGACTGATGCAGGCCCACCGCTCGGGGCTCTCCTCCCAGGTCAACAAGCTCGACGAAGAGCTCCGCCTCGCCGCGCAGATCCAGCAAGACTTCCTCCCCAAACAGCTGCCCTCGGTCAACGGCGTGAGCTTCCACGCCCTGTACCGCCCCGCCTCTTACGTCTCCGGCGACCTCTACGACGTCGAGCAGCTCGACGAGCACCACCTCGGGTTCTTCATCGCCGATGCCGTCGGCCACGGCGCCCCCGCGGCCCTGATGACCATCTACATCAAACGCTCCCTGCAGACCAAGCTCATCCACCCCGACCTGCCCCGCGGCTACAAGCTCCTCGAGCCCGGCGACGCGCTGGCCCGGCTCAACCGCGACCTGCTCAAGCACCAGCACGGCAAGGTCCGCTTCTGCACCGCCATCTACGGCGTCATCGACACCCGCACCCGCGCCGTCTCCCTCGCCCGCGCCGGCCACCCCTTCCCTATGCTCCTGCACCCCGACGGCCGAACCACCGAGATCAACTGCGACGGCGGGCTCCTCGGCGTCTTCCCCGACGAGGTCTTCGAGACCCAGCACTTCACCCTCGACCCCGGCGACCGGCTGCTGCTCTACTCCGATGGCTTCGAGGTCGCCTTCCCCACCACAGACGAAGCCTCGGGCGAAACCAACCGGATCATCAACGAGAACTACACCGACGAGCTCGCCGAGCTCCGTCACGGCGCAGTCGAGACCGCCCTCCACGACTTCGCAGCCCACCTCGACCAACAAGCCGGCAGCCTCAATCAACGAGACGACCTGACCGTCCTCTGCCTCTCGATCGACGCCGCGATCGCTCAGGCCGCCGCCTAAGCCTCACGACGCCAACGCCGCAAGGCCTTCACTGAACGCGCTCGGCAGCGGACTCACCGCCTCGACACCGTCAATCACCAACCGCGCCGCGTGCAGCATCAGGCGACCGACCCGCGGGTCTTTGCCGCCGTAGTCCGCATCACCCAAAACCGGATGACCCAGGTGTGCGAAGGTCGCCCGCACCTGATGCAGGAACCCTGTCTGCAGGTCCACCTCGATCACCGTCGCATCGCCGAGCGGTTCAATCACCCGGTACCCCAGCCGACACCTCCGCCCCCGCGGGTCGTCGGCTGACACCACACCCACCCGCGCCGGCCGATGCTGGGTCACCGCCAACGACAAGTCCACCGGCTCGAACCCCTCACCCGAAGCCACCAGCCGTCCCCGCACCACCGCCCGGTACCGTTTCTCCACCCGGTGCTCCGCGAACGCACCCCGCAGCCGCTCCCAAGCCCCCTGCTCCGTCGCCATAACCACACACCCCGACGTCGGAACGTCCAGCCGATGCACCACCCCCGACCGCAACCCCCCTTCCCCGACCCCCCTGCCGCCGCACGCCTCCATCACCTCCGGCCAACGCGTCACCAGCGTGTTCACCAGCGTCCCCGTCTCGCCACCCCGCAGCGGGTGCACCGGCGTCCCAACCCGCTTGTCCAACACGACCCACCCCGCCCCTTCCGCCAAGACCGCCTCGCCCCCATCGATCGCTCCCGGGCGATCCTCCTCCGCGTCCCCCCCAATCATGGCGACCTCAAACACCTCACCCGTCTCGACCGCTCGCCCCTTCATCCCCCCCACACACGCTCGTCCGTCCCGCAGAACCCGACCCTGCTCCAACAGCCGAACCACCCGACCTCGGCTCACGCCCAACGCCGAGGCCAGCCACACGTCCAACCGACCAGCGGCATCACCCGACCCCACCTCCAGCCGCTGCCAGACCCATGCGTCGTCCACGCGAGGAGTCTAACCCCCGCCTAACCCTCACCACCGGCCCAACCCCATCCCGCCGACCCCCGCTTTCGCAGAACCCCCACCCGAATTAACCGATACTCACTGAAGAGGGTTACCGGTCGTTCCGCGCTCGCCCTCGGCCTGCCCTCTCACGGCAACCCGGCCCCACCGATCCCGCACCTCCCAGCCCCGCCGACCGCGTGTCCAACCCGACCGATCCAGCCCGACCCGCCGCCCCCCGGCCGACACCGTCGATCCTGACGACCGACCCGAGCGACCCGCCCAGCCGCGGCCGACTCCTGGTCCTCGCGGGGTTCTTGGGCCTGTTCGCCATCCTCGCCGGCTTCGACGCCTGGGCCGACATCGCCCACATCGCCATGGTCGACGAGGAGGCCAGCCAGGTGTTCCTGACCCCGATCGTCCTGCTCTGGCTGCTCTGGGCCCGCAAACGCCGGCTGCTCCAGACCCCGCTTCGGCTCTCCGCCTGGGGCCTGCTCATCATCGCCGTTGGGGCTGCCCTCTCGATCTACGGCTACCACAGCCTGATGCAGGCCCTTTGGCACGGCGGGGCCGTCCTTGTCCTCATCGGGGCCGTCTGGACCGCCCTGGGCTCGCAGATCATGCGGGTCGCCGCGCCCGCCCTGTTCGTCATGCTCTTCCTCGTTCCGGTGCCAGGGCTGATCCGCCAACGCATCGCCCTGCCCCTGCAGGACTGGACCGCCGCCGGGGCTGAGGTCGGGCTCCAACTCATCGGCATCAGCGTCGGCCGGGCGGGCAACGTCCTGATCTACAACGGCGAGCAGGTCGCCGTCGCCGAGGCCTGCAACGGCATGCGCATGGTCTTCGCGCTCATCCTCGTCGCCTACGCCTACGCCTTCGCCACACCGCTCCGCGGGTGGACCCGCCTCGCCATCATCCTCCTGAGCCCTTTCGCTGCTGTGGTCTGCAACATCATCCGGCTCGTCCCCACCGTCTACATCTACGGCCATTACCGCGACACCCTCGCCAAGCCCTTCCACGACTACGCCGGCTGGGCCATGCTCGGGCTCGCCCTGGCCCTGCTCATCGGCATGGTCCACCTCCTGCGCTGGGCCCAGGTCCCCGTCATGCAGGACGACGCCGAACCCGACGCCAGCCCCTCCGCCAAGCCGCCGCCCTCACCACCCAACCCCACGGGGGCCTCCCTTGCCTAACCCCAACACCCCGCCAACCCCCCCCGGCCGCACCCGCGTCGCTTGGCTCACCGTCGCCGCCGCCGGCGTGCTGCTCGCCGGCTTCACCGCCGTCACCTGGGCACGCTCCAGCCCCGCCGACGCCGCCCCCTACCACGCCGCCGTGCTCCAGGCCGCCAACCGGCTACCCCTCGAAGTCGACGGCTGGCAGGGCCGAGACGCCCCCGTCCCCGACGCCGCCATCGACCTGCTCCAGCCCAACGCCATCGTCGCCCGACGCTTCGTCGACCCCGACTCCGGCGACGCCGTCGACTTCCTCCTGGTCCACTGCAAAGACGCCCGCTCCATGGCCGGGCACTACCCCCCCATCTGCTACCCCCAGAACGGCTACACCCCCGAGTCCGACCAGACCCAGACCTGGACCCTCCGCGGCCAACCCATCACCGGCACCGCCTACACCTTCCTCATCGGCACCGGCAAGAACCAGGCCCGCTTCCACGTCGCCAACCTCCTGCTGCTGCCCGACGGCACCGTCGCCCGGACCATGGCCCAGATGCGCCGCGCCGCCGCCGACCCCGCCTGGCGACACTTCGGGGCCGGCCAGGTCCAGATCCTCACCAGCGATGACCTGACGCCCGCTCGCCGCCACACCCTCATCGAGAAATTCCTCAACGCCAACGCCGACGCGATCCGCGCCATCCTCACCCCCACTGACCTCAACGCCACCCCCGGCTAACCCGCAAACCCCACCACCGCCATGCCTGTCCCAACCGACCCCGCACTCCGCCGCAAGCGCCTCCTGATCATCGCCTCGGTTGTCATCGTGATCGCCGCAGGCTCTGTTGCGCTCTACGGCTTCCAGACCCACCGACAGAACCTGCAGCTCGCCGACGCCAAGACCCAGGCCCTCGACGCCTTCCGTGCCGGCGACTACCAACGCGTTGAAGAGATCCTCACCGACAAGATCGACCGCTTCCAGGACGACCCCAACACCCTCTTCACCTACGCCCAAGCCCGACGGCTCGGCCCGAACCCCGACGTCGATGACCAACGCGCATGGATCACCTCCGTCGAACGCGTCCTCACGCTCCAGCCCGACCACGCCCAGGCCGGCCGAGCCATCCTCCCGCTCTACATCGGCCGTGACCGCGGCCCCGACCACCGCCGCGCCCTCACCCTCACCGAACGCCTGCTCAAACAGACCCCCGACGACCCAGAGATCCTCAAGCACCGCGCCGATGCGCTCCGGCTGCTCAAGCGGTTCGACGAAGCCTACGAAACCGCCCAACGCCTCCTGGAGATCGACCCCAACGCCTTCAACCACTACCGCCTCGCCCTCGACCTGATGCAGCAACGCGGTGCCCAGCCCGCCGACCTCGTCGCCCAGGCCAAAGCCTGGCAGGCCCAGTACCCCGACAATCCGCTGCCGACCCTCGCGCTCACCCTCGCCCACCGCGTCGATCGCGACCTCCCCAACGCCCTGGCGACCCTTGAGACCGTCGCCAACGGGCCCCAGACCGACTTCGAGCTCATCCGCACCGTCGCCAATTTCTACGACCTGCTCGGGCAGCACACCGCCGCGGTCAACCACCTGATCCAGCACCTCCCCGACGACGCCACCGACGCCCAGCGTGCCGCCGTCGCCGCCCGCCTCTTCAATGCCGAGCGCTACCGCGACGTCCTCAGCATCCTGCAGCCCATCGACCGCTCCAACGCCGAGCCCCTGCTCCTGGCCTGGCACGCCACCGCCAACCTCAAAATGGGCAACCGCGACGCCGCCCTCCGCGACCTCGCCGACCTCCAAGCCTTCCAGACCAACGACTTTGCCAAGTCCTATTACGAGGTCCTCAGCGCCGAGCTCGCGCAGCCCGCCGACCTCCCCCGCCTCCTCGAGGCCGCCGAACGCGCCGCCACCCGCTTCTCCGAGCGCCCCGAATTCCACCACTGGCTCGCCCTCGCCTACACCCGCGCCGGCAACACCCCCGCCGCCCTTTACCAGACCGAAGTCGCCATCAAATCCAATAACCGATGGGCTGAGCCCTACGGCCTCCGTGCCCAGCTGCTCCTCAATCAAGGCAACCCCGAAGAGGCCGCCCGCTCCGCCTCGGCCGCTTACCAGCTCACCGGCAACGTCCGCTACGGGCTCCTGCTCTCCCGCGCCCAGACCCAGCTCATCACCCCGCAGGACAACCCCGCCACCGACCGCCTCCTCAGCCAGCTCGACACCCTGATCACCGCCCTGCCCGACGCCTCCGCCCCGTTGCTGCTCAAGCTCGAAACCCTCGCACGCGCCAACCGAACCAACCAGGCCAACGCGTTCATCCAGACCCTTCTCGCCCGCCAACCCACGCTGCCCGACACCGTCCTCGCCGGGCTCTCCCGCCTCGCCCAAGACTATCAACTCGCCGCCGCACCCAGCATCAATGCAAAGCTCCTCGACCCGCAGCGGACCTCCCCCGAGGCCGCGGTCCTTCAGGCCCAGCAGGCCTTTGATGCCGGCCAACCCGACCGCGGACTGGAAGTCCTCGAAGACGCCCGGCGTGCCGCAACGGCCGCCGGCAACCTTCAAGACCGTCTCCAGCTCGATGCCGTCTACGCCGGCTACCTCGAATCCCTCGGCCAAGACCAGGCCGCGGCCGCCGCGTGGATCGGCTTTGCCGACGCCGCACCCAACCAGGCCCAGCCCACCCGCCTCGCCCTCCAGTCCGCGGCCGTCCGCGCCGACCGCCCCGCCACCGACCGCCTGATCAAACGCCTGCAGAAGCTCGCGGGCGACACACAGCCCGATTGGCGCATCGCCCGCGCCCGCTTCCTCCTGACCAGCGCCGACCCCGTCGCCGCCGCGCCCCAGGCGATCGACGTGCTCACCCCGGCCACCCGTGACCACCCGTCGAACCCCATGCCGTTCTTGCTGCTCGCCGAGGCCCACCACGCCCTGGGCGACACCGAGCAGTCCATCGCGGCGCTCCGCCAGGGCCTGGCGGTCGATAACGATGCCGCCCGCACCGGACGCACCCAGATCCGCCTCGCCAAGCTGCTGCTCGACCAGCGCGCCTTCCGCGCCGCCACCCAGCAGATCAACGACGCGCTCCGCAACCGCGAACTCCCCCGCGACCTCCGCGCCCAGGCCGCCCGCATGCTCGTGCTCCTCGGCGAGTTCCAACGCCCCCGCGACATCCTCCAGCAGCTCAACCAGGAACAACCGCTGGCCCGTGAACAGCTGCTCTGGCTCATCACGCTCTACAGCCAGCTCAACGAGCACGACCGCGCCGACCGCCTGCTCATCGCCCTGCTCGCGGACAACCCGTCCCCCGAGGCCATCGTCATCGCCGCGACCGCCTACAACCGGGCCGGCCAGCCCAGCCGCGCCGCCGCCGCCCTCGACCAGCTCAAGGGCACCGACCTTCCTCTCGACGAACAGCACGCCGCCTGGGCCAACCACCACGCCCAGCTGGGCCAAGCCGACCAGGCCATCGACCGCTACCGCAGCGCCGTCCAGAGCAACCCGAGCCAGCGCGATCACCACGCGGATTTAGCGCGCTACCTTCTGCTCGTGGGGCGGGTCGACCCCGCCATCACCGCCGCCCGCGACGCCATCCAGACCCTGGGGGCCGCGCCCGCTTTCCAGCTCCTGATCGACCACGCAGACCTGCTCCGGGCCCAACGCGACAACGCCGAGCTCCGCACCCTCGCCGCTTCGGCGCTCAAGTCCCCCCAGTTCGCCGGCTCGTCCCGCCAAGCCCTCCAGACCGTTCAACGCCACGCCACCAACACGGCCAACGGCGACCCCACCCGCCTTGCCGACGAGCTCGCCACCCTCGCCCGCCAGGAGCCCGCCAACGCCGCGCTCGGCACCTTCGCTGCCGCCGTCCGCTACCGTGTCGGCCTCTTCAAGCTCGCCCAGCCCGACGACGCCTCCCGTGCCCAGGGCCAGAACCTCGTCGAAGAGGCCGCCGACGCCGCCTCCAACCTCATGTACAGCTTCCCCGGCGAGGCCGCCGCCGCTCGCATCGCCACCCGCGCCTACGCCACCGTCCGCGACTGGAGCAAGTCCCTCTCCGCGGCCACCATCTGGTCCAACCGGGCCCCCCACCAGGCCCCGGCCGCCGACCTCGCCATCGCCCGTGCCCAGCGCAGCCGAGGCAACCCCGCCGCGGCCCTCCGCACCCTCCGGCGTTACCGCCCCGCCATCGAAGCCGGCGACCCCCGCGTCATCGAGTTCGCCGCCGAGTATGCCCTCGCGCTCATCCAGAGCCGGGCCACCCCCAACGCCCGCAGCCTGCTGCTGCCCCACCTCAGCCAGCCCGCCTACCGCGCCGTCTGGCTCCGCCTCGCCTCCGACCGCTCCTTCCCCGCGGCCACCGCCCAAGACTGGCTCGACACCGTCGCCGAACATGTCGACCCGGTCGACTCCCGCGAGCAGTACCAGCTGGCCTACGGCTACTGGTTCACCGCCAATCGTGCGTTCTCCCAGCCCCTGCTCGACAAGGCCCGCAAGCACGCCAACTTCGCCACCGCCGTGCCCAACGCCAACGCCCTGGCTTGGGCGCTCCGCGGCGAGATCGCTCTGGCCTCCCAAGACTTTGCCGATGCCGAAACCGCCTACCGCAACGCCCTGGAGTCCCAGGACAGCCCCGGGCTCCGCAACAACCTCGCCATGGCCCTGATCAGCCAGGACCGCCAGCTCGAGGAGGCGATCGCCCTCTCCCGGCAGGCCGTCGACGCCACCCCCAACAGCGCCAACTTCCTGGACACCCTCGCCCAGGCCCACGCCGCGGCCGGGCAGCTCCCCCAGGCGATCGAAGCCATGCAACGCGCCACCGAACTGGCCCCCACCGAGCCGATCTACCTCCGCCGCCTCGCCGACTACCTCGAGAAGGCCGGCGAAAACGATCGGGCCGGCGAAGTCCGCGACAAGCTCACCGCCTTCGACCGACCGTAGCCACCCCAGTCCGGATAACGACCAATATCCTTGCAGCGCGAGGCCCGATGGCCCCGGATGCTGCCATCTGGCCCACACTGCGATCACTTCCCTTGCCGCTGTTTTGCCCTCCCGATACGATATGGATCTCTTTCAAACGCAGTCCGTCTCTCCCCGGAGCCCCGATCCATGGCGAAAATGTTCTACACCCTCGAGGAAGCCGCCGAAAAGCTCGGCATCGACGAGCAGACGGTGAAAGACATGGCCGGCCGGGGTGAGCTCCAGCAGTTCCGGGACCGTGACAAGCTGATGTTCAAGCGTGACCAGATCGACGCCAAGGCCGCCGACTCGAACGCCGACACCGTCTCTGCCGAGGCCTCCGCCGCGGACTTGACCCTCGACGAGTCGGGCACCATCGCCCTGGCCGACTCCGGCGAAGCCGACGTGATCAGCCTCGCCGAAGACACCGCCGCGGGCACCGGGTCGTTCAACCTCGAAGACTCCCGCGAAGCCACCGGCGTCTCCGTCTTCGAGGCCGGCGAGATCGAGCCCGCCGACCCCATGGCCCAGACCCAGGTCACCGAGCCCATGATCGACGACGAGGACCTCGCTCTCGAGTCTGTCGGCTCGGGCTCCGGCCTCCTCGACCTCACCCGCGAGTCGGACGACACGTCCCTCGGGGCCGAGCTGCTCGACGACATCTACACCGGCTCCGACACCGGCTCCGACATCAAGATGGACTCCGCTGTCGGCTCGTCGGGCGTCTTCGACTCCGCGGTCAACCTCGAGACCGCCGAGTCCAGCATCGGGTCGCTCGACACGATTTCAGAAGCCGACGCCCCCGCCGTCCTTGAGACCCCCAGCGCCCCGGTGCAGTACATGGCCGAGCCCTACGACGGGGCCGGCTCGGGCTTCTCCGCCGGGATGCTCCTGGGCTGCACCCTCGCCCTCGTCGCCGGGCTCATCGTGATGGTCGCCGCCATCGTCGGTGTCCCGAGCAAGGTCGAGACGCTGCTGATCTCGACCCCCGGCGACTTCGCCATGGTCGCCTACGCCTTCGGCGGGCTGCTGGTCGCCAGCGTGATCTTCGGCGTCGTCGGGCTCGCCCTCGGCAAAGCCACCGGCTAACACCCCAACTCCATAACCCCAACCCAAGGCCATCCTGCTCCGGCAGGACGGTTCACCCCGTACACTCCCGTTGATGCTCAGCCCCGACGCCAAGCCCGAATGGCTCACCCTCCTCGCGATCGGGGCGATCCTCACCGTCACCGCCGCCCTGCTCTGGTGGCCCGCCGCGATCATCATCGCGCTGCTCGCCGCCGCCGCCATCCTCTTCTACCGCGACCCCGACCGACGCATCCCCACCGCCCGCCACGCCATGGTCGCCCCCGCCGACGGCCGCATCTCCTCGATCCACCGCGTCGAGCACTATGCCCCCTTCAACCAGCCCGCCACCTGCATCCGCATCTTCCTCTCGGTCCTCGACGTCCACGTCAACCGCTGCCCCTGCCACTGCCGCGTCGCCGAGATCACCCACACCGCCGGCAAGCACGGCAACGCCCTGAACCCCCAGTCCGCCGAGGACAACGAGTCCCGGCTGCTGCTGCTCGAACACCCCATCCGCGACCAGCCCCTCGCCGCTGTCCGCCTCGTGGCCGGCCTCATCGCCCGCACCATCCACACCTCTGTCGAGCCCGCCCGCATCCTCCAACGCGGCCAACGCATCGGCGTGATCAAGCTCGGGTCCACCGCCGAGCTGTACATCCCCGACGACCTCAAGCCCGAGGTCAAGGTTGTCCAGGGCGAGAAGGTCCGCGCGGCCGAGACCATCCTTGTCGCCTACACGCCCCGTGAGGTGGAGGCTACCGATTCCGCTGAGCCGTCTGAGCCCACAGAGGCCAAAGCGGACACCCCCGCCCAGCCTCCAGCAGAATCCGAGGCCGAGGCCGAGGTCTCCGCGGACACGCCCGACGCCAAGCCGACCGTCGAGCCCGTGACGAAGACCGGGCCGCTCTTCGAGCACCCCCTCTCGCCCTCGGCCAAGAAGAAGACCTCCGAGGCCTCGTAGATCAACGCCACCCCGTGTAGCGGGAGGCGCAGAGCGTCCTGCTCTGCGCACGCGGGTACCTGCGGTGCTCCCGCTACACACGCACTGCTACACACGATTAGCCAGCAAAAAACCCACGGACGCGCGTCCGTGGGTTTCGAGGTTCGGTTGAGTGGTGCGGGCGGATCAGCCGATGCCGTCCTGCTTCGCCATGTAAGCGATCAGGTCGATCACGCGGTTCGAGTAGCCCCACTCGTTGTCGTACCACGACACGAGCTTGAAGAACGTGCTGTCGAGCTCGATGCCGGCGCCGTGGTCGAAGGTCGATGAGGCGGGGTCGTGGAGGAAGTCGGTGGAGACGACCTGGTCGTCGGTCCAGGCCATGACACCCTTCATCTCGCCCTCGGCCTTGGCCTTGATGGCGGCGGAGATCTCGTCGTAGCTGGTCGCCTTCTCGGTGACCACGGTGAGGTCGACCACCGAGACGTCGATCGTGGGCATGCGGAAGGCCATGCCGGTCAGCTTGCCCTTGAGCTCGGGCAGGGCGAGGCCCACGGCCTTGGCGGCACCGGTCGAGGCAGGGATGCAGTTGACCGAAGCGGCCCGGCCGCCACGCCAGTCCTTCTTGGACGGGCCGTCCTGCGTGGGCTGCGTCGCGGTGAGGGCGTGGACGGTGGTCATCAGGCCCTTCACGATGCCGAACTCGTCGTTGACGATCTTCGCCAGCGGGGCCAAGCAGTTCGTGGTGCACGACGCGTTGGAGACCACGGTCTTGGACGGGTCGAGGGTCTCGTGGTTGACGCCCATCACGATGGTCGGGACCTCGTCGGGGCTCTTGGTCGGGGCGGAGATGACGGCCTTCTTCGCGCCGGCGGCGACGTGCTTGCCGGCACCCGCTGCGTCGGTGAAGAAGCCGGTCGATTCGACGACGTAGTCGCAGCCGATATCGCCCCACTTGAGGTCGGCGGGGTCGCGTTCGGCGGTGGCGCGGATCTTGGTGCCGTTGACTGTCAGGGAGGTGTCGTCGGACTCGATGGTGCCGTCGAATTTGCCGTGGATCGAGTCGTACTTCAGGAGGTAGGCCAGGGCGTCGTTATCGAAGAGGTCGTTGATGCCGACGACCTCGATATCGGGGTGCTCCTGGGCGACGCGGAAGACGAGGCGACCGATGCGGCCGAATCCGTTGATGCCGATCTTGACGGGCATGGGGTTCTCCTGAGAAGGGTGAGCGGGTCGGGGGGCACAGCCGGTCGGGTACGGGGCGACCGCCGGGCGTGGGGGTCAAACGGGGTGTCGGGGTCAGAACTTGTTGGGGTTCGCGAGGCCGGATGGCTACTGCGAGAACCGAAAGGCTAAGACGGCGCGGGGGAACCGTCAAACGCTCGGGGTCGGCGCTGCACACGCGCCCGCCCAACAGGCGGGTGGGGCGGGCTCTATGCTGCGGGGGATGAGCGAGCGTATCGCATGGCTGAAGGCGTTGGCGGGGCGTTTTGTGGTGTTCGACGGGCCGGACGGCTCGGGCAAGAGCACGCAGCTGCAGAAGCTGGTGCGCGACGCCGAGGCCGCGGGCGTGGAGGTTTGCCTCGTCCGCGAGCCGGGGGGCACGGAGATCGGCGAGGCGATCCGCAGGGTGTTGCTGGACCCTGCAGTGAAGGAAGCGATCGACCCGACCTGCGAGATGATGCTGTTCATGGCGAGCCGGGCGCAGCTCATGGCCCAGAAGATCCGCCCGGCGCTCAAGCGCGGCTGCCTGGTCCTGGCCGACCGATTCATCAGCTCGACGCTGGCATACCAGGGCACGGCCGGGGGCACGCCGATCGACGACATCATGCGCGTAGGCAAGGTCGCGCTGGGCGCGAACTGGCCCGAGCTGGTGGTTGTGTTCGACGTCGACGAGGCGACGGCCGCGGCCCGGATGAACCCGCTGCTCCGGGCCGGAGAGTTCGACGGTTCGGGTAAAGACCGCATGGAGCTCAAGGGCGCCGCCTTCCACCGGCGGGTCCGTCAGGGCTACCTCGATCAGGCGGCCGCAGACCCGCAGCGGTACCTCGTGGTCGATGCGGCGGCCGAGCCGGGGGCGGTTTACTCGGAGCTGACCGCGCGGTTGTCGGCGTGGTGCGGTGAACCGAAACAAGCGTTGTAATGGGTTGGTGCTGGGGTAGGTCTGCCTTAGGGTGCGTCGGTGGTTTGCTTCGAGAAGGGATAGGTGCGATGCGACGATTTCAAGGCTTGGTGCTGCTTCTGGCTGGGCTGACCGCGGTAGCGGCCATAGACGGCGGAGAGGCCGAGGCGGACCCGATGATCTCGGCGATCTATGCGAAAGACCTGCCAACCATCGAACGGCTGGTTGACCTGGGATACCCCCTGGATTTCGATCGGCAGCCGGGGCAGACCCTCCCGATCATGGCGGCGGCTGAGGTGGGGGACGAGCGGACGATGCGGTTCCTGCTGGAGTCGGGGGTTCGGCTTGACGTGGTCGCGGCATTCGGCAACACCCCGCTGATGGCAGCGGCGGAAGCGGGCAACGTGCCGGCGATCCGGATGCTGATCGAGGCGGGGATGGCGGTGGACGGGACATCTCCACGGTTGGAACGCACGCCGCTGTTTCTGGCGGTGATGAAAAAGCGGCGGGCGGCGATTGAGGTGCTGATCGAGGCGGGGGCAGACGTCAACACCCAGGACCAGTACGGGACCAGCGCCCTGGCGACCGCAGCCCGCCAGGGCGACCCCCAGATCGTGCGGCTGCTGATCGAGGCTGGGGCCCGCCTGGATGTGGCGGATAGTGACGGGCGGACGGTCATGATGCGGGCGCTGGAAGACGTCGAGCCAGTGACGCTCGGGGTGCTTATGGAGCTGGGCGGGGCGGACCAGCTGGAGGCCCTGGAGTCGCCACTGATCGCGGCGGTGCTGCGGAGAGACCACGAAGCCGCCAAGCGGCTGCTGGACGGCGGTGCCGACCCGGACATGCTGATCCGCTTTCGGCCGGACGATTCGGGGCAGACGGCCTTGCTGCTTGCGGCGAGTCTTGGCGATGCGGCGGCGGTCGAGCTGTTGCTGACCGCGGGGGCGGACCCGAACCGGGAGCTAGGCGGACACAGCAGCGAATCGCCGCTGCTGCGGGCGATCCGTCGCGGGCATGCGGAGGTCGCCAAGCGGCTGCTGGCGGCGGGTGCCGAGGTCAACGCCCGGAACTTCGCTGGGCTCACGGCCTTGCACTACGCGGCACGTTATGGGCATGCCGGGCTGATCCCGCGGATCATCGAGGCCGGTGGTGACCCGAACGACGCCGAAGCACGTCACCAGATCACGCCACTGCTTGTTGCGGCCTATGCCGGGCAGGCCGGGACGGTGCGGGCACTGCTTCAGGCCGGGGCGAGGCATGACCAGGCGGATCAGCGGGGCTCGTTGCCGCTGCACCTGGCCGTCCAGTGGCCTGCGGGTGATCCGGAAACGGTTGCTGCCCTGCTGGATGGGGGTGCGGTACTGGAAGTGCCGTTGTCGCCATTGGGGAATACGCTGATGCAAGAGGCCGAGGCTGAGGTGGTGTCGCTGCTGGTCGAACGAGGCCTGGACCCGGACCAGCCGAACGAGTACGGCGAGACCGCACTGATGAAAGCGGCACGTTTCGGAGAACTGGAGAAGATCGAGGCGTTGCTCGACGCGGGGGCGGACACGGCGAGTGTGAGCCGAGGGGGTTCCCACGCGGTGTTGGAGGCGGCGCGGGAAGGAAACATCGCGGCCTTACGACTGCTGATTGAACGGGGTGCGGCGGTCAACCCGGACCCGGAGCGTTACCGGAACGCGCTGGGCGAGGCCACCGCCTATGGCGATTACCAAGTTGTGCGGACGCTGCTGGATGCCGGGGCAGACCCCAACCTGGCCGGGCCAGACGGCGTGACACCCTTGATGACGGCCGCGCAATGGAATTTCACCGAGCCGTATAGCGTCCGGCTGCTGCTGGAGGCCGGGGCGGACCCTGAGGCCCGCGACAAGGACGGCAACCGTGCGATCGATCTCATGGTCGAGCACAATCGGCCGGACGCCGACGCCCGTATCCGCAAGCTATTGACGAACCCGCCCAAGCCGGCCCAACGGCCGGTCCAATAGCCTTGAGCCTCCGGCAGTCGCTCACCGCCCCGCCGCGTCGGGATGGCTCTGCCGGTAGTTCGCCAGCACCGCGGCGACGTAGGCCTGGGTCGAGCGGTACGCATGCTCCTCCACCAATTGGGGGCCGTTGAGTCCGGGGTGCTTTCGGCGGAGCCGGGCGGTGCGAGTCGGTCCCATGTGATAGGCAGCCAGCGAGAGGTGCAGGTCGCCGTCGAAGCGGGTCAGGAGCTGACGCAGGTACGCGCAGCCGAGCGTGAGGTTGTACTCGGGGTCGAAGAGGTCGCCGTCGGGCAGGCCGTGCCGCCGCATGACCTCACGCTGAGCGATCGGCATGATCTGCATCAGTCCGCGTGCCCCCTTGTCCGACACCGCCTTCGGATCGAAGCTCGACTCCGCGTCGATCACCGCCCGCACCAACGCCGGGTCCAGCCCGTACTCCCCGGCGATCCGCTCGATCATCGGGCCCAACGCCTCGGCCCGCTCCGCCTCGGTCCGCGCCTTGTCCCACCAGATCAGCCCCCCCGCCGTCCCCGCCACCAACAGGCCGAACACCACCGCGAGCGCGATCACCCGCCACCCCCACCCCAATCGCCGCCATCGCCGCCGCCCGCTCAAACGCATACGCCGCCTAACCATGCAGTCATGCTACCGCTGACCCGCCGTGGTCCCCACCGGGAAAGCTCATCGCCACCGCCGGGCATCGACGATAACCCCCGTATGGCCCGCTTCCGCCCGCTCGCCACCACCGCCACGCTCAGCGTCTTCGTCCTCGCCACGGTCGCGTCCGTCGCCGCCTACCGGTGGGTCCGCGCCAATGTCGCCTCGGCCGTGTACCGCGATCGCCTGGTCGAGATGCACCAGCAGTACGAGGGCCTCCGTCAGCAGTACAACCAGGCCGTCCGCGAGTCGGCGATCACCGAGCTGCTGGTCGAGCCCGACGGCATCAGCGTCGTCATCCGCGGGCCCGACGGCGAGCTGCAACGCACCGCCACGCCCTACAAGCCCGGCGACAACGTGCAGGTCGAGTACGTCGTCCTCGGCGGCCGGCTCATGATCTTCGGCGTCTACGACCGCGACACCCCGCCCAACGAAGGCGTCCGCGTCGACCCCGAACAGCGGGTGATCGACTGGGACTCCAACCTCGAGCCGTACACCCTCGCGATCGGCCGCAAGCTCGCCGAGGGCCGATGGGTGATCAAGGCCACCGGCAACGGCGCACTGGGCTTGACCCGCGTCGCCGACGACACCGTCGTCGAGCTCAAGCCTGCCCCGACGATCGAACGCTTCGCGCCGGTCGAGGAGTCGGTCGATCCGGAGGTCGATCAGATCGGCCCCGGCGACGTCTGGCGTGCCATCACTGAGTAATCCCCGCACGCAGCGCGATCACTCACCAGGGATATACGAGATCACGCCGTCCCACGGCGAGCTCGCCGTCGCGTAACGCTTGATCGGGATCCGCCCTGCGAGATAAGCGAGCCGGCCTGCGAGGCAGGCGTGGCGCATCGCGTGGGCCATGCGTAGGGCGTCGTCGGCGTGGGCGATCCCGGTGTTGAGCAAGACGCCGTCGGCCCCGAGCTCCATCGCGATCGCGACGTCGGACGCGGTGCCCACACCCGCGTCGATGATCACCGGGTAGTCCGGGTCGCCGCCATTCTCGGGGTCTTTCAAGAGTTCGAGGATGATCGCGAGGCTGTTGCGGTTGATCACGCCCTGGCCCGAACCGATCGGCGAGCCGGCGGGCATGACCGAGGCGGCGCCAGCATCGCGGATCTTGGCCGCCATCACCGGGTCGTCGCTGGTGTAGCACATGACCTTGAACCCGTCGTCGGACAGGGCCTTGGTTGCTTCGAGCGTGCCGACCGGGTCGGGCAGCAGCGTCTTCTTGTCGTTGAGGACCTCGAGCTTGACCCAGTCCTTGCCGGGGTTGCCGAGCTGATCGAGGAGCTCGCGCCCGAGGTTCGCCACGCGGATCGCGTCGTCGGCCGAGAAGCAGCCGGCCGTATTCGGGAGGATCGTGTACCGGTCGGTGTCGATGTAGTCCAGCATCGATCGGCCGTCGCCGTCGATCAGCCGCTCCCGCCGGACCGCGACCGTGATCGCCTCGGCCCCCGACGCGTCGAGGCACGCCTGCATCGCCGGGTAGTCCTTGTACTTGCCCGTGCCCACGATCAGCCGCGACACAAACTCACGCCCCGCGACCCGCAGCGGCTCGTCCAACACCACCTGGTCTGTCGTCGGCTCCGTCATCGTCTCAGACATCTTGCAATCACTCCAGCCCCGATCCCGTCTTGCCTTCCAAACGTACACTCCAACGGGCGGTCAGCCCCCGCCCACGAGGCTCACCACCTCGAACACATCCCCGTCCGCCACCGCCGTCTCCGTGAGCTCCGCGTGCGGCACCACCCGGCGGTTCCGTTCCACCGCCACCCCCCGTTCCGGATACCCCAACGCCCCCAGCAGCTCACGCACCGTCCCCCGCTCCACCCGTTTCGACTCCCCGTTCACCGTCACGACCAGCGCTGCCTCAGCCATTGCCACATACTAACCCGAGCCTCCACCACGGACCCGCCGTCATGCCCACCAACCCCGCCCTTTGCCCACTCGCCCTCGCGTTCGCCTGCACCCTCGCCCTGGCCGCTGGCTGCGATAATCACCGCGACCACGACCACCACGCAGGCGATCACAGCCACGACCCCGGCACGCACGGCCACGACCACACCCTCCGCACCGTCGATCTCGACGGGCTCAACGACCTGATCCGGGCCAAGACCCGCACCGGCAAGGTCACCGTCGTCGAGGTCTGGGCCACCTGGTGCGCCCCCTGCGTCGACCTGATCCCCCTCATGAAAAAAGCCGCCCACGACCGCGCCGGGCAGATGCACCTGATCGGCCTCAGCATCGACGGGGCGGAAGATCAGAAAGCCGCTGAGGAAACGCTCCTTAAGCTTGAGCAAGACATCAAAAACGACTTCGGCATAGATGCCGATCTCTTCAAGAACGGCTTCATCATGCCCAGCCCCGACCAGCAACAGGCCCTGCTCGGCGACACCATCAACCCCCCCACCCTATTCATCTACAGCCCCGATGGCTCGCTGTTCAAACGCATCGACGGCTCCGACGCCCAGAGCCTCATCGGCGACGTTACGCAGGCCATCGACGACGCCATCGCCGCTGCCGGCTAACCCCACCCGCAGCCCCACCCGCAGCTTCACCCTTAACACCGCGCTCCGCCCGACCGACACCGGCAACCGCCCCGGCATTGCGGTACCATCCGCCGCATCCGCGATCCCCTCGGAGCATTGCCTTGGCTCAACACATGAACGAAGCCTCGACCAGCCGCTGCTACGACGCCTGGTCGAAGATCTATGACCGCACCTTCGGTGCCATCGTCCACAAGCGCCACATCCGTGCCCTCCAAGAGCTCAAGGCGCACCCCGGCGACCGCGTCCTCGACCTCGGCGTCGGCACCGGCATGACCCTCCCCGAATACCCCCGCGACGTCCGCGTCGTCGGGCTCGACCTCTCCGCAGGCATGCTCAGCAAGGCCCACGAAAAGGTCAACCACCACCACCTCTCCAACGTCGAGCTCGTCCAGGCCGACGCGATGAATGTCCCCTTCGACGATCACAGCTTCGACCACGTCGTGATCACCCACACCATCTCCGTCGTCTCCCAGCCCGCACGCCTGCTCCAGCAGGCCCAACGCCTGGTCAAGCCTCACGGCCGGATCATCGTCCTCAACCACTTCCTCTCCAGCTCCCGCCTGATCGCCTTCTGGGAGAAGCTCCTCAATCCGATGTTCATCAAGATCGGCTGGAAGTCCGACCTCACCCTCGAAGACTGCCTGGCTGGCAATGACCTGCACGTCCACAAACGCTTCCGTTGCTCGAAGCTAGACGTCTGGGAGATCGCGGTCCTCAGCCCCTCGCCCACAACCGGGCCCGCACCCCGGACCGCGCCCGCCGCCGACACGCCCACCGAGGCGATCCCCGTCCCCGTGCCCGTCTGAACAGCCGACCTCTCGTCGTGATCACCGAACCCGAAGCCGAGGGTGTCAGCCCGCGGCCGACGTTGCCGTAGACTCCAGCGATGCCGGACGACGACCCCACCGCCGACCCGACCCCGACCCACTACCTCGACCCCTACCGCCACGCCAACGCCCGCTTCGGCACGGGCCACGGCGTCACCCTCTGGGCCGGCCGTGAGTCCCAGGTCAAACGCTTCGCCGTCTTCACCGACCTCTACGACTTCACCGGCAAACGCCTCCTCGACGCCGGCTGCTCCCGCGGCGACTTCGCCGAATACCTCTTGCACCAAGACATCGCCTACGCCCACTACACCGGGGTTGATGGCCTGGCCTCCGTTATCGACTTCGCCCAGAGCCGCAATCTACCCCACACCACGTTCCTCGCCGCCGACCTCGTCGCCGACCCCACCGCCCTCGCGACCGGGCAGCCCCAGGCCGTCGCCATCTCCGGCACCCTCAACACGATGGACCACCCGACCGCCTTCGCGGTCCTCCAGCACGCCTGGGACGCCACCGAAGACGCCCTGCTGTTCAACTTCCTCTCCGCCGCCACCACCCGCACCCCCCTGCCCGGCGAAGACCCCGCCACCGCCAAACGCATCGCCCCCACCCACGCCCTCGACTGGGCCCTCGAACGTACCCCCCACGCCGTCCTCCGCCACGACTACTTCTCGGGGGGGCACGACGCCACCCTCCTGATGCGCAAAGCCTGACCCCGCCACCCCAACCACCCGCAACTCACCCCAGGCCTCAAGCCTCACCACCCTTTACCCAGCTTCACCCCCCCGCACAGCCCGCACCCCACACCGGGCTGCGCGGCGTTTTTCCTCAAGCCCGCTGGCACCGTCTCCCCGCCGTGGCACCCTTCCGACTCACCGCCCCACCCAGGGCGACCACCCATCCCGGTCGGCACTGATCCCGCCGACCTTCCAGCTCAGGGGAAACCACATGCTCCGAAGCCACGCCCGCCAGGCCTTCACCCTCATCGAACTCCTGGTCACCCTCACCATCATCGCCGTGGTCCTCGGCATCGCCCTGCCCACCTTCTCGCACGTCCGCACCACCGCGCGGGAGTCTCAGGACGTAAACCTCACCCGGCAGACCGGCGTCGCGCTGCTGGCCCACGCCACCGACCACCGCGGCCGACTCCCGGGCCTCGAACGCCTCACCTCTGTCCGGAAGAACTCGGGCATCAAGACCGGCGGCCGCGACGCCACCTGGGTCGATGTCCTGCTCAACAAGGGCTACGCCGCCTCGCCCCTCATGTTCGCCGACTCCACCGTCGACACCTCCGGCGACTACGGCAACTCCGTCGGCCTCATCCGGTACCACTTCTCCAAGTACACCCGCAACTGCAACAGCTCCGTCGACAACCCCGCCGACTATGCCCCCCCCGCCAGCACCCCCGGCCCCTACTCACGCTACACCTGGAAGGGCCGAGGCGTCCGCAACTGCATGGGCCCCGACATCCAGTCCATCGCCAACCCCTCCGACAAGTTCATGGCCGCCGAGTCCCTCGAGGGCGAAGCCTGGGCCTACCTCTCCGACGACTCGGGCCCCGCCCACATCCGTCACTCCAACTACACCGGACACTACGCCATGTTCGACGGCTCCGCCGCCGCCCTCTCCTTCCAAGACGTCTTCAACGCCCCCTACGACGAGTCCGCCGAAGTCATCGGCCCGCCCAAGGGCAGCGGCCGAGACATCGCCAACAACTGGATCTACAACCTCCGTCACCTCGGCATGGTCGGCAAGCACCGCAACACCGCCTTCGGCACCAACTACACCTCCGCCGAGTTCTTCCCCGCCTGGGCCCCCTGGATCAACTAAGGCCACACACACCATCCCCCGCCCCTGATCGGTCGGAGCCTGCGGACCCAGTCCGCGGCTCCGGCTTTTTTTTGGCAAACCCAACGCACACCAGAGAGCCATCCCCCGCCCCCATACCTCTCCAAACGCCTTGTTTACCCAGCTTCACCCGCCCGCAGAGCCCACCCCCAAACCCGCCCGCCCCGCCTTTTTCACGAACCCCCGCTAGCCCGCGGCTCCACCCGTGGCACTCTTCCGGCTCACCGCCCCACCGCGGGCAAACCACTCCACACGGTCGGCCATGATCCCGCCAACCGCTCGACCCTCCAGCTCAGGGGAAACCACATGCTCCGCCGTTCCACCCGCCAGGCCTTCACCCTCGTCGAACTCCTGGTCACCCTCACCATCATTGCCGTCGTCCTCGGCATCGCACTGCCCACCTTCTCGCACGTCCGCACCTCCGCCGACGAGTCGTTCGACCTCAACTACTCCCGCCAGAGCTCGATCGCCCTGCTCACCTTCGCCGGCGACAACAAGGGCCGGCTGCCCGCCCTCGAGAGCATCCGCGAAGGCCAGAAGAACCCCGGCATCGATATGCCCGGCTCTCGCCTCACCTGGATCGACGTCCTGCTCAACGAGGGCTACGCCGACTCGCCCATGATGTTCACCGACTCCACGATCGACACCTCGGGCGGCGACGGCACCTACGGCAACGCCATCGGGCTCATCCGCTACCACTACTCCAGCTACGCCCTCCGCTGCCAGCCCACACGCGACTCCTGGATCGACATCTCGCCCCCCTCGATCAGCACCAACCCGTTCTCTGACTATACCTGGGCCGGCCGCGGCATCCGCCACGGCTGGGGCCCCGACATCGAGACTATCCACAAGCCCTCCGAGAAGTTCATGACCGCCGAGGCCGTCGAAGGCTCCGCCTGGGCCGGCCTCTCCGCCTGGCGTGGCACCGCCAACATCCGCCACCGCAACTACACCGGGCACTACACCTACTTCGACGGCTCCGTCGCCGCCCTCACCTTCGAAGACGTCTTTGGGGCCCCCTACGACGAAAACCCCGAGCCCATCGGCCCCGCCCCCGCCGACACCTGGCTCTACAACCTCCGCCACCTCGGCATGACCGGCGGCTTCAACAACAAGCAGTACGGCCACCACTACACCTCCGCCGAAACCTTCCCCGCCTGGGCCCCCTGGATGCCCTGACCCGACCCACCCCACTCCCCAGCCCCTGATCGGTCGGAGCTCGCGGACCCAGTCCGCGGCTCCGGCTTTTTTTGTTCCGCCAATCGGTTTCCAATCCTCAGCCAACCCGCGATAATCCCCCCATGCTCCGCGTCGGCAACCTCACCCTCCACAACAACGCCCTGCTCGCCCCGGTCGCCGGCTACTTCGACCTCGCGTTCCGCCTCGTCGCCCGCTCCGTCCCCGGCTCGCCCTGCCTCACCCACCACGTGGGGTCACACCTGGACAGCGGCGACGGCACCTACGGCGCCCTCGGCCTCGCCTTCACCGAACTGCTCTGCCCCCACTCCCTGCTCCGCGAAACCCACAAGGCCATGTGGCGCGCCGCCACCGCCCCCGAAGACAACCCCGTCGGCATGCAGCTCTACGGCTCCGACCCCGACATCCTCGCCGAAGCCGCCCGCTGGGCCGAGGCCCACGGTGCCACCCTCATCGACATCAACATGGGCTGCCCCGTCGATAAGGTCACCAAAAAGCACGGCGGCTCCAAGCTCCTCTGCGACCCTGGGCACGCCGTCAACCTCGCCGAAACCGTCGTCAAGTCCGTCAGCGTCCCCGTCACCGCCAAGATCCGCCTCGGCTGGGACGACTCCTGCATCGTCGCCGACTCCCTCCCGCCCAGGCTCTGCGACGTGGGCATCCAGATGGTCACCGTCCACGGCCGAACCACCGCCATGCGCTTCAAGCCGTCCGTCCGCCTCGACGGGATTGCCATGACAGTGGAAGCCGTCAAGAAGAGATTTCCGGGGGTCCCGGTCATCGGCAACGGCGATATCACCTCCGCCGACGATGCCGCCCACATGATCGACGTCACCGGCTGCGATGGCGTCATGGTCGCCCGCGGCGCCATGGGCCAGCCCTGGCTCTTCCGCGATATCTCCCACCGCCTCGCCACCGGCACCAACCCCGCCCCCCTGCCCCGCCACACCAAAGCCCAGCTCGTCCTCGACCACTTCGAGAATATGGCCCGCCTCCGCGACCCCGTCTACGCCCTCAAGACCATCAAGGGCCGCATCTCCAAATACTCCGCCCACCTCCAGCCCTGGCCCGGCCTCCGCCGAGACATCCAACCCCTCCACGACCCCAACGCCTTCCGCGACTTCTGGCACGCCGGCATGCAAAAACTGCTGACCGACGAAGCCTTGTCACCCGCCGCCGCCTGACCCGTGTAGCGAGAGGGCCGACAGGCCCCCGCTCACTCCCGCCGCAGCACCAACACCACCCCCAGGTCTTCTCCCCCTAATCGCACCCGCCGCTCGATCTCGTGGTGGAACGTGTACGTCGCCACATGCCTCAACCGCGGCTCACTCCGCAGCAGCGAACGCAGCTGCGTAATCCCGTACGTCCGGAAGTCCCAGCACGACTCATACCGTTTAACGCTATCAATGCCCTCACCCTGCACCGTCAACCGGCTCCGCACCCGCTCCAACCGCGTGGTCCGATCCGCCGGCCAGCTCTTGATCGTGCAGTCCACCCGCACCCCGTCCCGCGTCGCCCGCCACCGCTCTACTTGCGTTTCTCGGTCCGTGTAGTCCGTCAGGTGCAGCCCCAGCACATACACCCCGCCCGGTGCAAGCCAGTCCGCCGCCTCCCGCAAATGCGCCCTTGCCCCCTCCTCGTCCAACACATACTTGAACGAGCTCACCAAACAGAACATCAAGTCCACCTTCCCCCGAAGCCCATGGATTCCATCCGTGGGCCGCGCTGCTTGACCCATGAAGTCCTCAAACCACCCCTCCCACACGCGCGCCCCCTTCCCCAACCGATCCCGCGCCGCCCGCACCATCGCCGGCTCCGCATCAAACCCACTGACCCCAAAACCCCGCTCCGCCAACGCCTCCAACAACCGCCCCGTCCCGCACGCCGGCTCCAACGCGGTCTTCCCCCCGCTCCGCCCATACTTCTCCGACACCGCCGCCAAAAAACCCGCCTCCTTCTGCGTATCCACATCAAAAATGATGTCGTAATACAACGGCGTCGCGTACCAATCGAACGGCTCAAACTCCATAGCCCCGCAGATTACCCCCTCAGCCACCCCACGCAATTATCATCCCGTCCATGGCCCCCACCTCCACCACCACCGCCCCCTTCATCACCGACGACTTCCTGCTCTCCTGCGACGCCGCCCAACGGCTCTACCACGACCACGCCGCCGCGCAGCCCATCTACGACTACCACTGCCACCTGCCACCCGACGAGCTCGCCGCCAACCGCACGTTCGACAACCTCTACGACATCTGGCTCGCCGGCGACCACTACAAGTGGCGGGCCATGCGTGCCAACGGCACCGACGAATCGTTCTGCACCGGCGATGCAGACCCCTATGACAAGTTCCTCGCCTTCGCCAAGACCGTCCCCAACACCATCCGCAACCCGCTCTACCACTGGACCCACCTCGAGCTCCAGCGCTACTTCGGCATCGACACCCTCCTCAACGAAGACACCGCCCCCGACATCTGGCAGGCCGCCAACGCCCAGCTCCCCGAGCTCAACATCGCCGCCATCCTCGACCGCTTCAACGTCGCGCTGATCGGCACCACCGACGACCCCGCCGACAGCCTCGAACACCACGCCGCCCTGGCCGAGTCATCCCCCTACGACACCACCGTCATCCCCGCGTTCCGCCCCGACAAGTCTCACAACCTCACCGACCTCCCCGCCTGGAACGCCGTCGTCGACAGCATCGCAGACGCCGCCGGTGTCAGCATCTCGAGCTTCGACGACTTCCTCGACGCCCTGAAAAAGCGTCACGCCTACTTCCACGACCTCGGCTCCCGCATCTCCGACCACGGCCTGACCCACCTCCCCGACCACGCCCTGTCCGAAGCCGATGCCGCCACCGTCTTCCAACACGCTCGGAACGGCGACCCCATCACCGACCATGACGCCGCGGGCTTCACCGGCTTCATGCTCCTGTTCTTCGGCCAGCTCGACCACGCCGCCGGATGGACCCATCAGCTCCATCTCGGCGCGATGCGCAACAACAACGCCTGGGCCCTCAAGCATCTCGGCCCCGACACCGGCTTCGACTCCATCGGCGACTTCCGCCAGGGGCCCGGCCTCCGCCGACACCTCGGCACCCTCGCCGGACTAGAAGCCCTGCCCCAGACCGTGCTCTACAACCTCAACCCCGCCGACAACTACCTCTTCGCCACCATGATCGGCAACTACCAGGATGGAAAGACCCCCGGCAAGGTCCAGTACGGCTCGGGCTGGTGGTTCCTCGACCAGGCCGAGGGCATGACCTGGCAGCTCAACGCCCTGTCCAACCTCGGGCTGCTCACCAAGTTCGTCGGCATGCTCACCGACTCCCGCTCGTTCCTGTCCTACCCCCGGCACGAGTACTTCCGCCGGCTGCTCTGCGACCTGCTCGGCCGCGACGTCGAGGCCGGCCTCCTGCCCCGCGACTACGGCCTGCTGGGCAAGACCGTCGAAGACATCAGCTTCGGTAACGCCAAGCGCTACTTTGGCGTGGGGCTCAACCCACGCTACGCCGAGGGCTAGGCCGCAACGCGACACCAACCTGAGCGCCGTGCAAGCCTTGAAAAGAATTTATTCCCAGGGGCCTTGACCCGCGTGGATTATTTTGTAAGCTTGCGTTTACATAAAGTAAATTTACACTTACACAAGGGTTTTCGGATGCTGATCCCCGCCATCGTCTTCGCCGCCGCCGTCCTCATGATCGCCGTCGAGCTCCGTCGTCCCGCCCGACGCTGGCCCCACGTTGCGGGCTGGTGGTTCCGCGCGATCCTGCTTAACGGCCTTCAGGTCGGCGTCGTGTTTGCCGCCGGCGCCTTCTGGGACCCTTGGCTCCAGCAGCACCGCCCCTGGTCAGCCGACGCCCTAGGTCCCGTCGGTGGGGCCCTGCTCGGCTACCTCGCCATCACGTTCGTCTACTACTGGTGGCACCGAGCGCGTCACCAGCTGCCTTTGCTCTGGCGCTGGCTCCATCAGGTGCACCACAGCCCCCAGCGGCTCGAGGTCCTCGCCAGCTTCTACAAACACCCGCTCGAAGTCCTCGTCAATGGCGTGCTCTCAAGCGTCATCCTCTACGCCCTGGTCGGCCTCGACCCCCAGACCGCGGCCTACGCGGTCCTCCTCACCGGGTTGGCCGAACTGTTCTACCACTGGAATGTCCCCACGCCCCACGCCCTGGGCTACCTCTTCCAACGCCCCGAGATGCACTGCGTCCACCACGAGCACGGCCACCATCACCACAACTACTCCGACCTGCCCCTCTGGGACATGCTCTTCGGCACCTTCCACAACCCCAAGACCTGGCGTACCGAGGACGGCAAACGCTGCGGCCTCGGCACCACCGAGCACCAGCTCGGCAGGATGCTCCTCGGCAAAGACCTCACGCCCGAAGCCGAGAACCAGCGGAACCCGCACACCCGTGCGCACCCCCACCAGATCCCCGATCCCCAAGCTCAAGAGACCCGTCATGCCGCTTAAACCCAACCCCCTCACAACACGCTTCCGACGCGCCCTGCCTTGGGTGGTGCTGCTGGGCATCGGTGCACTGAACCTGCTGGGCGCAGCGCTCGGCTCCCGGGCCATCCAGGGCGTCGCCCTCGCCACCGCCGCGTCACCCGCCCCCAAGGTCTTCTCCGCCGTCCGTGGCCTCGAGACGTACTCCACGCGGTTCTTCATCGAGTGGACCGACACCGATGGCATTGATCACTCACGCGAGCTCACCCCCGAGCTCAACGCCCGGATCCTCGGCCCCTACAACCGACGCAACGCCTACGGCGCCGTCCTCGCCTACGGCCCGGTGCTCCCCGAAGACCTCCGCGATGCCGTGACCAAATACGCCCTCTGCGGCGACGCCCCGCTGCTCCGCGAGCTCGGTATCGATCCCCAAACCCTCGCGGGCCCCGTGCGCATCCGCCTCGAACCGCTGCCCGGCTCCTCCCTCGGCGACCTCCCCACCCAATGGGAACCCTCATGCACCCCTCCACCCAACCCTCGCTAGCGGCCGAGACTCGCACACTTGCCTGGACCCCCGCGGGGTACACCGTCTTCCGGGTTGTGTTGGGCCTCTATCTGCTGGTCCACTTCGTCCAGCTCCTGCCCTACGCCGGCGAGCTGTTCTCTTCCCAGGGCATGCTCCCCGAGGCGGGCCTCAGCCCGATCGCCTTCCTCTTCCCCAACCTCCTGAGCGTCGCCGACAGCCCGGGGTTTGTGATCGCGTTCCTCCTCGCCACGATCACCTGTTCGGCCCTGTTCACCCTGGGCATCGCTCACCGCGTCGCCGCCCTGCTGCTCTGGTATGCCTGGGCGTGCCTGCTGGGCCGGAACGTCCTGATCCTCAACCCGTCGATCCCTTACGTCGGCTGGCTCCTGCTCGCCCACCTCTTCGTCCCGCCTACTCGCCGGAAAAACGACAGCGAACCCTGGCACATGCCGCCCGCCGTCTACGTCTCCGCCTGGGCCCTGCTTGCCCTGGGCTACACCTACTCGGGCCTGACCAAGCTCGATAGCCCCTCCTGGCTGAACGGGACCGCCATCGCCCGGGTCCTCGACAACCCACTGGCCCGACCCACCCCGCTCCGCGACCTGATCCTCAGCCTCCCGGCCGCCGCACTCGCGGCCATGACCTACGCCGCCCTGGCCCTCGAGCTCGCCTTCGCGCCCCTCGCTCTGGTCCGCCGGCTCCGCCCCTGGATCTGGGCCGCGATGCTCATCATGCACCTCGGGCTCCTGCTGCTCATCGATTTTGCCGATCTCACCACAGGCATGCTCCTGATCCATGCCCTGACCTTCAACCCCGCCTGGCTGACCCGGCGCAAACCCAGCACCCCTGACGAACGTCCTATGATTCAGACGATGCCCGAGATGATTTATTACGACGGCGACTGCGGCCTCTGCCACCGGTGGGTCAAGTTCGTCATGCCCCGCGACCCCGACGGATCGAAGTTCGCCTTCAGCCCCATCAACAGCGGGACCTTCAACCAGCGCATCCCCGCCGAGCAGCGCGAGGGCCTGCCCGACTCGATCCTCGTCCAGCGCGCCGACGGCACCCTGCTCGCCAAGTCCTCTGCCGTCTTCCACATCCTCCGCCAGATCGGCGGCGGCTGGAAGCTCCTCGCCAGCACCCTCGCCATCATCCCTCGCCCGGTCCGCGATTGGGGCTATGACCGCGTCGCCGCGATCCGCCACCGCCTGTTCAAGAAGCCCACCGAAGCCTGCCCCATGATGCCCCCCGAGCTCCGCGGCCGGTTCCACTTCTGATTCACACAGACGACGGAGACACGCAAGGCACGGCGAACACTCGCTGCGTGTGATCCCTGCGTGCTCCGTGCCTCCGTGGTGCAGACTCAGCGCCTCCCCGACACCTCCCCGCCCAGCGACCGCAGCAACGCCGCGATCCCGTCGCGCCCCCGGTCCTCCGCGTAGTCCAGCGGCGTCCAGCCGTTCTGCTCCGCCGCCGCGTTGATGTCCGCTCCATGGTCGATCAACAGCCGGGCCTGCCGCTCATCCCCCGCCCACTCCCCGACGTGGTGCAACGCCTGCATCCCGTCCTCCTGACGGTTCGGCGTCTCCACCGCCGCACCGGCCTCCAGCAGCAGCCGCGAGATCCGCAGGTACGCATCCCTCGGCAGCCCACGCGACTCCATCCAGCGTTCCCTCGGCCGGACCGACCACTGCAACGCCGTGCACCCATCGGGATCGACCCGATTGACCGCCGACGGGTCCTCGCCGATCAGCGTCTCGACCCGATCCACCATCCCCAAGGCACAGGCGCTGTACAGATCGACCTCCGCCCCCTGATCGAGCAGGAGGGCCGCTACGCGGGTGCCCATCGGGAAATCGCCGTACACACACGAGGCCCGGTACAACGCCGTCCGGCCCCGGTCGTCACGCTGATTCAGCAACGACGGATCATCGCCCAGCATCGCCTCGACCCGCTCCAACACCCCCGCCCGGGCCGCGGTCTGGAAGCGGTGCCGTGCCCCGAGCGCGATCAGATACTTCACGATCTCGTGCGCCGCGGGCCGGTGCCAGACGCAGCGATACGCCATCGCCTCCAACGCCGTCATCTCAGACCCCGGCCAGGGGTGCACCTCCAGCAGCTCCGGGTGCTCGTCGAGCAGCGACACCACCCGCGCGACCGTGGTGTCCATCGACAAGGCCTGCCGCCACCGCTCACGCAGCTCGTCGCTCACCGTGACCGCCGGCTTCCCGCCGTACGATTTGATCAGCTCGGCCAGCTCGGCCCGCTTGAAGTGCTCCGCCCAGTTCAAAGCCGTCGCGTCGTACACGCTGTCTTTGATGCTGGGGTCGGCACCCGCGTCCAGGAGCATCCGCAAGATCTCCGGCCGGTTGTGCTCTACGCTGACGTGCAAGGCCGTGTGCAGGCAGCCCCACAACTCCCGACGCGCGTCGATGTCCACGCCGTGCTCGATCAGCCAACGCACCGCGTCCGGCTTGTCCCCCGCCACCGCGAGGTGCAACGCCTTGCTGTCCGCCCCCTCCGGCCCAAGCCGACCGGGGTCCTGCTCCAACAGCCGCTCGGCCACGTCGAACGCCCCGCTGTTCAGTGCTCCGAGCAGGTCCAGCTCGGCCCCCGCCTCGGTTAGCTGCGCGATCACCGCTTTGTCGGTCGCAAACGTCATCGCCGTCTGCCCCGCACCATCAACCGCCAGCGGGTTTGCCCCGAACTCCAGCAGCATCTCCACCATCTCCGGCCGGCCGCACTTCGCCGCATGCATCAACACCGTGCGGTGGTGCTCGTGCTTGCTCATAATTTTGCCGGCCAGTGAAGAGTCGGCTTCCAGCATCCCGCGCACCCGATCCACCATCCCCAAGGCGATCGCGCTGAACAGATGCGGCTCGGCCCCACGTTCCATGAGATACTCAGCGACCTCAAGTCGCACCTGCCCGAAGCAGGTCGCCCAGCCCAAAACGCCGAGCTCGTGCTCATCGCCCTGGCCGTGCACATCGCCCCCCGCCTCCACGAGCCGCTGCACAACCGACAGATGCCCCATCTCCGCCGCGAAGTGCAGCGCGTAGGCGTTGTCGTTCTTGTCACGCTTGTTGACTTCGAACCCGCGTTCGAGCAGCAAGCCCACCACCGCCGCATGCCCCGCGTACGCCGCCCGGTGCAACAACGGCTGCGTCCACTGGCCGCCGATGTGATCGATCAAAGACGGGAACCGGTCCAGCAGCCCACGCATCGCCCCGGCATCCCCCGCGTCCAACGCCTGCTCCAGCGCGTCCATCGTCTGCTGCGTCGGGCCGGGCGGCTCATCGAACCGATCCGCACGCCGGGCATCGACCGCATCGAACAGGTTGCCGTCCGGGTCGCGGATCGTGATCCCCCGGAAGCCGTGCGGCTCTTCCCGGAGGTCACCGTTGAAGGCCACACCTCGCGCCCGCCACGCTTGGACCTTCGCGTCGAGGTCTTCGACAAGGAACCCGAGCCCCGAGTGTTGCCGCTGGTATTCGCCAAGGTGGACGTAAGCGCGGATCCGCACGTCGCCAAGTTTCAGATCGATCGCGTTGTCGCTCGCGCTGAGCACCTCTGCCCCGAGGACGCCCTCATAAAAAGCCCGGCTCCGTGCCAGATCAGCCACCGGGAAGGCCACCATCGCCAAGCGTCCAAAGCCAGAGGCGGACGACGCGGCGTCATCGGCAGAAGGGCTCGGGGCCGATTCAAGAATCACCTCCGCATCATCCGTGTGCTTCCGCAACAAGTCGATCAGGTCGCCGAACTGCTTCGTTCCGATGAGCACATCGTCGGCGTGAGCGCGGACATCGCCGCCGTCCATCGCCACCGCCAGGGCAAGCGGGGTCAGGCCTTTGCTGTCAGCCGCGTTCGCGTCGAAGCCGTGGTCGAGCAAGGCCTGGGCGAACTCCACCCCCGAGGTGCTGAGCTTCGAGCGGAGGGCCCGGTGCAGCAGCGTGTCGCCGTCGTCGTAACGGCTATTGGGATCCAGGCCATGCTCCAAGAGCACGCGGAGCACCGCGTGCGACTCGGTGGCGGCCAAGGCCCAGAGCACATGATCGCGGGCCGGCGGATCGGTGTACTGCGCGCCGTAGTCCAGCAGCAGCCGGGCCGCCTCGGCCTGCCAACCACACGCCGCCCACGCCAACGGGACGAGGTTCGTCGTCAGGTCGTTGGCCGACGCGCTGTCTTGATCAAGCAGCGCCCGCAGCGGGTCCAGCGTCCCGACCGCAGCGGCCAGGGCCGTGTCATACCGGCCGCCGTGCTCCATGAACCAGCGGCTGACCGGCTCCTGCCACAGCCCCAGCTCGAAGGCGTCGTGCATCGGCATCCGGCCATCGGCGTTCCGCAGGTTGGGGTCCGCCCCGAGTTGGAGCAGCGTCTGGATCGAAGGCTGTTGACGCGCCCCCACCGCGACATGCAGCAGCCGCATCGCCCGGGTGTCGGTGGGCAGCACGCGGAGTTGCCGGTTGTCCACCGCCGCGTTGGCGAGCGTGGGGTCAACCGACAGCTCGGACTGGATACGTTTGGTATCGCCCGTCTTGACCGCGGTCAGCAGACCGTCGATCCGTTGCTGCAGCTGATCGACGTGGGTCTTGAGCTCACGCCAGCTCGAGAAGCCGTAGTCGCGGGCCAGGGCGAACTGGGCGGTGCTGAGCTTGGTCTTCGGATCAGAGCGACGCAGCGCTTCCAGCCGACGTTTGGCCTGGTTTTTCAGATGCGAAAGCTCGGGGCGCACGGGCAGAGACATGTCACCCGACGGGGCGGGCACAGACGGACGTTCAGACTGAGTCATGGCGGAGACCTTCCTTCCAATGGTGCCCGGTGTCCGTATGCCGCGGGCTGGAAGTCAGGTGGATGTAGAAAGTGGGGCGAGCGGGATGATCCCTTTACACGGACGGTTAGCTGCTCGTCAGCTGCTGTGAGCATACCGACCGTTTCGTGTTCTGCAAAGGGGGATTCACCACGGAGGCCGAGAGGGCGCGGGATGATTCCGCGTGAAGCACGGAGACTCACACATCCAAGACCCAACGGGCTGCAGGCGACAGGCGGTCGTAGACGCGCTTGCGGATGTAGGCCGCCTGGTCGAGCTGTTGCGGGTGTTCACGGGCGGTGTAGTAGCTGTGGCAGACCCGGCGGGGCTTGCCGCTGGTGTTGGTCGTGCCGCCGTGCCAGAGGTGGGAGTTGATCACGACGACGGTCCCGGCAGGAGCGGTCAGCACGACTTGATCGGGGTGGGCCGCCTTGGGGTCGTCGAGATGATCCGCGGGTGCCCCTAAGCGGTGGGTCCCTGGCACCACCCGGGTCGAGCCGTTGTCTGGCAGGTAGTCGTCGAGCAGCCAGAGCGAGTTCACAACGTGGAACGCGTCGCCGTGTTTCTGAGCATCGCCCCAGTCGGCGTGCAGCGCCTGCAGGCCCGTCCCGGCCTGGGCTTCCCGGGCGTTGAGCGACGAGAGCTTGAAGGGCCTCTGCAGCACATGGGCGACCGCGGCCAGCACACGCGGGTGGGTGTACACACGATCAAACAGCTCGTCCTTATTGACCAGGTCGGACAGCCGCCGCGTCCCCGCTTCCTGATGGACTTCGGACCCTGCGGACGCTCCTTCACGCTCGTACAGGGCCTCGAAGGTCCCGCGTAAACCCTCTAACCAGGCGGAGTCAATCACGCCTTCCAAAACCACGTAGCCGTCGCTGTCTAGAGCTTGACGCTCTTGGGAGGTGAGGGTGGCATCGCTGACACCGAGGTCGATAAGGGCTTGGTTTATGTCCATGGCTGGTCTCCTGAGCGGGGGGTCGAGGCGGGTGTGATTTCGAGCCGGAATGATGCTTGGTGCGGCCCGCGTTGGCTATGGACAAAACCGCGGGGTTGATGGAAACTTCGCCGATGGAAACGTTTGTCAGCATCGGTGCCTTGGACCAGCTTCGGCTTGACTTTCCAAAGCACCAGCACACGACGTGGGAAATCGTGCTCTACACCCACGGGACCGGCACGGCCACCGTCGGAGACGCCAAGATCCCCTTCGCCCCCGGGACCATCGTGTGCATGCCCCCGCACCTGCCGCACAGCGAAGTCTCCCACGACGGCTTCCGCAACGTCTACATCCACAGCAAGCAGTACCCGCGGGGTGATGGGCGCGTGCCGGTCGTTCAAGATCAGCAGCAGACGTTTAGCCGAACAGCCAAACTGCTCCGAGAAGAATTCGATCACCGGCAGCCGGGCTCCGCGGGCATCATCGACAGCCTCTTCAGCGTCCTGCTCGCCCTGTTGCAGCGATGGGACCAGCTGACAACCATCCATCCCGAAGCCCGGGCGCTGCGAGACTGGCTCGACCAGCACTACGCCGATCCGGGGCTCACCATCAGCAGCGCGATGTCGGAGCGCTCGCTGTCACCGGGACACCTCCGGCAACAGTTCGTGGCGGAAACCGGCATGACCCCACACGCCTATCTGAACATGATGCGGATGAACCGCAGCCAGGTGTTGCTCGGCACGACCGGGATGAGTGTGAGGCAGTGCGCTCGTGCCGTAGGGTTCACCGACCCGCTCTATTTCTCGAAGTGTTTCAAGCGGGCGTTCGGCGTCAGCCCGGGGTCATGGACCACGCGGCAGAGCGGTTGAAGCCATCCGACCAACACACAGCTCCTTGGCTTCGTCGCTAGACGACCACCCCGAAGAAACCTCAGGACGCCGTTGCCGCGCCCGCAGCGTGAGCGTGATCGCCAGACGATCCGGCGACCGGCCGGACCAACAGCTTGCGGAGCACCGCCAAGAGCGTCGCGTCATCCTCGAGATAGCCCGACGGAGGACGCCAATATACGGTCGTGTCGTCCAGTTCGGTGGCTCGTCCCGGGGCGGTGTCGAACAGCGGCATCAGCGTGGTGGCGGTCGCGGGGGGCTGCGACTCGAAGATCAGATCGGGGGCTTCACGCTTGAGCAGTGCGATCCCGAGCGTGCTCGCGGCAACCCGGATCTCCTGCAGGTCGAGGAAGCGTTGAGCGGCGTCGGGCGGCTTGCCGTAGGCGTCGGTCAGATCGGAAACGACCTCGGCCAGAGCGGGCAGCGTGTCGGCCCGGGTCAGCCGGCGGTACGCGTCCATGCGGTGCTTGTCGGACGGGATATACCGCTTCGGAAGCGTGCCGGCGATCCCCAGCTCGAGGTGGGTCTTGGCGGGCTCGATCAGCGTCTCGTTCTTCAGCCGCTTGGTCGCCTGCTCCAAGAGCACGCAGTACATCTCGTAGCCCACCGCCGCGATGTGCCCGGACTGCTCGGCCCCCAGCAGGTTGCCCGCCCCACGCAGCTCGAGGTCCCGCATCGCGATCTTGAACCCGGCGCCGAGCATCGAGTAGTTTTCGATCGCCTTGAGCCGTTTGGCCGCGACCTCGTTCACGCTCCGGTCCGGCGGCAGCAGCATGTAGCAGTACGCCCGGTGCTTCGACCGCCCCACCCGACCCCGGAGTTGATGGAGCTCGGCCAGCCCGAAGTGATCCGACTGGTTGATAAACATCGTGTTCGCGGTCGGGATGTCGATGCCCGACTCGATGATCGTCGTTGAGACCAGGATGTCGGCCTCTCTGCGGATGAATGAAAGCATCACCTCTTCCAACTTCCGGGGGGGCATCTGGCCGTGCCCGATGATGATCCGCGCGTCCGGGGCCAGCTGCTGCAAGTCGTCGGCCACGGTCTGGATGTTGTGCACGCGGTTGTGCACGAAGTAGACCTGCCCGTCACGGGCCAGCTCGCGCTGGATCGCCTGCTTGATCCGGGCGTTGTCGTAGGGCACGACCTCGGTCACGATCGCCCGGCGATCCACCGGCGCAGTGCTCAGCGATGAGATGTCCCGCAGCCCGATCATCGACATGTGCAGCGTCCGCGGAATCGGCGTAGCGGTCAGCGTCAGCACGTCCGCGGTCAGCCGGAACGACAGCAGCTTGTTCTTGTGCTCGACGCCGAAGCGTTGTTCTTCGTCGATGATGACCATGCCCAGGTCGGCGAAGCGGACGTCGTCAGACAGCAGGCGGTGCGTACCGACGAGGATGTCAACGCGGCCTTTTGATACGTCTTCGAGCGTCTTCTTCGCCTCCTTGGCGGTCTTGAAGCGGGACAGCGACGCGACCGTGAACGGGTAGTCGGCGAAGCGTTGCCGGAAGGTGCGTTCGTGCTGCTCGGCCAGCACCGTGGTCGGCACCAGCACCGCGACCTGCTTCCCGAACTCGGCGGCCTTGAACGCGGCCCGGATCGCGACTTCCGTCTTGCCGAACCCGACATCGCCGCAGATCAGCCGATCCATCGGCTGCTCGCCGGTCATGTCCTGCTTGATTGCGGCGATCGCGGCGAGCTGATCGTCGGTCTCGTCGTAAGGGAACTCGGCCTCGAACTCGTGCTGCCAGGCGGTGTCGGCCGGGTATCGGATCCCGGGCTGTGTCGCCCGCGCCGCCTGCACCCGCAGCAGCTCCGCGGCCATGTCCTTCACCGCCTCGGCGACCTGCTGCTTCTGCCGGTTCCACGTCTTGCCGCCAAGGATCGACAGCGGGGGTCGGCCCTCGAACCCGCCGACGTACCGCTGAATCAGATCGATCTGCGCGGCCGGCACATGCAGCAACGCCTTCTGCGCGAACTGCAGCGTCAGGTATTCCTCGGCCTGCCCCTTGCGACGCATGGTCTTGAGGCCCGTGAAGCGGGCGATGCCGTGATCGACGTGGACGACCACATCACCAACGTCGAGGTCGAGGAAGGCGTCGTTGGCCTGCTGTCCCGCGGTGATGCGTCGCACGCGGCGGCGGGTTTCGAAGCGGTGGAACAGCTCGTGGTGCGGAACCAAAATCAACGGTGTGTCGTTATCGCGATTCCACACAAAACCGCGGTGGATCGCCCCGTCGTGGAGGTGCACCGCGTCGGCGTATTCAGGGGCAAGCTCCGTCAGCAATTCGGTCAGCCGTTGCAGCTCGGCGGGCTTGCGGCACAGCACATGCACCTCGCCGGTGTCGGTGAGTTCGGCGAGCTCTCGGACCGCGGCCTTGGCGTCGGTGTCGAAGGCCGGCAGTGGTTCGAGGGGGAGTTCGACGCGGTGGTCCGCGCTTGATCCGGCACGCGACGCATAGGCGTTGACCACGATGTGCGGCTTGCGGGTGAGCTTTTGAAAGAGCGTGTCGGGGCCGGTGATGCCGCGGGGGTCGGTGAGGCGTTCGAAGTAGCCGCGGGCTTGTTCGGTCAGCTCCATCACCTCGTGCAGCACGGGCACGGTGTCGGGCGGCAGCAGGTCGAGCAGTGAGACGAGGTCGGTGTGCTGCTGCAGGGCTTCGGGCCGACCGCCGATGAGGTTGACGGACTCGAGAGCTTCTGCGGAGCCCAGCAGGTCGTCACCGATGCGGTGGAGGGTGTCGAGCTCGTCGCCGAAGAAGTCGAGGCGGACGGGGACCGCGCCGCGCGGCTGGCCGGTGGTGTCGAGGCTGGAGCCGGCGACGGGGTACAGGTCGAGGATGCCGCCACGGACCGCGAAGTCGCCGGGCTGTTCGATGCCGTCCTGCCGGGTGTAGCCCGCACGGTCGAGCCAGTCGAGGAGCCGACCCGGCGGGAATTCGGTGCCGGGCTTGAGCGTGAGCGAGAACTCGGCGACCGACTTCGGCCCCGGCACCCGCTGCATCAAGGCCTGCACGGGAGCGACCAGCACGTCCGGCTTGGCCTGTTCCGGATCACCCAGCCGTTCGACCACCGCCAGCCGCTCCGCCAACAGCTCGAGGTTGATCGACGACTCCCCAGGCAATACCTCGAGCGCCCCAAACCGCTCGACACTGAGCCCCGCAAACCGCTCCAGGTCATCCAGCGCGTCGTCGGCCTCATCGAGGTGGGCGACCACCAGCAAGACCGTCGCCTTGAGGTGGCCTTGCAGCACACCCGTCAGCAGGCTGGTCGAAGACCCGCGCGAACCGTCGGCGATCACCGGCGTGGACTCGGCTTTCGCCGGGTCGATCGACACGATCGCGTCCGCCAGCGCACGGGGGTGCGCCGACTCGGCGATCGGGACGAGCCAGGGGGGCAGGGTTGACATGTGCGGGGAGTGTAGCGCGAGACCGGCGCGGACGCTTCATCTCTCCGGCGGTTTGCGGGTGGCCGAGAGCGTCACGGGCACGGCGTAGCTCGCCGCCGCCGCGCTCGGTGGCTCCGGCACCGCTTCCGGCTCCGGCACATGCTCCAGCGTCCGGATCATCGCGATCTCGTCACACGCGTCGTGCTTCGGGCACCGCACGCACTCGGCCCAGACCTTGTGCGGCAGGTTCATCCGATCAACCACCGTAAACCCGAGCTTTTCGAAGAACACCTGCTCGTAGGTCAGCGTCATCACCCGCCGGATGCCCAGCGTCGCCGCCTCCTCCAGACAAGCCTGCACCAGCCGCTTGCCCAGGCCTTGGCCCCGGTAGTCGGGGTCGACCGCCAGCGACGCCAGCTCCGCGAGGTTCGCCCAAACAATCGACAGCCCGGAACAGCCCACCACAGCATCCTCGTCGTTCACCGCGACCTGGAACTCCCGCACGTTCTCGTACAGCGCAGCGAGGCTCTTGGGCAGCATCAGCCCAAACTCGGCGGCGTCATTGATGATCCGCCCCATCGCGGGGACATCCCGGACGGTCGCGGCTCGGAGGGTGACCGGCATCACAAGAGCATAGATCGGTCCGCCCGAAACCGGCCTTCAGCGCAACACCCCACCCACCACTTGGAGGTTTACGTCTGCGGCAACGGCAACGGCCGTGCCCCCTGCGCCGGCCGGGTCACGAAACACGTCGGCCGCTTGCCCGTCTCGGCCTCGTAGCCCGCCGAGATGAACGCGATCAGCTCCTCGACCGCGTCGGCCCGGGCCAGCGTCACCGTGCAGCCGCCGAAGCCGCCGCCGGTCATCCGTGCCCCGATCACCCCGCCGTCTGGGCACCGCTGGGCCGCCAGATCGACCAAGCAGTCCAGCTCCGGCGTGCTCACCGCGAAGTCGTCGCGCAGCGAGTCGTGGCTGGCGAACATCAGCGACCCGACCGCCGACCAGTCGCTGGCCTTGAACGCATCCGCCGCCCGCCGCGTCCGATCGATCTCCGACACGACATGCCGGGCACGCCCGAACGTCGTCGCATCCATCGCACCCTCCGCCGCCGCCACGTCCGCCTCAGTCACCCCGCGCCAGCTCGCCTTCCCGACCACCTTGAGTGCGTCGGCACACTGCTGACGACGCTCGGCGTACTCCCCCCCCGACAGCTCGTGCGGCGCGTTGCTGTTGATGACCAAGACCACCACATCCGCATCCGCCAACGGCACATGCTCGACCGACCGGTCCATGCAGTCCAGCAGCAGCGCGTGCCCCGCCCGGCACAGCGACGACGCGAACTGGTCCATGATCCCGCAGGGCGTCCCGCCGTACCGGTGCTCCGCCATCTGGCACAGCAGCGCCCGCGTCGCCGCGTCCTGCTGATAACCGAACATCGACTCGAAGAGCGTCGCCGTGGCGACCTCGATCGACGCCGAGCTCGACAGCCCTCCGCCCGGCGGCACGTTGGAATCCAGCATCAGCTCGAAGCCCTGCGGCGTGTACCCCGACGCCACAATGCCACGCAGGTACCGTGACCATTCCGGCTCGCCCAGCGGGACGGGGGCGCTGTCCACATCGAACACCGCCTCGCCCGGCAATGCGGTGGATCGCAGTTTGGCCGTGGTGTCTCTCCGGGGGCGGGCCACCACCACGCTTTGCCGCTCGATCGCCATGGGCAATACGAACCCGTCGCAGTAGTCGATGTGCTCGCCGATCAGGTTGACCCGGCCCGGCGCGGTCGCGGCGTGCGTGGGCGGCCCGCCGAACGCTTCGGCAAACGCCGCGGCGGTCGCACGCAGCTGGGCGTCAAGATCGGACGGGTCAGAAGGTACGGCAGAGGGCTGAGGCATCGCCGGGATCATACGGGTTTGCGGGGGCCGTCCGCCTTGGGCTACCGTGCCGGTATGAAGTTTGAGCTCATCGACCGCGTCGAAGACATCAGCGACGACCGCATCGTCGCGATCAAGGCGGTGACCGCCGCCGAGGAATACTTGGGCGATCACTTCCCAGGCTTCCCGATCCTGCCCGGCGTACTCATGCTCGAAGTCATGGTCCAGGCCGGCCAACGCCTCGCCCAACGGCTCAACGACGCCGACTCCGCTTGGGTCGTCCGCGACGTCCGCAACGTCCGCTACGGCGGGATGGTCCGCCCCGGGCAGGTCCTGCGTGTCGAGGTCACCCTCCGCAGCCACGACGACGCCGGGATCGACCTGCAGGGCACCGGCACCGTTGAGGGCGAAACCGCCATCCAGGGCCGGTTCAGGCTCGAGCCGCTCGGCGTCCCCGCGGCCAACGCGGTATAACACTCCGCTCACAGGTCTTAAACCCAACCCGCACGCCCCGCCCCGAGGCCCGACATGCCGTCCGAAGAAAACTACGAAAAGGTCCAAGAAGTCCTCGAAGACGCCCTCGGCGTCGACGCCGACGAAGTCACCCCCGACGCCACCCTCGTCGGCGACCTCGGGGCCGAGTCCATCGACTTCCTCGACATCGTCTTCCGCCTCGAGAAAGCCTTCGAGATCAAGATCGATCAGTCCGAGCTCTTCCCCGAAAACGTCCTCAACGACCCCAACTACGTCCAGGACGGCAAGGTCACCGACAACGGCATGGAAGAGCTCCGCAAGCGTCTGCCCCACGTCGATCTCGAAGCCTTCGACCAGGACCGCTCCGTCGACAGCTTCTCCAACGTGTTCACCGTCGACGCCGTCGTGAAGTTCGTCGAGAGCAAGATCTAAACGCACACCGAGGCCAACCCCCCCATGCGTTGGATCTGGCTCGACCGCATCCTCACCCTCGACCCGGGCAAGTCCCTGGTCGCCCTCAAGAACATCTCCGCCGCGGAAGACGTCATCCACGACGCCGTCCCCGCGGTCCCGCACATGCCCCACACCCTCATCATCGAGGGCATGGCCCAGGCCGCCGGCATCCTCGTCGGGCACACCGGCCACTTCCGCGAAAAAGTCATCCTCGCCAAGATCACCCGCGCCCAGTTCGAGCCCCTCATCCCCGGCCCCGGCACCACGCTCCGTCACACCGCCACCCTCGACCGCTTCGACCCCTCCGGCGCCGCCACCACCGGCACCGTCGATCTCCTCGACCCCGCCACCGGCTCCGCCCAGCCCTTCGCCCGCATCCAGCTGATGTTCTCCCACATCGATCAGAACCGGGCCGGCCTCGAATTCCCGGACCACAACTTCGTCTTCACCGACCAGTTCATGGGCCTGCTCGAACGCTCCGGCATCCCCGCGCCCAGCTGACCCAGCCGTCAACCGGGAAGCTGACTCGTAGACGGTACGCAACCCGCAAGATTTTCAGAATCCTTGCCGTACACTGCCCCGCATGGACACCACCCGCGTCCAGCGCCTGCTCAAACTGATCCTCCAGCTCCAGTCCGGCCCGCCCCTCAACAGCGGTCAGCTCGCCAAGGCCCTCGGCGTCTCCCGCCGCACCATCTACCGCGACCTCAAAGTCCTCGAAGCCGCCGGCGTCCCCTACGACTCCAAGCGCGGCCAAGGCCTCACCCTCTCCAAATCCTTCTACATGCCCCCCCTGTCCCTCACCGTCCCCGAGGCCCTGGGGCTCATGCTCCTGAGCAAAAACACCGCCGCCCAACGCGACCGCCCCTTCGCCGGCCCCGCACTCTCCGCCATCTACAAGCTCATGGCGACCGTCCCCGAGCCCATCCGCGCCGCCTGTTCCGAGATGATGGCCTACATCTCCGTCGACCCCACCCCCGCCGTCCAGGGCGACCGTGAAGCCGCCCTCTACCCCCAACTCCAGATGGCGATCGACTCCTCCAAGGCCATCGACCTCGACTACCAGCCCCCCCTCGACCCGCCCCTCACCAGCCTCCGCGTCTACCCCTACGCCCTCCACCTCGCCGCCCGAGCCTGGTACCTCTTTGCCTACTCCACCCTCCACGACGAGGTCCGCGTCTTCAAGCTCCAACGCATCACCCGCGTGACCGTCACCTCCACCCCCTTCCAACGCCCCGCCGACTTCACCCCCCAGACCAAGCTCCGCAACGCCTGGCAGCTCAACCCCTCACCCCCCGGCACCCCCGACCACACCGTCAAACTCCGCTTCACCCCCAAGGTCGCCACCAACGTCACCGAGACCCGCTGGCACCCCACCCAACACCACACCCTCGACGCCGACGGCTCCGCCACCGTCTCTTTCACCCTCTCAGGCCTCGACGAAATCGCCTGGTGGCTCTGCGGCTACGCCGACCAGGTCACCATCCTCGAACCCCCCGAGCTCCGCGCCCTCGTCCGCAACCGCCTCCAACACGCCATCGACCAGCATACCGACCCGTGACCCACACGCCTCGGGCCATCCCGCTTCAGCGGGATGGCTCCCCGACCCACCGCACCCGCCCCACCGCGTCCGCCAACTCCCGCGCGAGCATCCCCCCCGCTTCACGCCCCTCCGTCCACACCTCCGCCGCCCGCCCGTGCGCCCACACCCCCAAGACCGCCGCGTCAAACCCGCTCATCCCCTGCGCCATCAGCCCCCCGATCACCCCCGTCAGCACATCCCCCGTCCCCGCCGTCGCCAGAGCCGCGTTCCCGGTCTGATTGACAGCCACCCGGCGCCCTTCGCTCTCCACCGTCCCCCGCCCCTTCA